>NZ_DATGOP010000059.1:0-47881 GCF_035305885.1 Pseudonocardia sp.
CGCGGGCGCCCACATGGTGCCGATCACGCACCCCGCCGCGATCGCCGCGGTGATCGCCGAGTTCCTCGGCCGCACGGCGTGACGGCAGAGCTCCTGCCCAGCGCGGCCGAGCTCGGGTGCCGGCGCCGGTCACGCCCACGCCCACGCACCGCGCTCGCGGCGTTGCGTCTGCTCGCTGCCGGGCTCGTCGTGATCACGGTGATCACGATCGTGCTGCTGCAGCTGCTCCCGCCGGACGGGCCCGGGTCGGCGTACGCGCAGTGGGGGTGGCGCATCCCGTTCGCGATCGGCTTCGTGCTCTCTGCGGCGATCTTCCTCTACTACCTGCGCTCGGTCCCCGAGTCCGAGCTGTGGACGAGGATGCCGAAGGCGGACCGGCCGCTGCGGACGCTGCTGCGCGGGCGCAACGCGCGGTCGCTCGGGTTGGCGTTCCTGGTCGGCACCGGGGCGTGGCTCACGCTCGACGCCACCGTCGGCGTGTTCGCCGGGCACCTCAAGGGGCTCGGCACTCACCCGCCGCCGTCAACGCGGCCATCCTCACCGCGGCGGTGATCGGGATCGGGATGTTCCCGCTCATCGGCGCGGCCGGGCAGCGGCACGGCCGCAGGCGGGTCTTCCTGGTGATCGGCGCGCTCAACGGCGTCGTCGCTCCGGTGCCGCTCGGCGTCGCGATCGCCGGGCGGGAGAGCACCGCGGCCGTGCTCGTCGCGGGCGGGCTCGTCGTCGGCTCGTACCTGAGCAAGGACCTGCGTCACGTGGATCTCGCGGACGCCTGAGGAACCGGGTCCGCTCACTCGTCCATGCAGCCGAAGAACGGGACGTCGAACTCGTAGAGCAGCCGCAGTCCGGCACCGGCGGCGACGAGGAGCCAGCCCTGCCGCCACGTCGTCGAGCTGTGGGTGACGTCGTCTGCGAGCCGCGGGTCCACCCGGCCCCGCGGGTCGTGGACGACGTCGATCCGCTCGCCCTCAACGCCGAGCCGGTCGTCCGTGGTCATGGATCTGATCGCGCGGTCGGTGCACTCGACGTCGGTGACGTGCCGGACGCGGTGATTCTCCCCCGAGGACACCGTGACCGGGTGGACGGCGAGCACGGTGCACGAGGTCGGCTCGCCACGCCGTGCGAGGACCTCGGCGTCGGTTGCGGCACCGATGAATTGCAGCCCGGTCATGAACACGAAGAAGGCTCCGAAGAACACGAGGACGTTCCGGTACCGCAGCTGCGAGGAGGCCGCGAGGGCGAACCCGCCGACCACGAGCACCGTGCACAGGCTCCCGCCCCGTGCGGTGGCGGCGAAGAAGTCGGGTCCGTCCGCGGCGAGGCGACGCCCGGCGACCACCAGCCCCCCAGCCACCGCCGGTATGCCGACGGCGAAGGCCAACCGGCCGAGGAACCCACCGAAATCCACCGTCCGCTCCTCCCTGTCGGGGGGGACGACCCGATCGCGGGTCGAACGGTTGGGGTGATCGCGCCCGGCTCACCCCTCGCACGGCCGGTCGAGGTCGACCCCCGGCGGGAGCAGGGCGCGCTCGGTGGGGGTGAACGGGCGGTCGGTGAGCCGGCAGAGCCGGTCGACCCACCCCTCTGCCTCCAGCGGGAAGGTGAACGGGCGACGCCCCTCGTTGCCGGAGGTGATGTTCAGGCGCTCGTCGCTCGTCAGCTGGTCGTCCATCTCCATGCCCGGCGGCATCGTGGAGCCGACCCGCTGCCCTCGGACCGGATCGTGCACGATCACCCGGAAACCCGTGGACGGGTCGTGCCTGGCAAAGCTCACCAGGTGCCCGTCTCGGAGGAACCCGAGTTCGGGTCCCGCGTCCGCAGCCGCGATGGGTGGCCCGACCGGGTCTCCGGTGACGAGATCGACCACCTGGGTGGTGCGGTCCTGGCCGTCGATTGCGGCGAACCGACCGGAAGCGTCGAAGGTCACCCACAGGGACGGCGCCTCCGCACGGAACGAAGATCGTCGCATCGGTGCCGGGGATCCGCTCACGGACGCGGCTCGTGCGTCGACCAGGCACGTCGCCATCACGCCCGGCGGACCGGGCCGGTCGCCCCGCGGGAACAGGGACTTTCACCCGGCCGGCGCGGGCCGTGCGACCGCAGCCCGCGCCACCCCTGCGCGGCACCCTCGACCCCGGCAGCGAGTGGAGGTCGAGGAGATGAAGCAGGGACGCAAGCGGGTCGTCGTGGGCGTCGACGGCTCGGACGGCAGCCGGGCCGCGCTGGCCCACGCCCTGGAGGACGCCTCCCGCCGCGGGGCCGCCGTCGAGGTGGTCTCCGCGTTCGAGGCGCCGACGTACTACTGGCTCTCCCCCTACCAGGTCCCCCTGATCCCGCTGGAGCAGGTGGAGGCGGAGGTCCGGCGCGCCGTCGAGTCGGTGGTGCAGGAGGTCACCGGCGAGCTCGCCGACGAGATCTCACCGATGCCGCGGGTGACGGTGCACGTCGCCCCGGGCAGCGCGAAGACGGCGCTGCTCGAGGCCGCCGAGGACGCCGACCTGCTGGTGGTGGGCAGCCGCGGCCACGGCGCGGTCGGGAGCCTGCTGCTCGGCTCGGTGAGCCTCGCCTGCGCGCTGCACGCCCCGTGCCCGGTCACGATCGTGCACGCGACCCGGCCGAAGAAGGCCGAGGAGCCGGCGATGCAGCACGCCGCGCCGGCGACCTCCTGACCCGTGCCCGCGCCGGCCGAAGGGTGGAGAGGATGACGACGCCCACCGTCGCGAACGTCATGGCCCGCGACGTGCCGACGGCCCGT
Source organism: Pseudonocardia sp. (assembly GCF_035305885.1). Lineage (GTDB taxonomy): Bacteria > Actinomycetota > Actinomycetes > Mycobacteriales > Pseudonocardiaceae > Pseudonocardia. The sequence continues at coordinate 2,756 of NZ_DATGOP010000059.1, forward strand.
CCCGCGACGCCGGTCGACGAGCTGGCCCGCGCGCTGGACGGGAACCGCGTGGGTGCGCTGCCGGTGCTCGACCCGCAGGACCGGGTCATCGGGATGGTCTCGCGGCGGGACCTGCGCCCCGGACGGGCGCAGCGCCGCCCGGGGCGCCGGCGCTGGTGGCCGCGGCCGCACCGTCGCACCGCCGGCACGGTCCGCGACGTGATGACCGCGTCGGCGGGGGCGGTCACCCCGGGCACGACCCTGGCGCAGGCGGCCCGGCGCATGATCGAGCACGGCGTCGAGCACCTCCCGGTGGTCGACGGTGGGGCGCTCGTCGGCGTGGTCAGCCGCGCCGACCTCGTCCGCGCCTTCGTCCGTCCCGGCGACGACATCCACGACGCCGTCCTCGGCGAGGCCTTCCGGTACGTGCTGTGGGCCGACCCGGCCGAGGTGGACGTCACCGTCACCGACGCCGGCGTCACCGTGTCCGGCGCCGTCGCGCAGCGCAGCACCACGACGATCGGCGAGCGGCTCGTGCACCGCATCGACGGGGTCGTCTACACGGTGTCGGGAATCGACCGCACGGACGGCTGCGGCGGCGCATCGGGGCGGGCCGCGCCGCCGACCGCGGGCTCGCCGTGACCGCCGCCCACGGCCCGGCCGCCGTCGGCGTCCCGGGGAACGGCGTGCCGGGCGCCCGCCCCCGCGGCCCCGTCGTGGTCTGCACCGACCGGTCGGCCGCGGGCGACCGGGCCGTCCGGTGGGCGGCCGCCGCCGCGCGACGGGCCAGGACCGCCCTCCACGTCGTGACCGCCGAACCACCGCAGGCCGGGGCGCCGGCCGGGCGCCGGGCCGGGTTCGCCGCCGCGTGCGCGGCCGACCGGTCAGCCGGTGCGGGCGCCCTGGTCGTCCCGGCGACGCTGCCCGACGTCGAGGCGGTCGTCGCCGGCTCGTCCTGCCCCGTGGTGGTCGTGCCCGACCGGGTGCCGGACGACGAACGCGGCCCGGTCGTGCTCGCGGTGGCGCCGTGGACGGGCGATGACGCCATCGCGCTCGCATTCGCCGAGGCCGCGGGGCACCGCGCCCCGTTGCTCGCGGTGCGCGCCTGGTCCGAACCCGGCATCGACCTCGGCCGACCGCGCGCGGACCGGATCGCCCGGTGGGACCGCTGCGCGGAGCGGGCCCGCCGCGAACTGGCGGCGAGGCTCGCGCCGTGGCGGGCCGCGCACCCCGGGGTCGAAGTGCGCGTCGAGGCGGTGGACGACCCGGCCGCCGGCGAGCTGCTGGCCGCGCTGTCGCAGCGCGCCCGCACGGTCGTGGTCGGTCGCCCGCGGCCCGCCGAACGTGTCCGGGGCGCACCGCCGCTCGGTTCCCGCTGGGGGTCCCCGGTGGCCGCGCTGCTGCGCGCGACCGGGTGCCCGGTCCTGGTGGTGCCGCCCGCGCAACCGCCGCACGCAGCCCGTCGCGTCGAAGGGAGCAGGTCATGAAGGCTCAGGTGGGTGACTGGATCGTGATCGAGGGCCGCACCCTCGGCGACCGCCGTCGGCAGGGCCAGATCGTCGAGCTCGTGCACGCCGACGGCACGCCGCCCTACCGGGTGCGCTGGGTGGACGACGACCACGTGTCGGTGGTGTTCCCCGGCCCCGACGCGCGGATCGAGCCCCACCCGGTTCCCCCGGCCACCGGGCCCACCCGCTGAGCGCCGCTACCGGCTCGCCCCGACCCGGTGCGCGAGCCGCTCCCGGGTGCGCTGCGTCAGCGCCTGCAACCGCGCGGACGTGCGGGGCCGCAACCGCAGCGGGCCGCGCAGGGCCCGGGCCGCCGGGGGCAGGGCGGCGAGATCGGCCTCGAACCGCTCCCGCGCCGCGGCCACCGCCTCGGCCGGGGACGGCCGCGGCCCGATCCGGCGGCCCGCCCGCACCACCGGCTCCAGCAGCGGCTCGCTCCCGGCGGGGCAGGCCTCGTCCGCCAGCCCGAGCACGTCCGCGCAGCCCGGCCCGCGGAACACCTGCTTCGCCCCCGGCAGCGTGGCCTTGCCCTCCGACAGCTTCATCACCGGCCGCCCGGCGTACTCGACGAGCTTGTAGGCCGCGTCCAGGTAGGGGGCGTCCGCCGAGGTCCCGACCTTGGTGCCGACCGCGAGCACGTCCACCGGGGCGCCCCGTTCGTGCAGCTCCTCGATCCCGTGCTCGTCGAGCCCGCCGCTGGCCACGATCCGCGCCCGCGCGAGGCCGGCCGCGTCCAGGATCGCGCGGGCCCGCTGCGCCAGCGCGGCCAGGTCGCCGCTGTCGAGCCGGACCCCGATCTCCCGATCGGGCGGCACGCCGCGCAGCACCTCGGCCGCGCGGCGCACCCCCTCCTCGGTGTCGTAGGTGTCGACGAGCAGCGTGACCGGGCCGACGGCCGCGTCCGCGAACGCCGCGAAGGCGGCCCGCTCGTCGTCGAACACCTCGACGAAGGAGTGCGCCATGGTGCCGCTCGCCCGCATGCCGTACACCCGCGCCGCGGCGACGTCGCTGGTCGCGGCGAACCCGACGATCGCGCCCGCCCGCGCGGCGTGCAGCCCGGCCTCGACCCCGTGCGTGCGGCGGAGCGCGAAGTCCACCACGGGCTTGCCACGGGCGGCGACGACGCAGCGCGCCGCCTTCGACGCGAGCGCCGTCTGGTGGCTGATCTGGTTGAGCACCCACGTCTCGAGCAGCTGGGCCTGCGGCAGGGGCGCGGTCAGCTCCAGCAGCGGTTCCCCGGGGAGCACCACGCGCCCCTCGGGGACGGCGCGGACGTCGCCGGTGAACCGCAGCCCCGCGAGCGGGCGCAGCTCGGCCACCGGGACCCCGAGGACCTCGGCGAACGCATCCAGGTCGGCCTCGTCGACGCGGAACCGCTCCAGGTGGTCGAGCACGTCGGCGAGCCCGGCCGCGACGAGGAACCCCCGCTCGGCGCGCGACTCCCGGGTGATGAGGCTGAACGTCGCGGGCGCGGTCAGGCCCTCCCGGAGGTAGGCGAGCGCCATCGTCACCTCGTAGAGGTCGGTGGCGAGCGGCGAACCGACGCCGAGCGCCGTCGGCGCTCGATCGTGGCCCCGCCGGCGGGTCCGGCCGGTCACGACTCGGCGAACAGGCCGATGACGTTCCCGTCGGGGTCGGCGAACGTCGCGACGGCCATGCCGGTGCCGATCCCCGTCGGCTCCTTCACCGTCCGCCCGCCGAGCTCGGCCGCGCGGCCGAGGGTCGCGTCGAGGTCGCGCACCGCGACGTAGAACCCGACCCAGGGCGGGGTGTCCGGCGGCGCGGGGGCGATCCCGCCGCCGATGCCGGAGCCGGAGCCCGCCCGCACCACGCCGTAGCCGGTCCGGTCGTCGACCTCGACGGCCCACCCGAACAGCTCGGAGTAGAACCGCCTGCTCCGGTCGGCGTCCGGGGTGCCGATCTCGAAGTGCACCACCGGCGCCCCGCCCTCGGCGCCCCCGTCCGCGGAGCGGGTCCGCTCGCTGGTCAGGAGCACGTCGAGCACGTCCCGGGCCGAGACGACCCCGACCGCCTGCCCGCTGTCACCGACGGGGACGTGCCGGATCCCGGCGTCGAGCATGAGCGACGCGGTGTCGGAGATGGTGTCGTCGGGGTCGGCCCACACCAGCTCGGCCGTCATCACGTCCACCGTCTGGGCGTCGTCGAGCGACCAGCCCGCCGCGACGGCCCGGACGACGTCGCGCTCGGAGATCAGGCCGACCGTGCGGCCGCCCTCGGCGACGAGGACGGTGCTGACCTCGTCCGCCGCGAGCTCCCTCGCCACGTCCCGCAGCGACCGCCAGGCCGGCACGGTCGCCACCACGCGCGTCATGACGAGGCGCACGGGATCGGAGGGGCGGGCCTCCCGCGTCGTGGTGATCATTTCTCCTCCGTTCGCCGGTGTCGACCCGGTCAGCGTTCCGGGCCCCGTCGGCGACGGCAGCGGCCGGAGGGCCCCGTACCGGCGGGACCTCCGGCTCCCGATCACCGGGTCGGCGCCACGCCGGCCCGCAGGGCCTGGAGCTCGACGACGCGGCGCACGTCGTCGAGCCCGATCACGCCGACCGCGCGCCCGTCGGGCCCGGTGACCACGAGCCCGGCCGGGTCGATCGGCCTGCGCAGGACCTCCAGGGCCGGTTCGTCGACGCCGACGACGCCGTTCGGCCGCAGCGGCCGGGCCACGTCCCGCACCGCCTTCGACGGGCGGGCGTCCAGGGGCACGCGGGCCAGGTCGGTGAGGGTGATCCAGCCGGTCGGCCTGCCGTGGAAGTCGATGACGGGGAACGCCTCGACCGGCGGCGCCCCGGGCCCGAGCAGGTGGTCGACGAGCGCCGCGACCGTCCACCACCCCGGCGCGAAGTACGGCTCCCGCCGCATCACGTCCCCGGCGGTGAGGCCGGCCAGCCGCTCGGCGGTGATCCCCTGCACCCGCTCGCCCGCGGCGGCGCCGGTGAGGAACCACCCGACGAGCACCAGCCACAACCCGTCGAGCCGGCCGTTGAGCAGCAGCAGGACGCCGAGCCCGGCCACGAGCGCGCCCAGGAACTGGCCCGCGCCGCCCGCGGCGCGGGTCGCCCGCTCCCGGCTCCCGGTGAACCGCCACACCAGCCCGTGCACGACGCGGCCCCCGTCCAGCGGGGTGCCCGGCAGCAGGTTGAAGATCCCCAGCATCAGGTTCACGGTCGCGAGCCACAGCAGCACGGCCGACGCGAGCGCCGGCGCGCCGGTCGCGGTCGCCGCCCAGCTCCCGACGCCGAACACCCCGGCGAGACCGAGGCTGACCGCGGGCCCGACCAGCGCGATCCGGATCTCGGTCCCCGGGCGTTGCGGCTGGTCCACGAGCTCCGAGACACCCCCGAGCAGCCAGAGGGTGATGGAGCGGACGCCGAGCCCCGCGTGGCGCGCGACCATCGCGTGCGCCACCTCGTGCGCGAGCAGCGACAGCACGAACACCGCGGCGCCGGCGGCACCGACGAGCAGGTAGGTGAACGGGCTGTGGCCGGGCGCCATGTCGGGCAGGACGTTCAGCGCCAGCAGCTCCCCGAGCAGCAGCACGATGACGAGCGCGGACCAGTGGGCGCCGACCGGGATGCCGCCGATCCGGCCGAACGAGACCGTCGCCTTCATCGGGCCACCTCCGCTTGTGCCGGCCTGCACGCGCGGCCGATCGCGTGTCGTACCCCCACCCATACCTCGAAGGTGGCACGCATCCGGGGCACCGTGCAGGGGCGTGCGGCCCGGGACGGGCGGGTCCACCGGCCGGGCCGGGGCCTACCGGGCCCGGCCCGCCATCAGCCGGATCGCGAGCCGGATCGCGGAGGCGACCGCGACGAGCAGGGCGAGCGTCGATCCGACGATCCCCAGGACCAGGACCGCGCGGACGACGAGCGCCCAGTCGACCCCGGACGCCGGGAACGCGAACGGGAACACCCGGACGAGGCGGACCATCGCCGCGAGCCCGAGCGCCGTCGTCACGACCTCCCCGACCGCCCGCAGCAGCGGCCGGTCGACGACCAGGCAGACGAAGTTCACCGCGACCCCGACCGCGACCGCGAGGTTCACCAGGGTGAGCACGCGCACGAAGTCCTGGGTGAGGAAAGGCAGGGCGGCCCAGCCCGGCCAGACGTTCACCGCGACCAGCAGGGCGGCATCCCCGGCGACGGCGAACGCGTGGCCCACGGCCCGGCTCCTGCGCGAGGACGGCGTCGTGTCGATGCCGGTCACGACGCCGGGACCCCCTCCAGCGGCACGCCGACGGCCAGGAAGCGGACCGTTTCGCCGGGGTGCAGGTCGCGCACCTCGTCGCCGCACCCGACCCGCACCGGGCCGCCGCCCGGGCGGGGCCCGGCGGACACGGTCACCTCGCGGCCGACGACGCTCACCGTGATCGGCTGCCCGCGGTACTCGACGGCGAACTCGAGCCGCCCGAGGGCGAGCGGCCAGTGCGGGTTGAACCACAGCGCGTCGTGGCGGGTCTCCAGGCCGGCGAAGCAGCGCTGGAGCAGGTCCACCGAGCCGGCCATCGCGCCGAGGTGGATCCCCTCGGCGGTGGTCCCGCCCTGGATGTCGGCGAGGTCGCTCACGACGGCGCGCTCGAAGTGCTCGAGCGCCTGCGCCCGGTTGGCGCGGGCGAGGACCCAGGCGTGCACGAGGGCGCTCAGCGTGGAGCCGTGGGAGGTGCGCGCGAGGTAGTACTCGATGGTGCGCGGGATCGCCTCGGCCGGGAGCGCGTAGCCGAGCCGGCCGAGCAGCTGGCGCAGCTCGTCGGCCGACAGCAGGTAGAACAGCATCAGCACGTCGGCCTGCTTGGACGCCTGGTAGTCGTCGACGGAGCGGCCCTCGGCCTCGAGGATGCGGTCGAGGCGCTGGATGTCGCCGTAGCGGCGGCGGTAGCCCTCCCAGTCGAGTTCGGGCAGGTCCCGGTAGCCCTCGAACTGGCTGATGATCCCGTCCGACGCGATCGGCACGTACATGCGCCTGCTGATGTCGCGCCAGTGCAGCAGCTCCTCCGAGCGCAGCCCGAGGCCCTCCACCAGCTCCGTCCGCCGGGTGGGCGGCAGCACGTCCAGCACCTCCTGGGCGCGCAGCAGCAGCCACACCACCATCACGTTGGTGTAGGCGTTGTCGTCGATGCCCGGCTCGGCCGCACCCGGGTAGCGGGTGCTGTACTCGTCGGGCCCCATGACCCCGCGGATGCGGAACCGGTCCCGCGACGCGTCGTAGGTGGTCGCGCTCGCGAAGAACCGGGCGATCTCCAGCAGGGTCTCGGCGCCGTGGTCGGCGAGGAACTCCACGTCGCCGGTCGCCTGGTAGTACTGCCAGATGTTGTAGGCGACGGCGAGGCCGACGTGGCGCTGCAGGTGGCTGGTGTCGGGCAGCCAGCGCCCCGACCGCGGGTTGAGGTGCACCCGCTGGGTCTCCTCGCGGCCGTCGCTGCCCGACTGCCACGGGTACATGGCGCCGGTGTACCCGGCCTCCCGGGCGGCCCGCCGCGCGGCGTCGAGCCGGCGGGTGCGGTAGCGCAGCAGCGCACGGGCCAGGCCGGGCAGCCGCAGGGTCAGGAGCGGGAGGACGAACAGCTCGTCCCAGAACACGTGCCCCCGGTAGGCCTCGCCGTGCAGGCCGCGGGCCGGGATGCCCGCGTCGAGGTCGACGTTGTGCGGCGAGACCGACTGCAGCACGTGGAACACGCTCAGCCGCACGGTGCGCAGCACCTCGTCGGTGGTGCGGCGCTCGGGGGCGGCGAGGTCGTCGAGCTCCACGCGGAACCGCCGCCACAGCTGGTGCCACACGAGCTCGTGGCGGGTGAGCAGCTCGTCGAACCCCGCCGCCGCGGCCACCCGCTCGGTGGCGGCGAGCGCGGGCTCGGAGATGGCCGGGTCCCGGGAGGTCTGCAGCGCGACGACCTTCTCGATGCCCACCGAGCCGCCGGCGGGCAGGCTGAGCGCGAGCTCGTGGGCGACCCGCTCCCCGTCCCGCACGAGGCGCCGCCCCGGGTCCGGCGGGCCGGAGCGGTGGATCCGGGTCCGCGCGGCCTCCGCGATCCGCACCTCGGACTGGTTCGTCCGGGCCACCAGCAGGAGCGTGTCCGGGGCGGGCTCGCCGGTGGCCACCACCTCGAGGTGGTCGTTCGCCATGCCCGCGTACCGGGCGACGCCGCTGTTGGTGACCGCGCCGTCGATGCCGGAGGCCACCCGGAGGGTGCCGCTCCAGTCCTCGGCGGTGACCACCGTGTGCAGGCCCGCGAGCTGCGGCTGGGCCATGCTGACCAGCCGCCGCTGCCGCAGCGACGTGGTCCGGCCGTCCGCGTCGACGAACCGCAGCTTGCGGACGAGGACGCCGCGCCGCATGTCGAGCGCCCACCGGTCCTCCAGCACCTGCACGTCGGCGAGGTCGATCCAGCCGCCGTCGCCGATGGCGAACCGCAGGTCGAGCCAGTTCGGCAGGTTCACGAGGCTCTCGTTCTCGACCGCCGTCCCGGCGATCTCGTCGCGGAGCCGGTTGTAGATCCCGGCCGCGTAGGTCCCGGGGTAGTGGACGCCGTCCGCGCGCGCCTCGGGGGCCGCGCCGCGGGTGGCGAACCGGCCGTTCCCGAGGGTGCACAGCGCCTCGCGGCGCCCTTCGGCGGCGGGGTCGCGACCGTCGAACTCGAACGTCCAGGTGTCCACGACCGGCTCCGCGCCGGGCTGGGCGCTCACCGGACCCGCCCTTCGCGGGGCGCGTCCGAGGCGAGGGCGAAGTAGTTCTCCTCCTCCTGGACGAAGTGCAGCTGCAGCACGGCGTTGAGCCCGTACAGCGTGGCGAGGACGTCCTCGACCTGGCCGGGTTCGAGCCGGCCCGCCGCGTCGGCGAGCTCGAGGTGGGTGGCGAGCCGGGCGGTGAGCCGCTCGATCTCGGCGTGCATCCTGCTCATCGTGGCGGTGGCCTCGGGACCACCGAGCGGCCCGGCGAGCGCCGGGTACAGCTCGGTCTCCTCGGCGCGTTCGTGCGGGAGCAGGTCCTCGACGAGGAAGGCGTGCGCGCGGCGCAGTGCGTCGAGCGCCTCCGGGCCCGGGCCCACCACGAGCAGGCTCGCCGCCCGCCGCAGCAGGCCGAAGACGTCGGTGAGCCGGTCGTGCTCGCCGGCGAACCGGTGGACGAGGACGTCGGCCTCGCCGGTGAGCCGCGGGCCGGTCGCGGGTCCCGCGCCGAGCGCGCGCAGCGCGTTGAGGATCACGGCGACGTCGATGCCCTCCTGCAGCAGCGCGCCGAGCGCCGGAGGCAGCCACCCGGCGGCGGCGACCGCCATCGCGGCGAGCGACAGGCCCATCCCGACCGTCGCGCTCTGCACCGCGATCCGGCGGGCCCGGCGGGCGATCTCCATGGCGTCGGCGACGCGGTCGAGGCGGTCGGTCGTGAGGACGACGTCCGACGCCTCCGACGACGCCGTCGCGCCGCGGGCGCCCATCGCGACCCCGACGTCGGCGGCGGCCAGCGCCGGGGCGTCGTTGACGCCGTCGCCGACCATCACGGTCGTGGCCCGTCGGCACTCGGCGCGCACCGCCTCGACCTTGTCGGCCGGGGTCTGCTCGGCCCGCACCTCGTCGAGGCCGAGCACCGTGCCCACCTCGCGAGCGGGCTCGGCCCGGTCGCCGGTGAGCATGACGACACGTTCCAGGCCGACGGACCGCAGCCTGCGGATGGTCCGCGAGGCGTCGCGGCGGAGCGGGTCGCGCAGCACCACGGCGCCCGCGGGCTCGCCGGCGACGCCGATCCACGCGACGGCGGCGCCGTCCAGCCGGGCGCGGTCGACCACGGCCCTGCCCCACGGCTCCTCGGTGGCCGCCGCGTGCTTGCCCACCTCGACCCGCGTGCCGTCGACCACCGCCGTGACGCCCCGCCCCGGCTGCTCGTCGACCCGCTGCGGGACGGGCAGGTCGAGGCCTCGGCGCCGGGCCTCGGTGACGATCGCCTCGGCGAGCACGTGCGGCGACAGCTGCTCCGCGGCGGCGGCGAGGCGCAGGACCTCGGTCGGGTCACGGCCCGGCCCCACGGCGACCTCCACCACGGCCGGCCTGCCGACGGTCAGCGTCCCCGTCTTGTCCATCACGAGCGTCCGGGCCCGCCCCAGTTCCTCCAGCGCCCCGCCGCTGCGCACGACGACCCCGATCCGCGACGCGCGAGACAGCCCGGACACGATCGCCACCGGCGCGGCCAGCAGCAGCGGGCACGGCGTCGCCACCACGAGCACGGCCACCGCCCGCACCGCCGACCCGCTCGCGAACCAGGCCAGGCCGGCCACCGCGAGGGCGAGCGGCAAGAACCAGGCGGCGTACCGGTCCGCCAGACGCACGACGGGGGCGCTCTCCGCGCCCGCGGCCTGGGCCAGCCGGACGATCCCGGCGTAGGTGCTGTCCTGCGCGGTCGCGCTCGCGCGCAGCTCGAAGGCGGCGCCCGCGTTGACGACCCCGCTCCGCAGCGGGTCGCCGACGGCGCGCTCGACCAGCAGCGGCTCCCCGGTGAGCGCGGACTCGTCGACCACCGCGCCCGCCGCCTCGACCCGGCCGTCGACCGGAACGACCTCGCCGGGCCCCACGATCACCAGGTCACCCGGGGTCACCTCGGCGAGCGGCACCACCTCGACCGCGCCCCCGCGGCGCCTGCGCGCCGAGCGGGGCACGCGCTCGAGCAGGGCGCGCAGGTCCCGCGACGCGCGCCGCTCGGCGGCCGACTCGAGCGCCTGCCCGGTGGCGACCATGACCGCGATCAGCGCCCCGGCGAGGTACTCCCCCACGGCCACCGTGCCGACCAGGGCGATGACGGCGAGCAGGTCGACCCCCGCTCGGCCGCGCCGCAGGGCGGCGACGACCCATGCCAGCGACGGCACCACCGCCGACACCGTGCCGACCACCCAGCAGGCGTCGGCGACCGCCTGCCTGCCGAGCGCCCAGGCGATGCCGCCTGCGGCGAACGCGCCGACCGTGACGGCCAGGAACGCGCGTTCCCGCCAGCGCGTCCGGACACCGGTGGAAGGGCCCCTCACCACGCCTCGAGCATCCGCGACGGGGTCGGTGGTCCGTCAGGGCCGGGCGGGCCCGCCCGCCGGGACCAACGGCCTCCCGATCAGCCCGGGGCCCGGGACGCGGCGGCGCGGCGCAGCAGGTCGACGACCTCGTCGTCGGTGACCTGCCGGAAGTTGGCGTAGAACCAGCCGACCCCGAGGAACCGCGCCGGCGTCTCGAGGCACACCAGCTCGTCGACCTCCCCGCTCAGCGCGGCGGCGGTGTCGCGGGAGCACACCGGGGCCGCGAGCACGACCCGGTCCGCGCCCTGCGCCCGGACCACCTGGCAGGCCGCGCGGGCGGTCGCGCCGGTGGCGATCCCGTCGTCGACCACCACCGCCGTCCGCCCGGCCACGGGCTCCCGGGCCCGGCCGCCGCGGTAGAGCAGGGCCCGCCGGTCGATCTCGGCGCGGGCCCGCCGGGCGAGGTCGGCCAGCACCGTCTCGCTCACGCGCGCCCTGCGGACGACCGACTCGTTGCGCACCAGGACACCGCCCTCGCCCGCCGCGCCGGCGGCGAGCTCGGGTTGGGCCGGGACGCCGAGCTTGCGCACGAGGACGACGTCCAGGGGAGCGCCGAGCGCCTCCGCCACCTCGGACGCGACCACGACCCCGCCCCGGGGCAGCCCGAGGACGACCACGTCGTCGCCGCGCAGGTGGTCCAGCGCCCCGGAGAGGCGCCGTCCCGCGTCCATCCGATCGACGAACGGCATCGCATCGCCCCCTTTCTCCTCCCGGTTCACCCCCCGGCGGCGGGCGGCGGGGCGCTCGGTGCCGCGGCGACGCGGAGGACGTGGCGGACCCCGTACAGCCGGGTGAACCCGCGCCACGGCGCGGGCAGCTCGGCCGCCACGTCGGGCGTGGCGAGCACGCGGGGTTCGCGCACGTCGTACCGCACGCCGCGGACCTTCAGGCCGCCTGTCCCGGCCGCCAGGAGGTTGCGGAGCCAGTCCGTCTCCGCGCCGTACGGCAACGGAACCACGAATCCATCGTGCACCCGCAGCGCCACCACGGGGGTGCGGTAGGTGCGGCCGGACCGGCGGCCGACGTGCTCCACGTAGCCCGCGTACCAGAGGCGGCGCCCGGCCAGCCGCATCATCAGCGGGTTCAGCACCCGCTTGTTGAACCGCCGCACCCGGTCGAGCACCGCGGGCGAGCCGGTGCGGAAGGTGACGACGACGAGCGCGCGGAGGGCGACGGCGCCCAGCGCGACCGCCAGCAACCGCCGCCACCGCGCGGCAGGGCGTGCCATGGCTCCTCCTGCACGGATCAGTGGGATCGGGCCCGCAGCGCGTCCAGCCGCGCGCGGTAGTCCTGCTCGTCGATCTCCCCGCGGGCGAACCGCTCGGCCAGCAGCTCCTCCGGGGTGACCCGTTCCTCGGGCACCCGGCCGCCCGTCACCTGCAGGTACCGCACGAGCGCGATCAACCCGAGCACGACCAGCGCCAGGAACAGCAGCGTGCCGATGCCCATGAGCGCCATGCCCCAGCCGCCCGCGCCGGGCCCGTACCACCACATCATCTCGATCTCCTCACCTCGCGGGACCGCCCGGCCCCGACCACCCGCGTCCGCACCAGCTCCGCCAGGGCCCACGCCACGACGACCGCGACCACGAACACGGCGAGCAGCCCCTCGCTGAGCGCGCCCTCGTCGGCGCGGATGAACGCCACGACGCCGACCGCGCCCGCCCCGACGGCGGAGACGGCGGCCGCGACGCCCCACGCCCCGCGGAACGCCTCCCGCCCGACCGCCGCCACCGCGGCGAGGCCGAGCACGAGCCCGACCGCGGCCATCCCGCGCGGGTCGCGCACGAACGGCATCCCGCCGCGCGCCAGGTATCCGACGTACGGGACGACGATCGCCGCGACCAGCAGCGTCGCGACCCCGTCCCGCCAACCGAGCCTCACCGACGCCACCTCCAGCGCCGAGCGTGTTCCCCGCCGGCCGGGCCCGGCACGGCCATCGGGCCCGCCGCGGGGGACCGTTGGTCACCGTTCGTGACGCGCGGGGGCGGGTCGGGCATTCGTCCGGTTCACGCGTTCCGCGCTGATCGCGTTCAGCGTCGCCACAGCATCCCTGCGATTTCGTACCGCCGGACTCCCCGGAAACAGGAGATGCGATGACCCACTCCCTCGACACCCGCTTCGCGCAACGGACCTCCCCCGTGCTGCTCGTCCGGCGCGGTCTGGTCGCGCTGACCGGGATCGGGATCCTCGCCACCGCGTTCGAGCTCGCCGCCGAGCGGCACTGGGGCCACGTCGAGCAGCTCGTCCCCTGGCTCGCCCTCGTCCTCCTCGCGATCGCCGTCGGGCTCACCCTGCTGCCCGACGGCCGGGGCACGACCGCCGCCCGCGTGCTCGCGGTCGTCGTGCTCGGCGCCTCGGCCTACGGGGTGATCGAGCACGTGCTGGTCAACGCGGGCGCCGGCCGGTTCGACCCGCGCCTCGGTGACGTGTGGGCGTCGCTGCCGCTGCTGGAGCGCGGCTGGTACGCGCTCACGAAGACCGTCGGGTCGGCGCCGACGCTCGCCCCCGGCGTCCTCGCCCAGACCGCCCTGCTGTTGCTCCTGGCCACCGTGTGCCGGGCCGGAACCGGAAGCGGGTCCAGCCCTGTTACCGCAGGTACGGCCCCGAATGGGCATTGACCGCCGTCGACCCCGCGAGAAACATTGGCGGGTCGCGGTGCGCGAGCGCCGTGATACGAGCAGTCGCCCGTCGCTCCGGTCCCTGGCGGCGGGCTTCTTCGGCTGTGCCCCAACACGGCCTTAAGACCAGGCTGCCTTCGAGCGATCGCGAGGACGGACGGCACCATGCGGCACCGGGACCAACGCTCCGAACTCGCGCCCGCCCCCAGCGGCGGGCCCGGCCCCGCTCCCGCGCTCGTCGCGCGCGAGCCGATCATCGACGCGCTCCACCAGGTGATCAGCGACCTGTTCGCGGTCGGGCTCCAGCTCCACCTGACGGTCGGGGACTTCGATCCCGACAGCGAGGCGGCCCAGCGCCTGCGCGCCGCCCTGAAGCGCCTCGACGAGGTCCTGGCCACGCTCCGGTGGGCGATCCACCTCCACCCGCCGGCCGAACCCGCGGCCGGGGTCGCCGACTGGCGCCAGGTCGCCCAGGCCGAAGGCGTCATCGCCGAGCGCCACGGCGTTCCCGTCGCCGACGCCGTCACGGCGCTGGCCGCGTACGCCCGCGAGCGCGGCGAGCGGCTGCCCGACGTCGCGCGCGCCGTGCTCGACGGGGACGTCGACATCCGCCCGGACTGACGCGCCCGCCGCCCGGGCGTCGGCGTTCCCGCCGTGCCAGGATCGCCGGGTCCTCTGCTCCGGCGCGGGAGGTGCGGTGCCAGCACGGCCGACGACGCCCGAGCTGTCGCTCGTGCCGCGTCACGCAACGTTGGGTAGGTAATCGGGTCTGCGGATCTTGGAGTTGACTGCGTAGTGCCGCTTCGGGGTGGCGCGGCGGTTGGACCACCGGATGTAGCGGGCGATCGCGGTCTCTTGGGCGGCGTGGGAGGGGTAGTCGCTGCCGTCGAGGGTGAAGTAGCGCAGCGCGGTGAACTCGCACTCGATCCAGTTCAGCCACGAGGCGTTGGACGGGGTGAACACCGGTTCGACGCCGTGGGCGGCGCACCACGCTTGGACCTCGGCCTTCTGGTGTGCGCCGTAATTGTCGCAGACCAGGTAGAGCCGCCCGGTCGGGAAGCGGCGCCGCAGCTGGCGGCAGAAGTCGAGGAACTCCCTCCAGCGTTTGCGGTCCCGGAACCGGTAGAACATCTGCCCTGAGGCCAGGTCCAGCGCGGCGAACATGTGCCGCACCCCGGCGGTGCGGGTGTAGGTGGCCCGGCGGCGGGCCGGCTGACCTTTGCGGAACCAGCCCCGGCCCGGGCGAGGGATCAGGTTCAGGGGTCCGAACTCGTCGACGCAGATCACTCGCCCGTCTGCGGGTGAATGGTCGTAGAGGTCGAGGATCCGGTCCATCTTCGCCGCGAAGTCCGGGTCCCGGCTGGCCTTCCAGGTCTTGGTGGCCTGCCAGGAGATGCCGGCCTCGCGCAGCACCCGCCGGATCGTCTCGACCGACACCGGCAGGCGGTGGTGCTCGGCGAGGTAGTCCGCGAGCTTGGTCAGGCTCCAGGTGGTGAACGGCTGCCCCAGCGCCGACGGGGTGCTGCGGGCGGTCTGGCAGATGATGTCGCGGGCGGCCGGACCGAACTTACGGGGCCGGCCGCCGCTCCATTTTGGGTCCAGAGCGGCGAACCCGGTGTCGTTGAACGCATGGATCACCTCCCGCACATAGCCCTCGGTCGCGGCGAACATCTCCGCGATCTGGGCCGCGGTGCGGCCCTGTACCGAGGCCAGCACGATCCCCGCCCGGCGCAGCCGGACCCGATCCCGTGAGGTTCTTGCGATCTTGACCAGTCGCTGGGCCTGCTCCGGCTCCAACGGCTGCACGAACACCTCGGGCTGACGAGCCACCCGCACCACCTCCGCCGGGCAGCCTCCCAGCCACGAACCACACCGTCAGCCCGACCCGATTACAGCGGCAACGTTCTGTGGCGCGGCACTCGCACGGGTCGACGGGTCGGGCCGGCGAACCGAGACGTACGTCCTCACGAATCCGCTGCGCCGTTACGCGATCACCCCGCGGGGCGACATCAGGCGCCGGATCGGTGCCCGGTCGAAGGTCGTCGCGGGCGCCACGGCCGCGGCGGGAGCCGTCGTCGTGGGCTCGTGGGCCGCGGCGACCGCGGCCTCGACCGGATGGGGCATCACCAGGTTCGTCGTGATGGGAACCATCGGCCTCACCGCGGTGGGGGCGCTCGTCGGTCTCACCCTGTGGCTGTGGAGCGCGATCAGCGCCGCCCGCGACATGGGGAGGAACACGGCGGATGTCTTCGTCGCGATCGCCCCGTCGCAGGCGCGCGCGTGGCGGCTGTGCGCGATCGCCGAGGCGATCAGCGAGGTCGGATCGTGGCGCGACCGCACCGTCGATCCCCGACGGCGCGTCGCGGGCGTGCTCTGGTCTGCGGTGCGGCGCTGCCTGGAGGTCGACCAGCTCGAGAAGGACCTCGAACGCGCCTCGGCGCACCAGGCGCTCGCCGAGCTGGCCGACGAGGCCCGCGCACGGATCGACCACGACCGGGACACCCTGGACCGGGTTCAGCTGAACCTCGGGAAGGTCCTCCTCGCCGCCCGGGCGATCGACCAGCAGCGCAGGGACGCGGCCCGCGCGGCCGAGCGGCGTCGTGCGCGGGAGCGGGAGGAGGCCGAGCTCCGGAAGCGGCTCGGCGACACGCTGGCCACGAACACCCCCGGTGGCACCGACGACGAGGTCGAGCGGTCCGCGGGCATCGCGATCGAGGCCGAGACCGTCGCCGAGCTCCTCCGGGACAGCGACCGGATCCTGCGTGAGCCCGACTAGGGCGTGTCCTGCAAGTCGGTGCGCAGCCATAACACGGTCGCCGCGATGATGATCTCGGCTCGGTAGTAGGCGGCGCGTTTGGCATAGCGAGTGGCCAGTCCGCGGAACTGTTTGAGCCGGTTGAAGCACCGCTCGACCACGTTGCGGCCGGCATAGATGGCCTGGTCGAAGGCGGGTGGGCGGCCGCCGCGGGAGCCCTTCGCGCGGCGGCGGCTGATCTGGTCGTCGCGTTCGGGGCAGGTGAACGCGATCCGGCGCTCGCGCAGCGCCGCGCGCGTGGACGGGTGGGAGTAGGCCTTGTCGGCCACCACCCGCTCCGGGCGCGTGCGTGGCCGCCCTGGCCCGTCCCGGTGCACGGCGATCTGGTCCAGCAACGGCAGCAACTGTGGGTTGTCGCCGGCTTGGCCTGCGGTGAGCAGGATCGACATCGGCAACCCGCGTCCATCCACCGCGAGGTGAATCTTGCTGGTCAGCCCGCCTCGGGAGCGGCCGAGCGCTTCGCCGTCGATGGCGAGCCGCTCGACCCACTCGCTGGTGCATCCCCCTTTTTCCGGGCCCCGGCGGCGTGCTGGTGGGCCCGGACATGACTGGAGTCAACACTGATGACCCACTCCACGACGCCGACGGAGTCGTCCTTGACCACCGCAGCGTCCAGAATGCGTTCCCAGGTGCCGTCCGCGCTCCAGCGCCGCAGCCGCTCGTGCGCGGTCTTCCACGGCCCATACCGCTCGGGCAGATCCCGCCACGGGGCACCGGTGCGCAGCTTCCACAGGATCGCGTTGATCACCTGCCGGTGATCCCGCCACCGACGCCCGTTGCCCGCTGCCGGCGGCAGCAGGGGCTCGATCCGCGCCCAGGCCTTATCGGTCAGCTCGCCGCGCCCTACCACCCAATCATGATCACCTGACCAGGCCAGATCACTTACAGGACACGCCCTAGCCACCGACACCGGTAGCGGACGTCACAACGCCGGCATCATGTGGAGCACACCCGAGGTGTGAAGCCGCCGGTGCAGGCGAGCGCGCGGGGCAGGGCAACGTCGACGGCGAGGTCCGGTTCGGCGGAACCCGCCGGGGACGAAACCGCGGGCCCGAGGTTCGGCGTGAGCGGCGACGTGCTCAGGCCCGGTCGTCCGCGGATCCGGGCTCCGGCAGCCGCGCCTCGATCGCGTCGAGGCGCGCCAGGATCTGCTCCAGCGCGAAGCCGACGTCGACGCGACGGGCGACCTCGACGCCCTCGCGCCCGGACGGCGGGACCGGGGAGGCGCCGGGGTCCTTCCCCAGGTGCGTCATGATCTGGTCACGCGCGAATCCGACGTCCGCGCGGGAGGCCAGGCTGTTGAGCTTCGCGCGGTCCTCGGGCGTGAACATGTCGTCCTCCAGGTGATCGGCGACGAGCGCGCGGAACGCGACCATGTCGAAGTTCGGGTCGATCTTGCGGCCGGTCGGGGCGGCCACCTCCTTGTGGCCGAGCACGCGCGCCACCGCCACGCGGTAGTGCCCGGCGAGGGCGGCGCAGAGACGGGCGTACGCCTGGTACTGGACCATCGGCCATGGCGCGGTGCCGGTGGCCTCCGCCTCGATCCCGATGGCCCACCTGTTGCCCATGTTCGGCTCGTGGACCACGCCGGCGTGGAAGCACAGGCCGGCCGCGACGACGTAGACGGTGCCGCTGCGGCCGAGGACCAGCTGCGCCAGCCCGCGGTCGCGGATGAAGTTCAGCGACGGGACCTCACCGGTGGGCGGGCCCGCGGTGTGGTGGCAGACGATCGTCCGCACGCCGGACATCTGGCCGTGCCCCCGGCTCTGCCAGCCGTCGACCTCCACGACGCGCAGCCCGGAGCCGCGACAGGCGTCGGCCAGATCGAGCAGGAGCATCGCGACGTAGCGTCGCACGACCGCTACGGCGTGTTCCAGCCGACAATCAGCTGATCCGGCCCGCCGCGGACGCTGCGTGCTCGCTCTCCTCCTGGTCGCGGTGCCTCCGTGGCTGGTGGTGCTCGCGGTGGGCGACCGGCGGACGCGGGGCCGCTACGACCTCGACGGGCTGCTGGCGGCCGACCGCGGGGCAGGCGGTCGCGGGCGAGGCGGAGGCCCGCCCGTTCGCTGGTCATGGCTTCGGGGTGGGTTCCGCGGGACCTCGAGCGACGGGGACTGCGCTGCACCAGGAGATGCGGCGGACCGCCGTCGGTGGCGCACACGTGCCCGGGACGCCTGGAGCAGCGCGACGCCGAGGTTCCGCGGAACCAGGCGGCTCGGTCAGGCCGCTCCGTGGTCGCCTGCGTGCTGCCGCACGAGGTGCTCCCACACCGCCGCGACGGCGCCGTCGTGGTAGATGTGCCCGCGCTTGGCCAGCGACTCCTCCGGATCCGACCACGTCGGCCACCCGCCCGCGGAGCGCGTGAGCAGCTGCTGCGCGCACGCGCGTTCGAGCAGCACGGCCGCCACGGTGGCCGCCTGCAACGTCTCGCCCACCGCCACGATGCCGTGGTTGACCAGGAACATCGCCCTGGCGTCACCCAGCGTGCGGGCGACCGCCTCGCCCAGCTCCGGGGTGAGGATCAGGTCCGCGGTCTCGGTGAAGCGGGGCACCTCGGGCGGCACGAACGCGTTGGCGGCGTGGCTCACCGGCAGCAGCGGCTGCCCGCTCGCCGCGAGCGCCACCGCGTGCGGCGGGTGCGTGTGCACGACGCCGCCCACGTCCGGGCGGGCCGCCATGATCTCGGTGTGGATCGGGTACTCGCTGTGCCGCGCTCCCCCGCCGGAAAGGACCCGCCCCTCGCCGTCCACCAGGTGCACCCGGTCGGGCGTGACCTCCCCGAGGCCCCACTCGGCCGACTTGATCCACACTCCCCGGCCGTCCGGGTCGCGCACCGAGGCGTGGCCCCAGATCAGGTCGTCGTGGCCGGTGCCGGCCAGGATGCGGGAAGCGGTTGCCACGAGCTCGCGCATGTCGCCCTTCACGATCGGAGTGCGCTGGGGAGGAGGAAGATCAGCCAGGTGAGCACCGGCGCCGTCACGGCCATGCCGATGCCCCAGGCGAACATCGTGCGGAACACCGTCGGCCGCTCCTCCTCGGGCGCGTTCGCGAGGGTGAGCGCGCCGACCGACGAGAACGGCGTCGAGTCGACCACCGTCGCCGAGATCGCCAGCGCGATGGTCATCGCGGCCACGCCGATCTCGCCCTGGAGGAGGAACGGCACCGCGAGCGGGATGAGCACGCCCAGCAGGCCGGCGCTGGAGGCGAACGCCGAGGTGAACGCCGCCACCAGGCACAGCAGGTAGCCGGTCAGCAGCGGCGCGCCGATCCCGGCGATGCCGTTGCCGATCACGTCCACGGTGCCCCAGCGCTGCATGGCCCCGACCAGGGTCACGACGCCGCAGATCAGCAGCACGACGCTCCAGACGATCTGCCGGTCGGCCTTGGCGCACCGCTCGGGGAAGACGGCGTGGAGCAGCGCCGCCGCGATCAGCGCGAGGAAGCCGATCTCCAGGTTGAACACGAGCGCCCCGACCGCGACCGCGACGATGACGGCCAGCGTGATCGACTGGTCCACCCGCAGCCGGGTGCGCACCGCCTCCCGCACGGCGAGGCCGCCACCACCGGTGCCGCCCCCGCCCTCGGCGGACGCGTCGTCGTCGCGAGCGGCCGCGACCAGCGTGCGCCGCTCGCGCCACAGCTTCCGGCCGCCGAACATCAGGTAGATGACGACGGCCAGGCCGATGTTGTAAGCGGCGTTGCCGAAGAACAGCGCCGAGGCCGACACCGACAGCCCGTCGCGCTCCAGCGCCTGCCGGACGATGACCGCGAGGCCGTTGAGCGGCGAGAAGTTCCCCAGGCAGGAACCGTGCATCACCATGAGCGCGGCCATGCGCCGGTCGATGCCGTAGCGCTCGCCCAGCCGCAGGCACAGCGGCGCGAGCATCGCGACCCCGGCCGGACCCAACGCGCCCGCGGTGGTCGGCACCGCCGAGAACGCGAAGATCAGCCATGGCACGAGCACCGGGCGGTCGCCCAGCAGCCCGACCGCGCGGTCGATGAGCCACTCGATCGTCCCGTTCGTGGCGGCCAGCCCGAACAGGTACGTGACCCCGACGAGCAGGACGAACAGGTCCGCCGGGAAGCCGGCGAGCAGTTCCTTGACGCTCTCGTCGGCGACGAGCGTGCCGATGAAGAACGTGGCGATGAGCGCGAGCGCGCCGATGTTGACCGGTCGCAGCGTCCCGACCACGAAGACCAGTACGAGCGCCACGACTCCGATGACGTGGATGGACACCTGGGCTCCTCCGAGCTCTCGCGGCCCGACCTCGCGACCAATTCTCTGCGTTGCGGAAGTACTTTCTTCTGCTCACCCGATCGTGTCAACCCTTGATCGGTCGTGTCCGATCTGACACGAATGCGCTGATAGGGCGCCCCTACCCGAGGCGGGCCAGCTCGTGGCGCCATGCGGTGGCGGTGTTGAACCCCGCCCCGAGGTCGGGCAGCTCCGCCA
The DNA here is from genome assembly GCF_035305885.1 of Pseudonocardia sp. Classification (GTDB taxonomy): domain Bacteria; phylum Actinomycetota; class Actinomycetes; order Mycobacteriales; family Pseudonocardiaceae; genus Pseudonocardia. Next base: position 23,195 of record NZ_DATGOP010000059.1, read on the forward strand.
TGTCCGCGTCCGGGATGTCGACGAGGGTGCCGCCCGCGCTGACGACGCGCAGCGACAGCCGCGCCAGCCGGTCCACGCTGATCGCCTGCAGCACGGCCTGCTCGACGCTTTCCGCGGCGCTGGTGAGCCCGTGCGCGCGGAGCACGACCACCGGGCGGTCCGCCATCGACGCGACCATCTCCGCGGCGAGCCGCCGATCGCGGATCAACACCCCGCGCGGGTGGACCGGCACGCCGCCCGCGGCCAGCCGGGTGCCCGGGATGTCGAACGCGCCGACGATCGGGCGGATCGCGATCCCCGCGAGGTCGGCGGCGACGACGTCGGGCGGATGCGCGTGCACCACCGCGGCGACGTCGGGGCGGCTGCGGAGCACCTCGGTGTGGAGCGGCAGCTCGTTGGGCGGGGTGTAGCCGCCGTCGAGCTCACCGGGCGCACCCTCCTCCCCGTCCAGGTCGACGAGCCGGATGTCGGCGTCCGTCGTGAACGCGAGGCCGCGTTCCTCGGGGCCGCGGCAGCGCACCAGCAGGCGCCGGCCGTCGACGCGGAGGCTGATGTGGCCGAGGATGCCGTCGGCGAGCCCCCGGGCGGCGAGCACGCGGCACGCCTGCGCGATCGACGTCCGCGCCGGGGCGAGCTCCGCGCTCACCGCACCGCTCCGGCCCGGTCCGCCGCCCGGCCTGCGAGGACCTCGACGGCGTCGCGCACGTCCGTCAGCGCGGCGGCGCCGCCCACCGCGCGCCTGCAGGCGACCAGGGCACGGGGCCAGTTCACGGTGGCGGCTCCGGCGAGCCGGCCGTCCGCGTCGGCGTAGAGCACGGCGAACGCGCCGTCCCGCCCGCGGACGAGCTCGTGGTCGAGGTCGCCGCCGGTGCGGCCGGCGAGCTGGATCTTCCAGTCGTACTGGTCGCTCCAGACGTACTCGACGGGCTCGTGGGCCCGCGGCCGGTCGGGGTGGACGATGTTGTGGGCGACGCACGCGGCCTGCTCGACCGCGTTCGTCCAGTGCTCGAACCGCACCAGGCGCTGGTGGCGCGGGTGGAACCAGCGGGCCACGTCGCCCACGGCGTGCACGTGATCGGCGCCCACCGCGCGACCGTACCCGTCGCAGACCAGGCCGTCGTCGACCTGCAGCCCCGACGAGCGCAGCCACTCGTCGTCGGGCACGGCGCCGATGCCGACCACGACGGTGGCGGCGGGCAACGCGGATCCGTCGGCGAGCCGGACGGTCAGCCCGTCCGAGTGCGGGTCGATCGCGGTGACCCCGATCCCGAACCGGGTGGCGACGCCGTGTCCGGCGTGCAGGTCGGCGATCAGCTGCGCCACCTCCGGGCCCACGGCGCGGCTCAACGGGACCGGCGCCGGGTCGACGAGGCTGACGCGCTCGACGCCCATCCCGCGGGCGGTCGCGGCGACCTCGGCGCCGACGAACCCGGCGCCGATCACCACCAGCGGGCCGCCGCGGCGCAGGGCCGCGCCGAGCGCGATGGCGTCGTCGAGCGTGCGCAGGACGTGCACCCCGGGCGGCTCACCCCACGGCGAGGGCCGGGCCCGCGCCCCGGTCGCGACGACGACGTCGTCGTAGGCGATACGCCCGCCGTCGGCCAGCTCCACGTACCGCTCGTCGACCGCGAGCCGGGTGGCGGGCCGGCCCAGCAGCAGCCGGATGCCCGCCTCGGCCGCGGCCTGTTCGGTGAGCAGCGTGACGCCCGCCGCCGTGGTGGTGCCGGCGAGCAGCGCCTTCGACAGGGGCGGCTTGTCGTAGGGCAGCGTCGGCTCGGCGCCGACGAGCAGCACCTCGCCGGCGTACCCGGCGGCGCGCAGCGCCTGCGCGGTGCGCACCCCGCCGATCGACGCGCCGACGATCACCGTGCGCGGCGTCACCGCGCCCCGCCATCGACCGACGGGTCCCCGCTCGACGCGCCCTCGATCGACAGGGCCGACACCGGGCACGCCCGCACCGCGTCCCGCACCCGGTCGAGGTCGGCCTCGTCGATCTCCTTCCGCAGCAGCACCACGACCCCGCCGTCGTCGATGTCGAACACGTCGTCGGCCGCGACGACGCAGTTGGCGTAGCCCTGGCACAGCTCCAGGTCGGCCCTCAGGACCGGCATGTCTCCTCCTCGTACCCGCTCAGGCCTTCACCGCGATCCCGCCGTCGGGGTGCACCACGCCACCGGTGATGCCCCGCGCGCGGGCGGAGGCGAGGAACACGTAGCTCCACGCCTGGTCCTCGCTCGACAGGGCGACCTGCAGCGGCACCCGCGCCGCGAGCTCCGCCTCGCGGTTGGGCGTGGCGCCGAGGCTGCGGGTGTCGAGCCCGAGGCTGCGCAGCCCGCGCAGATCGGTGCCGACGGTGCCGCCGGGCGCGACGCCGTTGACGCGGATGTCGGGCGCCAGCTCGTGGGCGAGCGCGGTGACCAGCCCGCGCACGGCGAACTTCGACGACACGTACAGCACCCCGCCGCGGCCCGGGTAGTAGGCCGAGGTCGACTCGGTGAGCACGACACTCCCCCGGCTCTCCCGCAGCGCGGGCAGCGCCGCCTTCACCGCGTGCAGCTGGCTCTTCACGTTCACCGCGAACATCTCGTCGAACGCGTCGTCGATCAGGTCCGCGTCGAGCTCGCCGATCCCGCGGTAGAAGTCGAACACCCCGACGCAGTTGACCAGCACGTCCAGCCCGCCGAACGCGGACACCGCCGCGGCGACCGCCGCCTCGTTGGCGGCTCGGGTCGTCGCGTCGCCCGCGACGACGGGGACCTCGGGCAGGTCGGCGGCGAGCTTCTCGCACTTCGCGGCGTCCCGTTCCAGCACGGCGACGCGGGCCCCCTCGGCGCGGAACGCGGTGACCACCGCTCGCCCGATCCCGGAACCGGCCCCGACGACGAGCGCCCTGCGCCCGTCGAGCCACCCGCTCACTCGTCGTCCTCCGGCACGAGCGGGCTGTAGGGGTTGCCGATCATCGCCGAGAACGTCGCCGGGTTCTGCCAGGTCAGCGCCTCGACCTCGAGGGGGCACAGCGCCACCCACTGGCCGGACTTCGGCGACTCGACGAACAGCCGCGCACCGTTGCGGGTCTCCACCCGGCAGACCCGCACCTCGGCGAACTCGTTGCCGATCACGATCGCCTCGCCGGTCTGGTGGGCGAGCAGCTCGCGGCGCTCGGCGGCGGCCCTGGCCGCGGCGCGGGCGTCGGTGTCCTCGCCCTCGAAGCGCAGTTCCTCGGAGCTCACAGGAAGATCGCCAGGTTCTGGGTGCGCAGCACCGCGTCGTCCACCATGATCGTGCGCCGGGCGAGCAGCCAGCCGCCGCCCCGGGCGCGGCGCAGCAGGTCCTCCCGCCCCGCGGAGATGACCGCCGCCTCGCGGACGTCGCCGCGGCTGCGGTAGAGCAGCACGGCCGAGTCGACGACGAGGTGGTCCGGGTCGTCGGTGGCGAACGTCCGGACGTTCGTCACGTGGTGGCGAAGCCGCGACGGCGGGTCCTCGGTCCAGGCGTGCTCGGTGCGGAACCGGGCGACGCGCCGCGACAGCGAGTACTTGTTCTCGTCGAAGTGCGCCATGCCCGGCGAGGTGTCGTACCCCGCGCCGAGCGCCGTGGTGACGCGCACCGGCATCAGGTAGTGGACGTCGTCGGCCAGCAGGTCGAGCCACTCGTCGTAGCGCTGGGCGTCGAGCAGGTAGGCCTCCTCCACGAGCCAGTGGTGGGCCTGCAGGTGCCGCTCGTCGGAGAACGGGAGGGAGCGGCCGGCGCGCTGGATCCGGGAGGCGTGCCCGCCCAGCGGCGACCCGACTGCGCGGGTGCCAGTCGTGTTCGTCGGGGCCGTCATGCCGACACCGCCTTCGTGGCGTTCTGCGCCGCGGCGCCGCCGACCTCGACCTGGGCGAGCTTCTCGACGGGGCGTTCCAGGTGGTCGGCCCAGCGGGCGAGCAGGTGGCGCTGGTTGTGCTCGCCGTAGCCGACGAACGCCTCCCCCGGGCCGGCGAACCGGTCCGCCGGCAGCGGCGGCACCACGGTCGTGCCGTCCTCGAGCAGGCCCATGCGGCTGTTGAGCAGCAGCCGCCGCGCCATCGAGCCGGCCGCGGTGCTCGTCAGCGACACCCAGTTCTCGACGTCGTCCTGCTCGAACATCCCGGTGGACCCGAAGCACATCAGGTAGGCCTTGTACGACAGGGCCTTGAACTCCTCCGGCGCCTCGGCGTCCACCGCGAACCAGGACAGCACCTCGGTCTCGTCCGGGCCGACCGGCTGCCAGGTGCGGATCGAGATGAACGGCAGCACGTCCTCGGAGTCCTCGACCCGCGGCCAGTTGTGGACGAGGCTCAGGTTCGGGAAGACCGACGCCGCCGAGACCATGAACCCGTCGCGGCCGATGACGTCGAGCTGGGCCTGCGACCACTGCCGCTTCATCTTCTCGATCATCACGTCGGGGTAGCCGACGTAGCGCAGCCGCTCCTCCAGCGAGCCCGGGGGCAGCTTGTAGGTGGTGCCGCCGCCGTTGCCCGCCCAGTACGTGCAGCCGTCCTTGCGCTTCTCCGCCTTCGGCTCCCGGAACAGCCCGATCTCCACGACGCTCGTGTGGGTCTGCGGCGTGTGGTACATGTCGCCGGCGAAGTTCTCCGCGCCGATCTTCCAGTTCGCCTTGACCCGCCAGCGCTGCGGGCCGCGCAGCTCGATCCCGCTCTCCGACTGGCGCGTGTAGTAGTCCAGGTAGAACGCGAAGTCACCGAGGTAGTCCCGCAGCGGCGGCGCGTCCGGGTCGAGGCTGACGAAGATCAGCCCGTTGTAGGTGTCCAGCGCCGGCGCGGGCAGCAGGGTCTGGCCCTTCCGCCGGAATCCCGCCTCGCCGCCGTAGGCGTCCTTGTGGAACGGCAGCCCGACGAGCCGCCCGTCGTTGCGGTACGACCAGCCGTGGTAGGGGCAGCGGAAGTGCGAGGCGTTGCCCATCTCCGCGCGGCACACCTGCATGCCCCGGTGCAGGCACATGTTGAACAGCGCCCGGACCTCGCCGTCCTCGCCGCGGGCGACGATGAACGAGTCCTCCAGCACGCGCCGCACCACGTAGTCCCCCGGCTGCGGGATCTCCGAGGTGTGCCCCACGAACACCCACGCGCGACCGAACAACCGCTCGCGCTCCAGCCGGAAGATCTCCTCGTCGTTGTAGATGTGCGCCGGGATCATCCCGCGCCGCACGTCCCCCAGGACGAGGTCCAGATCGGTCATCCTGCCGCCCTTCCTCGGCGCTTCTCTGCTCTACAGAGACCATCTCCTCGTCTTAGAATCACCGCCTCGCACACCCGTTGTCAACACGGGCCCGAGGTTTGACCGACGACCGGCAGGCGGTTAGCGTCCTCTGCTCAACAGAAGATCATTCCGCTACCGGGAGAGCCATGGCGACGCCGACGGACGAGACGATCGCGAGCGCAGCGGCCTCGGTCGCAGCACGGGAGTGGCACCTGCACGTCGGCGGGCGGGCCCGCCCGGCCACCGGCGGCCGCACCTACGACGTCGAGTGCCCCGCCACCGAGACGACCCTCGCCGTGGCGCCGGACGCGAGCGCCGAGGACGTCGACGCGGCCGTGCGGTCGGCCGCGGACGCCGCCGTGGCGTGGCGGTCGGTCGACGTGCGGGAGCGCGGACGGCGGCTGCGGGCCCTGGCCGACGCGGTGCGCGCGCACGCCGACGAGCTCGCGCTGCTGGACGCGCTGGACTCGGGCAACCCCGTGAGCGCGATGCGCAACGACGTGGCGTGGGGCGCCGACGTGCTGGACCTGTTCGCCGACCAGGCCGCCCACCTCGGCGGCGCGACGATCCCGGCGTCGGTGGGGAACCTGCACTACACGCGGCGGGCCCCGTTCGGGGTGGTAGCCCGCATCGTGCCGTTCAACCACCCGGTCTTCTTCGCCGCCTCGAAGGTCGCCGCGCCGCTGATGGCGGGCAACGCCGTGGTGCTCAAACCGTCCGACACCACCCCGCTCTCGGCGCTCCGGTTGGCCGAGCTCGCCGCGGACGTGCTGCCGCCCGGCGTGCTCTCGGTGGTCACGAGCGGCGGACCGGCGGCGGCGAGCGCGCTGGTGCGCCACCCGCTCGTCCGGCGCATCGGGTTCATCGGCAGCGACCGCGTGGGGCGGATCATCCAGCGCGACGCCGCCGAGGTCGGCGTCAAGGACGTCACCCTCGAGCTCGGGGGCAAGAACGCCCTGGTGGTCTGCCCCGACGCCGACCTCGACGCGGCCGCGGCGGGCATCGTCAACGGGATGAACTTCGCCTGGTCGGCCGGCCAGTCCTGCGGCTCCACGTCGCGGGTGCTGCTGCCCGCCTCGGTCGCGGACGAGGTGCTCCACCGGGTGCTCGAACGGATCGCGGCGATCCGGATCGGGTCGCCGGTCGACCCGGACACGCAGATGGGGCCGCTCGCCTCGCGCGCGCAGTACGAGAAGTCGCTGCGCTACATCGACGTCGCCGCCGACGAGGGTGCGCAGCTGGTCCACGGCGGGCGCCGCCCGGACGGACTCGACCGGGGCTACTACCTGCAACCGACCGTCTTCACCGGGGTGCGGCCGGGCATGCGGATCGCGCAGGAGGAGGTCTTCGGGCCCGTCATGTCCGTGCTCACCTACGCCGACCTGGACGACGCGGTCCGCATCGCCAACGACGTCGCCTACGGCCTCACCGCCAGCATCTGGACCCGCGACGTCTCCACCGCGATCTCGCTCGCCGACCGGCTCGACGCCGGGTACGTGTGGGTCAACGGCTCGTCGCGGCACTTCTGGGGCGTGCCCTTCGGCGGCACGAAGTCCTCCGGCGTCGGCCGCGAGGAGTGCGTCGAGGAGCTGCTCAGCTACACCGAGCTCAAGGCGGTGAACGTCCTTGCCTGAGTCGTCGTCCGGGTCTGCGTCGTCGTCCGGGTCTGCGTCGTCGTCCGGGCGGACCGGCGCCGACCTCGTGGTCGAGTGCCTCGCGGCCGAGGGCGTCACCCACGTGTTCGGGCTGCCCGGCACCACGATCATGGATCTGATCGACTCGCTCGCCCGGCAGGACGGGATCCGGTACCTGTCCACCCGCCACGAGCAGGTCGCGGGCTTCATGGCCGACGGGTTCTCCCGGGCCGGTGGCCCGCTGGGCGTGTGCCTGGCCTCCCGCGGGCCGGGGGCGGCGAACCTCGCCATCGCCGTGCAGAACGCCTACGACGAATCGATCCCGATGCTGGTGCTCATCGGGCAGGTGCCGTCCGCGATCGTCGAACGCCGGTCGTTCGAGGAGATGGACGTCGTGGCCGCGTTCCGGCCCCTGTGCAAGCGGGTCGTCGAGGTCCACCGGCCGGAACGGGTCCCCGAGCTCGTGCAGCGCGCGGTCCGCACGGCCGTGACCGGGCGGCCCGGCCCCGTGGTCGTGTCGCTGCCGCTGGACGTGCTGCAGGCCCCCGCGGCCGCCGCCGCGGCGCCACGGGTCCGCTTCCACGCCCCGGCTCCCGATCCCGGCGGGATCGCCGAGGCCGCGCGGCTGCTCGCCGCCGCCGAGCGGCCCGCGATCATCGTCGGAGGCGGCGCCCGCGACGCCACCGCCCTGCTCGGGCTCGCGGAGGCCGCCGCCGCGCCGATCGTCAGCACGTGGCTGCGCAAGAACGCCGTGCCGAACGGCCACCCCGCGTTCTGCGGCCCGCTCGGCTACGGCGCCCACGACGTGTCCGAGCGGCTCGTCCGCGAGGCGGACGTGATCGTCGCCCTCGGCTGCCGCTTCTCGGAGTTCACCACCCGCCGCTGGACCCTGGTCCCCGGGTCCGCGCAGCTCGTGCACGTCGACGTCGACCCCGACGAGCTCGGCCGGGTGCACCTCCCCCGCGTCGGGCTGGTCTCCGACGCCGCCGCGGCCGCGCGCGCCCTCGCCGCGGCGCTCCCCCCGTTGCTCGCCGACGACCTCGAGCGCGCCGAGCGGCGCGGCAACCGCCGGGCGGCGCTGCGCAAGGAGTACGAGAACGCGGCGGCCCCGCCCTCGACGCCGCCCCGCAGCGGCACGGTGTCGTCGGCCGCGCTCGTGCACGCGGTCCAGGAGCTCGCCGACCGCGACGGGATCGTGCTCGTCCAGGACGTGCACACGTTCGGCCCGTGGGTCGCCCGCCACCTGGCCGTCGAGCGGCCCGCGAGCTACTACGCCTCCGCGGGCGGTGCCATGGCATGGGGCTTCCCCGCCGCGATGGGCATGGCACTGGCCCGGCCCGACCAGCGGGTGGTGGCGATCAGCGGCGACGGCAGCTTCTGGATGGTGGCCCAGGACCTCGAGACCTGCGTGCGCGAACGCATCCCCGTCGTCAACCTCATCGTCAACAACTTCGCCTACGGCAACACCCGCGACCGGCAGCGCACCGCCCACGGCGGCCGCTACCACGGCGTCTTCCTCGACAACCCCGACTTCGCCGCCTACGCCCGCCTGCTCGGCGCCCACGGCGTCCGCGTCACGGACGACGCGGACCTGCGCGCCGCCATCGCCGAGGCCATCGCCCAGCCCGGGCCCAGCGTCGTGGACGTCGTACAGGACCCCATGGAGGGCCTGCCGCCGGGGCTCACCCCGCCCGCGGCGCGATGACCCGGCCCCCGGCGGCCGGTGCGCCGCTGCCGGTCACGGTCCTGGTCTCCCGTACCGCGCGCGAGCCGGACGCGCTCACCGCGTGGGCCGACGACCTGTGCCGGGACGCGGCGCGCATGCCCGGCCACCTGGCCGCGCACGTCGACCGGACCGAGGTGGCCGGGCGCACCGTCGTGCGGGTCGGCGTGACGTTCGCGAGCGCGCAGGACCTCGCCCGGTGGGAGCGCAGCGCCGAGCGCGCCCACCGGCTCGCCGAGGTCGACGCGATCACCGACGGCCCGCCGGTCGCGCTGTCGGTCGACGACCTCGAACGGTGGGGCGTCTCCTGCGCCCGCGGGCGGGCGCCGTCGCGGCTGCGGACGGCCGTCCGCATCTGGATCGCGCTGTTCCCGCCGGCGCTGCTGGTGAACGCGCTGGTGCTGCCCGGTCTCGCCGGCTGGCCGGTGGCGGTCCGCACCCTCCTGCTGACGCTCGTGCTGGTGCCCGTCGTCGTCTACCTGACGTTGCCGCTGGTCCTGCGGCTCACGGGCGGCGGCTCCCGCTGACCACCGGTCAGTGCAGCAGCAGCGAGGCGCGCTCGACGGTGGCGCGCATGAGCTCCGCGATCCGCTTCACGTCGGCGCGGCCCATGCGCCCGACCGGGACCGCGGTGTTGAAGGCCAGCCGCAGCGTGGACCGCTCGACCGGGAAGGCCACCGAGACCGACGAGACCCCCTCCTCGCTCTCCTCCGCGCTCGTGGCGTAGCCGCGCTTGCGGATCGCGGCGACCTCCTTCTCCAGCTGCGAGCGGCTGCGGATGGACCGCGGGGTGAGCCCGGGGAGCTCCTCCTGCGGGTAGAGCTGGTGGAGCTGTTCGGTCGGCAGCTGGGCGAGCATCGCCTTCCCGCTCGACGTGCAGTGGGCCGGCATGGACTGGCCGAGCCGCGAGGCCACCCGGACCGCGCGCGGGCTCTCGATCGCGTCGATGAACCGCACCGTCGCCCCGTCGAGCACGGCCATGTGGACCGTCTCGGTGGTCTCCTTGTTCAGCTCCTCCAGGAACGGGTGCAGGGTCTGGCGCACGTCGAAGCGCTGGATGATGGAGAACGCCACCCCGGTCAGCGCGGTGCCCGGCAGGTAGGCCTTGGACCGGCGCTCCTGCCGGACGAACCCCCGGTACTGCAGCATCGCGAGCAACCGGTGCGCCGTCGACGACGCCACGCCCAGGTAGTCGGCCACCTCCGTGAGCCGCAGCTCGCTGCGCTCCCCCAGCAGCAGGAGGATCTTCAGGGCGTTGTCCACCGACTCGATCGGGTACTGCGGCCGCGGGCCGGTGGGGACGATCGGCGCCAGCCCCGAGGATTTCTCCATAGCAGAAATGCTAGCTGCCTTGAGCAGGTTGGCCCCGCGTGACCCGCGGGGGCGGCTCCCCGCCGCCCCACGGGCCGATCGTCTCCCGGGACGCCGCGACGACGCGGGCGACCGCCCCGTCGAGCATGCACGGCGCGATCCTCGGCTACCGGGCCGAGATCGCCCGATCCGACGCGCTCATCGCCCGCTACGCGCTCGACGATCCGCCCCTGGTGACGCCCGACGAGCTGCCCGGGGAGATCACGACGGTGCGCGACGTCGTGCTCCACGTCATCGAGGAGGTCGCCCGGCACGTCGGGCACCTGGACATCGCCCGCGAGCTCCTCGACGGCGCGACCGGCCTCGGCCCCCGGTAGCCGACCCCGGGCGGGCGACGCGACCCCCGCTCAGTGGGTGATGTACTCGCGGCAGCCCGTCTCGATCATCAGCGGCTTGACCATCTCCCGCAGCATCCCGGCGAGCGGCAGCGAGAGCCCGACCTCGTCGGCCATCGCCGAGATGATCTTCATGTCCTTGTGGGACCACGGGAACCGATCGATCTTGCCGTAGTAGTTGAGGAACTGGTTCATCCCGCTCGAGCGGAGCAGGGCCGAGATCAGCGTCTCGGTGTCGACGCCGAACTCCGACGCGAGGGCGATGGCCTCGCGGTCGGCGATCGCGGCCGCCCAGAGGAGCAGGTTGTTCATCGCCTTGCCGACCATCCCGGTCCCGACCGGGCCCAGGTGGAAGATCTCCTTCCCGCACGGCTCCAGCGCGGGCCGGACGGCGTCGAGCGTCTCGCCGTCGCCGCCGACGAACCACAGGAGGTCCCCGTCGTGGGCGCCCGCCTCACCCCGGGCCACCGGGGCGTCGAGGAACCGCATGCCCGCCGACGCGCACTCCGCCCCGAACGCGCGGGCGTCGCTCGGGCTGATCGTGCTGCTCACGACGACGACCGTGCCCGGTGCCGCGCCCGCGAGCACCCCGTCGGCCCCGGTGAGGGCGGCCTGCACCTGCTTCGTCGTCCCCGGCATCAGGAAGACCACGTCGCAGCCCTCGGCCGCGGCGGCCGCGGAGTCGCACGTCGCGACCCCGTGGGACCGGGCGACGTCGCCCGCGTGCGGGTCCGGGTCGTACCCCCGCACCCGGTAGCCCGCCTGCCGGAGGTGCCGGGTCATCGGCTGGCCCATCCGGCCGAGCCCCACGAAACCGATCACCGACGTGGACGGGGAGGTCGTCGTCGACCGCTGCATGGTCTGCCCTTCGAGTCGCGCGGGAGCGGGGGGTTCACGGCCGCGCTACCGCGGCATGGCGTTGACGTGGACGAACTTCGGCTGGGTGTAGCTGTAGAGCTCCTCGATGCCCTCTTCCCGGCCGATCCCGCTGTTCTTGAACCCGCCGAACGAGGTCCCGGGGAAGTGGATCGACACCCCGTTCACCCAGATGTAGCCCGCCTCGATGCGGCGGACCGTGTCGAGCGCGGTGGCGAGGTCGCGGGTCCACACCGAGGCCGTGAGCCCGTACTCGACGTCGTTCGCCAACGCGACCGCCTCGTCGGGGGTCGACCAGCGCACGATCGACAGGATGGGCCCGAACACCTCTTCCCGGAACAGCCGCATCTCGGGCGTCACGTCGGCGAACACGGTGGGCTCGACCCAGTATCCCGACGGGAACGCCTCGCCGCGCAGGCTGTGACCCCCCGCGACCAGCCTGGCGCCGTCCTGCTCGGCGTGGTCGATGTAGCGCAGCACCTTCTCGTACTGGGCCTTCGAGTTGACCGGCCCCATGTCCGACGCCGGGTCCCGGGGGTCGCCGACCTTCAGACCGGACACGATCTCGGCGACCCGCGCGACCCCCTCGTCGTAGATGCTCTCGTGCAGCAGCAGCCGGCTCTGCGAGCCGCACGACTGCCCGGCCCAGTTGAAGTTCATCCCGCGGACGGCCGCGGGCAGCGCCGCGTCCAGGTCGGCGTCCGGGAACACGATCATGGGGTTCTTCCCGCCGAGCTCGAGCGTGAGCGACTTGACGGCGACCTCGGCGGCGGCCCGTTGCACGGCCAGCCCCGTGGGCACGGAGCCGGTGAAGGCGATCCGCCGGATCCGCGGCTCGCGGACCAGGGCCTCCCCCGCGGTCGAACCGAGGCCGGTCACGATGTTGACCACGCCGGGTGGCAGGACCTGCTGGCAGATCTCCCCCAGCACGCAGGCCGAGAGCGGCGACTGCTCCGACGGTTTGATGACCATCGTGTTGCCCGCCGCCAGCGGGGCCGCCATCTTGCCGGCGGCGAAGAAGATCGGGTGGTTGAAGGGGACGATCCGGCCGACGACGCCGAACGGCTCGCGCATCGAGAAGTGCAGGCCGTGCGCGGTCGCCGGAACCGTCTCGCCCTTCAGCTCACCGGCGAGTGCGGCGTAGTACTCGAGGCTCTCCGCCGCCGCGGCGATGTCGAGCTTCAGCTTGCGGATCGTGTTGCCCGAGTCGCGGATCTCGAGGTCGACGATCCGGTCGCTCTCCGCCCGCAGGGCCGAGGCCACCTCCTTGAGCAGCGAGCCCCGCTCCTGGGCGGACAGGGCGGCCCAGGCCGGGGCCGCCCTGTCCGCGGCGTCGGCCGCGGCGGCGACGTCGGCCGCCTTGCCCGCAGGCACCCGGCCGATGACCTCCTCCGTGGCGGGGTTCACCGACTCCAGGTGCTCGCCGTCCACGGCTTCGGTCAGCTTGCCGTCGATCAGCATGCGGCCGTGGAAGAACTCAGCCATCACGTCTCGCTTTCTCGTGTCAATCCGTGGACGGCGCGGTGCTCACGCCTGCGGGTGCGGTTCGCGAAGGCCCGCCTCGACCATCAGCGGGACGACCTTCTCGTTGAACTCGGCGAGGCCCTGACCCATGTCGACCCACCCCAGGGCGATCCCGTCGTAGCCGAGCTCGTGGTAGGTGACGAGCTTCTCGGTGATCTGCTCCGCGGTGCCCACCAGGGGCATCCCGCCCCACCCGGCGACCTTGGCGCGGGCCATCTGCAGGTGGTACTCGGGCGTGAAGGTCTGGCTCCCGCCGGCGAGCGACGCGCGGATCTGGTTCTTCGCCGCCTCGATGTCGCCCATCTCGTCGACGTACCAGTTGAAGTAGCGCCACGCCTCCTTCTCGGTGTCGGCCAGCACGACCGGGGCGTAGGTGAGCCGCCCGCCCCGCACGCCGAGCTCGCGCGCCCGCTCGTCGGTGCGCTGCGCGACGCCGCGCATGAACTCGATGTCCGGCCCGCCCTGGAACGAGAAGTCGGCCCGCGTCAGGGCGAAATCCAGGCCCACCTTGGAGGTGCCCGCGGACACGATCAGCGGCCTCGGGCGCTGGACCGGCTTCGGCTGGAGGTAGCCGCGGCGGACCGTGTAGAACCGGCCCTCCCAGTCCAGCTCCTCGTCCTCGGACCACAGCCGCTCGGCGATCGTGAGCCACTCCTCCGCGGCCGCGTAGCGGTCGTCGTGGGCGTGCTGGTCGATGCCGAACATGCCGAACTCGATGGCGTTGTTGCCGGCGACCACGTTGAGCCCCACCCGGCCCGCGCTGATCGCGTCGATCGTGGCGGTCATCTTCGCGGCCAGCATCGGGTGGTAGACGGGGATGTGGCACGTCACGAAGAGGTGGATGCGCTTCGTCAGGGCCGCCATCCCCGCCGCCCACGTGAACGTCTCGTACTGCTCGGCGTTGGCGTTGAACCGGCCCCCGTGCCCGCGCCAGCGGCCGAGGGAGAGCAGGAACTCCCAGCCCGCCTCGTCCGCGGCCTGCGCGACGGCCACGGTGTCCGGCCACGACAGCTTGTTCGGCGCCGCCTCGGACATCACCATTCCGCCGCTGATGTTGAGGCAGAATATCCCGAGCTTCATCTTGTTCGCGCCGTACATCGCCGAGGTCGGCTCGACGGCTGCGCTGCCCTTGGGGTTCTCCAGCTCGACACCCATCCCGTTCCTCCTGACTGCCGACCCGACGCCTCGACGTCGAACCGCATCCCTCGCCGTTTTCCCTCGGTCCGGAACTACCCGACCAGTGTTTTCGTGCTCACCGTGGCCCGAATCTCGAACTGGACGTGCTGTTCGACGCCCAGCTTGCCGGTGCCGCCGTTCTCCTCCCCCCACACGACGGTCACTTCCTTGCCGTCGACGGCGGTTTCCTGGTCCACCATGGCCAACGAGAAGAAACCGCCGACGTTGACCGTGTAGCCGCACAGCGTCGAGATCCCCACGAGCTCGTCGTGCGCCAGCACCTGGTCGAACTGCACCCGCGCGTAGCGGCTCAGCGGGTAGTCGAGGAATTTCGCCCCCGTCCCGCGGGGGTCGAACAGGCTGCTGCGGATGACGCGGGTGACGTCGTCGTCGTTCCACCGCAGCCACACCTTGCGGCTGTGCGGCTCGTCCTTGACCGCCTCGAGCGCCTCGCGACCGATGAAGTCGTGGTCGAACTTCAGGATGTGGCCGTAGTCCATGTCCCACGGCGTCCGGTAGTAGTCCTCCAGGTCGTCGGATGCGAAGCTGCCGCCGATGGAGAACTTGGCCTCGTAGCCGTCGCCCGGGAGCCATTCGCGGTAGGCCTTCATCCGCTCGTCCGTGTAGATCGCCGGCACCGGCTGGGACAGGTAGCCGGACTCGATGCCGGAGCTGTAGTACGCGAGGGCGCCCCCGCGCACGAGCCCGAACTCCTCCCCGGCGGTGAGCAGCGCCTCGAGGCAGCGCTGCGCGTCCTCCACCGGGCCCCAGATCTCCAGGCCCATGTTGTCGTCGCCGGGCGCGCCCGCCATGGTGTGCTTCAGCGCGCGGACCGGCGCCCCACCGAGGGTGAACTCCGACATGCCGAAGAACTTCATCTCCGGCAGCGGCCCACCGTGGGCCTTCTCCAGGATGTTCTTCGCGAGCGGGCCCTCGATCTCGTAGCGGTAGGTGCGCCGCGGCGCGTCGCTGTCGGCGGTGCGGCGGTCCCAGGTGATCTCGACGTCGTAGCCGCCGATCTCCGCCTGGTACTGCACCCAGTTGGCGCACGCGCTCGGACCGACGAGGCTGACCTCGCCGTCCTCCAGCCCGAACAGCACGCAGGTGCCGATCAGGTTGCCGTCGTACCCGCAGACCATGAACTGCTTCGCCTTGTTCCGGCCAAATTTAGCAAAACTGTTGATCCCGGTGTCGGACAGCAGGCGGACGACGTCCGGACCCTTGATGTAGGTCTCGTTCATGTGGTTCGACTGGTCGAACAGCACCGCCGTCTGCATCCACGCGGCCTGCTCGTCGCGCCAGTTCGAATGCTGCCGGGCGTAGGCGAGGCTGAACAGCTTGTGCGGGCCGTTCCGGAGCATGTCGACCGGCTTGTCGTACCGCTCCAGCCTCGCCTGCAGGCTCTCGTGGGCCATCGTCCGTCCTTCCGTTCTTCTGGGCTGCGGAACGCCCGGCGATTCGAGGTCGGGGGATCTTTCGGAAATGCATCCGCGCTCGCGACCGACTGGCGGCGGCTGCCTGCAGATCGCCTCCGACGATAAATTAGACAGGCGCGCCTGTCAATATCCCGGAATGCCCGCTCCGAAGGCCCTCGTGGGTGGCCACCGACCCCGACCGGCCGCTGCTCGTTCTGCCCATCGCGTCCTCTCGTCGTTGAGATCGCACGTTCACCACTCGCGGGAAGTCAGACGAAGACCGTGCCTCCGTCGGCGGCCAGCACCTGCCCCGTGATCTCGCGGGACCCGTCGCCGAGGAGGAAGGCCACGACCTCGGCGACCGCCTCGGGCCGGGTCCGCCCCGGGATCAGGCGGAGATCGTCCTCGTCACCGGCCACCCGATCCGCGGGCACGGTGCCGGCCTCGACCTGTTCGAGCATGCCCTCGGTCGCCATGAGGCCCGGCGCGACGGCGTTGACCCGGATCGCGTGGACCCCCAGCACCATGGCCAGCGACCGGGTGAGGCCGATGACCGCGCCCTTGGAGGCCGTGTAGGCGATCCCGCGCGCGTGGCCGCGGTAGAAGGTCGGGCTGGCGACGTTGACGATCGCCCCGCCCCGACCGTGGCCGCGCATCGAGAGCGCCGCCGCCCGGCTGCACAGGAAGGTCCCGGTCGCGTTCACCTCGAGGGTGCGCCGCCACGTGTCGGAGGTCATCACGTCCCAGTCGGCCAGCGGGAAGATGCCGGCGTTGTTGACCAGCCCGTCGAGCCCGCCCGCGGCGTCCAGTTCGGCGAACAGCCGGTCGACGGCGGCCTCGTCGGTGACGTCCACCGTCCGCCTTCCCCTCGCGGGAACCTCGTCGGGCACCGGGGTGACGTCGATGGCCCAGACCTCGCTGCCGGCGCCGTGGAGCACCTCCGCGATGGCCCGGCCGAGACCGCGGGCCGCCCCGGTGACGAGGACCCGTCCCATCACTTCTCCTCGGCGAGCCTGCGGTAGTAGCGGTACGTCGCGAGCACGCCCGACCGTCCGCCGGCCGAGCCACGGGGCCGGCTCTCGTCCAACGGGGTGGAGTACGCCGCGATGTCCTCGTCCGAGATGACCCGCGGCTCGCCCAGCAGGTACGCCTTGTAGGTCATGGTCGTGAGCTCGTTGAGCTGCAGGGTCCGCACGACCGCGTCCTCGACGCCGGTCCCGCGGACGGCGACCCCGTGCCCGCGCAGGAGGGTGTGGTCCCCGTCGCCCATGAAGTCGGCGAGCTCGGCACCGAGCTCGTCGTTCTCGATGCGACAGCTCCTCGGGTAGACGGGGACGCCCGCGATCGCCATCTGGACCCCCAGGCCGTAGGAGCCGTAGAAGGGCCGGATCGGTTTGTCGCACATGGTCAGCAGGACGGCCGTCTCCGGGTGGACGTGCACCACGCTGCGGGTCGCGGGCTTGCCCTTGTAGAGCCAGATGTGGAGGAAGCTCTCGCTGGGCGCCCGCAGCCCCGGGCGGCCGGACACGACGTTGGCGTCGAAGTCGACCTTGATGATGTCGTCGACCTCGGTGTAGCGCAGGCCGGACTCGTCGGGCCCCTTCCCCTTGATCAGCATGGTGCGCTCGTCGAGCCGGTAGCTCACGTGGCCGAACGAGTAGTGCGTCAGCTCGAGCCGCCCGAGGATGCGGCACGCCTCGGCCACGAGCTCGGCCGCGGCCTCCTCGGTCGGGGTCTCGTCGGTGGAACCGCTCATCGTGGGTCTCCCGTGGAGTAGGGCGCAGGCGCGACGATGGCACGCACCGACGTCTGGCGGTGCTCTTCCACGCGGGGTTTGCGCGAGCCGCCGTCCGGCTCACCCCACCGGACCGTCACCTCGGTGCCGGGCGTCGCGTGCTCCGCGTCGACGATCGCCAGCGACAGGGCCTTGCGCTCGTTGGCCGAGTAACCGCAGAAGGTGGACTGGCCGATCAGGCGCCCCGCGGGGTCGCGCACCTCGTCGCGGTGCATGAGCACCCCGTAGTCGGCGATCGGCAGGTCGAAGAACTTGTAGGGCACGCCCGGCTCGAACAGCGACGCGAAGATGCGCAGGACGTCGTGGGTGTCCCAGACCAGGGTGACGCGCCGTCTCGGCGGGGACGCGGCGATGTGCTCCAGGGCCTCCCGCCCGATGAAGTCGTGGTCGAACTTGACGATGTGGCCGTACCCGAGGTCGTACGGGGTGGAGTAGTAGTCCTCGATGTCGTCGGGGCGGTAGCTGCCCGCGAGCTGGAACCGCCCCTCCCAGCTGTCGGCGGGGAGCCATTCGCGGTAGCCGCGCAGCTCCTCCCCGGTGTAGATCGCCGGGAGCGGGTAGGCGATCCACCCCGATTCGTAGCTGCTGGTGAAGTACGCCTTCAGCCCGCCCTGGCGCAGGCCGTGCGGGGCGCCCGCCTCGAGGATCGCGGCGCGGACGGCCTCCCGCTGGTCGTAGGGGCCGGAGATCTCGAACCCCTGGCCCCGGCCCGCCATCCCGTGGCGGAGCACCAGCACCTCGACGCCGGCGATCGTCGCGGAGGCGGTCCGGAAGAAGCGGATGTCGGGGGGCTCGCCCGCCACGACCGCGTCGAAGATCTCGCCGGCGCGCGGGCCGTCGAGCTGGAAGCGGAACCGCTCGCGGCGCCCGGTCGGGTTGTCGGCGGTGTTGTTGTCCCGCCGCACCGTCACGTCCCAGCCGCCCGCCCCGGCCTGGTACTCGATCCAGTTGAGCAGCGGCATGCTGCTGACGAGCTCGTAGGTGCCGTCCGGCAGGGCGTAGAGGATGCAATCGCCGATGACGTGCCCCGACGGGCTGCACCCGATGAACTGCTTGGCGACCCCCGGCCCGAGGTTGGCCAGGCTGTTGACGCCGATGCGGCTCAGCAGCCGGACGGCGTCCGGGCCGGAGAGGAACAGCTCGGGCATGTGGTGGGACTGGTCGAACAGCACGGCGGTCTCGCGCCACGCCCGCTGCTCGTCCCGCCAGTTCGAGAACTCGGCGGGGACCGGGATCAGGTCGGCGCGGGTGCGGATGCTCGGTCCGGGCGTGTCGTGGTAGAGGTGGTCGACCAGCTTCGGGACGGAGTCGATCAGGTCCTGCAGGGACGGCCCGCGCTTCTCGTCAGTGGTCATCAGGAGCTCCGAGGGAGATCGGGTCGGGGGTCGCGGACGTCGACCGGCTCCTGGTCAGCGCCCTCCCGAGGACGAGGAGCACACCGGCGAGCACCGCGAAGCCGCCCATCACGGCCGCCACGGTCGGCCGCGTCGCCCCGGCGGCGAAGAGCGTGCCCGCGAGCGCCGGGGCGAGCGCGCTCCCGACCCGACCGACCCCCAGGACCACGCCGGTACCCGTGGCGCGCAACGGGGCTGGGAACGCCTCCGCCGCCGTGACCAGCAGCCCCACCGTCGCCGCCGCGACGCCGCCGCCCGCGAGCACCGCGACCACCACGACGAGCGCAGGCGCCGCGGGCACGAGCCCGAAGGCGACGACGGCGAACCCGAGGCCGAGGATCGACACCACCGCGAGGGCGTGACCGGACACGCGGCGCGACACGACCCCGAACACCACGCACGCGAACGCACCCGCCAGGCTGCTCGCGCTCGAGACCGTCGCCGCCGCCGACGGGTCGAGGCCCAGGCCGACCAGCATCGACGGCTGCCAGCTCAGGAAGAAGTAGATCGTCATGTACATCAGCAGGCTGATGACGCAGACGACGAGCGTGACCGGGAGCTGGCGGCCGCGGACGATTTCCCGGTAGGGCGCGCGCCGGTCCTCGTCGACGGGGGGCAGCGCGGGCAGGTCGGCGTGGCCGAACCGGCGCAGCACCGCGTTCACCCGGATCAGGCTGTCGTGCCGCCGCCGGGTCAGCAGGAACGCGAGCGACTCCGGCAGCTGCGCGGCGGCGAAGGGGAGCACGAGCAGCGTGAGCAGCGCACCGAGGGCGAACACCGACTGCCAGTCGAAGTACCGCAGCAGGACGGCCGACGCCGCCCCGCCGAGCGCCCCGCCGAGCGGGTAGCCGACCGACATCATCGCGACGGCGAAGGAGCGGGTTCGCCGGTTGGCGACCTCGACGGCGATCGGGTTGATCACCACCATCATCGCGCCGATGCCGACGCCGGTGAGCAGCCGAACCGCCACCAGCGGGGCCAGCGCCGTGCACAGGGCCGACAGGCCCATGCCGGCGACCATGATGCCGAGGCAGGTCAGCGCGATCGGCCGCCTCCCGAACACGTCGGCCAGCGGGGCGAGGGCGACCGACCCGATCAGGGCGCCCAGCAGGCCCGCCGACAGCAGCAGGCCGATCGCGGCGCTGTCGACCTCGAAGGACCTGGCCAGCACGGGCGCCACGAACGTCACCGACAACAGGTCGAACCCGTCGAGCGCGGAGATGACCCCGGTCAGGCCGATGACCCTGCGCTGCGCACGCGACATGGGAGAGTCGAGCAGGAGGGCCCGCGGGTCGGGGGAACCGTGGGCCGGGCGGCGGACTCCGTCGGGGGGTTGATCGCTCATGGCGCACTCCATCGGGCACGGCGAGGTGGGGAGGGATCGTCACAAGGTCCGCACTGGACAGCTCGCACCGGACAGCTCTGTCAGCTCTTGAACACAAGTCAATCTAGCTGCCGACGCCGAAAAGTCAATGCCTGCGAAGTGAGCTGGGACGAGCCGCCACGATCCGCGGCCGGGCACACCCGAGCGAGGCTCGACTCAGGTTCAAGAGATGCC
This sequence comes from Pseudonocardia sp., assembly GCF_035305885.1. Classification (GTDB taxonomy): domain Bacteria; phylum Actinomycetota; class Actinomycetes; order Mycobacteriales; family Pseudonocardiaceae; genus Pseudonocardia. The sequence goes on from NZ_DATGOP010000059.1 coordinate 43,237, forward strand.
GGATGCGCCCGTACGACACCGTCACGCCCCGGTTCCCGCAGCATCCCCCGGTCCGCGGTGGCGAGCACGGCCGTCTTGCAGACGATCTCCTCCTGCTCGGCGACGGGATCCGAAGCCCAGGTGATGCCCGCGCCCGTCCCGTACCTCGCCACCCGGGTCCGGCGGTCGACGACCGCGGTCCGGATGGCGACGGCGAAGCGGGCCCGGGCCGGCTCGCCGGGAGCGATGTGGCCGATGCACCCGCAGTACACCCCGCGCGGCCGCCGCTCGAGCTCCCGGACGAGCCGCATCGCCGCGATCTTCGGCGCACCGGTCACGGATCCGGACGGGAAGACCGCAGCGAAGAGCTCGACCAGCGACACGTCCGGCCGGAGCCTCGCCCGCACGTCGGACGTCATCTGCAGGACCGTGCCGTAGCGCTCGACGCGCAGCAGTTCCGACACCCGCACGCTGCCGATCTCACCCACCCGCGCGACGTCGTTGCGGATGAGGTCGACGATCATGACGTTCTCCGCCCGTTCCTTCGGGTCGGCCCGCAGGGCCGCGACGCGCGCCCGGTCCTCCCGCGCGTCGCGGCCTCGCCGCGCGGTCCCCTTCATGGGGGTGAACAGGACGTCCGGCCCACGGCGCTCGAAGAACAGCTCGGGGCTGGCGCTCACGACCACGTGCGTGCCGATGTCGAGGTAGGCGTTGTGGGCGCCGCCCTGCGCGCACGCGAGGTCCCGGTAGAACGCGCGGAGATCGCCGTCGACGCGTCCCGCCACCGCCGCCGTCAGGTTGCACTGGTACACCTCGCCGGTGGCGATCCGCTGCCGCACCCGCTCGACGTCGGCCCGGTACTCCGCGGGGACCCGGTCCGGTCGCCAGGTCGCGGACACCGGCCCGGCAGCGGGGCGGGCCCCCACGGGCGCGACCCGGACCGGATCGGCGCAGAGGGCGAACCAGGCGACGGGCGGGTCGTCGGCCGACTGCGGCCGTGCGACCAGGCGGGGGTCCAGCCCCGGCGCGGCCTCGTAGGCGAGGTACCCGACCGCCCACTCGCCCCCGGCCGTGGCGCGTTCGGCCTGCTCGAGGACCCGCGGGACCGCTTCGGGAGCACGGGCGGCGAGGATCCGCCGGGGGCGGCGGAAGGCGATCGCCCGTCCCGAGCGGAGGTCGTCGAAGCGGGCCCAGACCCGGCTCACGTCGGGCCGCCGGTTCGCCCCGTGCGCGCCTCGGACAGCCGCGCGGCGACGCGGACGGCCTGCCGGGTCGCCGCGACGTCGTGGACCCGCACGACGGCGGCACCTGCCGCGGCCGCCATCGCCGCCACCGCCGCGCCGGCGGCGTCGCGGTCCCGGGGTGGCGGGGCAGGCCCGTCGCAGGCGAGGGCCGCGCCGAGGAAGGACTTGCGGGACGCGCCGACCAGCAAGGGCCTGCCCAGGGTGGCCAGCTCGTCCAGGCACGCGAGGAGCCGCCAGTCGTGCGCCGGCCGCTTCGCGAAGCCAAGCCCCGGATCGAGCACGATCAGCTCCGGGTCCACGCCCGCGGCGGTGACGGCGTCGAGGCGGCGGCCGAGCTCCTCCCGCACCTCGGCCACGACGTCGCCGTAGCGGGCGTGCCGCCGCATCTCGGCGCTGGGCGCCCGCCAGTGCATGACGACGTACGGGACCGCCAGCGCGGCGACGAGCTCCACCATCGTCTCGTCGGCCAGCCCGCCGCTGACGTCGTTCACCACGCGCGCGCCCGCCGCGACCGCCTCGGCGGCGACCGCCGCCTTGGTGGTGTCGACGCTCACCGGCACCCCGTGCTCCGCCAGCGCCCGCACGACCGGGACGACCCGGGCCAGCTCGACGTCGACCGGGACCGGTGCCGCGCCCGGTCGGGTCGACTCGCCACCGACGTCGACGAGGTCGGCGCCGTCGCGCATCAGCTCCAGCCCGCGAGCGATCGCCGACTCCGGGGCGAGGTGATCTCCGCCGTCCGAGAACGAGTCGGGGGTGACGTTGAGGATCCCCATGACCAGGCAGCGGCCCGGCCACGGCACCCCGAGCACCTCCGCGGGCGGCGCGGGGACCGGGGCGGCCGTCATCCCACGTCGCGGCCCGCCCGGCCGCGGGCGGCGGCGAGGGTGTTGGACAGCAGCATGGCGATCGTCATCGGCCCCACCCCGCCGGGGACGGGCGTGATCAACCCGGCGATCCCGACCGCGGCGTCGAAGTCGACGTCGCCGCGCAGGCCGTTCCCGTCCCTGTGGATCCCCACGTCGATCACCGTGGCGCCGGGCCGGATCGCGTCGGCCCCGACGAGGCCCGGCACCCCGGCCGCGACGACGAGGACGTCGGCGCGCCGGCAGACCGCGGCCAGGTCGGCGGTCCGGGAGTGGGCGATCGTCACGGTCGCGTCCCGGCCGAGCAGCAGCTGGGCCATGGGCCTCCCGACGAGGTCGGACCGGCCGACGACGACCGCTTCGGCCCCGCGCAGGTCCACCTCGTACTCGTCGAGCAGCCGGATCACGCCGGCCGGGGTGCAGGGCCGCAGCCCGGGCCTGCCCTGGGCGAGCAAGCCCGCGTTGACGGTGGTGAGGCCGTCGACGTCCTTCTCGGCCGGGATCCGCGCCACGAGCCTGCCGGCGTCGAGGTGCGCGGGCAGCGGCAGCTGGACCAGGATCCCGTCCACGGCGGGGTCGGCGGCGAGGGAGTCCACGAGCGCCTCGGCCTCGGCCTGCGTGGCCTCGGCGGGCAGGTGCCGGTGCAGGTCGAGCATGCCCGCCGCGACGCACGACTTCCGCTTGTTCCGCACGTAGACCTCGGATGCGGGGTCGTCGCCGATCAGGACGGTGGCGAGCCCCGGGCGTCGCCCCGTCTCGGCGTGGAAACGCGCGGTTCCGGCCGCCACCTCCTCGCGCACGGTCCGAGCCACCCGCCGCCCGTCGACGAGTCGGCCCGTCGAACCCGCGTCGGCGCGCAGCTGGGTACCCGTCGAGATCACCACGGAAGCTCACATCCTCGAAGCCGGGGGCAGGGGTGGACGGCAGGGTCGATCGAATGCGTACGAACTATCTGGCCGAGACGGTAGGGCTCGACATCACGCACCGTCAAGGCTCTCTTGACTCCGAGCCAGAAGTCACTAGCGTGTCGGAGCGGAAGGTTCGTACATGGCCGATCCCGGTCGGGCGAGGCCTGCCGGAACGACCGGAGGCGCCGGCGCCAGCGGCCCCACCGCGCGGATCGGGACGGGCTCTCCACGGTGGACGCCGCGCCCGCGACCCCCACCCCTGCACATCGTCCGACGAAGGGACAACCATGACCCGCGAGAGCCTCGAGGCGAAGATCCAGCGCATCGGCGACCCGATCCGCATGCTCCGCCACTCCCCCCACGGGCCGTACAAGATGAAGTACCCGCCCGTCCACTCGAACTGGCAGGAGGAACAGCAGGCCATCCGCAAGACGGCGGTGCTGTTCGACCAGTCCCACCACATGACGGACGTCTACTTCCGGGGCCCGGACGTCACGCGTCTGCTGTCGGAGACCGGGACCAACAGCTTCGCCACCTACGGCCGCGACAAGGCCAAGCACATGGTCGTCTGCAACCCCGACGGCCTCATGATCGGCACCGCGGTCCTGTTCGGCCTGGAGAAGGAGGAGGCGGTCCTGGTCGGCCCCGCGGGCGCGGCCAACTGGGTGCAGTACCAGGCCGAGACCGGCGGCTACGACGTGGAGGTCCACCGCGACGAGCGAACGGAGGACAACCCGGGCCGGCGCCGGGTGTTCCGCTACGAGATCGGCGGGCCCCAGGCGTGGAACATCCTGGAGAAGGTCAACGGCGGCCCGATCCCGCCGGTCAAGTTCTTCACGATGACCGAGCTGACCATCGCGGGCCACCCGGTGCGGGGCCTGTTCCACACGGTCATCGGCGATCCCGGCTCCGACTCCAAGGGAATGGAGATCTTCGGGCCGGTCGAGCACGGTCCGGCCGTGCTCGACGCGCTGCTCACCGCGGGCGAGGAGTTCGGGCTCGTCCGCGCGGGCGGGCTCGCGTACTACTCCGGCAGCATCGAGACCGGGTACCCCGCGCAGCCCACGCCCGCGATCTACACCGGGGAATGGCTGAAGGCCTACCGGGAGTGGCTGCCCGGCGACTGGTACGAGGGCAAGCTCTCCGTGGGCGGGAGCTACGCCTCGGACGACGTGGAGGACTACTACGTCTCCCCGTACGACTTCGGCTACGGCCACCTCGTCCGGTTCGACCACGACTTCATCGGCCGGGAGGCGCTCGAGGAGCACGCCACGCGGCCGCACCGCAAGAAGGTGTGGCTGATCTGGAACGACGACGACGTGGTCGACATCTACCGGCGATCGCTGTTCGCCACGAAGGACCGTCCGAAGTACCTCGACACGCCGCTCGGCCGCTACGCGCGCGTGCACCACGACGCCGTGCTCGCCGGCGACCGGCTGGTGGGGATCTCGACGCAATGCACCTACACGGTCAACTTCGGCTCGTGGTTCTCCGCGGCCTTCGTCGACGAGGCCGACGCGAAGGACGGCGCGGACGTGACGCTGCTGTGGGGCGAGGAGAACGGCGGCACCGCGAAGCGCAACGTCGAACCGCACGTCCAGACGCCCATCCGGGCGACCATCAGGACCAGCAGGCCCTGAAGCGGGCC
>NZ_DATGOP010000060.1:0-13552 GCF_035305885.1 Pseudonocardia sp.
CAGCGGGACGCCGATGTTGCTGGCGTGGATGCCGAGGGTGGAGGTCAGCTCGAGGACCTCCATCACCTCCTCGACCGTGGCGCCGTGGTCGAACGCGGCGGCGATGTGCTGGCGGACGCCGGGCTCGTAGAGGTGGGTGGCCGCGGCGTCGGCGGCGATGTAGACGAACTCCTTGACCTTCGGTTCCAGGTGCGTCTCGCCGGTCCAGGGACGGGCGGAGAAGTGCAGGTAGGCCCGCACGAACGAGGGGTCGAGCTCCAGCATCCGCTGCCACGGCTCGCCCCACGTGCCGCGCACCCGCACGAACTCGTCCTTGATCTCCTGCTGCTCGGGGGTGAGCGCGGCTTCGGTCGTGGACATGGGAAGACCTCCTGGGGTCGGGTTGTCCGGGGGCACGGGCGGTCCACCGAACGGACCGCTCGGTTCGGTTCAGAAGGGGCCGGTGATACCGGGTCAGGACTGGGCGCGCAGGCGCGACAGCGCGGTGCGGGCGGCGTTCTGGATGTGCTGCACGCAGGCCGCGGCGGCGCGCTCGGCGTCGCCGGCCTCGATCGCCTCGACCACGGCCCGCAGCTCCGCGGCCGCCTCCTGGGGCCGCCCCGCCTGCGACAGCGACGTGGCCCGCAGCAGCCGCACCCGCGCCTGCAGCCCGGCGAGGGTCTGCTGCAGCGGGGTGCTGCCGGATCCGCCGAGCAGCACCTCGTAGAAGCGGTCCTTCGCGCGCAGCTGCTCCTGCGGGTCGGTCGACCCCGCGGTGCGCTCGATCTCCTCGACCGCCGCCCGCAGCTCGGCCACCTGCTGCGGGGTCGCCCGCTGCACGAAGCGCTGCACGGCCAGCGCCTCCAGGGAGGCGCGCATCTCGTACAGGTCGGCGGCGTCCTCGGGTGACAGCGCCGTGACGACCGCGCCCCGCTGCGGGACGACCGTGACCAGGCCCTCCACCGCGAGCTGGCGCAGCACCTCGCGGACGGTGGCCCGGGAGACCCCGAGCTGCTCGACCAGCTCGCGCTCCACGAGCCGCTGCCCGGGCTCGAGGCGGAACCCGAGGATCGCGTCCCGGACGAGCGTGACGACCTGCTCGCGCAGGGGCGCGGCCACACGACCGATCTGGTCGGCCGACCAGGTGGGCCGGGTCGACCCCGTCACCGGCGAGGCGCCGTTCACGCTCATCCTTCCCCCGGGAGGTCAGAACCTTTCCGCTCCAACCATCGCACGATCTCGGTGTGGTCCGCATCCGGGTCCAGCGCGGCGGCGGCCTCGGCCCACAGCTCCACGGTGCGCGCCGCGTGCGCCGACGGCACCCCGGTGGCCTCGACCAGGCCGAGCGCGATCCGGATGTCCTTGAGCATGAGCGCGAGCGCGAACCCGGAGTCGTACGTGCCGGGGAGGACGTAGTTCGGCCACTTGTTCTCGGTGGAGCCGCTGCGCCCGCTGGAGGTGTTGACCGCGTCGAGCATGACGGCCGGGTCGATCCCGAACCGCTGCCCGGCGAGCAGCGCCTCCGAGCTGGCCACGAGGTGGGCCGCCGACATCAGGTTGTTCAGCGCCTTGAGCGCGTGACCGGCGCCGACCGGCCCGATGTGGCGGACCCGGCCGAGCACGTCGAGCAGCGGGGTCACCGCGGCGACCTGCTCGTCCGGGCCGCCCACCATGATCGTCAGGCTGCCCGCCTCGGCACCCTTGACCCCTCCCGAGACCGGCGCGTCGACGAGGGTGGCGCCGCGGGCGGCGACCTCGTCGGCCAGGGAGCGGGTCCGCAGCGGCTCCGAGGAGCCCATGTCGACGAGCACGGTGCCCGGGGCGAGCGCGTCGACCAGCCCCGTGCCGCGGACGACGGCGTCGACGACGTTCGAGTCCGGCAGCATCAGGATCACGGCGCCGACCCCGTCGGCGACCTCGGCCGCCTTCTCCACGAACGTGACGACGTCGGCGAGCCCGGGCCTTGGTGCGGTGTCGTGGCCGCGGACGGACACGCCGGCCGCGGCGAGCCTGCGGGCCATGGGCCCGCCCATCCGGCCCAGGCCGATGAACCCGACCGCGCCGGGCAGCCCGGCGCTGGAGGCGTCAGGCATCGTCGGCCTCGGCGGCGAGCTCGGCCAGGACGCGTTCGGCCACGCGGAACGACTCGAGCGCGGCGGGGACGCCGCAGTAGATCGCCGACTGCAGCAGCGCTTCCTGGATCTCCTCCTGGGTGGCGCCGTTGGTGATCGCCCCGCGCACGTGCACGCCCAGCTCGTGGTTGCGGCCGAGCGCGGTGAGCATGACGAGGTTGAGCAGGCTGCGGGTGCGCCGGTCCAGGCCGGGCCGGCCCCAGATGTCGCCCCAGCAGGCGCGGGTGACGAACTCCTGCACCGGGCGGGAGAAGTCGCTCACCGCCGCCAGGGACCGTTCGACGTGGGCCTCGCCCAGCACCTGCTTGCGGTTCGCGAGCCCCTGCAGGTAGCGCTCGTCGGTGGCCTGCACCGCGCCGTTGCCCTCGCTCATCGGATCGGGTCCCCCTTCCCCGCCGCGGCGACCGCCGCGCGGTACTCCTCCTCGCCGACCTCGTCGAGCCACACCGTCGGCCCGAGCGACACCGCGAGGTGCGTCATGATCGTGTCGGTGGTGCCGCCGTGCCAGTGGCGCTCCCCCGGCGGGCACCACACCACGTCACCGGCGCGGATCTCCTGTGGCTGCTCGCCGTGGGCGCACACCCAGCCGCGGCCGGCGGTGACCACGAGGATCTGGCCGTGGGTGTGGTGGTGCCAGTAGGTGCGCGCCCCCGGCGTGAACGTCACCGAGTTGATCGTGTTGCCGTCCGTGGTGGGCAGCACCGGATCGCCGTACACGGTGCCGGTGAAGGTCTCGGTGCGGACCTGGGTCGGGGTGGTCTCGGGGGCCCGCCCCCGCACGATCTGCACTGTGTCCTCATCCCTCCGTCTTGTCGTGCACGCGGACTCCGCCCGCGAGGTCGCCGATGGCGTCGACGACCCGGTTGCTGATCTGGTCGCCGTAGCCGAGATTCTCGGCCAGCCCGAAGCTCGCCAGCGGCCCCGACGCGTTCAGGCTCGGCACCCCGAGCCGGCCGAGCAGGTCGACGTACAGGGCCAGGTCCTTGGTCATCAACCGACCGGTGAGCCCGCCCTCCAGGTAGTCCCCGCGCACGATGTGCGGGAACCGCTCGCGGGTGGCGAAGTTGACCCCGGTGCTGGAGTTGAGCACCTCCAACAGCTGCGCCAGGTCCAGGCCCGCCTTGCGGCCCGCCACCATCACCTCCGCGGTGGCGGCGAGCGCCACCCCGTTGAGGAAGTTGTTGAGCAGTTTCGTGGTGTGCCCGGCACCCGGCGCGCCCATGTGGTGCACCCGCGCGGCGATCGGCTCGAACACCCACGACAGCTCCGCGAGCACCGCGGCGTCGCCACCCGCCATGATCGTCAGGGTGCCCTTCTCGGCCGCCGCGGCCCCGCCGGAGACCCCGGCGTCGAGGTAGTGCACGCCCCGCTCGGCGGCCTCCGCGTGCAGCGCCACGGTGGACTCGGGCGACGCGGTGGACAGGTCCACCAGCGTCGACCCGGCGCTCGCGCCGGCCAGCAGCCCGTCCGGGCCGCGGACCACCGGCTCGACCACCGTGCTGTCCGGCAGCGACATCAGCACCACCCCGGCCCGCCGCGCCACGTCGGCCGGGTTCGCGCCGGGCGTCGCGCCGACCGCCTCCGCGGCGCCCGGGCGCGGGTCGTACCCGATCACCGCGATGCCCGCGTCGACCAGCCGGCGGGTCATCCGCCCGCCCATGTTGCCCAGACCGACGAACCCCACGGTCTGCTGTTGCGACATACGCCTTCCTCCCTCTACCCGAGCTCCGGGTGCAGCTGCACGTCACGGGGCCGCGGGTCCCACGCCCCGGCGCCGCCGGCCGGCCGCACCGTGCTCACCGCGGCCGCCCCGCCGTCCACCGACACCACCTCGCCGGTCATGTAGGCCGCGCCGTCGCCGAGCAGGAACGCCACGACCGAGGCGATCTCCTCGCCGGTGCCCGCCCGGCGCAGCGGCGTGGTCGACGCCCGGCGCACCATGTCGTCCCCCGCGCCCGGGCCCGACCCGGACCCGGCGAACAGCGCCGTCGGCACGATCCCCGGCGCCACCGCGTTCACCCGCACCCCGATCGGCCCGCCGAACACCGCAGCGCTCTTCACCACGCCCACCACGCCGTGCTTCGAGGCGTGATAGGCGATCAGGTCGTCCCCCGCCCGCAGCGACGCGATCGACGCGGTCACCACGATCGCCCCACCCGGCGCGCCGGCGCGGGCCTGCACCTCGTACTGCCGGAACGCCGCCCGCACGCCCAGGAACACCCCGCGCAGGTTGATCGCGATCACGCGGTCGAAGTCCTCGACCGCCAGGTCCGGCAGCCGGGTCAACGGACCCGGGATCCCCGCATTGAGGTGGTAGAGGTCCACCCGGCCGAACTCGGCCACGCCCGCGGCCACCGCGGCGTCGACGTCGGCCTCGCTCGCCACGTCGCCGGGGTGCACGACCACCGGCGAGGGCAACTCCTTCGCCAACGCCGCCAGCCGGTCGGCGTCCAGGTCGACCAGCACCAGCCGCACCCCGTCCGCGGACAGCCGCCGCGCGGTCGCCGACCCCAGACCCCCGGCCGCCCCGGTGATCAGGCAGACCTTCCCCTCCAGGCTCACGACGCCTCCCCTCCCGCGACCCGCACCACCAGCTCGGCCAGCTCACCCGGAAGCCCCGCCACCCGGCCGGGGAACCGCGTACGCACCTCGGCGTCGTGGCCCGCCACCAGCAGGCGGCCCGGGTCCTCGGTCATCTCCCGCAACAGGTCGAACCCGCGGTACATCTCCACCAGATCGGCCACCACGAAGAACGGCCGGTCGCGCTCCAGCTCCTCGTAGAAGTGCAGCGCGTCCGCGGCCAGCACCACCGCGCCACCACCCGCCGCAACCTGGGCCACCATCTGGCCGGGCGTGTGACCCCCGACCACCACCAGCTCGATCCCCGGCGCCAGGTCGAGCGAGTCCTCGACCAGGCGCAGCCGCCCCTGGTCCCGGATCTGCGACAGGCGGGCCAGCTCGGCGGCCTCCGTGGAATGCGCCAGCTGGAACCGGTTCGCGTACGGCCCGGTCCAGAACTCGTACTCGCGGCGGGCGATCACCACCTCCGCATCCGGGAACCGGTGCAGGTTCCCGATGTGGTCGTAGTGGGCGTGGGTGACCACGACCTGGTCGATCCCGTCCGGCTCCACACCCAGCCCCGCCAGCGCGGCCACCGGGTCCACCAGCGTGGTGCGCCCGCGCCGCCTGCCCACCTCGGCGTCGAAGCCGGTGTCGAACAGGATCGTGCGCCCCTGCCCCCGCACCAGCCAGAACGAGTAGTCCATCTCGAACGACGCGTCCGGTTCGCCGTAGAGGTGGAAGTTCAGAAAGCTGTCGGCCTTCGTCGCCGTCCGCGTCCCGTAGCGGACCGCGAGCACCTCGTACCCGCTCATCGGGCGACGGCGGCGGTCGCGGTGGCGTCGAGGGTGCGGCCGCGGACCTCGGGCAGCCAGCGCACGAGCGCCGGCGTGCAGACCGCGGCGACGACCACCACGTACACGGCGGGGCTCGGGCTCGGGAAGAACAGGCGCCCGAGGGTCGCCGCGAGAAACCCGTAGACGGCGAAGTCGAACCACTCCGTGAAGTTCCCGACCCCCGTCGCGAACGCGACGACCCGACGTGCCGCGACGTCCTGGTCGCCGCGGCCCTCGGGCGTTCCGTGCGTCATCGCACCCTCCCCGTCCTCCACCGAGCTGATTGCTGGACCGCCAGACTGTCAGACAATCCTGTGGTGGGCAAGACCGGGGAAGGGCGGCCATGGCCGCATGGCTGTGGGCGGGGGCGCGGGCGTTGCCGGCGCACGACGCGCCCGGGCACCGGCTGCACTCGCGCCGCGACTCACCCGCACCCACACCGCGACTCCCCCGCACCCGGACCGCGACTCGCCGACACCCAGACCGCGACTCGCCGACACCCAGACCGCGACTCGCCGACACCCAGAGCGCGACTCGCCGGGTCAGCGCTCCCGGGGTGCCGCTTCCGCCCGGTGGCCGCGCCGGGCGTCCCGGTCGAACAGGCCCAGGACCTCGCACGGTCCGCCCTCGGCGGCGCCGATCGCGTGCGGGAGCATCGTCGGGAACTCCGCGGCCTGGTTGGTCTCCACCCGGATCCGCCGGTGCCCGAGCAGCAGGACGGCGGTGCCGGCTAGCACGACGAGCCACTCCCGCCCCGCGTGGGCGCGCAGGCGGGCGGGGCTGTCCGGCGGCGGGGCGGTCAGGCGCTGCCGCACGACGGTCAGGCTCGGGTCCGCCTTCACCGACCACCGCAGCCAGCCGTGGGCGCTGTCGACCACCGGCTGGGAGACCACGTCGTCGGTGTCGGTCTCCACCAGCTGGTCGAGCGAGGTGTCGAGGGCCCGGGCGAGGACGACGAGCTGGTCGAGGGCGAGGCGGCGGTGGCCGGTCTCGATGCGGCTGAGCGTGGACGGGCTCAGCCGCGCGCGGGCGGCCAGCTCCTCCAGCGACCACCCCTGTGCGATCCGCAGCGCCCGGATGCGCTTGCGCACGAGGCCGTCCAGATCGCCATCTTCTTGCCGCATGAGCAAGAGAGTATGCCTATCTCGCAAGCGGCGCCTAGCGTCGGGGACAGCCGTTCGAGATCCGAGGAGAACACAGATGACTGCAGTGGACGCGCCCGAACTCGTCGACGCCGTCGTGATCGGCGGCGGTGCCGCCGGGTTGAACGGAGCGCTCATGCTGGCTCGCTCCCGCCGGTCGGTCGTCGTGGTCGACAGCGGGAGCCCGCGCAACGCGCCGGCCGAGGGGGTGCACGGCCTGCTCGGGCTGGACGGCACACCCCCGGCCGAGCTGCTGCGCCGCGGCCGGGAGGAGGTGCGCCGCTACGGTGGCCGGGTCGTGACGGGCGAGGTGGTCTCCACGGCCCCGGCCGCGCCCGCCGGGGGCGACCCGCGCTTCACCGTCACGCTGGCCGACGGCCACACCCTGCGGGCCCGCCGGTTGCTGGTCGCCACCGGGCTGCGCGACGTGCTCCCCGACGTGCCCGGCCTCGCGCCGCACTGGGGCCGCGGCGTGGTGCACTGCCCGTACTGCCACGGCTGGGAGGTCCGCGACGAGCCGATCGGCGTCCTCGCGGTGGGACCGGCCTCGGTCCACCACGCCCTGCTGTTCCGCCAGCTGACCGACGACCTCGTGTACTTCACCCGCGGCACCGATCTCGACGCGGACACCCGCGCCCTGTTCGCCGCCCGCGGCATCCGGGTCGTCGACACGGCCGTGGCGGGAGTCGAGTCCGACGGGGCCGGCATCACCGGGGTGCGGCTCGGCGACGGACAGCTCGTGCCGCGGCGCGTCCTCGCCGTGGCCACCACGCTTCTCGCCCGCGACGAGGGCCTCGCGGGCCTCGGGCTGCCGATGGAGGACCTGCCGGGCATCGGCCGCCGCTTCGCGAGCGGCCTGGCGGGCGCCACCGCCGTGCCGGGCGTCTGGGTCGCGGGGAACGCCACCGACCTGACCGCCCAGGTCGGCGCGGCGGCCGCCGCCGGGGCGCTGGCCGGCGCCCGCATCAACGCCGACCTCACCACCGCCGACGCCCAGGCGGCGCTCGCCGCGCGGCTCACCGCCTCCCCCGCCTGAGGAGCACCGGCCGCCGGGCCGCGAGCACGCCCGCGACGACGGCGACCCCCAGCCCGGTGACCTGCAGGACGGTGCCCACCCAGGGCGCGATCTGCCCCGGGTCGGCCAGCCGGTCGTAGGTCGCCCGGTAGACGACCAATGCGCCGAACAGCGCCACGGCGCACAACAGCGCGGCCAGCAGGTTCGGCCAGCGCCGCCGCGGCAGCGCGGCCACGGCGAGCGCGGCCGGCACCAGCACGACCACCGGCGGCGGGACCGGCCGCAGCTCGTGCACCCCGGCCAGCGCCAGCACGAGGTACCCCGCGACAGCCACGGCCGTCGCCGCGAGCTGGACCCTCGCGGGCGTCGTCATCGCGCGGCCACCTCCCGCCGCCGGATCCGGCCCCACGGCTTGACCACCGACAGCGTGATCGCGACCAGCAGCAGCGTCGGGGAGACGGTCGGCGGGAAGATCAGGTTGCTGAGGTCGAAGGTCACCGCCTCGCCCGCGGCGAGCCTGCGGGCGAGCTCGGCCTGCTCGGCGACCTCGCCCCGCAGCGCCACGACGACCAGCGCGGTGAGCACGAGGTTGAGCACCAGCTTGATCGCCACCCACCAGTAGCGCACGAGCCCCCACTTGCTGCCCAGCCCGAGGACGACCCCCGTCGCCAGGCACACCAGGCCGCAGGCGAGCAGCGGCCAGACCGAGACCAGCTCGAGGGCCTGCAAGCAGAACACGAGCACGGCGGCCTCGTCGGTGGTCATCGCGGTGCCGATCAGCACGGCCATCGCCACGTCGACGCCCAGCCAGGCGCCCGCGGACGCGATGTGCGCGACGAGGACCGCGCGGCGGGTGCGGACCCCGAGCCGGCGCCGGGTGCCCGCCGGGCGGGTGGCGACGGCGCGCGTGCTCACGCCCGCCCCCGGCGCGCCCGGCGGACCCCCGGCCGGAACACCGACAGCACGGCCGCCGCGGTGATCATCACGACGTGGAAGACCGCCACGCCCACCAGCGCGTACTGCACCTCGGTGTAGGCGGGCGAGCCCACCGCGTCGGCCCGGTCGACGGCGACGCGCAGCGCCTCCGGCGAGATGTTGACCGTCACCACCACGGTCGTGACGACCAGGGCGAGCTTCGCCGGCACCCACCACAACCACCGGCGCCACGCGGGGAACCGGCCGGCGAGGAGCACCAGCAGCAGCCCGGTCGAGGTCGACCCGATCGCCGCCGGGCGGGCCAGCCAGACGACGGCGAGGTCGTGGAAGGCGTAGCCGGCGCGCAGCGTCGCCGGGTCCCGGACGTCGAGCAGCCAGACGGTCAGCACCAGGAACGCGGCGGTCACCCCCAGCCACCCGAGGCCCAGCGCCAGGTGCAGGACGAGCACCGCGCGGCGGGCGAGCGACGCCGGCCCGCCCCGGGGCCTGGTGCCGGGTGCGGACGGAACCGGCGTGGTCGTGGGAGGGGACGTCGTAACCATGGCTCGACCGTCCCCGATCGGCGCCGCCGCGTCGTCCGCTCCGGGTCGACACCGCGGGCACTCCCCGCGGAGTACGCCGGGGCGCGCGCGGGCACACCGCCGGGTGACGGCGCCGTTTGCCCCCCCTCACCACCGGGTATCCGCGCGCCACGGACCGCGCGTCGAGGGGAGCATCGTGAGCGAGGAGTTCCGCAAGGGCGACAGGGTGACGTGGTCATCCCACGGCGGCACCGCCGAGGGCGAGGTGATCGAGAAGATCACCTCCGACACCGAGGCCGCGGGCCGCACCGTGCGGGCCTCCGCCGACGACCCGCAGTACCGGGTGCGCAGCGACAACAGCGGCGGCGAGGCCGTCCACAAGCCGTCCGCGCTGAGGAAGAAGTGAGCGCCGACGGCGCCGACCGCGACGGCGTGCGCGACGAGTTCACCACCGCGGTGAACATGACGGCGCGCGAGCTGGAGCGGTGGCTCGAGACCGAGGAGTCCCGGTCGGTCGGCGCCTCCGCGGGAGACGACCCCGGCGGCGAGTCGGTCGGGCACCGGTCGGGCCGGCGGATCGTCGCGATCCTCGGCACGAAGAAGGCGGACCTCGGCGAGGACGACTACGCCCACATGCGCAAGGTCGTCGGGTACGTGCACCGGCACCTCGCCCAACGCCCCGCCGAGGACCGGATCGAGGATTCGCGGTGGCGGTACTCGCTCATGAACTGGGGGCACGACCCGTGCAAGCGGTGAACGGGAAGGACCCGGTGGAGGACGGCGACCCGGCGGGCGACCGGGTGGCGCGCAACCCGAAGGCACCGCTCTACCGGCTCCTGCTGCGGGCCCACCGCCCGTCGGACGTCTTCCGCCGCGAGCCCGCGCCGGAGCCCGACACCGGCGCCCCCGAGGCCGGCGCCGCCGCCGGGACATAGCTCAGGCCGGCGGGACGCCCAGCGCGAGCACGGCGGTGTCGTCGTCGATCCCCTCACCCGAGCCGATCAGGTCGGCGCGGATGGCGGCGACGGCGGCGGCCGCGCTCGCGGGTGCGAGCTGGGCCATGAACGCCTGGTACAGGTCCTCGTCGTAGCGGTCGTCGGTGCCGTCGCCGGTGCGCATCTCCAGCAGCCCGTCGGTGACCAGGACCAGGGTGTCGCCCGGGTGGAGGGTCGCGGTGGCCGAGGCGAACCGCGGCTCGCGCAGCGCCCCGACGATCTGGCCGCCCGGGGTGTCGAGGTACTCGGCCGTGCCCGTGGCGCGCAGCAGCAGCGCGGGCGGGTGGCCGCCGCTGGCGAGCTCCACGGTCCAGCCGGGCCCCGAGCGCCGCAGCACCGCGGTGATCACGGTGCAGAAGCGCTTCGTGCCCGCGCCCTCCTGGTGCAGCACCGCGTCGAGCGTGTGCAGCTGGCGGACCGGGTCGGGGTCGTGGACGGCGGCCGCGCGCAGCGTGTAGCGGGTGAGCGAGGTGATCGCGGCGGCCTCGGCGCCCTTCCCGCAGACGTCGCCGATGAACACGCCCCACGCGTTCCCGCCGAGCGGGAAGACGTCGTAGAAGTCGCCGCCGACCTCGGTGGGCGACGCCGCCTGGAAGTGCGCCGCCAGCTCCATGCCGGGCACGTCCGGCAGCACCGGGGGCAGCAGGCTGCGCTGCAGCGTGGCCGCGAGCCGCTCGGCGCGCTCCCGTTCGAGCTCGGCCTCCCGCCGGGCCCGCAGCAGCTCCCGCTCGTAGGAGCGGCGGTCGTCGGCGTCGAACACCGCCGTGCGCACGCCCGTCGGCCGCCCGTCGGGGTCGCGCACCAGGACGGAGGCCACGAGCACCGGCATCCTGCGGCCGTCGGCGGTGCGGAGCTCCAGCGCGATGCCGCTGATCCGGTCCTGCATCTGCAGCAGCGGCGCGAAGTGCGTCTCGTGGTAGATCCGCCCGCCGACGGTGAGCAGGTCGGAGAACGCCATGCGGTCCACGACCTCGGCGCGGTCGCGCCCCAGCCACGACAGCAGCGTGGCGTTGATCCGCAGGATCCGCCCGTCGACGGCGGTGGACAGGTACCCGCAGGGCGCGTGCTCGTACAGCTCCTCGGCGGACTCGGTGGCGAGCCCGGGCGGGAGCGGGTGCGGCCCTGCGGTCATGACAGCCCTGCGGCGAACTCCGCGATCGCCCGGCCGGTGGCCTCCGGGGCGGACAGCTGCGGGCAGTGCCCGGTGGCGTCGAGGGTGACGAGCCGGCTGCCCGGCACCGCGTCGCGGACGAACGCACCCACGCCCGGCGGCGCGATCGCGTCCTGCGTGCACTCGACGACCAGCGTCGGCACCCGCACCCGCGCCAGGTCGGCGCGGTTGTCGGACAGGAACGTGGCGCGCGCGAAGACCCGCGCCATCTGCGGGTCGGTGCGGCAGAAGCTGTTGGTGAGCTCCTCCCCCAGCTCGGGCCGCTCCGGGTTGCCCATGATCACCGGCGCCATCGCGGCCGACCAGCCGAGGTAGTTGCTCTCCAGTGCCTCCAGGAGCTCGGCGATGTCGGCCTCGCTGAACCCGCCCCGGTAGTCGCCGTCGTCGATGTACCGCGGGGACGGGGTGAGCAGCACGAGGCCGCCGAACCGCTCCGGTTCGGCCGCGGCGGCGAGCACCGCGATCATGGCGCTGACCGAGTGCCCCACCAGCACCGCGTCGCGCAGGTCCAGCTCGCGGCAGAGAACGAGCACGTCGTCGGCGTACCCGTCGAGCGAGGAGTACCGCTCCTCGCTCCACGAGGTCGGGTCGGAGCGGCCCGACCCGACGTGGTCGAACAGCACCACCCGGAAACGTTCGGCCAGCCGCGGCACGACGAGCCGCCACATGTTCTGGTCGCACCCGAAGCCGTGCGCGAGCACGACCACGCGTCCGTCCGGGGGCCCGACGACGGTCACGTTGTGCCGGCTGTGTGCGTCCACCTCGGCGATACTGCCACCGCCCCGGCCGACGCGCCCGGGACCGGACGGTGACCCCGCTCGCCCGGTCAGGCCGGCGCGGGCGCCGACTCGTCCGCCTCGGCGGGGGTCGCCTCGTGGCCCGGCCGGCCCGCGGTGCGGCGGTTGTGCTTCATCTCGGCCTCGTACACGTGCCGCTTGCCCTCCATGATCTCGTTGCGCACGGTCGTCTCGAGATCGCGGAAGACGGTGTAGTAGCCGTCGTCGAACTCCTCGACGATCTGGAACGTCCACCGGCCCGGCAGGACGTTGCGGCCCTGCAGCTCCTCGGCCACGCGGCGCCCGAGCGCCTCGTTGCCGCACGCCTCGAGGTGCTCGATCACCTCGTCGAGCATCGCATCGGCCTCGCCGACCAGCCGGTGGAAGGAGTAGAGGTGCCCGCGGGCCCGTTCGAGGTAGGCGAGCGCCTCGGTGAACTTCCCGCTCGCGGCGACGTGGTCGTCGGTGGCGCCTGCCGGGCGGGTGTGAGCCGGGTCGATCGTGACGTCCTCATCCACGGGGAATCGGTACCCCGTGGGCGGCGCGCTAACTGTAGTGACTCAGGACGTTGTTGTCAGTGCTCGACGGCGTGTCGGCTTGAACGAGGGGAGGGCCTCCGGGCGAGGTGGGTGTGTCTGAGGCACCTACTTCGAACCCAGGAGGCCCTCCATGGCGCACCGTAACGCCCGCACCACGGTCTATGCCCGCCGGCTGATGGTGCAGCGTCATCTGGCCGGTTGGTCGCAGGCGCGCATCGCCGAGCAGCTGGGGGTCTCTCGGCCAACGGTGAGCAAGTGGATCGGCCGGTACCGGGCCGAAGGCGAGGCCGGGCTGGAAGATCGTTCCTCGCGGCCTCACACGTCCCCGACCCGCACCGATCCGGCGGTGGAAGCCCAGATCGTGGCCCTGCGCAAGCAGGAACGCCGCGGGGCGGTCTACCTGGCCGGCGAGCTCGGGCTCGTGGCCTCCACGGTCGGGCGGGTCCTGGCTCGCCACCAGGTGCCGCACCTTGCCGCGATTGATGCGATCACCGGTGAACCGGTCCGGCGCCGGCACTCCGGGATCCGCTACGAACGCCCCCGACCTGGGGATCTGCTGCACGTCGATGTCAAAAAGCTGGGCCGGGTCCCCGACGGCGGCGGCTGGCGCTGGCACGGACGCCGCGAGGACGTACGTGGGCGCGGGATCGGCTACGACTATCTACACGTCGCGGTCGATGACCACTCTCGCGTGGCCTACGTCGAGGCGCTGCCCGACGAGCGTGACGCCACCTGTGCGGGGTTTTTGTACCGGGCGGTGACCTGGTTCCGCGAGCAGCACGGCGTGCAGGTCCTGCGGATCTTGACCGACAACGCCAAGGTCTACCGGGTTGGGCGCAACTGGCGGGCGGTATGTGCCGGGCTGGGCATCAGGCGCCGGTTCACCAAGCCCCGCTGTCCCTGGACCAACGGCAAGGCCGAGCGGTTCAACCGCACCCTGTTGTCCGAGTT
>NZ_DATGOP010000061.1:0-91917 GCF_035305885.1 Pseudonocardia sp.
GATGGGCGGGCACCGTCCGAGCTGGACATCTCGCGGGAGTTCGGCGTCTCCCGGGTGGTGGCGCGCGAGACGCTCAAGATCCTCGCCTCGCTCGACATCGTCGACATCGCCCAGGGCCGCCGGGTCACCGTCCGCCCGCAGGCTGAGTGGGACTACCTCAGCCCGCTGCTGGCCGAGTGGCTGCCGCCCGAGCACGTCGAGCAGCTGCTGCGCGAGCTGCTCCAGATGCGCGTGCTGCTGGAGCCGGAGCTCGCCGCGATGGCGGCCGAGCACGTCACCGACGAGGCGCTGGAGCGCATGCGCGCCGAGCTGGAGCGGATGGCGAGCCTCGAGCACGACCCGGACGCCTACCTCGAGGTCGACCACGAGTTCCACATGGAGATCTGCCGGGCGGCCGAGAACCGCATCCTCGACCGGATCATGTACTCGGCGCGCTGGCTGGGCACCGCCAGCCGTCGCGTCACCAACCAGGGCCCGGAGAGCCTGCGCAAGGCCACCGAGGCGCACGCGCTCATCTTCCGCGCGATCGAGGCCCGCGACCCCGAGGCCGCGCGGGTGGCCATGCGCACCCACGTGCAGGGCAACGCGCCCCTGCTCGCACCGAAGGGAGGGGAGGGGTGAGCGACCCGATCCGGCTCGGGCTGATCGGCACCGGCCTCGCCGTCGAGAAGCTGCACTGGCCGGCGCTGCGCCAGATGCCCGACCGGTACGTCGTCACGGCGTTCGCCGACACCTCACCCGAGCAGGCGGCGCGCTTCGCCGGCTACAGCGGCGTCGACCCGGCGCGCCACCACACCGACCACCGCGACCTGCTCGCCCGCGACGACGTCGACGCCGTGCTGGTCTCGGTGCCCATCCCGCTGCTCTACGGGATCGCCCGGGACGCGCTGGAGGCGGGCAAGCACCTGCTGTGCGAGAAGCCGACCGGCACCGACGCCGAACAGGCCGAGGCGTTCCTCGCGTTCGAGCGCGAGTTCCCCGACCGGGTCGTGCTGATCGCCGAGAACTACTTCTACCGCGACGACATCCGGCACGCCCGCGCGCTGCTCGACGACGGCGCGATCGGCAAGCTGCACCTGATGGCCTACCGCCGCGCCGGGCAGATGGTGCCGCGCGCGGGCCGGTTCAACAGCACGCCGTGGCGGCGCAAGCCGCAGTACCGGGGCGGGGTCCACCTCGACGCGGGCGTGCACGACATCGCGCAGATCCGGATGCTCTGCGGCGACGCCATCGCCGTGCACGGGGCGGTGCAATGGGCCAACAGCACCATCGACTCCCCGTCCGACCTCGCCCTGAACCTCACGTTCGCCTCGGGCGCCATCGGCAACTACACGGCCTGCTACTCGGAGGTGCCGGTGCCCCCCGAGCCGAACGACATGCGCCTCTACGGCACGGAAGGCGTGCTCGTGCTGTCCGGGCCGGAGCACGAGCGGCGGGTGACGCTCACGCGCGCGGACGGCACCACCCGCACCGACGTCTTCCGCGGCATCGACAACGGCTACTACGCCGAGCTCTGCGACTTCGCCGACGCCGTGCGGCACGGCGGCCCGGTGGTGGGCACGATCGCGCAGAGCGCGGCCAACATGCGGATCGTCCTGGCGGCCCTCGACTCGGCCGAGCAGGGCGGGGTCGTCGCCCTCGACCCCACCGCCGACGGGGGCGTGCCGCTGTGGCGCCCCCGGGGTGCCGAGGGTCTGTTCGACGGCCTTCCGGGTGAACGCGAGTGCTCGAAGGAGTGACCGTTGACACCCGACCGGATGCCCCCTAGTGTGACCGCCGTCGCACTACGTGGCATCCCATTTCACTAAATAAAACGGGATGACCCCCGTCGGTTGCACCGTCGCCCCGTCGGAACGCGTCCCAAGGGAGGGACGCGGTGAGGAGTGGTCATGGCACTGCGGACCGGACCCGAGTGGTCGAGGCGGAAGTTCCTTGGGATGAGCGCGCTCGGCGCGGTCGGGCTCACCGCCTGCGGGGGTGGTCCGCCGGCCGCCCCCCAGGTGGAGGTGCAGGTCCCGCAGGAGATCCTGGACGCCGCGGCGCCCTACCGCGGCGGCTCGGTGGGCATGCTCTCGCAGAAGCTGTACTCCGACGCCGCCAACCAGGCGCTCGACCGGTCGTTGCAGGCCTTCGCGGAAGCCACCGGCACCACCGTCCAGAACGACCTGGTCTCGGGCGACTCCGGCGACATGGTCGCCAAGATGGACGCCGAGGTGAAGGCGGGCACCACCCGCGACATGGCCTTCATGAACGACGAGCGGTTCGTCGGCCAGCTGTACAACCTCGGTGACCTCGAGGACGTCACCGACGTCGTCGAGGAGATGAAGACCCTCTACGGCGAGCCGGCCACGGAGGCCTCGAACTTCTGCGTGTTCGACGGCCGCTGGTACGCGATCCCGTACCACTTCATCGCCGCCGGCATGTTCCTGCGCAAGGACTGGTACGAGGAGAAGGGGCTCCCGCTCAAGCCCTACTACACGTGGGAGGAGCTGCGCGACTACGCGCTCGAGGTCTCCGACCCCTCGCAGCGGCGCTTCGGCTGGGGCATCACGATCAACCGCTCCGGCGACGCCAACGGGTTCATCGAGTCGGTCATCAACGCCTACGGCGGCGCGATCGCGGACAACACCGGGGAGAAGGTGGTGTTCAACTCGCCGGAGACCGTCGAGGCCGTCGCGTTCATCGGCGATATCTACACGAACCCGAAGTACGAGCCGATGCTCCCGCCCGGCATCGAGAGCTGGACCGACACCGGCAACAACGAGAACTGGCTCGCCGGCATCATCGGCGTCACCAACAACCAGTACAGCATCTACGCCGACTCGAAGACCAAGGGCAACCCGGTCTACGAGAACACCCACGCGTTCAACGGGGCCATCGGCCCGGCGCTCGACATCCCGCTCGCGTTCGGCTCGTCGAACTCGTTCGTCGTGTTCAAGGGCGCGAAGAACCCCGACCTCGCCAAGCAGGTCGCGAAGTTCATGGTGAGCGGCTCCGCCCTGCTCGGCGTCGCGAAGGAGGCGCCCTGCCTGGTGAACCCGGCGTGGGAGAAGGTGTGGGACTCCGACCCCTTCTACACCGAGGGGGACCCGGCCTACGCGGCGATCCGCGAGCAGACCAAGACGCCGATCCCGCTCACCACCAAGACCGGCTACTCGTTCCCGCAGCCGCCGAGCCCCGGTGAGCAGGCCGCCGTGGCGGCCTACCTGCTCACGGACATGATGCAGGCGGTGGTCCAGGGCACCTCCCCGGCCGAGGCCGTCGCCACGACCCACGACCGGATGGTCCAGATCTTCGAGCAGCAGGGCTACAAGCAGTGACGGTCGTACAACCCCCGCCGGCCGCCACCCGGCCGGCGTCGTCCACCTCGCCCGCGCTCACCGGCGCGCAGCGGTGGCTCGGGCGGGACTGGCGGCTCGCCACGGCCTTCCTCGCGCCCACCGGGCTGCTCATCGCGGCGCTGATCCTGTTCCCGATCGTCAGCTCGATCGTCACGAGCACGACGGAACGGCACGGCGCGGAGACGGTGTTCGTCGGCCTGGACAACTTCACCGCGCTCGTCGACGACCCCGTGTTCCACACGGGCGTGATCAACTCGTTCGTCTTCACCGCGTACGCCGAGATCTTCAAGGTGACCCTCGGACTCATCGCGGCGCTGATGCTGCACCACATGCGGCGCGGGCGCGCGATCCTCGCCGGCATCATCCTGCTGCCGTGGGTGGTGCCGACGGTCGTCACCGCGTTCACGTGGCGCTCGCTGTTCGACCCGATCTTCGGCAGCGTCAACGTGGTGCTGACCGACACCGGCATCGGGCCGTTGCTGGCCGCGATCGGGTTGGTCCCGTCCTGGCCCGCGGAATGGCTGTCCGACCCGGCGCTCGCGATGCCCGCGGTCATCCTGGTCAACGTCTGGAAGGGCATCCCGTTCTTCACGGTGACCTTCCTCGCCGGGCTGAAGGCGATCGACAGCACGCTCTACGAAGCGGCCATGGTCGACGGCGCGTCGCCGTGGCAGCGCTTCCGCCACGTGACCCTGCCCGGGCTGCGCCACGTCATGATCGTGACGGTGTTGCTGTCGTCCATCTGGACGTTCAACAACTTCGACCTGATCTGGCTCATGACCCAGGGCGGGCCGGGCGACGCGACCGCGCCGTACGTGATGGTGGCCTACTCCAAGGCGATCCAGCAGCTGCAGCTGGGCGCGGGCGCGGCCGTCACGCTGGTGATGCTGCCGATCGTCGGCATCCTCGTGATCATCCTGGTGCGGATGATGCGGCGCAGCGACGGGCCGGGCGTGGTCGAAGGGCGCAGCCGGCTCACCCCGGCGCAGCGCAAGGCGATGCCGTGGGTGGTCGTCGCCGTCTCGACGCTGCTGCTGATCTGGGTCTCCCCCCACATCGTGTGGAAGGCCGCGTTCGTGCTCGGCGTGTTCGTGGTGCTCGCCGCGATCGTCGGCGGCATCGTGTCCCGGCTGGCCGCGCGCGGCAACCGGACGGCCGCGCGGCTGGTCAACGGCGTGGGCTCCGGGCTGGCCCTGATCGGCCTGCTCGGGTTCGTGCTGGCGCCGCTGTACTGGATGACGGTCACGGCGTTCAAGTCGGACTCGCAGATCGTCATGCGCACCGACGACCTGTGGCCCACCCCGTGGAGCACCGAGCAGTTCACGAACCTGTTCAGCGGACGGGCGTTCGGCACCTGGTACATCAACACCGTCCTGGTGGCCGGGGCGTCCACCCTGATCGCGCTCGTGTGCGCCGCGCTCGCCGGCTACGCGCTCGCGCGGCTGAAGTTCCGCGGCTCCGAGAGCTTCACGGTGACGATCCTGCTCACCTACGTGATGCCGGGAGCGCTGCTGTTCATCCCGCTGTACCAGATGATGAGCGGCATCCGGCTGAACGACTCGCTCTGGTCGCTGGTGATCACGTACCCGACGTTCACGCTGCCGTTCGCGACGTGGCTGCTCGTCGGCTACTTCAAGTCGATCCCGGCCGACCTGGAGGAGTCGGCGTTGGTCGACGGCTGCACGCGGTTCGGGGCGTTCCTGCGCATCGTGCTGCCGCTCGCGAAGCCGGGGCTCCTGGCCGTCGCGCTGTTCACGCTCACGAACGCGTGGAACGAGTTCCTCTTCGCGTTCGTGTTCATCACCCGCGACGAGTACAAGACGCTCCCGGTCGGCATGCAATCGATGATCTTCGGTGACGTGGTGCCGCAGGGCCAGCTGGCCGCGGCGTCGCTGTTGATCAGCATCCCGGTGGTGCTCATGTACGCCTTCGGACAACGGTTCTTGACCGAAGGGCTCACAGCGGGTGCCGTGAAGGGATGACATCAGCGTCATCGGTTCAACCGGCCCGCAGGGGACGGGCCAGCGCGGCGGGTACGTCGGTCGAGAAGGCCATGCGGATCCTGGAGGCGCTGGCCGTCCCCGACGGCCCGCACCGCCTGATGGACGTGGCCGAGCGCGCGGCGGTGCCGCGTTCCACGGCGTACCGCGTGCTCTCCACGCTCACGGCCGAGGGCTTCGCGGAGAACTGCGGTGACGGGCGCTACGGCGTCGGGGGCCGGCTCTCCGGCCTCGGCGCGCGGATCGTGTCGGTCGTGTCGACCGGGGTCGGGCCCGCCCTGCGCAGGCTGCAGGAGGGCGCGGGCGGCAACACCGTGCACCTCGCCGTCCGCGTCGGCGACCACGCCGTCTACCTGCACAAGGTCGACAGCGACAAGCCGTACGAGATGCGCTCCCGCGTGGGCAACCAGCTCATGCTGCACTGCACCGCGATCGGGAAGGCGATCCTCGCGCACCTGCCGCCCGACGAGGTCGAATCCATCGTCGCCTCGGCGGGCATGCCGGCCAGGACCCCGAACACGATCACCGACCCGAAGACCCTGCACGCGGAGCTCGCGAAGGTGCGCGAGCGCGGCTACGCCCTCGACGACGAGGAGAACGAGGCCACCGTGCGGTGCCTCGGCGCCGCGGTCCTCGACCGGACGGGCAAGCCCCGCGGCGGGGTGAGCATCTCGACGGTGACGTTCGCGGTGGACCGCGACGAGCTGCTCGGCTACGCGCCGCTGCTCGTGTCCACCGCGCAGGGTCTGACCGAGTACATCTGACAGGAAGAAGGCGAAGCCGACGTGCGGATCCATCCCGGCAAGGACGACCTCGAAGAGCTCACCGCGGCGTGGACCGGTGAGCGGTTCGGGTCGGGCCGGCCCCGCGTACCCGACGAGGTGCTCGACAGCCTGCGGTTGGCCACCACCGAGGAGGCGTGGGGGCACCTGTTCCAGGCCGGCTACGTGCGCCAGTTCGCCGGGGGCTGGAAGGAGACCCACCCGGGCACGGTGATCGTGGGCAGGGCGGTCACCGCGCAGTTCCTGCCGCACCGGCCCGACTTCGACGCGGTCGTGGTCGCGGCGGGGGCGCGCGAGGGCCACCTGGAGGGCGACCGGCAGAACTCGTGGGTGATCGAGACCCTCGAGCCCGGCGACGTCATGGTCGTCGACATCTTCGGCAAGGTCGTCGAGGGCACCGTGGTCGGCGACAACCTGGGCACGGCCGTCGCCACCCGCACCGGCGTGGGCGCCGTGATCGACGGCGGGATCCGCGACCTGCAGGGCCTGCAGAAGCTCGGCGGCGGGGTCAACATCTTCCACCGCGACGTCGACCCCACGCCGATCCGCGGGGTGACGCTCGCCGGGATCAACATCCCCATCCGCATCGGCGGGGTCACGGTGCTGCCCGGCGACGTCGTCCTGGGTACGCCCACCGGCGTCGCCGTCATCCCCGCCCACCTGGCCGCCGACGTCGCGGCCGCAGCCGAGGACACCCGCATCCGCGACGTGTTCGGCAAGCAGCGCTTGTCGGAGCGGCGCTACACGAGTGCCCAGATCGACGTCCCGACCTGGTCCGACGACATCGAGGCCGACTTCCAGCAGTGGCGCAAGGAGCAGAACGCATGAGCACGTCAACGATCAGCGAGGAGTACGTCAGCACCGCGTCGCGCCCGAGCGCGCTGCGCATCACCGACCTGCGGGTGGCCAACCTGCACGGGGTGCCGTTCCGGTCCTCGATCATCCGGATCGACACCAACCAGGGGATCGTCGGCTACGGCGAGGTGCGCGACCAGGCCAGCGCCACCTACGCGCTCATGCTGAAGAGCCGGATCGTCGGCGAGAACCCGTGCAACCTGGACAAGATCTTCCGCAAGATCAAGCAGTTCGGGTACCACGGCAGGCAGGGCGGCGGCGTCTCCGGCATCGAGATGGCGCTGATGGACCTCGCGGGCAAGGCGTACGGGGTTCCCGCCTACGCGCTGGTGGGCGGGAAGTTCCGGGACACCGTGCGCTGCTACGCCGACACCCCGTCGGTGCCCGACCCGAAGGAGATGGGGGAGCGGCTGCTGGAGCGCAAGCGCCGCGGCTTCACGATGCTCAAGATGGACGTCGGCATCGACCTGCTGTGGGACGTGCCCGGCGCGCTCATCGCCCCTCCCGGGTCGCGCGACGACAAGACCACCATGCACCCGTTCACCGGCATCCAGGTCACGCCGAAGGGCGTCGAGTACCTGGCCAGCTACGTCGACACGGTGCGGTCGATCGTCGGCTACGACGTGGCGATCGCGGCCGACCACTTCGGGCACATCGCGATCGACTCGTGCATCCGCATCGGGCGGGCCCTCGAGCCGTTCACGCTCGCCTGGATCGAGGACCTGATCCCGTGGCAGTACACCGACCAGTGGCGCCAGCTCACCGAGTCGGTCGCCGTGCCGACCTGCACCGGTGAGGACATCTACCTCCTCGAGGGCTTCAAGCCGCTGCTGGACGCGGGTGCGATCCGCATCGTGCACCCGGACCCGGCCACCTCCGGCGGGATCGCCGAGACCAAGCGGCTGGGCGACTACGCCCAGGAGCGCGGCATCGCGATGGCGCTGCACCTGGCCGCGTCGCCGATCGCGACGATGGCGTGCGTGCACCTGGCCGCCGCCACCGAGAACTTCCTCGCGCTCGAGCACCACGCCGCGGACGTGCCGTTCTGGAGCGACCTGGTCACCGACCTGCCGAAGCCGCTGATCCAGGACGGCTACATCGACGTCCCGGACGCACCGGGCCTCGGGTTCGGCGACATCAACGAGGAGCTGTTCCGCCAGCAGCTGGACCCGCGCAGCCCGGTGTTCTTCGACGAGACCACCCAGTGGGACAGCGAGTTCTCCCACGACCGGCTGTGGAGCTGACTTGCGCATCGCCGTGACGGGCGCGGCGGGCCGGCTCGGCCGGCACGTCGTCGCCCGTGCCGTGCGCGCCGGGCACGAGGTCGTCGCGACCGACCTGCCCGGCGCGACCGGGGAGCCCGCGCCCGCCGTGGAGTGGCGGGCCGCCGACCTCACCGACCTCGACCAGGCGCGCGCCGCCCTGGCCGGGGCCGAGGCCGTGATCCACCTCGGTGGCCTCACCCACCCGCGGTACCCGGAGCCGGAGGTGCACCGGGTCAACGTGAACGGCACCTACCACGTGCTGGTGGCGGCCGAGGAGCACGGCCTCGCCGGCGTCTGCCTCGCGTCCAGCGTCAACGCGATCGGGGGCGTCTTCAGCGCCGAGCCGCGCTACGACTACTTCCCGGTGGACGAGGACCACCCCGGCTACGCCGAGGACCCGTACAGCCTGTCGAAGTGGATCGTCGAGCAGCAGTCGGCCGCGTTCGCGCGCCGGCGGCCCGACGCGGCGTTCTCGGCGCTGCGGCTGCACGGCCTGCGCGACGACGCGGAGGCCGCGCGGTCCCGCGGGCCCGACGACGGGCCGGCCCGCAAGGACCTGTGGGGCTGGGTGAGCTTCGACGCCGCGGCGGCCGCGTGCCTGCTCGCGGCGCTCCGCCCGTCCCCGGGCCACGCCGTCTACCACATCGTGGCCGACCGCACGATCACGTCCACGCCGAGCGCCGAGCTCGCCGCGCGCTTCTACCCGGGGGTGCCGCTGCGCTCCCCGCTCCCGGGCAATGCGGGGTTCTACTCGACGGCGCGGGCCACCGCCGAGCTCGGCTGGGACCCCGGCGACGACCACCCGGAGATCGGCGCGCGCGAGGGGAGCTGCCTCCCGACCGCCTGAGCGCTCAGCCGTTGGCGAGGTCCTCGGGCCAGATGGCGTGCCCGGGGAGCGGCTCGTGGGGCCCTTTCGCCCGGAGGCTCTCCAACAGCAACGCCATGCAGCGCTCCGAGGCCATCTGCGCCGCCTCGGTCCACTCGATGGCGAGCGGGTGGGCCAGCAGCGCGAACGCCAGCGCGACGTCGCCGGTGCCGACGTCCCTGCGCAGGGTGCCCTCGGCCTGCGCCCGGCGCACGACCCGGTCCAGCAGCTCGATCATGTGCCTGCGGGCCTGCTCGACGTCGCGCTCCTTCTTGAGGATCGCGTGCACGTGCGGGTAGGCGGTGAGGAGCCGGAACGACAGCCGCAGCTCCTGCGACTGGCGCAGGATGCGCACGAGCGCGCCCCAGGCCGAGGCCTCCTCGGTGACCGCGGCGTTCGCCTCCGCGAAGGCCCGCTCGAAGTTGTTGATCGCCACGGCCCGGATCAGGGCCTCCCGGTCGGCGAAGTGGCGGTAGAGCGTGCCGGGCGCGACGCCCGCCGATCGGGCGATTTCCTCGGTCGGCGCGTCGGGCCCGTGCGTGGCGAACAAGGCCTTGGCCGCGGCGACGATACGGTCGCGGTTGCGGCGCGCGTCAGCCCGCAGGCGGGGCTGCTGCTCGTCTCCCACGGCCGTCCTCTCTGTCGGTTCTCAGCGTTCTATCAGCACGGACCGCGATTTCCCATGATCGGGGGTCCTTCGATCGGGCGAGGCGGTATCTGCGAGACTGCTCTCTCGTTTCCAGAGCGTGGCGATCGTGCCGCATCAGCGGGAGGGGAACGTGCAGCAGATGAACCGGCGCCACATGCCGGCCGGGCGGCTGCGGCGGATCGGGGCGGCGGGGTGCGGTGCCCTCGCGGTCCTGCTGGTGGCTTCGTGCACGAGCGAGGAACCCTCGGCGCCGACGACCGCGACCGTCCAGCGCGCCGCCGTGACCAGCGGCGTCACCGCCACCGGGTCGATCGCCGCGGCGAGCCAGCAGAACCTCGGTTTCCCGAACGGCGGCCAGCTCACCAACGTCTTCGTCAAGGTCGGTGACCGCGTCGAGCCGGGCCAGGTGCTCGCCACCGTGGACGACTTCGCGCTGCGCCAGACGCTCGAGCAGCAGGAGGGCCTGCTGAAGACCCAGCAGGCCGAGCTCGACCGCCTGATCAACTCGCCGGCCGCCGACGGAGCGGGCGACTCGCTGGCGCAGGCCCAGGAGATCCTGGAGAAGACCCGCAAGCAGGCCGACGAGGCGCTCGACGCGGCCGAGCAGGAGATCGACAACGCCGAGCGCAAGCTCGCGATCGACAAGAAGGCCCTGAAGAAGGCCAAGGACAAGCTCGAGGCCGACGAGCGGGCCTGCAACGGGAGCTCGTCGAGCAGCAAGCGCGATGACGACGACGATGACGACGACGATGACGACGGCCCGTCGACGAGCGGCAGCCCGGGCCTGAACTCCGGCCTCGTCACGATGTCCAACCCGGCCTGCAGCCAGATCCCGGCGGACAAGCAGGCCGTGGTCTCCGCCAAGCAGCAGGTCGTGATCAGCGAGAACGCGGTGCAGACCGCGAAGCGGCAGCGCGACCAGCAGAAGGCGAGCGGCGAGCTGTCGATCGCGAACGCCGAGCAGGGCGTGGTGACCGCCCGCAACAACGCGCGGGAGGCGCGGTCGGACCGCCCCTTCGCCATCGAGGCGCAGCGCGGCGCGGTGATCGCCCAGCAGGCCGTCGTCGAGGCCGCCCGGCGCGACGTCGAGAACGCGACGCTGCGCGCCCCGGTGGCGGGCACCGTCTCGGCGATCAACGGCGTGGTCGGCGAGTACATCGGGCCCAGCAGCGGCACCAGCGCGCTCGCCCCGGGCAGCGACGCGGCCATCCCCGGCGTGGAGTCCGCCTCGCCCGCGCAGGCGTCGGCGGGCGTCGCCGCCAACCCCGCGCGTCCCGGCGGCACGCAGTTCATCGTGCTCGACAACATCGACGCGTTCCAGGTGGTCGTGCCGTTCAACGAGGCGGACGCCGCGATGATCGAGCCGAACCAGAAGGTCAGCGTGGCGGTCGACGCGGTCCCCGACGTGACGCTCGAAGGCACGGTGCTCTCGGTCGCGCCCACCGGCACCGCCATCTCCGGGGTCGTCTCGTACTACGTCACGATCGTGGTCCAGAACTCCGACCCGCGGGTCAAGGACGGGCAGACGGTGCGCGCCACCGTGGTGACCGAGGAGCTCGACAACGTGCTCACCGTCCCGAACGCGGCGGTGCGGCAGGAGAACGGTCGGCCGACCGTCACGGTCGTGGAGCCGAACGGGGTCCAGAAGTCGGTGCCGTTCGAGGCCGGCAAGGTGGGTGCGGACCGCACGCAGGTGCTCTCCGGCCTGCGGGAGGGGCAGCAGGTTCTGCTGCCCGCCGCCAGGTGAGCGAGCGGATACTCGAGGTCGGAGGGGAGTCGGTCGATGTCTGAGGGTCCGGTCGCGGTGGCGGGCGGCAGCACCGACGGCGAGAACGGCGCCGGCGAGAAGGCGGAGCCCGAGCAGCAGAAGCGGCAGATGTCGCGGGGTACGCGGATCGCCCTGCTGGTGATCCTCGCGATCGCCGTGCTGGCGGGCGGTGGGATCACCGCCTGGTACTTCATCGACGCGCAGAACTACGTCACCACCGACAACGCCCAGATCGACGGCGACAAGATCTCGATCAACGCGCCCACCAGCGGCACCGTGATCGCCTGGAAGGCCACCCAGGGCGCCCAGCTGCAGAAGGACCACGTCGTGGGCCGGATCCGCATGCAGGGCGCGTTCGTCCAGCCCGAGATGCCGGTGCGGGCCCCGGCCGACGGCACGGTCGCGGTCAACAACGCGGTCGAGGGCACCTACGTCGTGGCGGGCACGGAGCTCGCCGTCGCGTACGACTTCTCGAACATCTACGTCACCGCGCGGGTCGACGAGACCGACATCGACGACGTCCGGCCCGGCCAGCGGGTCGACATCGAGGTCGACGCGTTCCCCGGCCACGACTTCCGCGGCACGGTGCGCGAGGTGCAGGGCGGCGCCGCGGGCGTGTTCTCGGTGTTCCCCGAGTCGAACACGTCGGGCAACTTCCAGAAGGTCACCCAGGTGATCCCGGTGAAGATCTCCATCGAGAACCCCGAGGGACTCGGGCTCGTGCCGGGCATGAACGTGACCGTGCAAATCCACAAGGGCTAGCCGGTGACGCAGGCTGCGGCGGCCCGGGCCGAGGCGCCCGCGGCCGCAGGAGGGGGCTGGCTGCTCCCGCTGCTCGTGCTCCTGTCGGGCATGTTCATGTCGGTGCTCGACACGAGCATCGTGAACGTGGCGATCCCCGAGATGCAGAGCGTCTTCGGGGTCACCGCGGACGACATCGAGTGGATCGCCACGTCCTACACGCTCGTGCTCGGCGTGATCGTCCCGATCAGCTCGTGGCTGTCCAACCGGGTCGGGCAGACGCGGCTCTACATCGCCGCGCTGGTGGCCTTCGCGGCGGGCTCGGCGCTCTGCGGCATCGCGTGGGACCTGGAGAGCATGATCGCCTTCCGGGTCCTGCAGGCCATCCCGGGCGGGGTCCTGCCCGTCGTGACGCTGTCGATGCTCTACCAGATCGTGCCGAAGGAGAAGATCGGCAGCGCGATGGGCATCTACGGCCTCGGCGTGGTCGTCGCGCCCGCCGTCGGCCCGACGCTCGGCGGCTACCTGGTGGAGTACGTCGACTGGCGGCTGATCTTCTTCATCAACGTGCCGGTCGGCGTGCTCGGGGCGATCGCGGCCGTGTTCCTGCTACCGCCGTTCCCCTCGAGGCCGGCCGGGCGCTTCGACCTGCTCGGGTTCCTCACCATCGCCGTCGGGCTGTCGTCGCTGCTGCTGGCGCTCTCCGAGGGGCAGTCGTGGGGCTGGACAGCCTACCCCACCGTGATCCTGATCTTCCTCGGGGTCGTGTGCCTCGCGCTCTTCGTGGTGATCGAGACGGCGGTCGACAACCCGTTGCTCGACGTGCGGGTGTTCCTCGTCTGGACCTACACGAACTCGCTGCTGCTGATCGCGGTGCTGTCGGTCGGCCTGTTCGCGACGCTGTTCTACATCCCGGTGTACCTGCAGTCGGCGCGCGGGCTCGGGGCGTTCGAGGCGGGCCTGCTGCTCATGCCGCAGGCGTTCGTCATGGCGGTGCTGATGCCGATCGCCGGGCAGCTCTACGACCGGGTCGGGGCGCGCATCCCCGCCGTCGCCGGGCTGCTGATCATGACCCTGGCCGGTTACCTCATGCAGAACCTCACGCCGGTCACCTCCCAGGGGGAGATCGTCGGGTTGTTGTGCCTGCGGGCGCTGGGCACCGGGCTGTGCATGATGCCGATCATGACGAACGGCATCTCGGCCGTCCCGCCCGCGATCGTCGGTTCGGCGAGCGCGTTCAACAACGTCGTGCAACGGGTCTCGTCGGCGCTGGGGCTCGCGGCCCTCACGGCGTTCATGACCATCCAGCAGGCCCAGCTGGGCGCCGACCGAGCCGCGCTCGTCAACCCGGCCGTGCTGCCCGCGATCGGTCAGGGGCAGGCGGGCCAGGTGCTGGGCACCTACGCCGTCTACCAGCAGACGAACGTGCAGGTCTACGTCACCGCGCTGGACGACGTCATGTTCCTCACCACGCTGATGACCGGGGCCGCGGTCGTCCTCGCCCTGTTCCTCCGCAAGCCGAGCCGCGCCGCCGCCGGCGGCGGCCCGGCGATGGTCGACTGAGCCGTGATCGACTGAGGGGTTGCTGAGGCGCCGCGGAACCCGGGAGCGGGTGCCCGTCGTCTTCCTCTCACCACGCAGCGCGCCACGAGGGCGTGCGTCCCGTCGGGGGAGGTCCGGTGACAGCACCCACGTTGCCCGTCCACATGCAGCGCCACGGCTTCGAGCCCGTACCCGAGCTGGCCGAGTTGCGCGCCGCCAAGGGGATCGAGCAGGTCCGCACCGCGTTCGGCGTCCCGGCCTGGCTGGTGACCCGGTTCGCCGACGTCCGGGAGGTGCTGAGCGACCCGGTGCGGTTCAGCAACGGCCGCCTGCAGCTCGCCAGGTCCATCCCGGGGGTCCCGCCGGTGAGCGAGGAGGAGCGCGCCCGGCAGGTGGCGGGAAACCTGCTCGCGTTCGACCCGCCGGACCACACCCGGCTGCGGCGGATGCTCACGCCGGAGTTCACGGTGCGGCGCATGCGGCGGCTGGAGCCGCGGATCCGCGAGATCGTCGACGAGCACCTGGACGCGATGGAGCGGCACGGCCCGCCCGCCGACCTGGTGGCCGGGTTCGCGCTGCCCGTGCCGTCGCTGGTGATCTGCGAGCTGCTCGGGGTGCCCTACGCCGACCGGGCCGAGTTCCAGGAGCGCAGCAACCGCCAGCTCGACCTGGGCACGCCGGTCGAGGAGCGGGTTCAGGTGGCGCGGGAGTCGCGGGCGTACATGGCGCGGCTGGTGGCCGGGGCGCAGGCCGACCCGGGCGAGGACATGCTCGGCATGCTCGTGCGCGAACACGGCTCCGACCTGAGCACCGACGAGCTCATCGGGATCGCCTCGCTGCTGCTCATCGCGGGCCACGAGACCACGGCCAACATGCTCGGGCTGGGCACGCTCGCCCTGCTGCGCCACCCCGACCAGCTCGCGATCGTGCGCGACGAGCCGGAGCGCGTCGACGCGGCGGTGGAGGAGCTGCTGAGGTGGCTCTCCATCGTGCACACGGGGACCGCGAAGATCGCCACCGTCGACACCGAGATCGCCGGCCAGCGGATCGCCGAGGGGGACCTCGTCCTGTGCGCGTTGCCCGTCGCCAACCGCGACCCGGAGCTGCGCAGCGACCCGGACCAGCTCGACGTCACCCGCGGCGGGGTCGGGCACCTGGCCTTCGGCCACGGCATCCACCACTGCCTCGGGGCGCCGCTCGCGCGGATGGAGATGAGGATCGGGTTCCCGGCGCTGCTGCGGCGCTTCCCCGGCCTGGCCGAGGTGCCCGGCAGCGCGCAGTTCCGCAGCTTCAGCGTCATCTACGGGCTGTCCGCATTGGAGGTGACCTGGTGAGCGAGGTGCGCGTGCGCGCCGACCGCGACGTCTGCATCGGGGCCGGGCTGTGCGTCGTCACGGCGGGGGAGGTGTTCGACCAGGACGACGACGGCATCGTGGTCGTGCTCGACGAGCACCCCGCCGACGTCGCCGCCGCCCGCGAGGCCGTGGCCAACTGCCCGTCCGGCGCGCTGTCGCTGGAGGAGTAGCGCCCCGCTGCGATGCTTGTCGCGTGGCGCGGGCGGCGGAGAGGTTGGTGTGGGCGGTCGAGACGCTGGGCGTGCGCCCGGCCGACCGCGTGCTCGAGATCGGCTGCGGGCACGGGGTGGCGGTGTCGCTGGTGTGCGAGCGGCTCGACGGCGGGAGCGTCCTCGGCATCGACCGGTCCGTCACCATGATCGAGATGGCGGCGCGGCGCAACACCGACCACGTGGCCGCGGGGCGGGCGGCGTTCCAGGTCGCGGCCCTGCACGAGGCCGACCTCGGCGACGCGCGGTTCGACCTGGTCTTCGCCAGCCACGTCCCGGTGTTCCTGCGCGGCGACCCGGTGCGGGAGCTCGAGGTCGTGCGCGCCCACCTCGCGCCGGGCGGCCGGTTCGCGCTGCCCTTCCAGCCGCTCGACCCCGCCTCGACCGGGCCGACCGTCGAGCGGCTCGCCCGCGTGCTGGCCGACGGCGGGTTCACGGTGGTGCGGCGGCACGTCGCGGAGCTTCCGAGCGGGC
Source organism: Pseudonocardia sp. (assembly GCF_035305885.1). Taxonomy (GTDB): domain Bacteria; phylum Actinomycetota; class Actinomycetes; order Mycobacteriales; family Pseudonocardiaceae; genus Pseudonocardia. The sequence continues at coordinate 15,847 of NZ_DATGOP010000061.1, forward strand.
GCGCCGGGTGCGTGGTGGCCACGGACGGGAGATCATGACATCGTGACGGACGGCGACGTGGCAGTGGTGACGGGTGCGGGCTCGGGGATCGGGCGGGTGGTGGCGACCGCCCTGCTCGACGCGGGCTACCGGGTGGCGCTCGCCGGGCGGCGGGCGGGCCCGCTCGAGGAGACCGCGGGCGGGCGGGACGCGGCGCTCGTCGTCCCGACGGACGTGGCCGACGCGAGCTCGGTCGCCGCGCTGTTCGCCGCGGTCCGCGACCGCTGGGGCCGGGTCGACCTGCTCGTGAACAACGCGGGCACGTTCGGCCCGTCCGGCACCCCCGACGAGATCGCGGTGGACGACTGGACCTCCACCGTCGCCACCAACCTGACCGGTTCGTTCCTCTGCGCGCGCGAGGCGTTCGCCGCGATGCGCGCCCAGCGGCCGCAGGGCGGGCGGATCATCAACAACGGCTCGATCTCCGCGCACGTGCCGCGCCCGGGCAGCGCCGCGTACACGGCCACGAAGCACGCGATCACCGGCCTGACCAAGTCGATCGCCCTCGACGGGCGCCCCTACGGCATCGCGTGCGGCCAGATCGACATCGGCAACGCCGCCACCGACATGACCGCGGGGATCGCCGTCGGCGCCCGGCAGGCCGACGGCAGCATCCGCCCGGAGCCGACGTTCGACCCGCGCCACGTGGCCGACGCCGTGCTGCTCATGGCCCGGCTGCCGCTGGAGGCGAACATCCCGTTCCTGACGATCACGGCGACGACCATGCCGTTCCTCGGCCGCGGCTGAGCTCAGCCGGGCGGCCGGTCGGTGACCTCGATGCCCAGCGCGCCGAGCAGGCCGACCGCCAGCGGGACGACCTGGTCCGGGCCGATCCGGGTGCCGCGCAGCGAGAGCACGCCGCGCAGGTCGTCGACGGTGGAGCCGTGCAGGTCGGTCTCGCGCAGCCGCGCGTGGTCGACGTTGGCCCCGCCCAGGTCGCAGCCGAGCAGCGCGCAGTGCTGGCCGTCGAGCTCGTAGAGGTCGGCGCCGCGCATCGAGGTGTTCTCGACCAGCAGGAACCGCGCCCTCGCCATCCGGAACCCGGCGAGGTCGGCGGTGCTGTCGGTGATCCGGACGTCGCTGAGCGAGGCCCCGTCGAACACGGTGCCGGTGAGCCGGCAGTCGGTGAAAGCGACCCGGGTGAGGAGGGCGTCGTCCAGCCGCGCCCCGGACAGGTCGCAGCCGACGAACTCCACGTCCCGGCACTCCAGGCCCGTGAGGACCACACCCGCGAGCCGCAACCCGGCCACGCGGCTCTCCCGGATGCGCAGGTCGGCGACCCGCTCCGGCACCGCGACGCCGGCGCCGACCTGCACGCAGTCCCACAGGTCGCCGTCGGCGACCGCGGCCGGACCCGGGGCCGTCCGGTCGGGCAGGGCGGGCGCCTCCGGACGGCGCTTGACGGGACGGGTTCTGCTGCCGCGGGGAGCCACGGGGCGACCGTACGGTGCGGGTCCGACGGGTCGGCTGCGTCCCCGTCGTCCGAGGAGGTCTCGACACGGGCGGCCCGCCCAGGCTCGGTGAGCGTCGCCGGCATCGTGGTGCGCGGCGACGGGCGGGTCCTCGCGATCCAGCGCCGGGACACGGCCGCCGGGAGCCGACCGGCGGCGTGCTCGAGCTCGAGGAGACCTTCGACGGGGGCGCGCGCCGCGAGGCGGCCGGGGAGACCGGCGTGCGCCTGGAGGTCGAGCGGCTCACCGGGGGGTTCGAGGACGTCGCGTGCGGGATCGTCGCCCTGGTCTTCCGCTGCCGACCCGCGGCGGGCGAGGCCACCGTGGCGGACGGGTCGAGGCGGGTCGTGGTTCACGCCGGACGAGGTCCGGCGGCACGTGGCGCCGGCGCACGCGATCCGGGTCCTGGACGCGCTCGGCGACGGCGCCGCGGCGAGGGCGCACGACGGCGTCCTGTGTGATCGGAACGGCACCGTGAGCCCGGCGGGATCGACCCGGCTCCCGCCCGGGAGCGGACGACGGCCGAGGCCGATCCCGCCGCACGGTCAGTGCGTGCGCACCAGGCCCCCGTCGCAGCGGACCTGCTCCCCGGTGACGTAGGAGGCGGCCGTGCTGGCCAGGAACGTCACGACCGCGGCGAACTCCTCGGGCGTGCCGTACCGCTTCGCCGGGATGGCGGCCATGGCGGCCTCGCGCACCTCCTCCTCGGTCTTGCCGGTGCGCTCGGCGTTGGCCCGGTCGAGCACGCCGACGCGGTCGGTGGCGATCCGGCCGGGCAGCACCATGTTGACGGTGACGCCGTCGGCGGCGACCTCGGAGGCCAGCGTCTTGAGGTAGCCCGCGAGCGCCGCACGACCCGCGTTGGAGGCGACCAGGCGCTCGATCGGGGACTGCACGCCGCTGGAGCCGATCGCGACGATGCGGCCGAACCCGCGCTCGCGCATCCCGGGCAGCACGGCCCGCACGAGCCGCTGGTGCGGCGCGACGAGCAGGTTGACGGCGTCGGTGAGCTGTTCGGGGGTGAAGTCGACCGCCGTGCCGGGCGGGGGCCCGCCACCGTTGAGCACGAGCACGTCGACGGGGCCGAAGCGCTCGATCGCGGCGCCGACCAGCGCGTCGGCGGCGGCCGGGTCGGTGATGTCGACCTCGACCCCGACGGCCGACGGCAGCTTCGCCGCCTCCTCGCGCACGAGCTCGCCGCGTCGCCCGCCCAGCACCACGTTCGCCCCCTCGGCGGCGAGCGAGCGGGCCACGGCGAGGCCGAGGCCGGAGCTGGCGCCGGGCACGACGGCGGTGCGTCCCTTCAGACCGGTGTCCATGGGGGTGAGTCAACCATCCTTGAGTTGCTGGGCGACCGGCCCGTACACGCGGACGATGTCGTCGAGCCGCTCCCGGAACTCGACCGCGCCGATGAACTCGTCGGGCACGTACGCCTCGTCGAGCTGCGCGCGGATGCCGGGGTCGGCGAGGCCTTCGCGCATCGCCGCCTCCAGCTTCGCCACGACCTCCTGCGGGGTGCCGGCCGGGGCGCCCAGCCCGAACAGCGACGTGCTGTAGGTGAGTTCGGGGAAGCCGAGCTCGGCGAGCGTCGGCACGTCGGGCAGGTAGTCCAGCCGCTCGGCCGTGCTGACCGCGAGCGGGCGGAACGCGCCCGCGTCGAACTGCGCGCGGACGTCCTGCGAGACGTTGATCAGCACCGCGTCGACGGTGCCGCCGAGCACGGCCTGGGTCAGCTCGGCGTTGCCGTTGAACGGCACGACCGTGACCTGCACGCCGTAGGTCTCGGCGAGCCGGCGCAGCTCGATGGCCTGCGACGTGGTGGCGCCGGGCGTGCCGACGGTCAGCTCGCCCGGCCGCTCCCGGGCCGCGGCGAAGAAGGCGGCGCCGTCGGCGAACCCGGACTCGCCCGCGACCGCGAGCACGGACGGCACCTCGGTGATCACCCCGATCGGGACGAAGGAGTCCGCGTCGTAGGGCACGTCCTGGATCATCGGCGTGACGACCGTGGACGGCGCCGCGACCAGCGTCAGCGTGTGGCCGTCCGGCTCGCTCGCCACCAGCTCGTTCATGGCGACCGACCCGGCGGCCCCCGGCAGGTTCTCCACGACCACCGGCTGGCCGAGCGCCCGCTCCAGGTGCGCGCCCATGGTGCGGGCGGCGAGGTCGGTCGGCCCGCCCGCCGTGTAGGGCACGAGGATCGTGATCTCCTGCGTCGGGTACTCCTCCGGCGCGTACGGCGCGGAGCAACCGGCCGCCACCGCCACCACGGCGGCGGCGGCCACGCCCGCCCACCTGCGTCCCATCACGCCCCTCCCAGGATCGGCTCGTAGACGGCCCGCGTCCGGTCGAGGACGGCGCGCATCTCGGCGGCGCCGCGGAACTGCGGGCCCAGGTAGCGCTCGTCCACGGCGGCGACGACCTCCGGGGCGTCGTGCGCCCGCCGCAGGGCGTCCTCGAGGCGCGTGACGACCCGCTCGGGCAACCCGGCCGGGCCGGCGAGCCCGAACGTCGAGCCGGACAGCGTGAGCCCGGCGAACCCGGCCTCGACCAGCGTCGGCACGCCGGGCAGCCAGTCGAGCCGCTGCTCGGTGGACACGGCGAGCGGGCGGAACTCGCCCGCGTCGATGTTCGCCGTGACGTCCTGCGACGCGTTGATCAGCACGGCGTCGACGTTGCCGCCGAGCAGGGCGGTGGTCATCTCCGCGTTGCCGTTGAACGGGACCACGGTGACCTCGACGCCGTGCTCGTCGCGCAGCCGCTGCAGCTCGATGCCCTGCGGCGTGGTGGCGCCGGGCACGCCGACGGTGATCGCGCCCGGGCGGGCCCGCGCGTCGGCGACGAACGCGTCGATGTCCTGGTGCGGCGAGTCCGCGGCGACGGCGAGCAGCGACGGCACCTCCGAGAGCACCCCGACCGGGGTCACGTCGGCGGCGGTGTAGCCGACCTCGTTCACCAGCGGGGTGAGCACGACCGTGCCCGCGGTGATGAGCGCGAGGGTGTGCCCGTCCGGCTCGGCCTGCACCAGCTCCTGCGTCGCGAGCGCGCCCGAGCCGCCGGGCAGGTTCTCCACGACGACCGGCTGCCCGAGGTCGCGTTCGAGGAAGGCGCCGTACGCCCGTGCGGTGAGGTCGGTGGGGCCGCCCGCGGCGTAGGGCACGAGCAGGCGGATCTCCTCCGTCGGGTACTCCGCGTCGTCGGCGGGGCTCGCCGCCCCGCCGCCGCACCCGGCCAGGAGCAGCAGCCCGGCGATGATCGCGATCGCTCTCACGGTTCCTCCCCGAGGACGGCGAGTTCGTCGGCGAACCGCAGCGGCGCGTCGGTGCGCGCCTGCAGCTCGGCGGGCGTGGTGCCGGCGACGAGCTCCTGCACCAGGAACCCGTCGGGCGTCACGTCCAGCACGGCGAGGTCGGTGTAGACGCGGTCGACCACCCCGGCCGCGGTGAGCGGGTACGTGCACGAGGTCACGAGCTTGGGTCGGCCGTCCTTGGTGGTGTGGGTGGTCATCACCAGCACCCGGCGGGCGCCGACGGCGAGGTCCATCGCGCCGCCGACGGCGGGCGGCACCGTGGGGTCGTCGGTGGCCCAGTTGGCGAGGTCGCCGCGTGCGGACACCTGGAACGCGCCGAGCACCGTGATGTCGATGTGCCCGCCGCGCATCATCACGAAGGCGTCGGTGTGGTGGAAGTAGGCGCCCCCGGGCAGCAGCGTCACCAGCTGCTTGCCCGCGTTGATCAGCTCGGGGTCGCCGGTGCCGGGCGCGGGGGCCGGTCCCATGCCGAGGATGCCGTTCTCGCTGTGGTAGACGACCTCGCGGTCCGGCGGCACCACGTCGGCCACCAGCGTGGGCAGCCCGATGCCGAGGTTGACGTACGAGCCGTCCGGGATGTCCTGCGCCACCCGGGCTGCCATCTGCCGCGCGGTGAGCCTCATGCCACGACCACCCGGTCGACGAAGATCCCCGGCGTCACGACCGCCTCCGGGTCGAGCTCGCCGAGCTCGACGAACGCGCGCACCTGCGCCACCGTCAGCTTCGCCGCGGTGGCCATCACGGGCCCGAAGTTGCGGGCCGCGGAGTGGTAGACGAGGTTGCCCCACCGGTCGGCGCGGTCGGCCTTGATCAGCGCGACGTCGCCGTGCAGCGGTTCCTCGAACACGTGCCTGCGCCCGCCGATGACGCGGACCTCCTTGCCGTCCGCGAGCGGGGTGTCCGCCCCGGTCGGGGTGAAGAAGCCGCCCAGGCCCGCCCCGGCCGCGCGCATCCGTTCGCTGAGCGTGCCCTGCGGCACCAGTTCCAGCTCGATCTCGCCGGCCCGCCACAGCTTCTCGAACCACACCGAGCCGGAGGACCGCGGGTACGAGCAGATGATCTTGCGGACCCGCCGCTCGCGGATCAGCGCGGCGATGTCGGTCTCGCCGCTGCCCGCGTTGTTCGTGACGACGGTGAGGTCGCGCACGCCCAGGTCGAGCAGCGCGTGCACCAGCTCGACCGGGATGCCGGAGTTGCCGAACCCGCCGACGAGCACGGTGGCCCCGTCGGTGATCCCGGCGACCGCCTCGGCCGTCGACGCCACCCGCTTGTCGATCATCGGGCCGCCCGGTACCAGCGCGGAGAGGTCGACGGCGGTGGGGTGAGCGCCGCCCGCACCGCCACCAGTGACGGGCCGTCGGTTGCCAGGCTCTTCGCCAGGGCCGCCTCGAAGGCGTCCCCGAAGCCGTCGACGGCCTGCGCGGGCACCCCGAACGCGCCCGCGAGCGCCACGAAGTCGGGGGTCAGCAGGTCGACGCCGCGGGTCGGCACGCCCGCCTGCACCTGGTCGAAGCGGAGCATCCCGTACCCGCCGTCGTCGACGAGCACGACCGTGACGGGCAGCCCCTCCTGCGCCGCGGTGGCGAGCTCGCCGCAGGCGAAGAGGAACCCGCCGTCGCCCACCACGGCCACCGCCCGCCCGCGCGCGGCCGCCCCGAGCGCCGCGGGGAAGGCGAAGCCGAGGGTGCCCCAGCCCATCGGGTACGCGAGCCGCCGCGGCCCGGGCACCCGGTGGAACCCGGCGACCCAGTAGCCGGCGATGCACATGTCGGCGAGCACCGTGGCGTCGGCCGGCAGGACGCGGTCGAACGTGTCGAGCAGCAGCGCGGCCTGCGGCTCCTCCTCGCGCACGAGCGTCTCGACGTGCGTGCGCAGGGAGCGGGTCTGCACCGCGAGCACGTCGAGGCCGTCCCGCTGGGCCACCGCGTCGGCGAGCCGTTCGGTCGTGGCCGCGGCGTCGCCGACCACCACGTGGTCGGGCTCGTAGTTCTTCGCGGCGTCCGCCGGGTCGACGTTGACCGCGAGCAGCGCGGGCGGTCGCGGCATCCGCCAGTTCTGGGTGGTCATCCCGTCGAGGTCACTGCCGATCGCGATGACGAGGTCGGCCTCGTCCCACAGCGCCCCGATGGCGGGGACGTGCGGGACGGCGGGGGCGAGGCACGGGTGGTCGGGCGGGAGGATCCCGCGCCCGTGGTAGGTGGTGACGACCGGCGCGGCCAGCCGTTCGGCCAGGCGCGCGACCGCCGCCCCCGCCCCGGCCCGCACCGCCCCGCCGCCGACCCACAGCAGCGGGCGCTCCGCCCGCTCGACCAGGGCGAGCGCGGCGCCGAGGTCCGGTTCCGGAGCGGGTGGCGGCTCGGGCGCCGGGGGCGTGCGCCCGGTGACCGGGGCGGACAGCAGGTCGGTGGGCACCCCCAGGTAGACGGGCCCGGACGGGGCCCGCAGCGCCTCCCGGCCCGCCCGCAGCACGTCGGCGTACAGGTCCGCGGCCGCCGTGCTGGTGGTCGCCGCCTTCGTGACCGGGGCGAACATCGCGGCCTGGTCGCGGGTCTCGTGCAGCACGCCGCGGTAGACGCCCGGCCTGCGCAGCGTCGACGGGATGTCGGTGGCGATCACCAGCACGGGCGCGCCGGAGGTCATGGCCTCGCCGGTGGCGCCGAGCGTGTTGGCCGCGCCCGGCCCGGTGGTCACGACCGCGACCCCGAGCCGCCCGGTGGCCCGGGCGTAGCCGTCGGCCGCGTACGCGGCGGCCTGCTCGTGCCGCACCCCGACCAGCCGGATCCCGGCCGCGGCGCACGCCTCCCACACCGGCAGGTTGTGCACGCCCGGAAGCCCGAAGGCCAGCTCGACCCCCAGCTCCCGCAGGGCGTCGACCAGCCCCCGCGCGCCGTTGTCCGCTGTGCCGTTCGCTGTGCCGTTGTCCGCTGTGCCGTTGTTCGCCGGCCCGTCACCCGCCACTGGCGACCCCCTGGAACGTCTGCTCGGTCTCGGCGAACAGCGCCGCGAGGTCGGCGCTGCCCAGGAACTGTTCGGGCACGTACCGCTCGTCGAGCCCGCGCCTGGTCTCCGGGTCGGCCGAGGCCGCCCGCATGGTCTCCTCCAGCTTCGCGATCACCGGCTGCGGCGTGCCCGCCGGCGCGACGACGCCGAACGTGGTGGTGCTCTGCGTGATCTCCGGGTAGCCGTGCTCGACGAACGTGGGCGCGTCCAGGTAGGACAGCCGCTCCTCGGTGCCCACGGCGAGCACGCGCAGCTGCCCGGACTCGAGCAGCGGCATCAGATCCTGCGAGGCGTTGACGAACCCGGCGACGATGTTGCCGCCCAGCAGCGCCGCGAACACCTCCTGTGCGCCGTTGAACGGCACCACGGTGAGCGGCACGTCGTAGAGCTGCGTGATCCGGCGGGTCTCCGCGGCATGGGTGTTGGTCGCGCCCGGCGTGCCGACGCTGACGAGCGCGGGGTCGGAGCGGGCCGCGGCGAACAGCGCCTCCAGGTCCTGGTACGGCGACGAGGCGGGCACCACGAGCGCCGACGGCACCTGGGTGATCACGCCGACCGGGGCGAACGAGTCGCGGGTGTAGCCCACGTCGTTGGTGAGGTAGTTGAGCACGGCCGTGGGCAGCGCGGACATCGACAGCGTGTACCCGTCCGGCTCGGCCGACAGCAGCTCCTGGTAGGCCGTCGACCCGGAGGCGCCGGGCAGGTTCTCCACCACGACCGTCTGCCCGAGCGCGCCCTCCATGTACCTGCCGAGCGCCCGCGCGGCGATGTCGGTCGGGCCGCCCGCGGTGTACGGCACGATCAGCCGGATCTGGTCGGACGGGTACTCGTCCGCCGACTCGGCGGATCCCGGCCCGCCGCACGCGGCGAGCAGCAGCGCGGCCGCGAGCGCGGCGGCGGTACGTAGGCGGTTCATCGCTCTCCCTCGGCGGGTGTGAGTTCGTCGTGGCGGTGGAGCACGCGCGCCCTGCGGCGCGCGGTGACGACGCTGATCACGACGACGAGGACCGTCGCGGCGAGCAGGCCACCGGAGATCGGCCGCGTGACGAACACGGAGAGGCTGCCGCCGGAGATCAGCATCGACTGCCGGAACGCGCGCTCGAGGACCGGCCCGAGCACGAACGCCAGCACGAGCGGGCCGGGCTCGAAGCCCGTCTTCTTCATGAGCCAGCCCAGCAGGCCGAACGCGAGCACCACCCACATGTCGGTGGCGTCGTTGTTGATCGAGAAGACGCCCGCCATCGTCACGAGCAGGGCGAACGCGGAGAGGATCCCGGCGCGCACCCGCAGGATCTGCACGAACACCCCGACCAGGGGGATGTTCAGCGCGAGCAGCATGAGGTTGCCGACGAACATCGACGCGATCACGCCCCAGAAGATCTCCGGGTGCTGGTCGATGAGTTGCGGCCCCGGGGTCACGCCGTGGATCAGCAGCGCACCGAAGATCAGCGCGAGCACGACGTTGGCCGGGATGCCCAGCGTGAGCAGCGGGATGAACGCCGACGTCGACGAGGCGTTGTTCGCCGTCTCCGGGCCGGCCACGCCCTCGATCGCGCCGCGGCCGAACCGGCTCGGGTCCTTCGCCCGGCGTTTCTCCAGCGCGTACGACGCGAGGGAGGACACCACCCCGCCGCCGCCGGGCAGCACGCCGATCAGGAACCCGAGCACGCTGCCGCGGCCGATGGCGCCCGCGGAGTCGCGCATGTCCGCCCGGCTGGGCCAGATGCCCTTGATCCTCCGGGCGACGGCCTGTGCCTTCTCGGTGCGCTCCAGGCTGTGCAGGATCTCGCCGACGCCGAACAGGCCCATCGCGACCGCGACGAAGTCGAGGCCGTCGAACAGCGCGACCTGCCCGAACGTGAAGCGGGTCGTGCCGGCGATCGGGTCCTGGCCCACCGTGGCCAGCAGCAGGCCGAGCGCGGCCATGCAGAGGCTCTTCACGGCCGAGCCGGTGCCGAGGTAGGTGATCAGCAGGATTCCGAGCACGGTCAGCGCCACGTACTCCGGCGGCCCGAACGACACCGCGAGCGCGGCGAGCGGCGGGGCGAGCAGCGCGAGCCCGACGACGGACAGCACGCCGCCCACGAACGACCCGATGGCCGCGATCCCCAGCGCGGGGCCGGCGCGGCCCTGCTTGGCCATCTCGTAGCCGTCGAACGTGGTGACCACCGACGCGGCCTCGCCGGGCAGGCGCAGCAGCACCGACGTGATCGTGCCGCCGTACATCGAGCCGTAGTAGATGCCGGCCAGCAGGATCACGGCCGTGTGCGGCTCGATCTCGTAGGTCAGCGGCAGCAGCAGCGCGATCGTCGCGGTCGGGCCGAGGCCCGGCAGCACGCCGATCACCGTGCCGATGAGCACCCCGATGAAGACGTAGAGGATGTTGACCGGGTCCAGCGCGACGGCGAACCCCTGCGCGATCCCGTCCAGGACGCCCACGTCAGGCCCCCACCAGCCCGGCGACGGCGTCCGACGGGAAGCGCACCCCGAGCACGGTGTCGAACAGCACGTAGAGCCCGATCGACCCGGCGGCCGCGAGGCCCAGCGCCAACCGCCACGGCTCGCGGCCGAACACCCGCAGCCAGAGCAGGAGCATCAGGAACGCCGGGAGCACGAAGCCGACCACCTCGAACGCCGCGACGAAGACGGCGAGCCCGGCGAGGCCGCCCGCGATGCGGGCCGAGCCGCGGGTGAACGGCTCGTAGTCCTCCGGGTCGTCGACCACCAGCAGCACGAGGCCGGTGCCGGTGAGCAGCAGCGCCGCCACGAACGGCCACAGGCCGGGGCCCGGTTCGGTCAGCGAACCGAGCGAGAGCCCGACGGCACCGACGAGAGCGGCGACGCCCACGGCGAGGACGAGCAACGGACCGATCCGGTGCAGGTGGCCGCGCCACTGCTCCATCAGCACCTCTTCCCTGAGGCCGGACGTCTGATGGGTGACCGTATGCAGTGCGCGGTTGGCCGGTCCAATACAAGATGTCGCCAGGACTGAGACGCCACTCGTATCAATCCGGATCGGAGCTGATCATGGAGCTGCGCCACCTGCGCGCCTTCGCGGCGGTGGCCGACGAGCTGCACTTCGGCCGGGCCGCCGCGCGCCTGCACATCGCGCAGCCGCCGCTGTCCCAGCAGATCAAACAGCTGGAGCGCGACCTCGGGGTGCGCCTGCTGGAGCGGACCACGCGCAGCGTGCGGCTCACCAACGCGGGGGCGGTCTTCCTCGAACACGCCCGCAGGGTGCTCGCCGAGGCCGACCGCGCGCGGGAGTCGGTGCTGCTCACCGAGCGGGGGGAGCGCGGCGAGATCCGCGTCGGGCTCACCGGAGCGACCACGTGGCGGCTGCTGCCCCGGCTGACCCGCGCCTACCGGCAGCGGTACCCCCTCGTGCGGCTCGAGCTGCACCCGTCGGTGTTCAGCGCCGCCCAGATCAGCGCGCTGGTCGACGGCGGCATCGACGTCGCGCTGCTGCGCGCCCCCGTCCCGAAGCTGCTGGCCAGCCGCACGGTGCTCGACGAGGAGCTCGTGGCGGTGCTGCCCGACGACCACCCCCTCGCCGCCCGCCCGTCGGTCCCGCTGGCCGAGCTGGCCGGGGAGAACTTCGTCAGCTACCCCGACCGGCAGGGCTCGCACCTGCGCGACACCGCGATGCGGGCCTGCGCCGACGTCGGGTTCTGGCCCCGGGTCGTGCAGGAGGCCCAGGACACCTACACCGTGGTGGCTCTGGTCGCCGCCGCCGTCGGGGTGGCCCTGCTGCCGGCGTCGGCCGAGTGGCTGCAGTTCGAGGGGGTGGTCTTCCGCCCGGTGACCGGCGCGGACGTGCGCGTGCCGGTGGCGCTGGTCTGGCGCCCCGGCGACGAGTCCCGGGTGCTCGCGGGCTTCCTCGACGTGGCGGCCGAGGTGATGCCCGAGCGGCCCGCGCAGCGCCGCCCGTCGTAGGCGGGATCAGGCGCGGGAGCCGCCCAGGAGGGTGCGGCGGGCCGCCTCGTCCGGGCGCCCGGCGAGCTCGCGGGCGTGCTCGATCCCCAGCGGGGCCAGCGTGCCGGCGCCGAGGCCGATCGCCCGCACCCGGGCGGCCTTGACCGCCATGGTCGTGACGGTCTCCACCTCGGTGGCGGTGGCGCCGAGGGCGACGATGCCGTGGTTGCCCAAGAGGATCAGCCGGGGTGCGACGCCGTCGCGGTCGAGCCGCTCGCGCACGGCGGCGTGCACGGCCGTGCCGAGCGCGATGCCCGGCGCGGCGTAGGGCACCCACACCGGCTCGCCGAGCACCACCGCCTCGTCCGGGAAGAGCGGCTCCGCCCACAGCCGTTCGGCCTCCCGCACCGCGAGCGTCCCGACGACCGCGGTGGGGTGCGTGTGCGCCACCCACCGCGCCCCCGCCGCGAGCGCCACCACGTGCACGAGCGTCTCGATCGACGCCCTGGCCTCGCCCGCGGACAGCAGCCGGGTGAGCGTCTCCTGGTCGGTGCCGCCGCGTTCCAGCACGTCGACGAGCTCGGGCAGCTCCCCGACCACGAAGTCACCCGCCCCGGCGAGGTCCATCCGGGAGCCCGACGCCTTGACCGCGAACCGGTCGCCGTCGAGGCGCACCGACGTGTTGCCCTCGGCGAGGACGACCAGGTCCGCGGCGGGGTCGCCGATCCGCCGGGTGAGCGCGACCAGCTCGTCCGGCACCTCGTCCGGGCGCAGTGCGAACGTCATGCGAGCCTCCCGTAGCGACGGAGCGCGAACGTGTTGAGCAGCGCGGACAACACGAGCACCAGGCCCAGCGCGAGCAGCTGGTAGCGGCTGCCCTCGGCGCCCTCCGGGAACGCCAGGAGCATGCCCGCGTTCAGCCAGGTGATCAGCAGCGCGGCCACGACCACGCCGCCGACCCGGCCGATGCCGCCCTGGATCGCGACGCCGCCCAGCACGGCCACGGTGATCGCGGGCAGCGCCATGCCGTTGCCCACGATGCCCGCGTCCGGCCGGGCCGAGGCGAACTGCGCCACCGTCACCACGGCCACGACGCCGGAGAGCAGCCCCGAGATCACGAACGCGGTGAAGCGCGTGCGGGCGACCGGCTGCGTGGCGTACTCGGCCGCGACGTCGTTCGTCCCGACCGCGTAGAGCGCCCTGCCGTACGTCGAGCGGGAGACGACCACCCAGGCCAGCACGACGCACGGGATCATGATCGTGAACACGTGCGTCGGGATCGGCGGCAGCAGCGGGAGCTGGATGTTGCGGGTCAGCGAGTGCAGCGCCACGACCGGCGGGGTGGAGATCGGCGCGTTCGCGTTGCTGATCAGCGCGAGCGAGCTGTAGGCGTAGTACGTCGCCAGCGTCGCGATCAGGGCCGGGAACCGCAGGTAGGCCACGAGGGCCCCGTTGACGGCGCCCAGCAGCGCACCCACGACGATGCACCCGACGATCGACGGGAGCAGCGGCCACTCCCACACGCCGACCATGAACCCGAACACCATGCCGGCGAGGGAGACGATCGCGCCCACCGACAGGTCGATGCCGCCGCGCCCGGACACGATCACGAACAGCTCCGCGATCGCGAGCAGTGCGAACGGCACCATCGACTCGAGCGCGTTGCCCAGGTAGCGCAGGTCGTACGGGGCGACGAGGTAGCCGCCCGCGCCGAGCACGCGGAACCACACGACCACGACGACGAGCAGCACCGCGAGCAGCACGATGCGCTCGGTCAGCGCGATCCGCAGCACGCGCGCCGCGATGCCCTCGCCGCGCGTGCGCTCGGCCGGGGGAACGGTTTCGATCTCGGTCATCGCGCGCTCCTCCGCCGCTCGCGCAGCAGGTCGACGCCGACCGCCACGAGGATGAACAGGCCGATGAACAGCTGGGTGAGCTCGGACGGCCAGGACAGCAGGGTGACGGCGCTGGACACGGTGCCCACCAGCAGCGCCCCGAGCAGCGTGCCGAGGACGGTGCCGCGGCCGCCGATGATGCTCGTGCCGCCGATGACCACCGCGGCGATCACCCGCAGCTCGAGCCCGGTGCCCACGTTCTGCTGCACGAGGCCACCGCTGCCGATGAGGATGCAGGCGGCGAGCCCCACGCACGCACCGGTGAGCACGTACGCGCTGATCTGGCGCCGCCGCACCCGCACGCCGGCCAGGCGCGCGGCGAACGGGTCGCCGCCGACCGCGTAGAGGTGGCGGCCGGTGGCCCAGTACCGCATGTAGCACCACATGGCCGCGGCCAGGACGAGCGTGATCCACCACGCGGTGGGCACGCCGAGGATCCGGCCCTCGGCGCCGCCGCCGATGGGGGCGAGCGTGGCGGGCACGCCCGCCACCTGCTCGTTGCCGAAGATCTGCAGCGCGACGAATCGGTAGATGTTCAGCGTGCCGAACGTGACGATGATCGGGTGGATGCCGCCGAAGGCGACGAGCAACCCGTTGATCGCGCCGAGCACGAGCCCGATCACCACCGCCACGGCGACCGTCGGCAGGAACGGCAGCCCCGCGTCGCGCGCCAGCAGCGCGACGATCACCATCACGACCGCGGCCTGGCTGCCCACCGAGACGTCGATGCCGGCCGTGACGATCACCGCCGTCATCCCGATCCCGATGAGCGCGATCGGGGCGACGGTGAACAGGATGTTCTGCAGGTTGCCGGTGGTGAGGAACGTGTCGGTGACGATCGACAGCACCACCCACAGCGCGCCGACGACCGCGATGAGCGCGAGCTCCTGGCCCTCGATCGCCCGCACCCGCGGCCTGCGGCGCGCGGGCGCGGTGACCGCCTCCGTGGTCGTGGTCATGCGACCGCCTCGCCTTCGTCACCCGCGGCGGCTGCGAGGACCTCCGCCTGGCTCGCGCCGCGCGCGAACTCGCGCACCACCTGTCCCTTCCGCACCACCAGCACCCGGTCGGCGAGCTGCAGCACCTCCGGCAGATCCGTCGAGATGACGAGAACGGCGCTGCCGCCGTCGGCCAGCTCCAGGACCAGCCGGTGGATCTCCTCCTTCGCCCCCACGTCGACGCCCTGCGTCGGCTCCTCGAGCACGAGCACGCGGGGCGCGCGCACGAGCTGGCGGGCGAGCACGACCTTCTGCTGGTTGCCGCCGGAGAGCGCCCCGACCGCCGTGCCGACGTCGGGGGCCTTGATGGCGATCCGCCGCAGGAAGTCCTCCGCGATGGACCGCTCCCGGCGTCGGTCGAACCAGAAGCCGAGCTTCGCGAGGTGGCGCAGGTGGGCGCTGGAGATGTTGAACGCGATCGACTTGTTCGCGAACACGCCCTGCTGCTTGCGGTTGCCCGGCAGCATCGCGATGCCGGCGGCCGCGGCGTCCTGCGGGGAGCTCAGCCGCACCTCCTCGCCGTCGATGCGGATGGTGCCCTCGTCGGCGGGGGTGATGCCGTAGAGGGCGCGGGCGATCGCGCCGGTGCCCGAGCCGATGAGGCCGTAGAGCGCCACCACCTCGCCCTTGCGGACGGTGAGGTCGAGGCCGGAGAAGGCCCCGGTGCGGCCGAGCCCCGACACGGTCAGCACCGTCTCCCCGGTCGGGGTCGGCCGGTCGACCGTGGCCGAGGACAGCTCGTGGCCGACCATCAGCTCGGCCACCTGCCGCACCGTCAGCTCGCTGGTCGGCTTGGTGGCGACCACCTCGCCGTCGCGCAGCACGGTGACCCGGTCGCTGATCTGCGACAGCTCGTCGAGCCGGTGCGAGATGTAGATGATCCCCACGCCCGCGGCCCGCAGGTTGCGGACCACGCCGAACAGCACCTCGATCTCCCGGTCGGTGAGGATCGCCGACGGCTCGTCGAGGATGAGGATCTTCGCCGAGTGCGCGAACGCCTTGGCGATCGACACGAGCTGCTGCTCGGCCACCGGGAGGTCGGCGACGCGGACGTCCCCGATCGCGGGGTCGAGGCCGATCCGGGAGAGCAGCTCGGTCACCCGGGTGCGCTGGGTGGCCCAGTCCACCCGCCCGCCGGTGCGCAGCTCCCGGCCGAGGAACACGTTCTCGGCCACGGTGAGCTCGCCGAACAGGTGCGGCTCCTGGTAGACCGTGGCGATCCCGGCCGCCATGGCCGCCTGGGTGCTCCCGCCGGCGAGCGGGGTGCCCTCGAGCTCGACCGTGCCCTCGTCGGCCACCTCGGCCCCGGACACGATCTTGATCAGTGTGGATTTCCCCGCGCCGTTCTCGCCGACGAGGGCGTGCACCTCGCCGGCGAGAACGTCGAGGTCGACGCCCCGCAGCGCCCGCACGCCGCCGTAGCGCTTCTGGACGCCGCGCAGCCGCAGAAGGACGTCGCCGGCCATCAGTACTGGTAGTCGTTGACGTTGTCGGTCGTGATGCGCAGCGGCTCACCGAGCAGCAGCATCTTCTCCTCCGGGAACCACTTCACGTCGGTCAGCTGGTCGTTGACCTTGTTCGTCTCCTGGAACGGCGTGCCGGAGGCCACCTGCAGGCCGGCCCACGCGGTGAGGTAGCCGAGCTGCTCGACGTCCCACAGGATCGCGGCGGACGACGAGCCGTTCTCCAGGTACTGCTTCATCGACTGCGGCGTGCCGAGGCCGACCGTGAAGACCTGGCCGATCTTGCCCGCCTCGGTCACGGCCTTCGCCACGCCGGGCGCCGACGCGGTGCACTCGCCGACGAGGCCCTTGAGGTCGGGGTGGGCGTTCATGAGGTCCTTGGCCATCGTGACCGACTGCGCCTCGTCCTCGCCCGCGTAGACGATGTCGACGATCTCGGCGTTCGGGTACTTCTCGGCGGTCACCCGCTTCTGGACCTCGATCCAGGAGTTCAGGTTCGCCGCGGTCTGCCCGCACGACACGATGGCGTACTTGCCCTCGCCGCCCATCGCCTCGAGCAGGGCGTCGGTGAGCGCGGTGCCGATGCCCTCCGCGGTGGCCTGGTTGACGAACACCTCGCGCACGGAGTTGGGCGCGTCCGTGTCACTCGTCATGACCTTGATGCCCTGGTCGGCGGCCTCCTGCAGCACCGGGGCCATCGAGTCGGGGTCGTTCGGGGCCACGACGAGGACGTCCACCCGCTGTTGGATCAGCGAGTTGACGATCTCGGTCTGGGCGCCGGGGTCGGCGGTCGACGCCCCGCGGTAGATCCACTCGATGCCGAGCTCCTGCGCGGCCTTCTGGCCGCCGGTGTTCATCGCCTCGAAGTAGGGGATGCCCTGCAGCTTGGGCACGAACGCGACCGTGACCCTGTCCTCGCCGCCGTCCCCTCCGCCCCCGCCGCCGGGGTTCTGCTGGGTGCAGCCGGCGAGGGCGAGCACCCCCGCCGTGGCCACGGCGAGAACCGTGGTGATGCTCCTGCGCCGCATCCTCGCTCCTTCCTCCACGCCTGTGTGGTCAGGCGGACGTCTTGTGGGTGGTGTCGTCGACGGGCAGCCGGGTGATCCGGACGCCGCGCTCGGCGAACCCGGCGAGCGCGTCGGGATCGGCGCCGTCGTCGGTGAACAGGCCGGTGATGCGCTCGGTGGGCACGAAGCTGTGCAGCGCGAACCGGCCGATCTTGGACGAGTCGAACAGGCCGTAGACCTCGCCGCAGGCCGCGGCGAGCCGCCGTTTCACGGTCGTCTCCTCGACCGAGAGCTCCATCAGGCCGTGGTCGCGGGACAGGCCGCGGACCCCGAAGAAGCCCATCGCGAGGCGCCCGCGGCTCACCACCACGTCGCCGATGTCGCCCACGAGCGACCACGACGAGCGCCGCAGCGTGCCGCCCGGCAGGACGACGGTGACCCCGCTGTCGCTCAGCAGCTCGGCAGCGCGCAGGCCGTTGGTCACCACGATCAGGTTGCGGCGGCCCCGCAGCTCGTGGGCGAGGTAGTAGCAGGTGGTGCTGCAGTCCAGGGCGATCGCCGCGCCGTCCGGCACGAGCGCGGCGGCCGCGCGCGCGATGGCGCACTTCGCCGCGGTGCGGTGGCGCAGGCGCATCTCGAACGCGCCCTCGTCGGCGCCCTCGGCGCTCACGGCCCCGCCGCGCACCCGGGAGAGCAGGTGCCTGCGCTCCAGCACCTCGAGGTCCTTGCGGATCGTCACCGCGGTGACCCCGAAGCGGCGGGCGAGGTCGGCGACGCTCACCCGGCCCTCGATGTCGAGCAGGCGCAGCACCTCTTGCTGTCGCTCGTGCTCCGCGATGCCGGCCACGCGCGAACTGTAAGAAGCACGGCGTTAACCGTCAACGAACAGTTTGGTAACCGCTAGGGGTTCACTTTCGATCGGTTGCCATCCGCTTTCCTTCGGCGGAGCAGCAGGTGCACGCCGATCCCCAGCGCGGCCGCGAGCACGCCGATCCCGAGCGACAGCGGGGCCATCACCAGCAGCGCGACGGCGGCCACCGCGAACAGCGCCCGCTCCGGCCACCCGGCGGGGCCGACCAGCCACGCCCCGGTGACCACGGCCAGCGCCGCCACCGCCGCCGCCGACGCGAGCGCCGCGACGAGGACCGTGCCGAACCCACCCTCGAGCAGCAGCCCCACGCCCTGCGGCGAGAGCACCGCGACGAACGGGACGAGGAACGCGGGCAGCGTGTACTTCCAGGTGAGCCACATCGTGCGGACCGGCCGCCCGCCGGTGATCGCCGACGCCGCGAACGGGGAGAGCGCCGTCGGCGGGGACACCTCCGACAGCACCGAGTAGTAGAAGATGAACATCGCCGCTGCGAAAGCGGGCACACCCACGTCCTGCAGCGCCGGGCCGATGATCACCCACGAGATGATGAAGCTCGCCGTCACCGGCACCGCGAGCCCGAGCAGCACCACGGCCACCGCCGAGTAGATCGCGGTGAGCACCAGGCTCCCGCCCGCGAGCGCCACGATGATCCCGGCGAGCTTGAGCCCGAGCCCGGTGAGCGTCATGACGCCGACGATGATCCCGGCCACCGCCATCACGGGGATCACCGACAGCGCCCCGCTCGCCCCGGCGGCCAGCGCCTCGAAGATGCGCCGCGGCGTCATCCAGCAGCCGCGCTCGAGGAAGCTCAGCGCGAACGCGAGCACCGTGGCGTAGACGACCGCGCGGAACGGCGTCAGCCCGAGCGCCATGAACACGACGATCGCCACCAGCGAGCTGAAGTGGTACCCGAACCGCAACAGCAGGGCGCCCGCCGGGCGGACGTCCATCTCGATCGCATGGGTGCGGTAGCGGCGGGCGTCCATCTCCACCGCGAGGATGATCCCCAGGTAGTAGAGCAGGGTGGGGATGGTCGCCCAGATCAGCACCTGCAGGTAGGAGACGTTGAGCAGCTCGGCGATGATGAACGCCGCCGCCCCGAGGGTGGGCGGCGACAGGATCGCGCCGATGCCCGCCGCGGCGAGCACCGCGCCGCCGTGCTCCTGCGGGTAGCCGGCCCGGCGCAGGAGCGGCCAGGCGACGCCGCCCAACGTCACCGTGGTGGCCACGCCCGACCCGGACACGGTGCCGAGCAGGAAGCCCGCTAGCGTCACGGTCCGGCCGGGCCCGGCGCCCGACTGCCCGAACGCCGAGAACGACAGGTCGATGAAGAAGCGGGTGGCGCCGGAGGCGGTGAGGACCGCGCCGTAGAGCGTGAACAGGATGATGTAGGTGGCCGCGACCTCCAACGGCACGCCGAACACGCCCTGGGTGCCCATCACGTTGTGCCCGACGAGCCGCTCCCACGTGAACGACGACGTGGCGAACGGGCCGGGGAAGTACGGGCCGAAGTAGGCGTAGGCGAGGAAGCCCACCACCACGAGGGGCACCACCAGCCCGACCGTCCGCCGCGCCGCCTCCAGCACCAGCAGGATCGCGAGCGTGCCCAGCACGACGTCGAGGTCGGTGGGCACCACGGCGCGGCGGAAGAACGAGTCCCAGTCGGCCACGATGTAGGCGAACGGCACGACCGCGACGGCGGCGAGCACCCAGTCGAGCGGGTGCGGGTTGTCCGTCGTCGCGCCCTGCGAGCGCCCCCAGCCGCGGTAGGCGAGGAACGTCAGCGCCAGCCCCAACCCGAGGAACGACGGCAGGTACTGCTGCGCGGGCATCGGGTTGAACACCCACCACAGGCCGTACAGCGTGAGCAGCGCGCCCAGCACCTGCACGACCCGCAGCGGCACCCCGGACAGGTGGCGCGCCGGCTTCTCCGACTCGTACTCGGCGAGCAGCGCCTCCTCGTCGACGGCGGGTGCCTCGTCGCCGTCGGGGCGTGTCGTCATCAGTTCTCCTCGACGTCGAGAACCACGGTGACCCCCTCGGTCACCAGCGGGGGGAGCGGCACCGGCGGGTGCCCGGGGACGTGGAGCGTGCGCTCGCCGAGCGCGGTGGCGGCGATCGCCAGCTCGCCGAAGACCGGGTGGTCGCGCGGCGGCGCCACCCACCGCCTGCGGTCGCCGTCCGGTGCGGGGCGCACCGGGCCGGGCACGGCGTAGTACTCCTCGAGCACCGCGACCTGGTCGGCCGCCAGCTCGACGAGCCCGAACCGCCCGTCCGGCTCCACGCGGTAGCGCTCCTCGGCGACCGTGCCGTACACGGAGTTGCGGTAGCTCACGGCGAACCCCGGTGACGGCAGCGGCACCCGCGTCAGCACCGCACCGCTTTCGTCGCGGACCGTGACGGCGGGCCCGTGGTCCGCCGCGGCGCACCCCGAGCCGAGCAGGCCGGCGGCGAGTACGGCAGCGACCGCGCGCACCGGGATGGGCCTAGCCGGTGACCTGGTCGAAGTACGCCTTCGCGCCCGGGCAGACATCGACGAAGGAGACGTCACCCGCCGTGGCCGGGTCGAGGTCGTTCGCCGCCGGGTGGACGGCCGCGAGCTGGTCCTTGCTCTCGAAGATCGTGCGCGTGATGTCCTGCTGCAGTTGCTCGGGCATGTCGGAGCGCGCGATCAGCACGTTCGGCACCACGACCTGCGGGCTGGGCTCGGTCTGGCCCTGGTAGGTGTTCGCCGGGATCTCGTCGGTCTCGTAGTACGGGCCGTACCGCGAGACCAGCGCCTCGGTGTACTCCCCGGTCGGGATCACCACCATCTGGCCGGTCGTGGCCAGGTCGACCAGGGCGCCGGTGGGCAGGCCGCCCGACCAGAACCCGGCGTCGATGGTGCCGTCGCGCAGGGCCTCCGCGGTCTCGCCGACGCCGAGCTGGCTGCGCTGGATGTCGGTGTCCGGGTTGATCCCGGCCGCCTCGAGGATCCGCAGCGCGATCACCTCGGTGCCCGAACCCGGCGAGCCGACCGACACGCGCTTGCCGCGCAGGTCCTCGATGGTCCGGATGCCGGTCGAGGTCGTGGTGACGGTCTGGGTGAAGTTGTTGTAGAGCTTGCCCAGCGTGCAGATCGTGATCTCGCGACCCTCGAACTGGTCCTTGCCCGCGATCGCGTCGGCCACGGTGTCGCCGAGCGCGAACGCGATGTCGGCCCCGCCCTCCTGCACCAGCAGCACGTTGTCGACCGAGGCGTTCGTCTCCTGGGCGGTGGCGGTGATACCCAGCTTCTCGGACAGCACGGTGCCCATCCCGCCGCCGTACGGGTAGTAGACGCCGCCGGTGCCCCCGGTGGCGATGGACAGGGATCCGTCAGCACCCGGGGCCGCGGACTCCCCACCCCCGCACGCGGCGAGCAGCAGCGCTCCCGCGGCGACGACGGCGGCCAGGCTCCGGCGGGTGGTGGTGACGACCATGGCACCTCCTGCAGTTCGTGATCACGAACATCGCACACGCCCCGGGCGTTGTCCACGCGCCCGGAAGCCTTGGAGCCATACCGTTGCCGGGGCGCGACCTCTAGTTCCACGCGCGGGCCGAACGGGCCGCCCAGTACTCCTCCGGGGCCTCGGCGAGATCCCCCAGCTCGGCCGGCACGTCCGCGGGGAGCGACACGCGTTCGGCGGCCGCGTTGCTCGCGACCTGGGCCGGATCCACGCCGCCGGACAGCACGCGCCACGCCCACGGCTGGGCGAGCGCCGCGGCGATCGCGAGCTGGTCCAGCGGGATGCCCAGCCGCTCGGCGAGCGCCACCACCCGAGGCGGCGCGTCGGGGGCGCCGGGGGTGAGGCGCCCGTTCGCGACGGCCTCCTTGACGATCACCCGCGCACCCGCGTCGGCGGCCTCGGCGAGCGCCGGACCGACCGATTGCTCCAGCACGTTCCACGTCGACTGGATCGAGGTGAACAACGGCGCCCCGCCGACCTCGATCTCCAGCGCCTTGCGCACCGCGTCGGCCTGCCGGGGCCCCGAGGTGGACACGCCGACCCGCACCCCGCGGTCGCGCAGCTCGGCGAGGGCGCGGTGCAGCTCGGCGTCGTCGAGCACGCCGGTGTCGAGCGTCGCGGAGTGCACGTGGTAGACGCCGAGGCGGGGGCCGAGCAGCGCCGCGGTCTCGGCGAGCTGTTCGGTGAAGGCGGCGAGCGAGTGGTCCTTCACCTCGTGCACGGGCGCGTCGAGCCGCCACCCGCCGACGTACCGGTAGCCCCACTTGGAGCCGATCTCGACGTCGTCGACCTCCGGGTGGCGGGCGAGCCACCCGGCGAGGAACTCCTCGGCCCGCCCGTAGGAGCGGGCCACGTCGATGTAGCGCATTCCCGCTGCGTACGCGGCGTCGAGCACGGCCTCCGTGCGGGCCCGCAGGTCGGCGACGCTGCGGCGGTCGCCGAGGACGGCCGCGCGCCCGGAGGTGATGTAGGCGGGGCGGGCGACGGCGGCCAGGCCGATGCCCATGCGCGAGGTACCGGCCGTCACGGCCGCGTAGCTTACGGGGGCGGGCGGTCAGCGGCCGACGTAGCGCGCCCGCACGTCCGGGTCGAGCTCGTCCGCGGCGGTCCGGACCGCGGCGCGCGGCATCCGGGCGGCGTGCTCGTCGAGGGAGCGTTCGACGGCCCGCGGGGCGCGTGCTCGAGCGCGATGCCGACGGCGTTGTGGACCTCCGGGTCCGTGTCGGCGGCGAGGAGGGCGGCGACCTCGAACAGGCCGGCCGGGTCGGCGCGCGCGGCCCAGGTCGACCGGCGGCGCGCTGGAGCGGCCGAGCAGGTGGCCGCCGACCACGCTCGGCGCCGCGCGGTCGACCACGTCCCAGGTCGTGATGCGGTCCAGGTGCCGCGGGTACACCTCGTGGTACCCGTGCCGGTCGTCGGCGGTGGCGAGCCGGCCCTCGGCCCGCGAGTCGTGGATGCACAGCGCCCCCATCCGGGCCTCGTGCGACTCGTCGGCGAAAAGCGCCTCGACCTGCTCCAGCGGCGTGCGCCGGGCGGCCTTCGCCGCGTCGAACAGGTCCTTCATCCGCACGCCGATGGCGGGCCCGCCGGGCGCGAGCCGCTTGCCCACCACCGCGAGCTCGGCGTCGGAGCGAACGGCGCGCAGCGCGTCGAGGAACCCGGCGGCGGTGCCGGTGGCGGCGGGCACGGCGCCCGACCCGGACGCCACCGGCGCCGATGCACCCGGTTCGGCGCTACCGGTCGCGTCCGGCCAGCGCGTCCCGGCCGGCGTCGGTCACCCGGACGGTGCGGCGCTCCGCGGGGTCCGACGACTCGGCGGGGCGGAGCAGCCCGGCGCGGACCAACGCGCGGGCGGCCTGGTGGTCGCAGTACGCGAACCCGTCCACGAAGAAGTCGAGGTGGCCGTTGCCGCTGCACTCGACGCGGCCGTCGGCCGCTGCCCGCAGCAGGCGGATGTCGCGGTTGGACAGGCGAGACGGGACGGGGACGTCGTGAACCGTGGTACGCAACAGGGCCTCCGCGTGCTCCTCGATGCTGGATAAGACGCTAGCAAATCGTTCAACAATCCGCTAATTCCTCTCTGCTGGTAGAACCGGCCTGTGAGCGAGCGGGAGCGCGGGGAGCGCGAGCTGTGGCGGCTGCTGGAGGCGGTGCACGCGGTCGTGTACTTCGCGCCCGAGGCCAGGGACGTGTACGGGGAGCTCGGCCTGCGCGGGTTCTGGATGGGCTACTTCGCCTCCCGGTCGGCGGCGCTCGGAACGCCGGGTCCCCGGCTGGTCACCGCGCTGTTCCACGGCTTCGCGCCCCGCATGGTGGAGCGGGCCCTCCCGCGGGCGTGGGAGATCGTCGAGCCCGGCCGCGTGCTCGACACCCGGGCGCGGCTGGCCCGCTCGGCGCTCGCGCCGCACGCCGGCGCCGCGCCCCGGCTCGCCGCGGCGGCGGACCGGCTGGCCGGCCTGCTCGCCGACCTCGACGTGGCGGGCCGACCGCTCGCGGCCGCCCACCTGGACGTCCCGGCGCCCGCGGACGAGGTCGGCCGGCTCTGGCACGCCACCACCGTGCTGCGCGAGTACCGCGGCGACGGTCACGTCGCCGCGCTGGTGGCCGCGCAGGTCGACGGCGTCGAGGCCCACCTCCTGCACCGCGCGTCCCTGCTGGAGCGGCAGCGGGAGTTCCGCGGCTGGACCGAGGAGGAGTGGGCGGCCGCCGCCGACCGGCTGCGCGCCCGCGGCCTGCTCGACGACGCCGGGGAGCCCACCGCGCGCGGCCGGGAGTTCCGCGCCGGGATCGAACAGAGCACCGACCGGTCCGCGGCCGCCGCGCTGCGGAACGTCGACGACGCCGAGCTGACCGAGCTCACCGACGCCCTCGGCCCGCTCGCCCGGTCGATCGCGGACGCGGGCGCCGTGCCGTATCCGAACGCGATGGGGGTGGCCCGACCGGGCGGGTGATCGCCCGGGTTCCGCTAGCCCTCTTCTTCGTCCAGCAGCCCCGCGTCGTGGACGAGGAGCGCGATCTGGACGCGGTTGTTGAGGTCGAGCTTGGTGAGGATGTTCGAGACGTGGGTCTTCACCGTGGGCACCGCGAGGTGCAACACGGCCCCGATCTCGGCGTTCGAGCGGCCCTGGCCCACGGCGACCGCGACGTCGCGCTCGCGGTCGTTGAGCAGCGCGATGCGGGCCCGCGCCCGCTCGCGCCTGCGGTCCTGGTCGCTGTCGGCGACGCGGGCCATCAGGCGGCGCATCACCTCCGGCGAGAGCACCGGCCTGCCCTGGGCGACGTGCCGCACCGCCGCGACGATCTCCTCGGGCGGGGTGTCCTTGAGCAGGAAGCCGGCCGCGCCCGCCCGCAGCGCGCGCAGGACGTGCCGGTCGGCGTCGAACGTGGTCAGCACGATGACCTCGGGTGCCCGCGGGCGCGCCCGCAGCGCCTCGGTGGCGGTGAGCCCGTCGACCCGGGGCATCCGGATGTCCATCAGCACGACGTCGGGGGAGTGGCGGTCGACCAGGGCGGGCACCTCGGCGCCGTCGCCAGCCTCGCCGACCACGCGGATGTCCGGCGCGCCGCCGAGCATCATCGACAGACCCGCGCGGACGAGCGGGTCGTCGTCGACGATCAGCACGCCGATGCCCGCCTCCCCGGTCACGCCGGCCACGGTAGCCACGCCTCCACCCGCCAGCCGGACCCGGGCGTGGGCCCGTGGTCCAGACGGCCGCCCGCCAGCCCGACCCGCTCGGCGAGACCGGTGAGGCCCTGCCCCGGCTCACCGGCCTCGCCCGCCCGCTCCGGCGCGCCGTTCTCGACCACGACCGTCAGGCCGGTGCCGGCCGACCCGGTCACCGCGATGGAGACGGTGGCGCCGGGGGCGTGCTTGCGGGCGTTGGTCAACGCCTCCTGCACCACGCGGTACGCCGTGCGGCCCGCGGTGTCGGGCGGCACGCCCGTGACGTCGGTGCGCAGCTCGACGTCCATCCCGGCGCGCCGGGACTCGGCCACCAGCTCCGGGATGTCGGCCACCGTCGGCTGGGGCAGCTCCCCGACGGGGGCGCGCAGCACGCCGATGACCTCGCGGAGGTCCTGCAACGCCTGGTGGGCGCTCTCCCGGATCACCCGCGCCGCCCGCGCGATGTCCTCCGCGGGGGCGTCGGGGCGGAACTCCAGCGCGCCGGCGTGCACGCTGAGCAGCGACAGCCGGTGCCCCAGCACGTCGTGCATCTCGCGGGCGACGGCCTCGCGGGCCTCCAGCTGCGCCTGCTCGGTGCGCAGCTGCGCCTCGGTGCGGGCCCGCGCGACGAGCTGGCGCTGGTGCTGGATCACCAGGCCCCAGCCGAACGCGGCGCTCTGCGTCGCGACGCCGAGCATCAGCAGCACGCCGGTGGGCAGCTCCGGCTCGGCCCTGGCCAACGAGTAGGTCCCGGCGCAGACCAGGCTGAGCAGGAACAGGGCGAACGAGACCCGCTTCGGCCGGTGCACCGCCACCGTGAACAGCGCGGCGAGCATCGCGCCCGCGACCAGCTCGAAGACCGCCGAGAGGAGCACCAGCGCGACGCCGAGCTGCACCGGCCAGCGCCTGCGCAGCCACAGCGCCGCGCAGCCCGCCGCCCCGACCACCTGGTCGAGCTCGAACAGCCACGGCGGCTCGACGGGCGAGGTGGCCCGCTGGCTCACCTCGAACAGCCCGAACAGCACGGCGAGCACGAACATCGACGTGTCGACGATCCAGTCACGCCTGCTGCGCCTGGTCCGGGTGGTGGCGTCCATCGTGGACCGGAGCGTACGGCCGGCGGAACGCGGCAGGCCCGGATCCGCGCCATCGCGATACCGATGACGAGCCAACTCGGTACTTCGGTCGTGGTGGCGGGACACCCGCGACCGATCCGCGCACCGGGGGCCGCTGCCTAGCGTCGCCGGCATGCGCAGTGCCTTCCAGCTCGTCGGGGTCGTGCTCCTCGCCGTCGGCGTCAGCGGGACGATCGACCGGCTGCTCGGGTACCAGCCGATCCTCGGCTTCCTCAACGTCGTCAACCGGCTGTTGATCCCGCGCATCGACGGCCTGGCCGGCTACGAGCTCTACGCGAACCTGTCGGTCGCGGTGCTGGGGGTGGTCGTCCTCGCCACCGCGGGCGCGGCCCGGCGCGCGGGCCACCGCTGATCAGCCCGTCACGCTCGCCAGCCACGCCGCGGCCCGCGCCGGGTCACCCGCGATGCGCACGCGGCCGGGCCAGTGCCGCTCCAACGCCGCCCGGGTGCGGGCGGCGACCGGGGTGTCCCCCGCGACGACGCGCCCGGCGAGGACGATCGGCGTGCGGTCGGCCGCGTCCCGCACCGCGGCGACCGCCGCGACCAGCGCGTCGGCCGCCCGGGCCGCGATGGCGGCCGCGACCTCGTCCCCGGCCGCCGCGGCCGTGCTGACCAGCGGCGCGAGCCTGGCCAGCGCGATCGGCGGCTCGGCCTGCACGGCGGCGACGAGCCGCTCGGCCTCCCGGCGGCCGGCGCCGGGCCGAACCGGCGCCCCGAGCAGCGCGCCGGCGACGGCGGGCAGGAGCGCGGTGGCGGCGCCCCGCCCGTCCAGCGCGGCGAGCGCGGCGCGCACGGCCTCCCGCCCCAGCCAGAAGCCGGAGCCGTCGTCGCCGAGGAGCCAGCCGTTGCCGTCGGCCACCACCGCCTCGCGCCGCGCGACGATCCGGGCGGCGGCCGCGCCCGCGCCCGCGACCGGCACCGTTCCGTCGGGTTCCGCGGTGCCGGCGGCGAACGCGGTGACGGCGTCGCCCACGACGCGGACCGGGCAGGAGAGCCCGGCGGCGCGGGCCGGCTCCGCCACCGCGAGCCCGCCGCGACCCGCCCCGGCGAGCCCGAGCACCAGCCCGCGCACCTCGGCGGCGTCCAGCCCGGCCTGCAACGTGCCCGCGAGCGCACCGACGGCCCGCTCGGGCGCGTGGGACACGGGGTTCGCGCCGGGCCCGGAGGCGGCGCCGCGCAGCCGCCCGGCCTCGTCGACGACCGCGGCGCGGGTGCGGGTCCCGCCCGCGCCTGTGCCCAACTTCTCCCAGAGCACCCAGGCGAGCGCGATGAAACCCGGGTTCCAGGTCCCACTACCGATCGCGGTGGGCACGACGGACCGCGACAGCGGCATCCCCGAGATCTATCCCAGGACGGACGAACGCGGCCGTCGCTGGGGCCAGGGTCGACGTCGTGACGATGATGATGAAGCGCCGAGCGGCCGCGGTCGCCGCCGTGCTGCTGGCGATCCTCTGGCCGACCGTGGCCTGCAGTGCCGATTCCGCACCGATCGCCTGGCAGGACTGTCACGACGGACTGCAGTGCGGGCGGATCACCGTGCCGGTCGACTGGAACACCCCCGACGCACCCGACACGATCGCGATCGGCCTGGGCCGGTTCCCGGCGCGGGACCCGGCAACCCGGATCGGGACGCTCCTCCTCGGGCCCGGCGGGCCGAACCCGGTGCTCTTCGCATTGCCCCGGCTGGCGCCGCAGATCGGCGAGCTGACGAGGTGGTTCGACGTGGTCGTGTTCGACCCGCGCGGGATGGGGGAGAGCGGCGGCGTCTCCTGCCCGAGCGCTCCGCCTGCGCCACCCGCGTGGACAGAGCCAGACCGGGCGACGTACGACAGGTACGAGGCGGCTCAGCACCACTTCGTCGCCGCATGCGCCGACGCGCTCGGCCCGCTGAAGAGCCGGATGGATTCCTGGCAGGTGGCCCACGACATGGAGGCGATCCGCGCCGCGCTCGGCGAGTCGACTCTGAACTACTTCGGCAACTCGTACGGCACCGTCTACGGTCAGGCGTACGCCGAGCTGTTCGGCGACCGCATCGGGCGGATGTACTTGGACAGCGTCATCGACCACACCACGCCGGATGTGTACGAGGTGCTCGCGCCAAAGGCGGCGGCGCTGGAGCGGAACCTGCACGAGTTCGCGGACTGGTGTGCCCGGGAGCCGGCGTGCGCGCTGCACGGGCGGGACGTCTTGGCAGCCTGGGACGAGGTCGTCGCGGGGCCGGCGGGCGAGGCGGTGGTCGTCGGAACCGCCATCGCGATCCGTAGGCCGGACCGGTGGCCGATGCTCGCGGCCGCGCTCGCCGCGGGCGACCCCAGCGGTCTCGCGCCGCCTTCGCCGCCCCCGGGACGTGATGGCGGCGCGGTCCCGGGTGGATACCTCCAGGGCCTCGCCACCTGCGCCGATCTCCCGACCATTGACCACGCCCAGCTGGCCGGGATCACCGAGCGGCTGCGCACCACCGCGCCGCGGATCGGATGGATCGAGGCGTTCGGAACACACGGTCGGTGCGCCGGCCTGCCCGGCGGTACCTACCCGCCACGACCGCTCCCGGCACGGGACCTGCCGCCGATCCTCGTCGCAGGCGGAGACAGTGATTCGGCAACACCGCCCGAGTGGGGCAGGAGGGTGGCCGACCGCCTGGGCGCCCGGTACCTCGCGGCTGCGGGCGGGCACTCCCGATACCTGGGAGGCGACGAGTGCGTCCGGCGGATCGTCGACCGTTATCTGGCGTCGGGCGAACTGCCGGCACCCGACGTACGCTGCCAGTCGTGACGATCCGGTAGGAACGGCTCATGGACGCGTGGTACCGGCTGCCCCCGACGGCCCGGGACGGCCTGCTCGCCGCTGTGGCGGCCGTTGTCCTGTACGGGGCCGCGGTGCTGGAGCGAGCGGAGGCTCCCGCCGCCGCGCTCGCCCTGCTCAGCGCGGGCGTGGCGGCACCGCTCGCGCTGCGCAGGCGGTTCCCGCTGGCCTGCGCATTGGCCGCGGCCGCGGTGAGCATCTTCGGGCTTGGTGTGCCGGAGTGGTCGGGCCGAGTCGTGGTGATGCTCGCGTTCTGCTCCGCGGCATACCAGGGTGTGCGGCCAGCCGTCGTCCTCGCAGCGTCGGTGACGTGGTTCGCCGCGATCTCGCTCGGTGGGGTGCAAGCGGCCACGGTCGCGGCGTTCGCGGAGGTCATCGTCACCGGGGTTGCTCCCGTCGCGGTCGGCGTCGCACTGCGGGCCGGGAGGACCCAGGCGGAACAGGCCGCACAGCTGCACCGGGCGGAGGCCGCGCGCACGGTCGCCGAGGAGCGGGCCACCATCGCCCGCGACGTGCACGACGCGGTCGGGCACCACCTCACGGCCATCCGGATGCAGGCGGCGGCTGCTCAGCACATCGTGCGACCCGAGGTGATGCACCCAGTGGCTGGCCGGGCGCTCGCCACGATCGGCGAGGTGGCCGCCGCCGCGATCACCGATGTGCGGGCGGTGCTGGGTGAGCTGCGAGAGCAGGGCACGCAGCTGGTCGCGGGCAACGTGCGGGACCTCGCCGCACGACTGAGCACGCCGGGCTGCCCGATCACGGTGGCGTACGAATGCACCGAGTTGCGGCTCGGCGTCGACGGTCACCTGCTGCTGCAGGAGGCGCTCACGAACGCGGTCCGGCACGCCCGCGCCACCGCGATCGACGTGCGCGTGACGAATCACCTGGACCGGGTCGCGATCGTCGTCGAGGACGACGGCACCGGTCCCGGTCCGTCCCCTGACATCGAAGGCGCCGGGATCCGAGGCATGCGCGAGCGGGCGCGGCAGCTCGGCGGCGAACTCCACATCACCGGGCGACAGCCATCCGGCTGGCGTGTCGAAGCCCACCTGCCGATCCGATGACGATCCGCGTGCTCGTCGCCGACGACCAACCGGCCGTCCGGTCCGCCCTGCGCCTCGTGCTCGACGCCGAATCGGACATCTCCGTCGTCGGCGAGGCCGGCAACGGCGCTGCCGCGATCCTGGCGGCGCAGGAGCTGCGCCCGGAGGTCGTCCTGATCGACATCCGAATGCCCCGGATGGACGGGATCGCGGCGATCCGGGAACTGACGGTACCCGTGGTCGCCCTCACGACATTCGATCTCGACGAGTACCTGTTCGGTGCCCTCGCGGCGGGCGCGATCGGGTTCCTGCTGAAGGACAGCCCGCCGCAGCTGGTACTCGACGCGGTGCGCGCAGCTGCTGCTGGGCGCGGGCTGATCGATCCAGCGGTCACGCCGCGGCTCGTCGCCCGTTTCGCCGCGGTCAGCCCGCGGCCCGCCGGTCCGGAGCTCGAGCGGCTTACCGACCGGGAGCGCGAAGTGCTACTCCTGGTGGCCCGCGGGCTGACCAACGCGGAGATCGCTCGCACGCTGTGGGTAGAGGAGGGCACGGTGAAGACCCACGTCAGCCGGGTGCTGGCGAAGCTCGGCCTGCGCACGCGGGTACAGGCCGTCGTATACGCCTATGAGCACGGGCTCGTGGCCGGGTAGTACGGGCTCATGAGCGCACCTGGGGCGGTTCATCGCAGGCGGTAGCGGCCACCAGAGACACGATGGACCTGGTGGCGCTGAACGCCATCTCCGGACGGTTGGGGCCGCCCCGGTCGGCAGGACCCAGCCATCGACCACGATCCCCGCCGATCGTCTCCGGCACGATCACCGGCCTGGCAGCAGCGTGTTCCAGCCGCTCGTCCACCTCGGTCAGCCGCCGGCGCGGCAGCACCGAGCGTGACGTCCGCAGGGCGTCGACCCAGCCCGGACGCATCGGCTCAGGGGTGAGGGTGCGCGCCAGCAGCACCGCTGCGTCAGCAGCCTTGGTAGTCGGCCGCAGCACCGCCGCTGGAATGCTCCGCGTGGCCAGGTCGATGATCCAGGTCAACTCAGCCCGATCGACCACGCCGGTGTCCAGGACGACCCGGACGTCGATCGGGGTGGAGTCGATCTGCATCCACTCTTCGGGACGGGCCGCCGTCACCGACCCGAACGGCCCGTCCGGCGGCTTCGCCGCCGACGGTGGGTCTTGGCCGAGGCGAACGTGTGCCGGCCCTGCGAAAGACGCTTCACCAGCCGGTAGAACGTGCGCTCGGACGGCAGCGGAGGAGCCTCGGCACCGTAGCTGGCCTCCAGGATCGATCTCCACGATGTGTCGCTCCCACCAGCGAGCCTGTTCGGCCACGGCGTCTGGAACGCCGTCCAGCAGCCCCGACGGCGGCAGCGGGGCCGCGTCCCGGCCGGAGGACGCCAACATGAAACCGAGGGCTCAGCACCTCAGCCAGCGGCGCGACCGACTCGGTGCCGACCACGTTGACCAGCCGAACCTCGGTACCGGGCACCGCCTCGACGCTGTACTGCTCGCCGCCGATCAGGATGTCATCCCCTGCTCGAAGCAGCCGCGGCTGCGACACCGTCATGCGCGACACCGCACCGTCGACGAGGCAGACAGGAGAGCGGAGTCCAGATCGATCTCCGGGACCTGCCTCCACAACAGGTGGAACAGCGTCGGCAACACCGAGATCGGGTCGCCGACCCGGCGAGCGCCTTCGAGCAACGGGCGCGGCCCTCGGAAGACCCGCTGCACGTCAGCAACCCGGCCCGCATGCAGGCATCGGGGATGGCGATATCCCGCCAACCAGCGCAGGTTCGCCGTCCGCACCGCGTCCATCGCGCCGACCCGACGGAACTGCCAACCGACCGACTCGCAGGCCTTCGCTGTGATCGCGAACGCCTCCGCGTCCTCCGGCCCGATCCGGTCATCGGCCCGCACGTCCAACACCACGCCGGTCCCGTCGCCCAGCCGGACGAGGTAGTCGGGCGTGCGCGAGCGGGTCTTCCCCTTCTCCTGCCACGACAACCGGAACGGCTGCGAGGACAACCCGCCAACCGCCGGGTCGAGATCCAAGGCCATGACCTGGTCCCGCTCCAGCCAGGACTCGTAACCAACAAGATCAGCCGAGAGCGGCACACGGCCCAGCGCCTGCGAACCGCCCACCGCCCGCGTCCAGGCCGGCGTACAGCGCCACGGCGTTACCCCCTCGTTGCAGAAACGTCTTATCGAAACCTTGACACGAAACCCGCCCTGGTGGAAATTTTCACCCACTCCGCCCTGGCTTGAAAGGTTTGTCGATGGCTGTGACAGCCGGATCCGATCCGCCCGTCGAGGCGGGAAGGGGCCAGCTGCTGTCCCACCTGCGCAGCGTGCTGCCCGGCCTGGCGGGTGCGTTGCGGCAGGTGGGGAACGTGATCCTGGAGGACCCGGCGTGGGCCTCCCGGGCGACGATCGTCGAGCTCGGCGAGCGCAGCGGGACCTCACCGGCCACCGTCACCCGGTTCTGCCGCAGCCTCGGCCTCGCCGGGTACACCGAGCTGCGGGTCGGGATCGCCACCGACATCGGCCGCGCCGACCAGGCGGGGTGGGAGGTCGGCATCGGCGCCGACGTGCTGCCCACCGACCCGCTCGACCGCGTCCTGCGCACCCTGCTCGCGGTCGACCTGCAGGCGATGCACGAGACCGCCGCCGGCCTCGACCTGCGCACGGTCGAGAAGGTGATCGAGGCGCTCGTCGGCGCCCGCCGCGTCGACATGTACGGCGTCGGCGGCAGCGCCGCGGTGCTCGAGGACATCCAGATGCGGATGCACCGCATCGGGCTCGCCTGCTGGACGTGGTCGGACGTGCACGCGGGCCTCATGAGCGCCGCCCTGCTCGGCCCGGGCGACGTCGCGATCGCGCTGACCCACAGCGGCCGGTCCACCGAGACCGTCGACATGCTCTCCCAGGCCCGCTCCAGCGGCGCGACCACCGTGGCGATCACGAACTTCTCGACCTCGCCGATCGCCGACGTCGCCGAGCACCTGCTGTGCACGTCGGTGCGCGAGACCTCGTACCGCTCGGGCGAGATGTCGGCGCGGCACTCCCAGTTCCTGGTGCTGGACCTGCTCTACCTCGGCGTCGCCCAGCGCACCCACGAGCGCGCGACGGAGACGTGGACGCGCGCGGGGGAGGCCGTCGCCCCGCACCGCATGCCCTACGAGCAGCGGTCCCGCCGGGGCGAGCAGGCCGACAACGCGCGCGGGGGAGCCTGATGACCGCCGGGAGCAGCACCGGGAGCCGCACCGCCGGCAGCGCGCCGGCGGCCGTCTCCGCCGCCGCGTTCGCCGCGGTCGCGGAGGAGGCGGTGCGGCGGGTGGCGCAGGAGCAGGCGGCCGCGGTGACGGCCGCGGCGGACCTGGTGGTCGAGGGCCTGCGCGCCGGCGGGGTCGTGCAGGCCTTCGGCACCGGGCACTCGCAGGCCCTCGCCATGGAGCTCAGCGGGCGGGCGGGCGGCCTCGTGCCGACCAACATGATCGCGCTGCGCGACCTGGTGCTGCTGGGCGGCGAGCCGCCGGAGGTGCTGTTCACCGAGTTCCTCGAGCGCGACCCCGCGGTCGGCCGCAGGCTCTACGACCTCGCCGGGGTGGCGCCGCCCGACGTGTTCGTCATGGCGTCGAACTCCGGTGGCAACGGCTCGGTGGTCGAGCTCGCGCACGCCGTGAAGGAGGGCGGCCACCCGCTGATCGTGATCACGTCCATGGCGCACACCAGCCGGGTGACCTCGCGCCACCCCTCCGGGAAGCGCCTGTTCGAGTTCGCCGACGTCGTCCTCGACAACGGGGGGCCCTACGGCGACGCCGTGCTCGACGCGGGCGGTGCCCCGGTGTGCGCGATCTCGTCGATCACGGGGGCGCTGCTCGCGCAGATGATCGTCGCCGAGGTCGTGCGCACGATGCTCGCCGCCGGCGAGACCCCGCCCGTCTACCTGTCGTCCAACGTGCCCGAGGGCGACGCCCACAACACCGCGCTGGAAGCGCGCTACGCGGGGCGCATCCGTCGCCCCGCCTGAGGAAGTCCGGCCGCCGCGGCCGTCGCAGCAGGAGATCTCGTACCAGGAGGCAAGTGATGAACAGGCCCCGTCCCGGACTCGACCGCAGGCAGTTCCTCCGGCAGCTCGCCGCCGCCGGCCTGCTGACCGTGCCCGGCGCAGGCGTGCTGTCGGCGTGCGCGACCAGCGGCGGCGGCCCCACCACGTCGGCGCAGGGCGAGGTGAGCGCGCAGAACCCGCTCGGCGTCGCCCCCGACGCCCCCCTCGACGTCGTGATCTTCAAGGGCGGCTACGGCGACGAGTACGCGCTGTTCCACGAGGAGCTCTACCAGCGCGCCTACCCGCAGGCGGAGGTCAAGCACACCGCCACCACGCAGATCGCCCAGGAGATGCAGCCGCGCTTCGTCGCGGGCAACCCGCCGGACGTGCTGGACAACTCGGGCGCGCAGAAGATCGACTACGCCACCCTCGCCGCCGAGGGGCAGTGCACCGACCTCGCCCCGCTCCTCGACGCCCCCACCGTCGACGACCCGAACGTCAAGATCCGCGACATCCTCCTGCCCGGCGTGATCGAGCAGGGCACCTACGGCGGCCAGTTCCTGATGCTGAACTACGTCTACGCCGCCTTCCCGATGTGGTACTCCAAGCCGCTGTTCGACCAGCACGGCTGGCAGCCGCCGACCACCCTCGACGAGATGCTCGCGCTCTGCGAGCAGATCAAGGCCGCCGGCATCGCGCCGTGGGCCTACGGGGGCACGAACGCCGCCGACTACGTGTTCGACCTCTCCCTCGGGATGGCGGTCAAGCAGGGCGGGCCCGAGGTCGCCAAGAAGATCGACAACCTGGAGCCGGGCGCCTGGCAGCAGGACGTCGTGGTCGCGGGCGTGCAGGCGATCGAGGAGATGGTCCGCAAGGGCTACTTCATGCCCGGCTCGGAGGGCCTCAAGCACACCGAGGCGCAGACCGCGTGGGTGCAGGGCAAGGCCGCCTTCTACGTCTCCGGCTCGTGGCTGGAGAACGAGATGAAGGGCATCGCGCCGCCGGACTTCACGATGACGGCCGCCCCGGTCCCGGTGCTCGACAGCGGCTCCGCGCTGCCGGTCACGGCGGTGCGCACCCAGCCCACCGAGGCGTTCATCGTCCCGGCGCGGGCGGCGAACGTGAACGGCGGCCTGGAGTACCTGCGGCTGATGCTGTCCAAGGAGGGCGCGTCGAAGTTCGCCGAGCTCACCGCGTCCGTGCCGAGCGTGCAGGGGGCCGACGCCGGCGCGGCGGCCACGCCCGCCCTCAAGTCGGTCACGGCCGTGCTGGACGCCGCGGGCGACGACGTCTTCTCGTGGCAGATCAACACCTGGTACGTGAACTTCTGGAAGAGCGTGCTGCAGCAGCAGCTGGGCAACCTGCTCGCCGGGCGCATCGACGCCAACACGTTCATCTCCACCGTCCAGTCGGAGGCCGACAAGCTCGCGGCCGACCAGAACGTGCCCAAGTTCTCGCGCTGAGCCGGGCCCGCCCGAGCGACCACCAACCCCGGGGGCTTCGATGCGTTACGGAAAGTACCGGTTCATCGCGAGCTTCCTCGCGATCCCGCTGCTGCTCTACGTCGTGTTCGTGGTGTCGCCGTACCTGCAGGCGATCTACATCTCGATGACCGACTGGCGGGGCTTCTCCGCGGACCGGAACTTCATCGGCCTCGCCAACTACGTCGAGCTGATGGGCGACGGCCGGTTCTGGCAGGCGATGTGGCACAACCTGCTGCTGCTGATCGTCGTGCCGGTCGTGACGCTCGCGATCGCGCTGTTCCTCGCCACCATGACCACGGTGGCGGGGCGGCGCGGCGCGGTCGGCAGGGGTGGCGTGCGCGGGTCGCGCTTCTACCAGGTGGTGTTCGTCTTCCCGCACGTCGTGCCGCTGGTGATCGCGGGCGTGCTGTTCAGCTTCTTCTACAACCCGGAGGCCGGGCTGCTGAACGGTCTGCTGCGGCTGCTCGGCTTCGACTGGCTCACCCGGGTGTGGCTGGGCGACCCCGCGGTCGCGCTGCCGTCGGTGATGGCGGTGCTGATCTGGAGCTTCGTGGGCTTCTTCTACGTCGTGTTCGGCGCGGCGATGAAGTCGCTGCCCACGGACGTGTTCGAGGCGGCGGTGCTCGACGGCGCGGGCCGCGTGCGGACGTTCTTCTCGATCACGCTGCCGATGCTGACCGACAGCATCAAGACCTCCTACATCTACCTGGGGATCCTGATGCTCGACGGCTTCGCGCTGCTGCAGGTGATGCTGCCCGACGGCGGCCCGGACGGGTCCACCGAGGTGGTGGCCCAGTACCTGTACCGGGCGGCGTTCACCGACGGCCGGTTCGGCTACGCGTCGGCGATCGGGGTGGCGCTGTGCGTGGTGACGTTGGTGCTGGCGGTCGTGGTCCTGCGCATGGGCAACCGCGAGCGGGTCGAGTACTGAAGGAGTCCGGATGACGATCGACACGCGGCCCGCCGTCTCCACGCCGTCCGCCTCGCCCGACGCGCGCCCGGCCCGCCGCGGCACCACGGGCGAGCTCGGGCTCACCGTCGTGGCGCAGGTGGTGCTCGTCGGCTGGGTGCTGATGGGCGTCGTGCCCCTGCTGTGGGCGGTGCTCACCAGCTTCAAGTCCGACCGCGAGATCTTCACGAGCCCGTGGAGCCCGCCCACCGAGTGGCACTTCGACAACTTCGTGCGGGCCTGGACCACGGCGAACATCGGCCGCTACTTCGTCAACAGCGCGATCGTGGTCTGCGCGGCCGTCGTGCTCGTGATGCTGCTCGGCGCGATGGTGGCCTACGTGCTCGCCCGCTACGAGTTCCCGGGCCGCAACGCGATCTACTACACGCTGGTCGCCGGGATGACGTTCCCGATCTTCCTGGCGCTGGTGCCGCTGTTCTTCGTGGTGCAGAACCTCGGCATGCTCGGCACCTACCACGGGCTGGTCCTCGTCTACACCGCGTACGCGCTGCCGTTCACGGTCTTCTTCCTCACGAGCTTCTTCCGGACGCTGCCGGGCGCGCTCGTGGAGGCGGCGATGCTCGACGGCTGCTCGCATGCGGGCGCGTTCTTCCGGATCATGCTGCCGCTGGCCCGGCCGGGGCTGATCAGCGTGGGGATCCTCAACTTCTTCGGGCTGTGGAACCAGTTCCTGCTGCCGCTGGTGCTGATGCCCGACCAGGACCGGTACGTGCTGTCGCAGGGCCTCGCGGTGCTCGCGGCCAACCAGGGATACCGCTCCGACTGGAGCGCGCTGTTCGCGGGCCTCGTGATCGCGCTGCTGCCGGTGCTCGCGGTGTACGTCGTGTTCCAGCGCCGGATCCAGGACGGGCTCGCCACGGGCGCGTTGAAGTAGGGCCCGGCGCCACCGCGCGGCGTACCGTGGGTATGTGATCGGTGAGCGACTGCGCGTGCAGGTGCTGCGGTGGGTGTTCCGCGTCCTGTTCGGGTTGCCGAGACCGGTCAAGCGCCTCCTCGCCGGGCCCCCGATCTCGGTGGACGACCAGGAGCTCGACCTCGACCTGCAGCTGCTCGGCCGGGTCGACCGGCTGTTGTCCAGCCGCGACGGCGGCACCGTCGACCGGGCCACGCTCGCCGAGCAGCGGCGGCAGGCCGACATCGCCGCCGACCTGGTGGCCGACGCGCCGCTCGAGCACATCGAGGCCCGCGACCTGGAGGTGCCGGGGGAGGTCGGGCCGCTGCCCGCGCGGCTGTACGTCCCGCGCGCCGTGCCCGAGACCCGGTCGCTGGTCGTCTACTTCCACGGCGGCGGCTTCGTGATGGGCAGCGTCGCCTCCACCGACCCGCTCTGCCGGCTCCTCGCCGCCCAGTCCGGGGTGCGCGTGCTCTCGGTGGACTACCGGCTCGCGCCCGAGCACCCGTACCCGGCCGCGCTGGAGGACGCCCTCGCGGCGTTCCGGGCCGTGCGGGACGACGCTGCCGCGTACGGCGCGCACCCGGACCTGATCGCGGTCGGGGGTGACAGCGCGGGCGCCAACCTCGCGCTCGTGGTCGCCCACCAGCAGGCCGTCCTGGGCGGCCCGCTGCCCGCGTTCGTGCTCGCGCTCTACCCCGTCACCGACGCCGAGCGCAGCGGCGGGTCGAGGGAGCTGTTCGGCACCGGGTTCGGGCTCACCGCCGACATGCTGCGCGAGCTCGAGCGCATGTACCTGCCCGACGGCGTGCCCACCGACGACACGCGCGGGGCGATCCTGCGCGCCGACGACCTGTCCGGCATGCCGCCGGTGTACCTCGCCACGGCGGGCTTCGACCCGCTGCGCGATGAGGGGGAGGAGCTCGCCGCCCGGCTCCGCGAGGCGGGGGTGCCGGTCGTCGCGCGCCGCTTCCCCGGCCTCGTGCACGGCTACGCGAGCTTCACCGCGCTGAGCGCCGCCGCCCGGGACGCCACCCTCGACGCGGCGAGCGCGCTGCGCGCGGGCCTCGGGCTGGTGGCGGCCGGCCGGCAGCCGGCGCGCGGGCGGCGCCTGCGCCTGCCGGAGCTGCGCCGGACCCGTCCCGACCCGCTCGCGGGCGGCTGATCGGCCCCTAGGATCCGGGTGTGGACCGCCGTGACACCGCCGTGACGCTGCCCTGGATGGGCGCGGGCACCGAGCTCTTCGCCCGGGCCGTCGGCGCCCTCCCCGACGACGCGCTGCGCGCGCCGAGCGCGCTGCCCGGCTGGAGCCGCGCCCACGTCGTCGCCCATGTGGCGCGCAACGCCGAGGCGTTGATCCGCCTCGCCACCTGGGCGCGCACCGGCGTCGAGACGCCCATGTACCCGTCGCGGGAGGCCAGGGCGGCCGACATCGAGGCGTCGTCGCAGAAGCCGGTCGACGTCCTGCGGGCCGAGCTGGTGAGCACGGCCGCCGACCTCGACGCCGCGCTCGCCGCCCTCGACGAGAAGACCTGGCAGGCGGAGGTCCGCAGCGCGCTGGGCAGGCCGATCCCCGCCGCCGAGATCCCGTGGATGCGGGTGCGCGAGGTGTGGCTGCACGCGGTGGACCTCGACGCGGGCGTCTCGGTCTCCGAGATCGCCCCGGACGTCGTGGACACCCTGCTCGACGACGCCACCGGCATGCTCTCGGGTGCGGAGGGCTGCCCGTCGGCGCTGCTCGCGCCCACCGACCGGGACCGGACGTGGCCGCTCGGCCCCGCCACCGATGCGCCGGTGCGGGTGCGGGGCCCGGCGGCGCAGGTGCTCGGCTGGCTGGTGGGCCGCTGCGGCGGCGACGCCGTCGAGGCGGTCGCGGCGGACGGTGCCCCCACCGCCGTGCCGCAACCGCCCCGCTGGCTCTAGCCGGCCCGGATCAGAGCCGCCGCCCGTTCCCCGATCATGAGGGTCGGGCCTGCGGTGTTGCCCGCGGGGGTGACGGGCATGACCGAGGCGTCCGCGATCCGCAGCCCGGTCAGGCCGTGGACGCGCAGCTGCAGGACGACGACCGCCAGCGGGTCGGTGCCGATGCGCGCCGTGCCCACCTGGTGGTGCCCGCTGTCGGCCGACGCCCGCACGTAGTCGCGGAGCGCGTCGCGGCTCGTCCGGTCCGGGCGGGGGTACACCTCCGACTTGATCCACTCGGCCGGCGCGGGTGTGCGCCCACCTGTCGCAGGGACTCGAGGTGGTCGACGAGGGCGTCCAGGTCACGGGGGTCGGACGGGATGGCGGGGTCGATGAGGGGCGTCTCGGTGGGTCGGCGGAGCGCAGCCGCACCCGACCGTGGCTCGCCGGGTGCAGCAGGATCGCGAGCGCGGTGAACCCCTGCTCCGGCAGGTCGTCGGTGAGCGTGGAGTAGACGAAGGAGACGAAGACCGCCTGCCGGTCGGGCTGGATCGTCCCCGGCGTCGCCGGAGTCCGCGATCAGCTGGGCCTCGATGCCGGTCATCCGGGGCGCCGGGACGTCGAGGCGGCTTGCCCACACGAGCGGGCTCGCGACGTGGTCGCGGAGGTTGCGCCCCACGCCGGGCAGGTCCCGGACCACGTCGATCCCGTGCGGGCGCAGCTCGTCGGCGGCGCCGATGCCGGAGGGCATGAGGAGCTGGGGCGTCCCGAAAACCCCAGCGGACAGCACGACCTCCTTCTCGGCCCGGATCGTGCGCCGCTCGCCGTCGCGGACGTACTCGACCCCGACGGCCCGGTCGCCGTCGACGACGACCCGCGTGACCAGCGCGTCGGTGACGACCCGCAGCAGCGGCGAGCCCGCCACCGGG
Organism: Pseudonocardia sp.; assembly: GCF_035305885.1. Taxonomy (GTDB): domain Bacteria; phylum Actinomycetota; class Actinomycetes; order Mycobacteriales; family Pseudonocardiaceae; genus Pseudonocardia. The sequence continues at coordinate 56,160 of NZ_DATGOP010000061.1, forward strand.
CGCACGTACGACCGCCAGGCCGTCGCGCGGCGGCCGCCGCGGATCGTGGCCCGGGCGAAGCTCGCCCCGCGGCTGTCCCCGGCGTTGTAGTCGTCGTTGTCGGGGTGCCCGGCCTGCACCGCGGCGTCGACGAACGCCCTCAACCAACGGGTCGGGGTCGCCGTTGCGGTGCACCGGGAGCGGGCCCGTGGTGCTGCGCGCCGTCGGTCGGGCCGTCGTAACCCTCCAGCCGGCGGAAGTACGGTTCGACCCCCCGCCAGGACCAGCCGGTGGCCCCGGCCGCGGCCCACGCGTCGTGGTCGCCGCGCGCCCCGCGGATGTACAGCATCCCGTTGAGGATCGTGCTGCCACCGAGGCTGCGGCCGCGCGGCTTGTGGAGCACGCGGCCGCCCGCGTGCTGCTGCGGCACGGACGCGAGGTCCCGGTCGACCTCGCTCGCGAACAGCGCCGCCGCCCCGAAGGGGTGGTCGATCTCGGGCCGCCCGTCCGCCGGGCCTGCCTCGACGACGGTGACGTCGGCGCTGTCGATGGCTGTCATGACTTGTCCTCGTCGACGGCCAACCAGGTCGAGCGCCATATAGTCCGCTATCCAGATCTTCTGTTAAGCAACATAGTTGTCGTCGGCGCACCGGGGCGGCCGGACCCTCAGACGGGCCAGACGTAGTCCTCGTCCGGGTCGGCGTCGGGGAACAGCGGACCGTAGAACGCGGGGTCCTTGCGGACGAGGGCACAGCGGTGGCTGCGGTGGAACCGCTCGTCGCCCAACCAGAGCGGCAGCTCGCCGCACGACGCCAGCTCGGCCTGCGTCCGGGGCGCGGGTCGCCCCGCCGCCGCGAGGTCGGCGCGGATCGAGGCGGCGCAGGTGTCGGGCCTCCCGCGGCGGGTCCACTCGGCGCACACGGCGAGCCCGTAGGCGGCGACGCCGTCCGGGTAGCCCTCCCACATGCGCACCGCCGGGTGGTGCTTCCAGCCGTAAGGCGTCCGCGTGAGCGCCCGCAGCACCTGCAACGCCTCCACCCGCTGCTTGCCCAGCCTGCGGTCGTCGAGCACCGCGGCGCTGGCGGCGAAGTCGGGGTAGGGGAGGAACGTCTGCACGGCTACGACCCCTCGGGGCGGCCTGCGCGGCGGTCGATCACGGGACGGGACTACCCGCTTTTCGCCCGTGCGGGCACCCGTCCCCGGTGGAACAGTGCCGAGCGTGGAGATCACGTTCATCGGTAGCGGCGACGCGTTCGGCAACGGCGGGCGCTTCCAGACGTGCATCCGGGTGCGGGCGGACGGTGCCACCGCGCTCGTCGACTGCGGCGCCACGAGCCTCACGGCGATGCGGGCCCAGGGCGTCGACCCCGGTGAGGTCGCGGCCGTCGTCGTCACCCACCTGCACGGCGACCACTTCGGCGGGCTGCCGTTCCTCGTGCTGGACGGCCAGTTCACCCGGCGGACGGCGCCGCTCACGGTGTTCGGCCCGGTGGGCACGCGGGACCGGCTGCACGCGGCGATGGAGGTGCTCTACCCCGGCTCCACCGGGGTCCGGCGGCGCTTCGAGGTCGACGTCGTGGAGCTGGACGGGGCGGGCGGCACCCGCCGGTGCGGCCCGCTCGCGGTGCGCGGCTGGGAGGTCGACCACGCGAGCGGCGCCCCCGCGCTCGCCGTGCGGGTGGACGCGGCGGGGGCGAGCTTCGGCTACTCGGGCGACACCGCGTGGACGCCCGCCCTCGTCACCGCGGCCGATGGGGCGGACGTGTTCGCCTGCGAGGCGTACACGTGGGACAAGCCGGTGCGCTACCACCTCGACTACGCGACGCTGCGCGAGCATGCTGACGACCTGGGGGCGGGCCGGCTGGTGCTGACGCACATGGGGCCGACCATGCTCGCGCGGACGGGCGATGCCGAGCACGCCGCAGCCGTCGACGGGCTGGTGCTGCACGCCGGGCCGTCGTGACCGAAGGGATGGACCGATGCCGCAGCCACAGGGAGCCGAGCTCGAGGCGATCCGCGCCCGGCGCGCGGAACTGCGCGAGCGCTACCTCCTCGACCCCGACAAACGCCCCGCCCCGACCGTGCGCGGCGTGCACCACCTCGCGCTGATCTGCCGCGACGTGGAGGAGACGATCCGCTTCTACCAGGAGCTGCTCGGGTTCCCGCTGGTCGAGCTGGTGGAGAACCGTGACTACGCCGGGTCGAGCCACTTCTTCTTCGACATCGGCAACAACAACCTGCTCGGGTTCTTCGACTTCCCCGGGCACGACCACCCCGACTTCACCGAGACGATCGGCGCGGTCCAGCACCTGGCGCTGTCGACGAGCCCCGAGGAGTTCGCGGCCGCGAAGGAGCGGCTCGACGCCGCGGGCATCGAGTACCTCGGCCCGGACCGGGGCGTGGAGAACAGCCTGTACATCCGCGACCCCAACGGGGTCGGGCTGGAGTTCTACTGCGAGCGCCTCGGGTACTTCGAGGGGGAGCCGCTCCTCTCCTCCTGAGCGCCGCCCGGCGCGGCCGTGGAACCGGACCCCCCACTCGTGCGTCCCTTTTCATGGACGCTGTCTGCGTCGAAGACGTGGACCTGACGCGATGGTGGGGAGCATGGACGACTTCCGTGGCCGCGGCGGCCCGCCGCGGCCGCCAGGGCCGGGGCGCCGCGGTGGCGCCCCCCAGTGGGGTCAACCGCAGCGCGGGCCGGCGCGGCCGCACCCGGGGCGAGCCTATCCACCCCCGCCGCCCCCGCGGGGAGCGGGCTACCCGCCTCCTCCGCCGCCCCCGCCGCGCAGGCCGCGGCCCCTGCAGCGCACGGCGGTGATGCCGATCCCGCGCCGGGGGCGGCCGCAGGGGGTCGCAGGCGCGCCACCGCGCAGGCCACCCCGGCCCGCGCCGGTGCGGGGCCGCTCCAGCTGGGGCCGCCGCATCGGCATCGCGCTGCTCGCCCTGCTCGTCGCGGTGGTCGGGTTCGCGGTGTACGTCGACGGCACGCTCGCGCGGGTGCCGGCGGTCCCGTCCGACAGCGCGGCGTCGTCGGAGGGCACCAACTGGTTGATCGTGGGCTCCGACAGCCGCGCCAACCTCACGCCGGAGGAGCGCGAGAAGTACGCCACCGGCAACCCCGGGTCCGAGCTGACCGACACGATCATGCTCCTGCACACCGGCAGCGGGCCCACCACCCTGGTCAGCATCCCGCGCGACTCCATCGTCGACATCCCCGGCCACGGCCGCCACAAGATCAACTCAGCGTACGCGCGCGGCGGCGGCGCGGAGAAGGGGGGCCCCGAGCTGCTCGTCCGCACCGTCGAGAACGCCACCGGCCTGCGCATCGACCATTACATCGAGATCGGGTTCCTCGGCGTCGTCTCCGTCGTCGACGCCGTGGGCGGTGTCGAGATGTGCATCCCGGAGGCGATCAAGGACCCGAAGGCCGCGCTGGACATCGAGGAGGGCTGCCAGACCCTGGACGAGGCCACCGCGCTCGGTTACGTGCGCACCCGCGCCACCGCGTCGTCCGACTTCGGCCGGGTCGAGCGCCAGCGGGCGTTCATCTCCGCGCTGCTCAACAAGGCGACCAGCCCGAGCACGCTGTTCAACCCGTTCCGGGTGGTCCCGCTCGCCACCGGGCTGTCCGGCTCGATCGCGGTGGACAACGGCACGCACGTGTGGCACCTCGCCCAGCTGGGGCTGGCGATGCGCGGCCTGTCCGACGGCGGGATCTCCACCACGGTCCCGGTGCGCGACGGCGCGGTGCACTGGGACAAGAAGCGCGCGACGGCGCTGTTCGAGGCGCTGAAGGCCGACGAGCGGCCACCGGACAACGCGCTGGGTCCCTGAATCGATCGCCCCGGGCGGGGTACAGCGAAGCGGTGAGCTCCCGACCGGACCCGCACCGCAGGCGGTCGATGCTCGCGGCCGCCGCCGTCGGCGTCGGGCTGATGGCGGCGGTCGACGAGATCGTGTTCCACCAGCTCCTGGCCTGGCACCACTTCTACGACCGCGCAACCCCGGCGATCGGGCTGCTCTCCGACGGGCTGCTGCACAGCGCCGAGGTCGTCCTGCTCGCGGCCGGCGGATGCGCGCTCGCCGACCTGCTGCGCCGCCGGGCGCTCGTCCCCCGGGCGGCGTGGGCCGGGTTCCTGCTCGGCGCGGGCGGGTTCCAGCTGTTCGACGGCGTCGTCGACCACAAGGTGCTGCGCGTGCACCAGGTCCGCTACGGCGTTGACCTGCTGCCCTACGACGTCGCCTGGATCGCCGCGGGCGTGCTGTTGCTGATCGCCGGGGCGGCCGTGCTGGCCCGCAGCGGGGCGAGGACGTGACGGGCGGGCACGTCGCGCACGGGGGCGACCTGCTGGGATGGCTGCTGCCGGTTGCGGTCCTGCTGCTCGCGGTGGCCTGTGGCCGGGCGGTGCACGGGCGCCGGGCCGCGGGCCGCGCGTGGTCGCGGTGGCGGACGGCGAGCGCCGTGGCCGGGCTGGTGGCGCTGGCGGTCGCCGTCGCCCCTCCCGTGCAGGCGGCCGCGCACGCCGACCTGCGCGCGCACATGGCGCAGCACCTGCTGCTCGGCATGTTCGCCCCGCTGTTGCTCGTGCTCTCCGCGCCCGCCACGCTCCTCATCGGGGCGCTCCCGGCAGCCGGCAGGCGCCGGGTGGCGGCCCTGCTGGGCGCGCGCCCGCTGCACGTCGCCGCCCACCCGGTGACCGCCGCGCTGCTGGACGTCGGCGGCCTGCACCTGCTCTACCTGACGCCGCTGTACCGGCTCGCCCACGACGTCCCGGCCGTCCACGCCGCGGTGATGCTGCACGTCGTGCTCGCGGGAACCCTCTTCGCGTGGTCGATCGCCGGCCCGGGCCCCGGCCCCCGCCGGCCCGGCACGGCCGCCCGCGTGGCCGTCCTGGTCGCCGCCGGTGCGGCCCACGGCCACCTGGCGAAGCTGCTGTACGCCGGGGCGGCCGAACTGCCGCCCGGCCTGGGCGCCCCGGTGGCCGAGGTGGAGGAGGCGGCGCAGCTGGTGTACTACGGCGGCAGCCTCGCCGAGCTGGGGCTCGCGATCGCGCTGTTCGGCGGGCGGCGCGCTCGCGCCCACGCGGTCAGGCGGGCTTGCGGCGCTTCCGGGGCGCCTCGTCCTCGGCATCCTTCTTCTTCGACCGGCGCGCGGCGGGCTTCTCCTCCGCCTCCTCAGGCGCCTCCTCCTTCGGCGCCTCCTCCTCCGCCGGTGGCTTCCCGCTCGCGGCCCGGGCCGCCTCCACGCTCGCCTGCAGGGCGCTGAGCAGGTCGGTCATGCTGTCCGGGCCCTCGTCGCGCTTCTCGACCGCCGGGGCGGGCCGGGTCTCGCCGGTGGTGCGCTTGCGCTCGATCAGCTCGACGACCGCGTCGCGGTACTCGTCGTGGAACTGGGTGGGGTCGAAGTCGGCGCCGAGGCTCTCCACGAGCGAGGCGGCCATCTGCAGCTCCTGCGGCCGCAGCTCGACCTCGGCGTCGAGGATGTCGAAGTCCGGCTCGCGCACCTCGTCGGGCCACAGCATCGTCTGCAGCACGATCGCCTTGCCGCGCACGCGCAGCAGCGCGATGCTCTCCCGCTGCCGCAGCGCCACCTTCACCACGGCCATCCGATCGGTCTGCACGAGCGCCTCGCGCAGCAGCGCGTACGGCTTGGCCGCCTTGGCCTCGGGTTCGAGGTAGTAGCTCTTGTCGTACAGCAGCGGGTCGATCTGGTCGGCGGGGACGAACTCGACGACGTCGATCTCGTGGCTGGACTTCGTGGGCAGCGAGTCGAGGTCCTCCTCGTCGAGGATGATCAGCTCGCCGTCCTCGGTCTCGTAGCCCTTCACGATGTCGGCGTAGTCCACCTCCTCGCCGTCGATCGAGCAGGTGCGCTTGTACCGGATCCGCCCGCCGTCGGCCGCGTGCACCTGGTGGAACCGGATGTCGTGGCTGGAGGTGGCCGCGTACGCCTTCACGGGCACGCTGACGAGCCCGAACGACACCGCACCGCTCCACATCGCGCGCATGCGCGCCCCCGTTCCTCCGCGTTTCGCGAGTTCTGGTGCCAGCATGGCGGCGTGTTGCCCATGCTCGCCACCCCAGGTGCCCTCCCGAGCGGCCCGGAATGGCTGTTCGAGGTGAAGTGGGACGGCATGCGGCTGCTCGCCGACGTCGCCGACGGCCGGGTGCGGCTCACCAGTCGCAGCGAGCGCGACGTCACGGCCAGCTTCCCCGAGCTCGCGGCGCTCACCGACCTCGTGCCGGACGTGTTGCTCGACGGCGAGGTCGTGCTGCTGGAGAACGGCGTGCCCAGCTTCGCGGCGCTGGCCGAGCGGGTGCACGGCCCCGTCGCGCCGCGGATCGCGCAGGCCCGCCCGGTCACGTTCATGGTGTTCGACGTGCTGCGGCTCTACGGCGTGCCGCTCCTGGAGCGCCCGTTCGCCGAGCGCCGCGCGACCCTCGAACGGCTCGACCTCGCCTCGGTGCCGGTGGTCTCGCTCTCCCCGATCTACACCGACGGGGCGGCGCTGCTCGACGCCACGCGCGAGCGGGGGATGGAGGGCGTCGTCGCGAAGCGGCGCGACGGGGTCTACCGGCCGGGGCGGCGCAGCCCCAGCTGGACGAAGGTCACCCACCGGCTCGCGCAAGCCTGCGTGGTGGGCGGGTGGCGGCCGGAGCGCGGCGGCTCGAGCCGGATCGGCGCGCTGCTGCTCGGGGTGCCCGACGGCTCCGCGCTGCGCTACGTCGGCCGCGTGGGCTCCGGGCTCGCGGGCGACCGGGTGCAGCGGCTCCTGCGGGACCGGCTGATCCCGGCGGACGCCTCGCCGTTCGCCGGGCCGCTGCCGCGGGCGGAGGCGGCCGGGGTGCGCTGGTGCGAGCCGCAGACCGTCGTCGAGGTGGCCCACACGGGCCGGACCGCGGCGGGGCGGCTGTGGCACCCCGTGTTCCGCGGCGTGCGCGACGACCTGGACCCCGTCCACGTCGAGCTGGAGGCCTGATCGGGGTCACCGCTGGTGACGGCGCGGCAGCGGGGCGCGACCGGCCCCGCCGCCCGGTCACGGACGGCGCGGCGCTGCACTACGGTTGCTCCGGTGACGACGATGCTGACGTGGCAGGCCGAGGACGGCCACGCCCTCGAGGGCGTGCGGATGATCCCCGGCCACGGTGGCGGGTTCCGGGCACTCGGGCGCATGGTGCGCGTCGAGCCGGACGGGGGCTTCACCGCCTCCTACCGCCTGGTCGTCGGCGATGACGGGACGCTGGCGCGGCTCTCGGTCACCAGCGCCACCGCCGAGCGGGAACGGCACCTCACGATCAACCGCACCGACGACGGCATCTGGCTGCTCGACACGGGCAGCGGCACCGGCGCCGTCCGCGACGACTGCGCGGGCGCCGTCGACGTCGACCTGGCGTTCAGCCCGATGTTCAACACCATCCCGATCCGCCGGCTCGACCTGCACCGGCAGGCGGGCGAGCACACCCTCCCGATGGTGTTCGTGTCGCTCCCCGACCTCGAGGTGCGGGTGGCCGAGCAGACCTACCGCACCGTCTCGGAGCTGGACGAGGCCACCGGCCACGCAGAGATCGCGTTCACGTGGGGCGACTTCGCCGCCGACCTCGTGGTCGACGCCGAGGCCGTCGTGACCACGTACCCGGGCCTCGCGCGCCGGCTGCAGCCCGCGGCCAGCTGACCGTCAGAGCGCGCGCCGGGGCCAGTCCCCGGTGTCGCGCAGCAGCTGCCGGTCGTGGGTGGCGATCACGACGGCGGCCGCCGTGGCCCGCACCGACTCGGTCAGCTCGTCGACGAGCGAGATCGACAGGTGGTTCGTCGGCTCGTCGAGCAGGACGACGTGCGGCCGGGCGGCCAGCAGCAGGGCGAGGTCGAGGCGGCGCTGCTGGCCGACCGACAACTCGGCCACCGGGCGGTGGGTGTCGCGCGAGGTGAGCAGCCCGAGCGAGCCGAGCGGGACCACCTCGTCCTCGGCGAGCCGGCCCGCGCTGACCAGCCGCCCGATCGCGGCGTCGTAGAGGTCGACCGCGCGCCGCCGGGTGGGCGGTGGCGACTCCTGCGCGAGCAGCCCGACCCGCGCCGAGCGCGCGCGGTGCACCCGCCCCGTGGTCGGCTCCAGCCGCCCGGCGAGCACCGCGAGGAGGCTCGATTTGCCGGACCCGTTCGGCCCGGTCACCACGAGCCGGTCGGCCGAGCCCAGCGCGAGCGTCTGCGGGCGCTCCAGCCGTCCTCGCACGGTCACCTCCGCGGCGTCGAGCAGCGTGCCGCCCGGGAGCGCGGGCAGCTGCGGTGCGGCGAACCGCTGCCGCGGCTCCGGTGCGGTGACCGCGTGGGCCTCCAGCGCCGCCCGCCGCCGGTGCACGGCCCGCACCAGCGCTGGGGCCCTGCTGGCGCGGGTGTGCTTGCCGGTTCCCTTGTCCGGCCGCCAGCCGGTGGACAGCCGGTTCTGGGCGGCGGACAGCTCGTCGGAGAGGCGCCGGCGCTCGCGCTGCTGCTCGCGGTGCTCGGCCTCCCAGCGTTCGTGTTCGGCGCGGTTGCCCTCCCGGTAGCCCGCATACCCACCCGCGTACGTGCGCGGGCGGCCGTCGCTCGTCGGGTCCAGGTCGAGCACCTCGGTGACGACGTCGGCGAGCAGCGCCCGGTCGTGGCTGACCAGGACCACCCCGCCCGGGTGTTCGCGCAGCCGCGCGGTGAGGTGGTCCAGCCCGGCCGCGTCGAGGTGGTTGGTCGGCTCGTCGAGCAGCAGCAGGTCGTGCCGCGCGCCCAGCAGGCAGGCCAGCCGGACGCGGTAGCGCTGGCCCACCGAGAGGGTGTCGAGCCGCCGCGCGCGGTCGCCGACGGCGTCGAGGGCGGCGAGGGAGACCTCGACGCGTCGGTCGGCGCCCCAGGCGTCCACGGCCTCGGCGGCGGCGAGCGCGTCGGCATAGGCCTGCTCCGCGCCGGGCTTCCCCTCGGCGAGGTCGGCGACCGCGGCGTCGAACCGGGCGAGCAGGGCGCGGATGCCGGCGAGCTCGACGTCGACGAGATCGCCGACCGTGCGATCGGCCGGGACCGGGATCTCCTGGTCGGCCACCCCGATGGTGCCCGCGCGCCGCACGGACCCGGCGTCGGGCGGGAGCGCGCCCGCGAGCACGCGCAGCAGGGTGGTCTTGCCGCGGCCGTTCTCGCCGACGACGCCGAGCCGGTCGCCCGCGGACACCGTGAGGTGGACGTCGGTCAGCACGGGCCGCCCGCCGAGCGCGACGTGCACGCCGGACACGGACAGGTGGGCACGGGTGGATCGTTCGATGACGGTGGACACCGGTTCTTCCTCCGGGAGGAGGACCCCCGCCGCGCAGGCGTGATCGCCGGCTCGCTCAGCCGGGAAGGGTCCGGGAGAAGTGGGTGGACGTCGGACGGGGCCGACGTCTCACTGGAAGAACAGGTGCACGGGCCCGACGCTACCGCGGAGCCGCGTCGGTGGGCACCGTGTTTTCGACCGTCCGGGTTTCGACCGCTCAGGCCCAGCCGACGACGGCCTCCCCGCGGCGGCCGATCTCGCGCAGTTCGGCGGGCGTGGCGCGGCCCCGGCGCACCCGCACCCGCCGCGGGTTCCGGGCGGCGGCCCAGCGCAGGCGCGCCTCGTGGCCCGCGCGCACCGTGGCCGCCAGCCCGCCGGTCGAGGCGAGTGCGCCGCGCATCGCGCCCAGCCTGCCCAGCGCGTCGTCGACCGCGGCGAGCAGCGCGTCCCGGTTGCCCTCGCACATCGCGAGCACGAGCTCGGGCCGGGTGCCCGCCACCCGCGTGCCGTCGGCGAACGACGACGCAGCGAGCGCGAGCGCGAGGTCGTCGTCACCCGCGGCGCCCACGGAGGCGAGGACCGCGGCGAACAGGTGCGGCAGGTGCGACACCCGGGCCACCGCGATGTCGTGCTCGTCGGCCGCCGCGGGCACGACCCGCGCCCCGCAGGCCCAGGCGAGCTCGGCGACGTCGGCCCACACGTCGAGGTCGACGCCGTCGTCCGCGGCCACCACCCAGGCCGCGTCGGTGAACAGCTCCCCGTTCCCCGCCGACCAGCCCGACTCGGCGGTGCCCGCCATCGGGTGCCCACCCACGTAGCGGGCGCGCGGGGCGAGCCGGGCCACCGCGTCGGCCACCGCGACCTTGACGCTCACCGCGTCGGTGAGCCGGCATCCCGGGGCCACGGCGTCCACCCGGCGCAGCACGCCGTCCAGGGCGGGCAGCGGGACGGCCAGCACGACGAGCGCGTCCGCCTCGGCCGCCCGGCGCAGCGCGGCGTCCGCGTCGGTGGTCACGTCGAACCCGTCGGCGCGCGCCTGCGCGGCGGTCTCCTCGGAGGCGCTCGTGCCCCACACCACCCGCCCGGCCTTGTCCGCGGCCCGCACCAGCGACCCGCCGATCAACCCGGTGCCGATCACGCACACCGCCCGCTCCGTCACGCCGCGGAACGGTACGCGGGCACCGATCAGTCCCGGGCGAGCGCCCCCGCCACCCGCAGGACCCCGCGCTCCTCGAGCCGCACCCCGACGATCTGGACGCCCGCCGGCAGGCCGCCGTCGGACACCTCGCCGGGCACCGACACCGCGGGCCAGCCGGTGAGGTTGAACGGCAGCGTGAGCGCGAGCAGCTGCGGCCGCACCGCGACGGCGGCGCCGTCCACGGTGACCTCCTCGGCCCCGATCGGGGTGGCGCGCAGCCGGGTGGTGGGCAGCAGCAGCACGTCGAACCCGGCCACGGCCTCGCGCAGCGCCGCCGTGAGCCGCCGCCGGGCGCGCACCGCGTCGACGTAGGCGCGCGCGGGCTGGTCGGCGAACGCGCGCAGCCGCTCGAGGGTGATCGGCTGGTAGTCCTGCGGCCGCTCGGCCAGCCACTCCGCGTGGGTGGCGTAGGCCTCGGCCCCGACGATGACCGGGTAGGTCGCCGCCAGCTCCTCCACCACCGGCGTGCGCACCTGCTCCACGTGCGCGCCGAGGTCCTGCAGCCGGGCCGCTGCGGCCTCGACGGCCTTGGCCAGCACCGGGTCGAGCGGCCGCCAGTACTCGTCGGCGAGCAGGCCGACCCGCACCCCGTCGACGCCGGGCGGCTGGATCCCGCCGCCGGTGCCGTCCGGGCGGCTCAGCACGTCCCACGCGACCGAGGCCGCGTGCACGTCGGGGGCGAGCACGCCGACGTGGTCGAGCGACTCCGACAGCGGGAAGCACCCCTCGGTGGACAGCGCCCCGAACGCGGGCTTCAGCCCGACCACCCCGCACAGCGCGGCCGGGGTGCGCACGCTCGCGCCGGTGTCGGTGCCGAGGGCGAGCGGGACGTGCCCGGCGCCGACGGCCGCCGCGGAGCCGGAGGACGAGCCGCCCGTGATCCGCGACGGGTCGTGCGGGTTGCGGGCCGGGCCGGTCGCGGCGACGTCGCCGGTGGGGCCGTAGGCGAACTCGTGGGTGTGCAGCTTCGCGACCACCACCGCGCCCGCCTCCCGCAGCCGCGCGACCACCGGCGCGTCGGCCTTCGCGGGTGGGGCGTCGGCGAGCACGTTCGACCCGGCCCTCGTCGGCAGGCCCGCCACGTCGATCAGGTCCTTCACCCCGACCGCGACGCCGTGCAGCGGCCCGCGCCACTCGCCGCGCGCGAGCTCGGCGTCCCGTTCGGCCGCCGCCGCGAGGGCGCGCTCGGCGTCCAGCGCGATCACGGCGTTGCAGGTGTCGGCGGTGAGGCGGTCCAGGACGTCCCGGACGTGCTCGGCGGCGGAGAGCTCGCGGGAGCGCAGCGCCATGCCGAGTTCGCGAAGATCAGGCAGCACGCCCGCAATCCTCACAGACCCGCGAGCGCGAGCCCCGCGTAGACGGCCACGCCCGCCGCCATCGCCTCCTCGTCGAAGACGACGCGGTTGGAGTGGTTGGGCGGGGCGAGGGCGGGGTCGACCTCGGGCGGGCAGCCGCCGAGGAAGGCGAGCGCGCCGGGCACCTCGGCGAGCACGTACGAGAAGTCCTCCGCGCCCATGATCGGCGCGGGCATGCTGACCACCTTCTCGCGGCCGAGGACGCCGCCCGCCAGGTCGGCGACGTGGTCGGCGGCGCCGGAGTCGTTGACGGTGACCGGGTAGCCCGGCTCGATCTCGACCTCGGCCGTGCAGCCGTGGGCCATCGCGATGTGCGTGCACACCCGCCGGATCTCCTCGTACATCGTGGCGCGGGTGGCCTCGGACAGGCTGCGCAGCGTGCCCTCGAGGTATGCGGTCTCGGGGATGACGTTGCTGGTGGTGCCCGCGACGATGTGGGCGATCGTGAGCACCACCGGCTGGTGGGTGTCGATGCGGCGGGTCACCGCCGTCTGCAGCGCCCCGACCATCGCCGCGGCCGCGGGCACCGGGTCGAGCGCGTCGTGCGGCGCCGACGCGTGCCCGCCGCGGCCGTTGACGGTGACCCGGACCGTGTCGGCCGCGGCCATGAGCGGCCCGGGGCGGGCGTGGATCTCACCGGAGGGCAGCGTGGCGGAGATGTGCAGGGCGAACGCGGCGTCCGGCCGGCCCGCGGGGCCGTTCCGGTCGAGCAGTCCCTCCTCGATCATGTACCGGGCGCCGTGGAAGCCCTCCTCACCGGGCTGGAACATGAACACCACGCGGCCGGCGAGCTCGTCGCGGCGGTCGGCGAGCACCCGGGCCGCGCCCGCGAGCATCGCCGTGTGGGTGTCGTGCCCGCAGGCGTGCATCGTGCCGTCGACCTCGGAGGCGAACGGGAGCCCGGTGTCCTCCGGCAGGGGCAGGGCGTCCATGTCCCCGCGCAGCAGGATCGTGGGGCCGGGCCGGTGCCCCTCCAACACGGCCACCACCGAGCTGACCGACCGCCCGAGGTGCACCTGCACCGGCAGGTCGGCGAGCGCGGAGAGCACCGCGTCCCGGGTGCGGGGGAGGTTGAGCCCGACCTCCGGATGGCGATGCAGGGCGCGTCGCAGCGTCACGGTTCGTGGCTGGACGCTCCGAGCGTGTGCGTGGAGTCCGTCGATCGGGGCACCCGGTAGCGACATGTGCACGATCCTGGCATCTCCGGGAGGTGACGCGGGGGCCAACTTCCGGTTGTGGTTTGGACCACACTCCCGCGGGGGCTTACCGTAGAGGTATGGCGGTGCAGAGCATCCAGCGTCCCGCGGACGTGCGGGAACAGGCCCTGCCCGGGTTCGCCGTCGCGGCGATCCGGGAGGAGGGCCTGTGGCGCTGCGTGCGGCTGTCCCCCAAGGCGCTCGTGGACCTCGACACGGCGATCACCGAGCTGCGGGGGCTGCGCTCCACGGGCGCCGTCATCGGCCTGCTCGACGTGGACGACGAGTTCTTCGTGCTGCTGCGCCCCACGCTGGGTGGGGTCTCGCTGATGCTCTCCGACGCGGTGGCCGCGCTCGACTACGACGTGGCCGCCGACGTGCTCGACCTGCTCCGCGTGGAGCTGCCACCCGAGGAGGAAGCGCTCGACGCACCGCCGTGGCCCGAGGGCGACCTCGGGATCCTCGCCGACCTCGGCCTGCCCGCCGACGAGCTGGAGGTGCTCGCCACCGAGGTGGAGCTCTACCCGGACGAGCAGCTGGCGGCGATCGCCCGCCGCTGCGGGTTCGCCGACGCGCTCGCCGAGGTGGTCGACCAGTGATCCACCCCGGGGTGCGCCCGGCGTGACGCTGCCCCCGCTCGCCTCGGACGAGGCGCTGGTCCGGCGCGCGCTGGAGGTGGCCGCGGCCGCCCCCGCCACCGGTGACGTCCCGATCGGCGCGGTCGTCGTCGACGCGTCGGGCCGCGAGCTCGCCGCCGCCTGCAACGCCCGCGAGGCCACCGGCGACCCGACGGCGCACGCCGAGCTGCTGGCGCTGCGGGAGGCCGCCCGGGTGGTGGACAGCTGGCGGCTCGAGGGCTGCACGGTCGCGGTGACCGTCGAGCCCTGCACGATGTGCGCGGGCGCGCTCGGGCTGGCCCGCGTCGCGCGGGTCGTCTTCGGCGCGTGGGAGCCGAAGACGGGCGCCGTCGGCTCCCTGTGGGACGTGCTGCGCGACCGGCGGCTGAACCACCGCCCCGAGGTGGTGGGCGGCGTGCTGGAGGCCGACTGCGCCGCGCTGCTCGAGGGGTTCTTCGCCACCCACCGCGCCTGACCGGCGCTACCTCGGGAACCGCTGGGTGAGCCAGCTGCGGACGTACTCGAGCGCGGACGGGTCGATGGTCGTGTCGATCGTGGCGTACTCGTCCAGGGCGCCGGTGCGGGCCGGCTGCATGAGGAAGTTGAGGCCCGGCAGCGTGCGGACGGTGGCGTCCGGGCTGCCCGCGAGCAGGTTGCGCATCAGCGGCTCGTTCTGTCCGGCGGAGACCTGCAGGTCCGCGCCGCCGTAGAGGGCGAGCACCGGCACCCGCAGCGCCTGCAGCGCCGGGGCCGGGTCGTGCACGATCCACGACCGGTAGTACGGGTTGACCGTCGCCGCGATCTGGGCCTCGAGGTCCTCCACGGCCGGCCGCTGCTCCGGGGGCAGCGCCTCGGCCTGCGCCACCAGCTGCTGCACCGCGAGGGCGCGGGCCCGCTCGTAGTCCTCGGCGCGCAGCAGGGCGGCGAGCGTGCGCACGTACGCGGCCTGCTGCTCGACGAACCCCGGGGGCGCCCCGGCGGCCTCCAGCACCAGCTGGTTCTGGGTCACCACCACCTCCTCACCCGGCGTGGCGGGCGTCGCCATCATGATCACGAACGCGATCGGGGTGCGCTGGGCGACCATCGGCGCGAGGTAGCCGCCCTCGCTGTGCCCGAGCAGCCCGATCCGGTCGCGGTTGATCTCCGGGCGGGTGCGCAGGAACTCGACGCCGGCCACGGCGTCGGCCGTGAGCTGCTCGTAGGTCGACTCGTAGAGCTGCCCGCCCGAGCCGCCGACGCCGCGGTCGTCGACCCGCAGCACCGCGTAGCCCGCGCGCGTGAGCAGGTCGGCGAGCAGCAGGAACGGCTTGTGCCCGAAGAACTCGGCGTCGCGGTTCTGCGGGCCGCTGCCCGACAGCAGCAGCACCGCGGTGAACGGACCCGGTCCCTCCGGCCGGGTGAGGGTGCCGGCGAGGTCGACGCCGTCGCCGGCGTAGGTGACCTCCTCGACCCGGTACGGGAAGGGCGGCTTGGGCTCCTGTGGCCTGCCCGCCACCGGCCCGGGCCGCAGCACGAGCGGGTACGACTGCCCGTACTGGGTGAACGCGCCGGGGATGCTCTTGCCGTCGGCCTCGAAGGTCCCGCGGAACCACGCGTCGCCGCCCAGCTCGGGCAGGCGGAACGACAGCTCCCTGCCCTCCAGCAGCACGTCGGACAGCGGCATCGCCGTGATCGCCTGCGCCGGGATGTCGATCTCGCCGCGGAGCCCGCCGTTCTCCGCCGTGAGCCGGATGCCGATCTCGAGCGGCGCGTCGGGGATCCCGATCCGGCCCGCCCACTCGCCCGCCGTCGTCTCGACCGTGGGGGTCACCGGAGGCGGCGGAGGGGGTGGGGGAGGCGGTTCCTCCGCCGCCCCGCAGCCCGAGAGCAACAGCAGCACGACCGGGAGGGCGGCGAGCAACCGGCGCATGGCGTTCACCGTATTGGAGGTACGCCGGGCCGCCCTACCCCAGCCGCCCCGCGGCGATCACGCGGGACAGGAACTGCCGCGTGCGCTCCTCGACCGGATCGCCGAGCACCTGCGACGGCGGGCCGGACTCGAGCACGCGTCCGCCGTCGAGGAAGCACACGAGGTCCGAGACCTGGCGCGCGAAGCCCATCTCGTGGGTCGCCATGAGGATCGTGACCCCGTCGGACGCGAGCCCGCGCACGATCGCGAGCACCTCGCCGACCAGCTCCGGGTCGAGCGCGGAGGTGATCTCGTCGAGCAGGAGCAGGCGCGGGCGGACCGCGAGCGCCCTGGCGATCGCCACGCGCTGCTGCTGGCCGCCGGAGAGCCGGTCGGGGTGGGCGTCGGCCCGGTCGGCGAGCCCGACCCGGTCGAGCAGCTCGCGGGCCCGCTCGTCGGCCTCGGCGGAGCTCAGCCCGTGCACCACGCGCGGGGCCAGCGCGACGTTCTGCAGCGCGGTCATGTGCGGGAACAGGTTGAACGCCTGGAACACGATCGCCATGCGCCGCTGCGCGGCCGCCGCGTCGGCCCGCGGGTCCGACACGTCCACGCCGTCCAGCAGCACCTGCCCGTCGTCGATCTCCTCCAGCAGGTCGACGCAGCGCAGGAGCGTCGACTTCCCGGAACCCGACGAGCCGATCAGCGTGACGACCTGGTGCTCGCCGACCTCGAGGTCGACGTGGTCGAGCACGGTGGCCTCGCCGTAGCGCTTGACGAGGCCGCGAACCTCCAGCACCGGCGTCATGCCTGCCCCTCCCGACGGCTCGCGCGGGCGGCCACGGCGTCGGCGATCCGGCCGGTGGGCACCGCGAGCAGCACGAACAGCAGCGCCGCCACGACGTAGGGGGTGAAGTCGAAGGTGCGTGCCGAGGCGATCTGGGCCGCCCGGATCGCGTCGACGGCGCCGAGCACGGAGATCAGCCCGACGTCCTTCTGCAGGGCGACGAAGTCGTTCAGCAGCGGCGGCAGCACCCGCCGCACCGCCTGCGGGAGGATCACCAGCCGCATCGTCTGGCGGTGGGTCAGGCCGAGCGAGCGGGCCGCGGCGCGCTGCGACGGGTGCACCGACTCGATGCCGGCCCGGAACACCTCGGCCACGTACGCGGAGTAGACGAGGATCAGCGTGATCGTGCCGAGCACCGCGGTGTCGGTCGGCACCCCCTGCAGCCGCAGCGCGGGCAGCCCGAAGCCGATCAGGTAGAGCGCGATGAGCAGGGGCACGCCCCGGAACAGGTCGACGTAGCCGGTGGCCAGCGCCCGCAGCGGGAAGAACACCGGACCGCGCAGCGTGCGCAGCACGGCGATCAGCAGCCCGAGTGCCAGCACCCCGATCTCGGCCACCACGAGCACCCGCAGGTTGAGCCACAGGCCCGCCGCCACCTCGGGCAGCGACTCCCAGCCGACCCGCAGGTCGAAGAACGTCTCCTGGACGCGCGGCCAGCCGGGAGCGCTGGTCACCCCGATGAAGACCGCGGCCGCGAACACCACGGTCGAGGCCAGCGCGAGGAGCGTGGAGCGCCGCGCCCTCGACCGGCGGTACGCCAACCGCTCCTGTGCCAGCGGGCTCAGGGTCACCGCAGCTCCGGCGCGGTCTCCGCGGAGGCGAGCCACTGCTGTTCGATCGCGGCGAGCGTGCCGTCGGCCCGCAGTTCCTCGATCGCAGCCGAGACGCACGGCGTGAGCGGGCTGTCCTTGTCCAGCACGGCGCCGAACTGCTCGGGCGTGCCGCCGCCGAGCGGCAGCTGGCCGACGATCGTCGCACCCTCCAGCTCCGCCGACGTGATGTAGAAGGCGGTCGGCAGGTCCACCACGATCGCGTCGACCTGGCCGTTGGACAGGGCGAGCTTCGCGTCGTCGTTGGTGTTGAACACCGCGGGCTCGGTCGTGGGCGCGATCTGGTCGACGATCGCCTGGTAGCTGGTCGAGCCCACCTGTGCGCCCAGGCGCACGCCCTCGAGGTCGGCGATCGACGACGCGTTCCCGGCCGGGCTGTCCCGCAGCGCGACCACCGCCTGTTTCACGTCGTAGTAGGGCGCCGAGAAGTCCACGGCCTGCGCCCGCTCCGGGGTGATCGAGAACTCGTTGAGGTCGAGGTCGAACGACTTCGGCCCCGGCTGGATGGCGGCGTTGAACGGCACGCGCACCCAGCTCACGTTCTCCCGCGGGTAGCCGAGCCGCTCGGCGACCGCGTACGCCACGGCGCTTTCGAACCCGCGCCCGGACGCCGGATCGTCGTCGAGGTACCACGGGGGGTAGACCGGCTGATCGGTGCCGAACGTGAGCGTGCCCTCCGCGAGGGTGGGCAGCGCGCCGGGCGCGCAGCCCGGTTCGTCGGACGAAGGGGGAGCGGACGGCTCCGGGGCGCACGCGGTGGCGGCGACGACGAGGGCGGCCGCGGCGATCACGCGCCGGGTCGCGGACCAGGAGATCACCGGTGGATTCTGCCCTGCCCCGGGGTGCGCGGAGCGACGGAGGGGCGCCTTGTAAGCTCGTCGGCGGTAGCGTGTCCGAGCGGCCGAAGGAGCGCGCCTCGAAAGCGCGTGAGGTGCAAGCCTCCGTGGGTTCAAATCCCACCGCTACCGCTTGCGAGGGCCGGGCCCGTCGAGGGCCCGGCCCTCGTGCGTGGATCACCCGTCGTGCCGGACGGCCAGCTCGAACAACTCTGGCGGGTCCAGCACGTCGCGCAGCGCCCGCACCGCGGCCGCCGGGTCGGCCTGGCAGGTGCCGATGATCTCGTGTGCGACGCCGAGGCCCGCGGCGTCGACGATGCCCTTCTCGTTCAGCACCCACTCGCCGCGCTCGGCGAGCACGCCGTGGGCGGTCTGCGCGGTGGCCCGGGCCATCGTCCCCGCGGCCATCGCGACGTCGCCGCGCTCGGCGTACTTCTCCGCGTACGCGAGGGAGAACGCGCCGTTCCAGCGCCACCGCTCGCCCGCCACCACGCGCAGCGCGTCCGGGTAGGTCACCCGCGGCACCTCGCCGTGCAGCACCTGCGCGATCGCGAGCTCGCCCACCGGCGTGTAGGTGGGCAGGCCCGCGATGTGGCCCTCGACGTTGTCCATCTCGAACCGGCCGTCCTGCGCGTCGGCCCACCAGCGCTCGACGACGTCGAGGTCGCGCAGCAGCACGTCCACCGGTTGCCCCTCGACGGTGAGCCACGCCCCGCCGTTGACGATCCGGCCCCACTCCCCGGGCTGCGCGACGTGGCCGGGGAAGCCGAGGCCCGCGATGAGCCGGGCGTCGAAGGTGCCGCGGTAGTACAGGCCGATGTCCCAGTCGCTGTCCGGGCGGTGCGTGCCACGCGCCCTGCTCCCGCCGAGCACCACGGCGACCACGCCGGGCAGGGCGACGAGCTTCGGGACGATCACGTCGAGGACCGCCATGCGCCGATGATCCACCCTCACGGCTGCTGCAGCGGCACCCCGGCCGCGCACCGCGGGCAGCGGTCGGGCTCCCAGATCTCGTTGTCGCGGGTGGCGACCGCCTCGAGGGGGAGACCGGCCGACGCCGCCACCCGGCCGGGGGTGCGGCCGAGCGCGAGCAACGCCCCGATCGCCACCGGCCGCGCGCCTGCCTGCGCGAGCGCGGCGAGGGTGGCCCGCACGGCGGATCCCGCGTTCACCACGTCGTCCACGACCGCCACCCGCAGCCCGGCCAGGTGGGGCACCAGGGCGCGGGGGAGCTGGTAGGTCGCCGCGTAGAGGCCGCCGTCGCCGGTCGAGGTCCGCTCCGCGTGGCAGAACCGGGCCCCGAGCCGGGCGGCGACGACCTGGGCGAGGTACGCGCCGCCGACGAGCGGCCCGCACACGACGTCCGGGGCGTGCGGCCGGACCAGGTCGGCGAGCCGGTGCGCGAACGGCTCCACGGCCGCCGGTTCGAAGAACAGGGAGTCCAGGTCGAGCCACAGCTCGCCGTGGTGACCGGACTCCAGTGGGAAATGGCCGGTGCGCGCCGACAACAGGGCGAGCAGGCCGTCCGGGGCGGGGTTCGACGGCACGGCCGCGACGCTAGCCGTACCGCCGTCGCACCCGCCGGGTTTTCGCCGACGGAGAGCGACCGATCTCGGCACACCCTCACCACGGAGGGGGCCGACCTGCATAGAGTTCCGCCGCATGTGGGGGACCCGCAGACGCATCATCGGCACGCTCGCCCGGCTGCGGCTGGGGCGCAAGCGCCAGGGCAACACGGACGCCCTGCTGTCGGTGCTGCCCGACTCCGCCCTCGTGCCGCTGCAGCGTGACGGTCTGAACCCCGTGCCCGCGCTCGGGGAGCTCCGCGACCGCGAGCCGGTGAGCCGGATGAAGCTGCCCTTCGGCATCCGGGCGTGGCTGGTCACCGGGTACGAGGAGGCCCGGGCGGTCCTGGCGAACTCACCGGCGTTCAGCAACGACTTCACCAACCTGGTGGGCACCGTCGGGATCACCGCGGAGCAGAACCCGGGCGGGCTGGGGTTCACCGACCCGCCCGACCACACCCGGCTGCGCAAGCTGCTCACCCCGGAGTTCACCGGCCACCGGCTGCGCAGGCTCACCCCCCGCATCGAGGCGATCGTGGCGGGCCAGCTGGACGAGATGCAGGCGCTCGCCGAGGCGGGTCGTCCCGTGGACGTCCTCCAGAGCTTCGCGCTGCCGATCCCGTCGCTCACGATCTGCGAGCTGCTCGGCGTCCCCTACGCCGACCGCGACGAGTTCCAGCGGCTCTCGACCACCCGCTTCGACCTGCTCGGCGGCGTCACCGGATCCCTCGGCGCGATCTCCGAGTCCATGGAGTACCTGCTCAAGATCGTGCAGAAGCAGCGGGATGAGCCCGGCGACGGGCTGCTCGGCCGCCTCGTGCGCGAGCACGGCGACGAGCTGTCCGACCACGAGCTCGCCGCGCTCGCCGACGGCCTGCTCACCGGCGGGCTCGAGACGACGACGAGCATGCTCGCGCTCGGCACGATCGTGCTCGTGCAGCACCCGGAGACCCGGGAGGCGATCCGCACGAGCGACGACGCCGTCGACCCGTTCGTCGACGAGCTGCTGCGCTACCTCACGGTCGTGCAGGTCGCGTTCCCACGCTTCGCCCGGGAACGGGTGAAGATCGGCGACGCCACCATCGAGGAGGGCGACATCGTCCTCTGCTCGCTCAGCGCGGCGAACCGCGACGGCGGCCTCGACGACTTCGACCCGGGCCGCCCCGCCCGCCCGCACCTGGCCTTCGGCCACGGCCTGCACCGCTGCATCGGCGCCGAGCTCGCCCGCATGGAGCTGCGCACCGCGTACCCGGCGCTCGTGCGCAGGTTCCCCGACATCCGGCTGGGCGCCGAGCCGTCGCAGCTGCCGTTCCGGAAGCTGTCGTTCGTGTTCGGGGTCGACCGCCTGCCCGTCGACCTGGGCGTCACGGCTCCTCGACCCACACCGTGAACTCCACCGCCTGCGCGGCGAGCAGGCCGGTGATCCGCCAGCACCCGGGGGCGGGCAGGGCCACGGACGCGGGCCAGAACGACAGGTCGGAGGTGCCGAAGGCCTGGGCGAACCCGCCCACCTGACCCGGCGCCTCGCCCGCGGCGTCCACCCGCACCGCCGTGATGACCGGCGCCCCGCGCGACGCCGTCGGCGCGCCGTCCACCAGCGTCACCACCGGGAACTTCAGCACGAGCGCCTCCCCCTGCCGCGTCGGCGGGTAGTCGGGGACGGCCACCCAGATGTCGCCCTCGCCGTACCAGTTGCTGGTGGTGCCGGCGAGCGCGGCCGGGCGCTGCGCGGCCGGCGTGGCCACGGTCTCCACGCACGGGGCCGCGACCGCGGCGGCGGGCATGCCGGTGGGGTCCGCGGCCGTCGAGCACCCGGCGGCGAACGCCACCGCGGCGGTGGCGGCCAGGGCTCGGATCGGGCGCATCGCGGGATCTCCGTCGTCGGGGGAACCGACGATCCTACGGAGCCGGGGCGCCCGCGGCTACGAAACGTCGCCGGACCGACACTGATCGCTACTCTTCGCGTCGACCGGCTCGCCGAGGGTGCCGATCACCCCGCGATCAGCGCCGCGAACCGGTCGAGGTCGACGTTCCCGCCGCTCACCAGCACCCCGACCCGCTGCCCCGTGAGCTCGGGAGCCAGCCGGCGCACGGCGGCGAACGCGAGGCACCCCGTCGGCTCCACGACGATCTTCATCGTGGCCGCGAACACCCGCATGGCCTCGACGAGCTCGGCGTCGCTCGCGGTGACGATGTCGTCGACGTCCCGGCTGATGATCGCGAACGTGAGCTCGCCGAGGTGCTGGGTCTGCGCGCCGTCGGCGATCGTCTGCGGCGTGTCGATGTGGACGATCCGGCCGCTGCGGAACGAACGGAGACCGTCGTCGCCCGCCTCCGGCTCGACCCCCACGATCCGGCACGCCGGTGCCATCGCCCGCACGGCCAGCGCCGCGCCCGACAGCAACCCGCCCCCGCCGAGGCAGACGAAGAGCGCGTCGAGCTCGCCGACCTCGTCGATCAGCTCCATGGTCGCCGTGCCCTGCCCGGCGATGACGTCCGGGTGGTCGTAGGGCGGCACGAGGGTGAGCCCCTTCTCGGCGGCGAGGGCGCGGCCCATCTCGTCACGGTCGTCGGCGTAGCGGTCGAACCGCACGACCGACGCCCCGTACCCCTCCGTGGCCGCGACCTTGCTCTCCGGCGCGTCGTGCGGCATCAGGATGGTGGCCGGGATGCCGAGGATGTTCGCGGCGAGCGCGATCGCCTGCGCGTGGTTGCCCGACGAGAAGGTCACGACCCCCGCCCGGCGCCGCTCCTCGTCCAGCCGCGACAGCGCGTTGAACGCGCCGCGGAACTTGAACGCGCCCATCCGCTGGAAGTTCTCGCACTTGAAGAACAGCTGGGCGCCGACCTCGGCGTCGACGCGCCGGGAGGTCAGCACCGGCGTCCGGTGGGCGTGGCCGCGGATCCGCTCGGCCGCCGCCTGCACGTCGGCGAAGGTGGGTGGCGTCGGCATCGTCCTCCTGTCGTGTCGGCCCCACCGATCATCCGCCGGGCGCGCACAACGGACGGCCGCCGGGTCCGTCGCGGGGAGGACCCGGCGGCCGCCGGGAGCACAGGCCGGCCTAGCGGCGTACGGCCCGGCGGCCGTAGATCCCCGCGACGACCGTGACGCCGATGGCGGCGACGACGACCTGCATGATGAGTTCGATCCAGTCGATGCCCCTGGTGTCGGCCACCCCGAACAGGCCGGCGATCCAGGTGCCGATGAACGCGGCCACGATGCCGACCAGGATGGTCAGCCAGATCGGGATGTCCTGCTTCCCCGGCGCCACGAGACGGCCGAGGAAACCGATGATGGCCCCGATGATGATCGCGGTGATGATGCCCGTGACGGTCATCGCTCCTCCTGCTTCCCCCATGGGGCCGCTCCTGACGACCCGCTGCGGACCGTGTTCCCGATCTCGGCGGTCCTAATGCAGGAACTTCAGACCGACGACGCCGCCGACGATGGCCGCCAGGCACAGCACGCGGAGCACGGTGACCGGCTCACCCAGCACGGCCATGCCGTAGAGGGCGGTGCCGACGGCACCGATCCCCACCCACACCGCGTACCCCGTGCCCACCGGGATCTCCCGCAGCGCGTACGCCAGCCCGATCATGCTCAGCACCAGCGCGACCACGAAGACGATCGACGGAACGAGCCTGCTGAAGCCCTCCGAGCGGCTCAGCGCCGCCGCCCACACCGTCTCCAGGACACCGGAGACCACCAGCACGAGCCACGCCACGACACACCTCCCGGGGCGTCGTCTTGTCGACGGGTACGACGCCGCTCGTCCGGGGTGCCACGGATCGGGGACCCGCACGCAGGCTACCCCCCGCTCGCGCGACTACCGTGGCGGGCAGCGCCGACGGAGGGACGGGCGATGGCGGACGAGCACGCGTTCGAGGTCGGCGACGTCATCAGCCTGACGCCGCCCGGCTCCGACGAGGAGCAGCGGTTCGTCGTCGTGCGCGTGCGCGCCGACGGCGGCGTCGAAACCGCGGCGCTCCTCGAGGACCCGGAGAACCCGGACGCGCCCACCCCGTGGGAGTAGGCCCCCGGGACAGGAACGCCGGGTGGCCCTGCTGGACCGACCCGGCGTCACCTGCTCTCCCTGCGGAGGATGCGGGATTCGAACCCGCGAGGGCGTGAACCCAACACGCTTTCCAAGCGTGCGCCATAGGCCTCTAGGCGAATCCTCCGCCGAGAAGCATAACGGCTGGGCCGCCCGCCACCCGCGCGACCCCACTCCTCTACACTGGCTTGCGGACCCCGCGCGGCGTCTATCCTGTGAACCCCCCCAGGGCCGGAAGGCAGCAAGGGTCAACGGGCTCTAGCGGGTGCGCGGGGTCCCCTCACGAGAGGGCGGCGTGTGCTCGCGCTTCCAGCGCTTCGCCGGGTCTCGTTCGTCAGCGTCTTCCGAGGGCCGAGCCCCGGACCCCCTGCCGGAGGGGCTTCGGCTTCGCCCCCCGGACCCCCATCCGTGGTCCGCTCGGGCTCGTCGTCGGAGTCTCGTCGCGGGTTCCCGTGCGGCGTGGTGCCGTCCTCCCGCGCGAGGGAGTCGGGTACGCCTCTCGCACGTGGTTCCGCGCTCCGCGCCGTCGTCACCAGCGACTTCCACGCACTCGGGCTGCGCTTCACACAGCGCCGGCGGTGTGTGGCACACCCACGGTTCGCGAAGTCGCCCCGGGGACCTGGCTCGGCGCGATCAGCGCGCCGTCGACGGGCGGTTCGCACGGCGCGACGTGCGGCCCTCGTTCCCCGTCGTTCGCGATGTCGGCGATGGTGGGTAGCCTCGCGGCCGTGGCGCTGGCTCTGTACCGCAAGTACCGCCCGGCGAAGTTCGCAGAGGTGGTCGGGCAGGAACACGTCACCGAGCCGTTGAGCACCGCGCTCGCCTCGGGGCGCATCAACCACGCGTACCTGTTCTCCGGGCCGCGCGGCTGCGGCAAGACCTCGTCGGCCCGCATCCTCGCGCGCTCCCTCAACTGCGAGCAGGGCCCCACCCCCGACCCGTGCGGGGTCTGCGCGTCCTGCGTGTCCCTCGCGCCGGGCGGCCCCGGCAACATCGACGTCACCGAGCTCGACGCCGCCTCGCACGGCGGCGTCGACGACACCCGCGAGCTGCGCGACCGGGCCTTCTTCGCCCCCGCCGAGTCGCGGTACCGGGTGTTCATCGTCGACGAGGCCCACATGATCACCACGCAGGGCTTCAACGCCCTGCTGAAGATCGTGGAGGAGCCTCCGGAGCACCTCGTCTTCGTGTTCGCCACCACCGAGCCGGACAAGGTGCTCCCCACCATCCGCTCGCGCACCCACCACTACCCGTTCCGGCTCATCCCGCCGGGCACCCTGCGCAAGCTGCTCGAGCGGATCTGCGCGGAGGAGGGCGCGAAGGTCGAGCCCCCCGTCTTCCCGCTCGTGCTGCGGGCGGGCGGCGGCTCGGCGCGCGACACCCTCTCGGTGCTCGACCAGCTGCTCGCGGGCGCCGGGCCGGAGGGCGTCACCTACGAGCGCGCCGTCGCACTGCTCGGCGTCACCGACGTCGCCCTCATCGACGACATGATCGACGCGCTCGCCGCGGGCGACCGGGCCGCGGTGTTCGAGACCGTCGACCGGCTCGTCGAGGCCGGCCACGACCCCCGCCGCTTCGCCTCCGACCTGCTGCAGCGGCTGCGCGACCTGGTGCTCCTGCAGTCCGTGCCCGAGGCCGCCGAGCGCGGGCTCGTCGAGGCCGCCGACGACGAGATCGCCCGCATGGCCGAGCAGGCCGGCAAGATCGGCATCGCCACGCTCACCCGGTACGGCGAGATCGTGCACAGCGGGCTCACCGAGATGCGCGGCGCCACCGCCCCGCGGCTGCTGCTGGAGCTGCTCTGCGCGCGGATGCTGCTGCCCGCGGCCACCGACGACGAGGCGGGCCTCCTCGAGCGGATCGAACGGCTGGAGCGCCGCAGCGCCATCGCGGCCGCCGCGCCCGGGCAGGAGGAGCCGGCCGAGGGCGGTCGCCGCACGTTCCGCAGGCCCAGCGAGGCCGCCGCCGAGCAGGCGGCCCCCGCCGCCGCACCGCCGGCGGCCCGCCCGCAGGAGGGCACCCCGCCGCCCGCCCGGCCGCGGCAGGAGAGCGCGCCCGCCGAGCGCCCGGCCCGCCCGCCGCAGGCGCCGGCCGCGGCCCAGCCGCCCGCGCCGCCGCAGCAGCCGCCTCAGCAGCCCCCGGCCCGGCCGGAGCCGGCCACCGCGCCCGCGGAACGCCCGGCGGCCCAGGGCGGGGGGATCGACGCCGCCGCCGTGCGCCGCGTGTGGTCGGAGGTGCTCGCCGCCGCGCGCACCCAGAGCCGCAGCATCGAGGCGATGCTGGTCAACGCGTCCGTCCGGGCCGTGCAGGGCGACACCCTCGTGCTCGGCATCGGCGCGCCCTCGCTCGCCCGGCGCCTGTCCGAGCCGCGCAACGCCGACATCGTCTCCGCGGCGCTCCACTCGGTCCTCGGCGTGCGCTGGCAGGTGCGCTGCGAGGCGGGTGACGCCCCGGCGCCGCCCGCCGGCGGCCGCGGCGGTCCGCCGCGGCGGCCCGAGCCCCCGTCGCGCCCGCAGCAGGCGCCCCAGCCCGCACGCGGCCAGCGGCCGCCCCCGGTGCGCAGGCCGTCCGCTCCCGACGACGGCGTGCCGCTGCCGCCGGAGCCGCCCGACGACGACGTCCCGCCACCGGACGACGACGAGGAGGCGATGCTCGCCGAGGCCGCCGTGCCCGTCGCCGACGGGGAGCGCCGCGACCCCGAGGAGGTCGCGATCGAACTGCTCACCACCCAGCTGGGCGCGCGCGCGATCGAGCGGCCCTGACGACCGGGAGCGTCAGGGCTCCCGCTCGAGGAAGCCGAGCACACCCGCCGCGATCGCAGCGGCGTAGCGGTCGCGGCCGGACGCGGAGGACACCACGGCGGCCTCGTCCGGGTTGCGCATGTTCGCGCACTCCACGAGCACCGTCGGGCGGGTGGCGTGGTTCAGGCCGGCGAGGTCGGCCCGCGGGGAGAGCCCGTCGCGGCCGATGTAGTCCGAGTCCCGGAAGCCGCCCGCGCGCAGCGCGTCCCGGAGCGCGGTGGCGAGCTCGACGGCAGGCCCGGCCTGCGCCGGGTTGAGCGGCGGGTCGGCGTAGGCCACGTGGAACCCCGACGCCGTCGGCGCGGCCCCGTCGGCGTGGATCGACACCGCGGCCGCGGCCCCGGCCTCCTCCCCGGCGCGGCCCCGCTCGTCGACGCACGGGCCGACGCCGTCGTCGTCTGTTCGTGTCAACACGACGCGAACCCCCGCCGCCTCCAGCCTGGCCGCCACCCGCTGCGCCACGTCGAAGGCGAAGGCGTGCTCCGGGTAGCCGGCGTCGGTGGCGGTGCCGGTGGTGTTGCACGCTTTCTCGCCGCCGCGGCCGTCGGGGACGAGCCTGCGGATCGCGGCGGGCTCGGCCGCGTTGCGCCCGTTGTGCCCCGGGTCGAGCAGTACGACCGGCGGTGGCGCCGCAGCGCTGGTGGGTGCCGGGGCGGGTGTCCGCGGCGCGGGGGTGGCGGCCGCGCCCGCGCACGCGGCGGTGGTCAGCGCCGCCGCGACGGCGAGCACGGCCCGATGCGGTCTGCGCACGGCGGTCAGCCTGCCACCCCCGGCGGCCCCGCGATGGCCTAGCCTGGGCGGGGAGCCGGCCGTGCCGGCGCAGGCGCGATGCGAGGAGACGCTGGTGCAACCCGGTCAGCCCGACATGCAGATGATCCTGCAGCAGGCGCAGAAGATGCAGCAGCAGCTGATGGCCGCGCAGGCCGAGCTGACGTCCGCGGAGGTGGTCGGCCAGGCGGGCAACGGGCTCGTGCAGGTCACCACCACCGGCGCGGGTGAAGTGCGCTCGGTGCGGATCGACCCGAAGGTCGTCGACCCGGACGACGTCGAGACCCTGCAGGATCTGATCGTCGGCGCGCTGCAGGACGCCGCGCGGCGGGCGCAGGAGCTGCAGGCGGAGAAGATGGGCCCGCTCGCCGGTGGCCTCGGCGACGCAGCGGGTGGCCTGGGCCTGCCCGGCCTCGGCGCGTAACGTTCTGGCGTGTTCGAGGGGCCGGTTCAGGACCTGATCGACGAGCTCGGCCGCCTGCCGGGCGTGGGTCCGAAGAGCGCTCAGCGCATCGCGTTCCACCTGCTCGCCGCCGACCCGGCCGACGTCGCGCGGCTGCAGGACGCGCTGCAGAAGGTCAAGGAGGGCGTCCGCTTCTGCGAGGTGTGCGGCAACGTCTCCGAGCGGGAGCGCTGCCGCTTCTGCTCCGACACCCGCCGCGACCCCACCGTCGTCTGCGTCGTCGAGGAACCGAAGGACGTGCTCGCGGTGGAGCGCACCCGTGAGTTCAAGGGCCGCTACCACGTGCTCGGCGGGGCGCTCGACCCGCTGGCCGGCGTCGGGCCCGACACGTTGCGGATCCGAGAGCTGCTCGCCCGGCTGGGCGGCACCGGCCCGGCGGCCGACGAGACCGAGATCGCCGAAGTGATCATCGCGACCGACCCGAACACCGAGGGCGA
Organism: Pseudonocardia sp.; assembly: GCF_035305885.1. GTDB lineage: Bacteria > Actinomycetota > Actinomycetes > Mycobacteriales > Pseudonocardiaceae > Pseudonocardia. The sequence goes on from NZ_DATGOP010000061.1 coordinate 84,264, forward strand.
GGCCACGGCGACCTACCTCGTCCGGCTCCTGCGCGACTTCCCCGGCCTCACGGTCACCCGGCTCGCGTCCGGCCTGCCGATGGGCGGCGACCTCGAGTTCGCCGACGAGCTCACCCTCGGCCGCGCCCTCTCCGGCAGGCGTGCCCTGAGCTGAGCCGGCCTACGCGAGCGGGTCGTGCAGCTTGCCCCGCTCCCGGAGCAGCCGGCAGGCCGGGCACCCCTCCGACTCCGCGGCCCGGATCAGCTGCCGCTCCCACTCGCCGAGCTCGCGGCGGCGGGCGGCGATCCGGTTCCACGCGTCCCGCTGGGCTCGCGCGTCCGCGTTGCCGATCAGGACGGCCAGCAGGACCAGCGCTACGACTCCTCCGATGGCGATGACTGCGATCCCGGTCATGGGGTGCCTCCTCGGGCCGTGACCCGATTCCGAGTCTGCTGTGTGATCGCGCTGCATGCAAGTGCACAGCGGGATTGCGGCGCGGAAGTGCAGAAGTGGTAAGTGTTCTGCACGACAGTCATGGCCATCGCGAGATGGCAGGAGTACGCTCTGCTGAACGCACACCCGACGGCCCGCCCGGAGGGCGCGCGCCCGGTGTCCAGCGCACCGGACGTCTGTACGCAGCTCAGGTCGACCCGAAGGGGTTCCGGCATGGCTAGCAGCCCTGTCCTGTCCCGTCGCACCCTCGGCAGCGAGCTTCGGCGTCTGCGCGAGGCGGCGGGGATCCCGGTGAGTCGGGCGGCGGAGGAGCTCGACTGCTCGGTGTCGAAGATCAGCCGGATCGAGACCGGGCTGTCCACTCCTCGTCGACCGGAGATCGACACACTGCTGCGCCTCTACTCGGCGCTCGACGCGCGCGACGAGCTCATTGCGCTGGCCGGCGAGGGCAAGCAGGCCGCGTGGTACGACTCGTACGGCGACCTGCTGGCCCCCGGCTCCGCCTTGCACCGCTTCATCGGCCTCGAGGCCGGCGCGTCCGCGCTCCGGCAGTACTCCCCGGGCGCCGTGCCCGGCCTGCTCCAGACCGAGCGCTACGCGCGTGCGGTCATCACCGCGTCGCAGCCCACCGTCTCCGGCGAGGCGCTGGAGACGATGATCAGGTTGCGGATGGAGCGCAAGAACGTCCTGCGCCGCGAGCCCGACCCGCTGCGGGTCGCCGCGCTGGTGGACGAGGCCGTGCTGCGCCGCCCCGCGCACGGACCCGGCGTCATGCGCGAGCAGGTGGAGCACCTGTGCCGCATCGTCGAGGACGAGTCGTCGTCGATCGAGCTGCGGGTGCTCCCGTTCTCGGTCGGGCTGCACGGCCTGCTCGGCGGCGGGTTCCAGATCCTGTCGTTCGACAACGGCGAGAGCGACGTCATCTTCTTCGAGGGCCAGGACGGGGGCGGCCTGCAGGAGAAACCGGACGTCGTGCGCGCCCACTCCGACCGGCTCGACACGGCGTGGAAGCAGGCCCTCGAGGGTCGCGAGCTGCTGAGCTTCCTGCGGGAGGTCGCCGACACCTACGACGAGTAGTGCTCGGATCACCAGCGCCGCCCGCCGACCCCAGGTCGGTGAGCCGGTGGATCACGCTCTGCCCTTGTACGATCACCCGATCGTACGACGGAGGGGTGGACCGTTGAGTGGTACGGAGTGCGAACTCGAGTTCGTAGGACGGGAGTACTGCAGCGTCGGCGACTGCATCGAGGCCGCCCGCCTCCCCGACGGCCGGGTCGCGCTGCGCACCACCCTCGATCCCGGTGCGCCGTTGTGGGTGGTCACCGCCGGTGAGTGGGCGCAGTTCCTCCGCACCGTGAAGGAAGGCGGCTTCGACGTCGTCTGACGGCGAGCCCCACCGGGGCCGCCCGTGCCCTCCGCTATCCTCCATCTCGGCCGTGCAATTGCACGGTTGATTTTCGACGGAGCGGCGGACCTGATGCCCACTGCGCAAGGACCTGCGGGGCCACGACGGCGCCTGGGCGCCGAGCTCCGCGAGCTGCGCCGGCGGGCGAAGCTCCAGCTGATCGAGGTCGCCCGCGAGCTGGACTGCTCGGCGTCGAAGATCAGCCGTTTGGAGAACGGCAAGGGCATCCCCCGCATGCCCGACGTGGTGGCGCTGATGGAGATCTACGGCGTCACCGACGCCGAGCGGCGCGAGCGGCTCACGCGGCTGGTCCACGAGAGCCGCGAGCAGGGCTGGTGGGAGCGCTACACCGACGGCGTGCAGGCCGAGCGATTCGTGATGAACGCCCCGGCCCGCTACACGGCGTTGGAGACCGAGGCCGTTCGGGTGCGCTCGTTCGAGGTCGCCTGGGTGCACGGGCTGCTGCAAGCGCCCGAGTACACGCGCGCCGTCCTGGACGCGTTGCTGTCGGAGCGCACGAGCGACGAGGTGGACCGGCTCGTCGAGCTGCGCCTGCGCCGCCAGGAGGCCCTCACCGAGCGGACGCCGCCGCTGGAGCTCGAGGTGGTGCTCGACGAGTCGGTGCTGAGCCGGGTGGTGGGTTCTCCGGCCGTGATGGCGACGCAGCTGCGCTACCTCCGGGAGCGGTCGATGCTGCCCAACGTCACCGTTCGGGTGCTGCCGTTCTCGACCGGGTTGCACCGCGCCCACGCGGGTCCGTTCCAGATCCTGGAGTTCCCGGACAACGTGGGGGGTGACGTCGTGTTCATCGAGGGCCCAGCGGGGGATACCTACGAAAACCAGTCCGATGTGGACCTGTATAAAGACGTCCTCGCGGACGTGGCGGATCGGGCCCTGGATCCGGACGCCTCGCGGGAGATCGTCCGTCGATACGAGCTCCAGCACGCTCCCCCGGAGGAAGAACGAGATGACCGAGCACACGGTGGCCGACTTCAGGACCAGTAGCTTCTGCTCCGGAGGCGACTGCGTCGAGGTCGGGGTGCTGCCGGGTGGTGTCGTCGCGGTGCGCGACACCAAGGACCGCAGCCGGGAGCTGCGGTTCAGCTCGCACGAGTGGGGTGCGTTCCTGGCCGGGATCAAGAGCGGCGCGTTCGAGCCCCGCTAGTGCTGGTCAGCGGTCCGGCGGCGGCCGACCCGCCGTCGGACGGCGGATCGGCCGGGGCCGCCGCCCGCGTCGGGGCGGCCCTGGCGGCCGCGCGATCACTCCCCGGGATCGCGCGGGCCTAGTCGTCGTCCCACGACTCGTCGTCGTAGGCGTAGGGGCCGTACGCGGCGTGGCCGTGCAGCTGGGGCTGCCGCGCCTCCCAGCGGGCGCGCCTCTCCTTCGCGATCCGCCGCCACGCGGGTGCCTGCGCGGCCTCGACGATGCCGACGACGATCGCGACCAGTACGAGAAGGCCGAGGCCTGCGACGATCAAGGTGATCACGGCGACGCCCCCCTCCGGTCGGCCGCGCAGCCTGCGGTGTGCTTCCCCAGTGACATGAGCGGGCTCCTTCCCGTGTTGCTGCCCTCGACCGGCGTGTTGCCGGACGTCGGTGGTGCCCCGGTGGCCCCGGGGCGGGGCGGTCCCTGGTGTGCAGGTGCTCCGCGATGAGTGCAGAACGGCGGAGGCGGGTACCGGACTGTCGTCACGGGCGGCCTCCTCTCGGGATGACCCGGCCGGCTCCCCCGGCGTTGGGGAAGGGGTGGCCGGATACGTAGATTGCCGCACGCAAGGTCTTCCTGCAATTGCAGGGCTGGTGTGTCGTGGACAATCACCCGACCGCACCAGCCGCCGACGGGCCGCCGCGGGCGGTTCGGGGGTTCCCGCTAGGCGGTCCGGGGGCACCCGGCGTCATCCGATCGTTAGGGGCTGTAGCGGAACCGTGACTCGATGACCTACCGATCGGTATCGCGCCGCACTAGGTTCCTGCGGGTCTCCTACGAAGAGGTGTTGCCCGCATGAGATCAGCAAGGCGATTCTCGGCCGCGTGCGTGGCCGGCGTGCTCGCGATCACCCTTGCCGCGTGCGCCGAGTCCCAGCGCGACTCCGGCTCCGAACAGGGTGGGGCCGGATCGACCGGTGGGACGATGGTGTTCGGGGCGGCCGGGGCGCCGCGCAGCTTCGACCCGCTGTTCGCCCAGGACGGGGAGACGTTCCGGGTCGCGCGGCAGATCTACGACACGCTGATCACCTACCGGCAGGGCACGGCCGAGCTGGAGCCCGCGCTGGCCACCAGCTGGGAGTCCAACGAGGACGGCACGGAGTGGACGTTCACCCTCCGCGAGGGGGTCAAGTTCCACGACGGCACCGACTTCAACGCCGAGGCCGTCTGCTTCAACTTCAACCGCTGGTTCAACCTGCCGTCGGCGGCGGCGCAGAGCCAGGCGATCTACTACTACGAGACGTTCGGCGGCTACGCCAACAACCTCATCGACGCGGCGGGCGAGCCGGTCTACAACTCCTGCGAGGCGCCGAACCCGACCACGGCCGTGGTCAAGCTGAACCAGGCCAAGGGTGCGTTCCCGGCGGCGTTCGGGCTGACCTCGCTGTCGATGTCCAGCCCCACGGCGCTCCAGCAGTACAACGGTGACGAGGTGACGCAGAGCGGTGAGGCGTTCACCTACAGCGAGTACGCCATGGAGCACCCGACGGGCACCGGGCCGTTCCGCTTCGAGAGCTACGACCGCACCAACGAGACGATCACGCTGGTGCGCAACGAGGACTACTGGGGTGAGCCGGCCAAGCTCGACCGGCTCATCTTCCGGGTGATCCCCGACGAGAACGCCCGCAAGCAGGAGCTGCAGGCCGGCACGATCGACGGCTTCGACTTCCCCTCGGCCGCCGACTGGCCCGCGCTGGAGCAGCAGGGCCACCAGGTGCTCGTCCGCCCGGTGTTCAACATCCTCTACCTGGGCATCAACCAGACGAACAACCCGGCGCTGGGCGACGTCCGGGTGCGCCAGGCGATCGCGCACGCGATCGACCGCGAGTCGCTGGTGCGCAACCTGCTGCCCGAGGGCGCGGTCGTCGCCACGCAGTTCGTCCCGGAGACCGTGGACGGCTACAACCCGGAGATCCAGCCGATCCCGTACGACCCGGACCGCGCGCGGGCGCTGCTGGCCGAGGCCGGGGTGTCGGACCTGACGGTCAACTTCTACTACCCGACCGACGTCAGCCGGCCCTACATGCCCAACCCCACCAACATCTTCACGGCGATCGCCGAGAACCTGCGGCAGGTGGGGATCAACGTGGAGCCGAAAGCGCGGCCGTGGAACGGCGGTTACCTCGACGACGTGCAGGTCAACGGCGTCCACGACCTGCACCTGCTCGGGTGGACCGGTGACTACAACGACGCCGGGAACTTCCTGGGCAGCTTCTTCGGTGCGCCGGGCCCGGAGTTCGGGCTCACGCTGCCCGAGGACTCGGCGATCATCGACGGCATCCGCAACGCCGATGCGACGGTCGGCGAGGAGGAGCACGCCGCCGCGTACCGCGAGGTCAACCGGGTGATCATGGAGCAGCTGCCCGGTGTTCCGCTGTCCAGCTCGCCGCCCGCGATCGTGGTGAGGCAGGGCGTGAACGGGCTCATCCCGTCGCCCCTCACCGATGAGCGGTTCCTCACGGTCAGCGTCGACTGAGAGGAGCTCCGAGTGGCACCGCCCGCGAGGGCGGTGCCACTCTCGGCGTCTCGATCGTCGGAGGGGGGACGATGCTGCGCTTCGTGGTGAGGCGCCTGCTGCAGGTGATCCCGACGCTCCTGCTGCTGTCGATCGTGGTCTTCGCCTGGCTCCGGTCGTTGCCAGGCGGCCCGGCGTCGGCGTTCCTCGGCGACCGCGCGACGCCCGAGAACATCGCCGAGCTGAACCGGGTGCTGGGGCTCGACCAACCCCTCTGGGTGCAGTACGGCCGCTTCCTCGGGCGGGTCGCGACGGGTGACTTCGGCACGTCCTCGATCACGGGTCAGCCGGTGCTCGAGGAGATCGGGCGGGCCCTGCCCGCCACCATCGAGCTGTCGATCGCCGCGCTGGTGATCGCCGTCGCGCTCGGCATCCCGCTCGGCTACCTCGCGGCGCGCCACCGCGGCCGCCCGCTCGACGTGATCACGGTCATCGGCACGCTCGTCGGCGTCGCCGTGCCGGTGTTCTTCCTCGGCTACGTGCTGAAGGACGTGTTCGCGGTCGACCTGGGCTGGTTCCCGCCGTCGGGGCGCCAGTCGGTGGCCGTGAACGCCACGCAGGTCACCGGCTTCGCGGTGCTGGACGGGATCCTGACCCGCGAGTGGGACGCGAGCCTCGACGCGCTGCACCACCTGGTGCTGCCGTCGCTCGCGCTCGCGACCATCCCGCTCGCGGTGATCGTGCGGATCACCCGGGCGTCCGTGCTCGACGTGCTCGGGTCCGACTTCGTGCGGACGGCGAACTCGAAGGGCCTGGCGCCGTCGACCGTCCGCGGCAGGCACGTGCTGCGCAACGCGCTGCTGCCGGTGTCCACCACGATCGGGCTGCAGGTCGGGCTGCTGCTCGCGGGCGCCGTGCTCACCGAGCGGGTGTTCGTGTGGGGCGGGGTCGGCACGCTGCTCGCCGACGCGATCACGTTGCGGGACTACCCGCGCCTGCAGGCCGTGCTGCTGCTCGGCGCGCTGATCTACGTGCTGGTCAACCTGCTCGTCGACCTCTCGTACGCGATCATCGACCCGAGGGTGCGGCTGTCATGACCGAGGACGGGCTATGACGACCACATGGCTGGAACGGCGCCGCAGCCGCATCGACGACCTCGCGGGCGGGCGGAGCCTCGGCGCCGAGGCGTTCCGGCGGCTGTGCCGGGAGCCGGCGGCGATCATCGGGGCGATCATCATCGCGGTGTTCGTGGTGGTCGCCGCGTTCGCCCCGTGGATCGCCCCGCACAGCGCCACCGAGGCGTTCCCGCAGCTGCAGGAGAACCTCCGGCCGGGGTCGATCCCCGGCCCGCAGGAGGGCTTCCCGCTGGGCAGCGACCAGCTCGGGCGCGACTTCCTGTCCCGGATGATCCTCGCCTCGCAGCAGACCCTGCTGGTCGGCGTGTTCGCGACCTTGATCGGGCTCGCGGTCGGCGTCGTGATCGGCACGATCGCCGGCGCGTTCGGCGGGTGGGTCGACACGCTGCTGATGCGGATCACCGACGTGCTGCTCGCGATCCCGAGCCTGCTGCTGGCCATCTCGGTGGCGGCGCTCGCGGCGAGCCCGTCGCAGACCACAGTGATCATCGCAGTGGCGATCGTGAGCGTGCCGATCTTCGCGCGGCTGCTGCGCGGGTCGATGCTCGCCCAGCGGAACAGCGACTACGTCGTGGCCGCGACCGCGCTGGGCGTCAAGCGGCCCGCCGTGGTGCTGCGGCACATGCTCCCGAACGCCATCGGGCCGGTGATCGTGCAGGCCACCCTCACGCTCGCCACCGCGATCCTGGACGCGGCGGCGCTGTCGTTCCTCGGCCTGGGCGACGCCGACCCCGGACGAGCCGAATGGGGGCTCATGCTCGCCCAGGCCCAGACCTACCTCGACGTCCGGCCCGCCCTCGCGTTCTACCCCGCGCTCGCGATCATCGCGGTGGCGCTGGGCTTCACGCTGCTCGGCGAGTCGCTGCGCGAGGCGATCGACCCGAAGGGGCGCCGATGACGGCCGTGCGGCGGGCCGAGGACCCGCGCAGCCGGGCGACGGCCGAACCGTTGCTCTCCGTCCGCGACCTGCGCGTCACGTTCCACCGCAAGGGCGAGCCGGACACGGTCGCCGTCGACGG
>NZ_DATGOP010000062.1:0-4186 GCF_035305885.1 Pseudonocardia sp.
CGGCACCGGGCACCTCGAACCACGGCCTGGCGGTCGCCGTCGACGTCCCGGTGGACGACGGCTTCCGGTTCGGGCAGCCCGAGTTCGCGTGGCTCGCCGCGCACGGCCCGGCGCAGGGCTGGGTGCACCCGGAGTGGGCACGCGCGGGCGGCGGTCGTGAGGAGCCCTGGCACTTCGAGTTCGTCGGCTGACCGCGGCGCACGGGATAATGGGTCGGTGCAGTGCCCTCACTACGACGCCGGCCGCTGCCACTCCTGCACCCTCCTGGAGATCGACTACCCCACCCAGGTGCTCGACAAGGAGCGGCACGTCGCCGCCCTCCTCGACCCCGTCTCGACGGGCCTGACCTGGCTGCCCGCCGTCACCGGCGCGGAGAGCGGCTTCCGGAACAAGGCGAAGATGGTGGTCAGCGGTACCGCGGCGGCGCCGGTGCTCGGCATCCTCGACGGGGCCGGGCGTGGCGTCGACCTCACCGACTGCGGTCTCTACCCCGCGGCGCTCCAGGCGTCGTTCGGGCCGCTGGCCGCGTTCGTCACCCGCGCGAACCTCGAGCCGTACCAGGTGTCCGGCCGCGGCAAGCGGGCCCAGCAGCGCGGCGAGCTCAAGTACCTGCTCGTCACCCTCTCGCCCGACGGGGAGCTGATGGTGCGCTTCGTGCTGCGCTCCCAGGAGGCCGTCACGCGCATCCGCAAGCACCTGCCCTGGCTGCGGGCCGCGCTGCCTGCCCTCGCCGTCGCGTCCGTCAACATCCAGCCGGCGCACGCCGCCGTCCTGGAGGGCGACCTGGAGATCCCCCTCACGGAGCGGACCACGCTCCCGATGCGCATCGACGACATCACGCTCGACCTGCGTCCCCAGAGCTTCTTCCAGACCAACACCGTCGTCGCGACCGAGCTGTACCGGCAGGCCAGGGCCTGGGTCGACGAGGTGGGGCCCGCGAGCCTCTGGGACCTGTACTGCGGCGTCGGCGGGTTCGCGCTGCACTGCGCGGCACCGGGGCGCGCGATCACAGGCATCGAGATCGGCGCGGAGGCGGTGGTGGCCGCCTCGGGCACGGCGGAGCGCCTTCGAGCAGGGGCCGACGGCGACCGGTTCCGCGACGTCGAGTTCGCGGCCGGTGACGCCACCGCGTTCGCCGTGGGCCCGGACGCGCGCGAGCTACCGGAGATGGTGATCGTGAACCCGCCTCGCCGCGGCATCGGAGCGGAGCTCGCCGGCTGGCTGGAGTCGTCCGGGATCGAGCACGTGCTGTACTCGAGCTGCAACGCGACCACGCTCGCCCGCGACCTGGCCGCCATGCCCTCGCTGCGGCCGGTGCGCGGCCGTTTGCTCGACATGTTCCCGCAGACCTCGCACTACGAGGTGCTGGTCCTCCTCGCGCGCTCGTGACCGTCCGGGCGGCCCCGGTGGTCGTCGCCCGACGAGGTGCGGCCGTCCCCGTGGTCAGCGCGGCGCGCGCCGTCGTCGCCGCGGTGTCCCTCGTCGCCGGCGGTCGGCACGGCGCGGTGCGCGCCCGGCCCCGCGCCGTATCCGTCCCGGGTGTGCGACCGGCGGCCTGTCCCGACCTCGGCCGGGTCGTGAGCCGTGGCGTCGTGCGATCCTGCCTGCCCCTTCTTCGCCTGACCCGGCGGAGTCTTGTCCGGCCCACCCTGGCCCGGGGGCGTGTCCTTCTTCGCCTGGCCCGGTGGCACCCGGTTCGGGGCGCCCTGCCCCGTGTCCTTCTTCGTCTGGCCCGGGGGAGTGGACCCCTTCGTGGCCTGGCCGGGCGGGGCCTCCTCTTTCTTGGCCTGGCCCGGCGGGATGCCGTCCTTCTTCGCCAGCCCCGGCGGGATGCCGTCCTTCTTCGCCAACCCCGGCGGGATGCCGTCCTTCGTGGCCTGGCCGGGGGGCGCGGCGCTACCGTCGTCCGCGCGGTCCGTCTCGTCGTCCTTCGCCTGCCCCGGCGGCACGCCGTCCGTCGCGGTGAGACCCGGCGGCACGCCGTCGGTGGCGGTCAGTCCCGGGGGGATGCTGCCGGACGTCCCCGTGCGGTTCGCCGTGAGCCCCGCCCTCGCCAGGCCGGGTGGGACGAACGCCTGGGGGCCGGGCAGATCCGCCGGGTCGGTGCCGGCGCTGCGGGGTGCGGCACCCTGGCGTGCGTCGCCCGCGGTCCGGTGGTCCGGTGCCTCGACGTTCACCGTGCCGGGCTCCCACAGCGGTGCGCCCACGGTGCCCGCGACGCTCCCGGCCCCCACGGCGGTCGACACGACGAGCCCGCCTGCCACGGTCGCGGCGAGCGTCGTGGGGTCGGTGAACGCGCTCCGCAGCACGATCGCCGCGCGCGTCCCGACCGAGGCGAACCAGCCCGCGACCCCCGCCGCGGCGCCGGCTCCCGCCGTGGCGCCCGCACCGCTCGGCGCGGCGGCGGCGCCGAGCAGCAGCACCGGCGCGGCAGCGCGCAGCATCCAGTACGACTCCCGGACGTCGACGAAGGCGCGAGTACAGCCCGCGCACCGGACCATGTGGTCCTCGACCTCCTGCCGGCGGTGGGGCAGGAGCCGGTTGCGGACGAAGTCGTGCAGCGAGGCACGGGTGCGCCGGCACTCCGCACCGTCCGCCGCGTCGGCATGTGTCTCCGCCACGCTGCTCGCGAGGCGGTTCTCGGCGCGGCGTAGCCGGCGGCGCGCGGCGTAGGGCAGGAGGCCGATGTCGTCAGCGATCGCGGCGACCGGCCGGGAGGACACGTGGTGGTCCCAGAGGAGCTGTCGCTCGGCTGTCGAGAGCCGACCGAGCGCCGAGCCGAGGACCTCGAGGTCGACCGTGCGGACGGGTGGTTCGTCCGGCGTCGTCGCCGGGGGAGCGGTGTCGTCCTGCGCGACGGCCTCCGCGACGTCGAGCGCGGCAGCGGTCCAGAACGCGACCGGGTCGTCGACGCAGCCCGCCCGGAGCAGCTCGGCGCACAGCATCTCGAGCCCGCGGCTCGCCGCGAGCTCGGGGTCGACGCCCGGGACCCTGCGGGCGACCGTCGCGACGACGGCGCGGCGGTGCGCGGCCCACTGTGCCAGATCGCTGGTCACGGCCACGACGCCCCCTTCCGCCCCGAGGCGGTCCACGTCGCGTACGCGAGTCCCCGGGCGTGCATGCTCCCAGAGAGCGGGCGCCAGGGGAAGAGCCGCGCACGGATCACCCCGCTCGAGGCGGGGTGATCCGTGCGCGTGCACGACGACGAGCGGGACCGGTCAGGGGCCCTCGCGTCCATCAGCCGGCGGCCGGGGGCTGAACGGTCGGCGGGAGCGTGGTCGTGCCGAACAGCAACGCCCAGAGCTGGTCCAGCGTCATGCCGATCAGGTTGACGCCCGGCAGGCCCGAGAGACCGAGGCTCGCCAGGAGGCCGGTCAGCGCCGACCCGAGGCCGGGGGTCTGCGGCGGCGCGGGCTCCTCCGGTTCGGCCGGGGCCGTCGGGGCAGGGGGCTCCGGTGTCTGCGGCGGGGCGGGAACCTCGGGTTCCGCGACGACCGGCGGCTCGTCGGTGCCCGCGTCGGAGTCGCCTCCGGGCGCCGGCCCGCCCGTCGCCGGGGCCCCGTCCCCGGGCTCCGGCGCGGGCCGCGTCACCGGATCGGGCGCGGTGTCGACCGGCGCAGGCTCCGCGGAACCGGTCGACGGCGCGCCGGAACCGGTCGCCGGTGCACCGTCGCCGGACGACGGCGGGGCTGCCGCGGGCGGCGGGGTGTCGGCGGGTGGCACCTCGGGCGCGGTGTCGGTCTCGTCGGACGGATCGGTCTCGTCCGCGGGCGGTGCCGCGGCATCGTCTCCGGCCGCTCCGTCACCGGCGCCCCCGCCCGCGGCTCCGCCGTCGACGACCTGACCCGCCTCGGCGGGCGGGCGGTCCGCCTGGCTCGCGATCATCGCGGCAGCCACGCCGCCGAGACCCAGCACCAGCAGCACACCGGCCACGGCGGCGAGCTCCTTGGGGCCGGGCTTCTTGTCGGGGCTCCTACGGGTCGTCCCCGCCGCTACGCCGCCGGCAGCGCCCGCAGCGCCTGCCGAGCCGGTCACCACCATCGCCGCGACGAGGTGCTGGCCGAGGTCGCGGAGCATCCAGGAGACCTCGCGGACGTCCATGAAGGCGCGGGTGCAGTCGGCGCAGGAGTCCATGTGGACCTCGAGGCGGTGCTGGCGGCGGGGCAGCATGCGGCCCTTGAGGTAG
>NZ_DATGOP010000063.1:0-53511 GCF_035305885.1 Pseudonocardia sp.
CCCAAGGTGCTCGACGAGAAGGTCGCCCGCATCCACGTCGAGGCCCTGGGCGGGGAGCTGACCAAGCTCACCAAGGACCAGGCCGAGTACATCGGCGTGGACGTCGAGGGCCCGTTCAAGCCCGAGCACTACCGCTACTGACGCCTGCTCGAACCCTCGCCCGGGGGAGCGCCACGACCTAATCTGGTCGCGTGGCGCTCCCCCGCGGTGATGGTGACGGCTGGACGCGGTGCGCCCTCGGTCACGAGCACTGGGGGATCTTCGGCGCCGCGGGGCTGCTGCTGTGGCACGGCGAGTGCGTCCTGCTGCAGCACCGCGCCCTGTGGAGCCACCACGGCGGCACGTGGGGCCTGCTCGGCGGGGCCCGCAACCGCGCCGAGACGGCCGAGCAGGCCGCCCGGCGCGAGGCCGCCGAGGAGGCCGGGCTCAGCGCCGACGCCTACGAGATCACCGGCACCTACGTCGACGACCACGGCGGCTGGTCCTACACCACGGTGGTGGGCCAGGCCCGCAGCCTCGTCGTGCCCACCGCGCTGACGGCGGAGACCCTCGAGGTGCGCTGGGTGCGCGCGGCCGCCGTCAACGAGCTCCCCCTGCACCCCGGCTTCGCCGCCACCTGGGAGACCGTCCGCGCCATCGCCTGAGCGCGGGCCCCGTTCCCCGTCGGATCGTCCGCCCCGTGGCGAGGGCCATAGATCTGCCCCACCTCGGTCGAAGGCAGGTGTGGCTATCCTAAGCCGTGCTCTCGAGCGGGCGGACCACCAACGCGTTGCGCGGCGCCGGCCTCGATCTCGGCTACCACGGCGTCCGGGTCGTCCACGGTGCCGGGGCCCAGGTCCGGGCGGGGCAGGTCACCGCGCTCGTCGGCCCCAACGGCAGCGGCAAGTCCACGTTGCTGCGGGCGCTCGCGCGCCTGCACCGGCCCGACCGCGGTGAGATCCACCTCGACGGCGACGCGCCCGCGGACGCCCTCGCGCTCACGCGGCGCGAGTTCGCCCGGCGGGTCACCCTCCTCACCCAGAGCCGCCCGGTGCCCACCGGGCTCTCCGTGCTCGACGTCGTCGGCTTCGGCAGGCATCCCCACCGCGGGCGGTTCCGCGGCGACGACCCGGGCGGCCCCGCTGCCGTCGAGCGGGCGATGGCGCTCACCCGCGTGTCCGACCTGGCGCACCGCCCGGTCGACGAGCTCTCCGGGGGGCAGCTGCAGCGGGTCTGGCTCGCCTGCTGCCTCGCCCAGGACACGGGCGTGCTGCTGCTCGACGAGCCCACCAACCACCTCGACCTGCGCTACCAGGTGGAGATCCTCGATCTGCTGCGCGACCTGGCCGACGACTCCGGCATCGCGGTCGGCGTGGTGCTGCACGACCTCGAGCAGGCCGCGGCGGTGGCCGACGAGGTCGTCGTGCTCGCCGACGGCCGGGTGCGCGCCGTCGGCCCGCCCGCCGCGGTCCTGACCCCCGACCTGCTCACCGAGGCCTACGGGATCGAGGTCGCGGTGGACCGCGACCCGGTCACCGGGCTCCTGCGCATCCGGCCGGTCGGCCGGCACACCACCAGGCACAAGAAGGAGTCAGCATGATCGGACGGCGGATCGGCTTCGCCATCGGCGCGGCCGTGACCGCGCTGGTGCTCGCCGCCTGCGGCACGACCGAGGCCCCCGCGGACGAACCGGCGTCCCCCGCCGAGGGCGGCGGTGCCCAGATCACCGTCACCGACGCGCGGGGCAAGCAGATCACGTTCGACCGGCCGGCCACCCGCGCCGTCGGGCTGGAGTGGGCGCTGGTGGAGTACCTCGTCACGCTCGGCGTGATGCCGGTGGGCGTGGCCGACGTGCCGGGCTACACGGCGTGGGTGCAGGGCGCCCCGCTCGCCGAGGGCGTCGCCGACGTCGGGGTGCGCGGCGAGCCGAGCGTCGAGGCGATCGCCGCGCTGCGCCCGGACCTCGTCCTCGCCACGCCCAACGTCAACGAGGGCGCGCTGACGCAGCTCGAGGCGGTCGCGCCCGTCGTGGTCGTGCGCCCCGCGGACGCCGCCGACCCGATCGGGCAGATGCGCCGCAACGTCGAGCTCGTCGCGCAGATCACCGGCAAGCAGGCGGAGGCGGAGCGGCTGCTCGCCGACTTCGACGCCGCCCTCGCCGACGGCAAGCGGCGGATCGAGGCGGCCGGCCTCACCGGAAAGCGGATCGCGTTCGCCGACGGCTGGCTCGACGGCGGCCGCCTGTCGATCCGCCCCTTCACCGGCGGATCGCTGATCGGGGCGGTGTCGGCCGAGCTCGGGCTGGTCAACGCCTGGCCGATGGAGGGCGACGAGGACTACGGCCTCGCCAGCACCGACGTCGAGGGTCTCACGCAGCTCGGCGACGTCGAGTTCGTCTACTGGACCAACGACGTGGAGGGCCCCGACCCGTTCGTCGAGGGCCTCGCGGGCAACGCGGTGTGGGAGTCGTTGCCGTTCGTGCAGGCCGGCGACGTCACCCGCCTGCCCGACGGCATCTGGATGTTCGGCGGACCGGTGTCGATGCGCCAGTACGTCGACGCCGTCACCGCGGCGCTCGGCGCCTGACGCGAGGTGCAGGACGCGCTCGTCGCCCCGCGGCCGGCGTCGCGAGCGACCGTCGCGGTGGTCGCCGCGGTCGGCGTCGCGATCGTCGCGGTGCTCTCGGCGGTGCACCTGACCCAGGGCACGTCGAGCGTCGCCGTCGCGGACCTGCTCGCGCTGCTCACCGGCGCGGGCACGGACCAGACCGCAGCGGTGCTCGTCGCCTCCCGGGTGCCGCGGCTGCTGGCCGGGGTCGTGGTCGGCGCCGCGCTCGGGGCGGCGGGCGCCGCGCTCCAGTCGATCACGCGCAACGCCCTCGCCGCGCCGGACACCCTGGCCGTCAACGCGGGCGCGCACCTGGTGGTCGTCGCGTGCGCGGCGTTCGGGATCGCGGTGCCGGTCGAGGCGTCGGCCCTGCTGGCCTTCGCCGGCGGCCTCGGGGCGGCGGCGCTGGTGTTCGCCATCTCCGGCGGCGGGACCGGGCCGACCCGGCTCGTGCTCGCCGGGTCGGCGGTGTCGCTCGCCCTCTTCGCGCTGGTCAGCGTGTTGATCCTGCTGTTCACCGAGGAGACCTCCGGCCTGTACGCCTGGGGCAGCGGACAGCTCGCGCAGATCGGGCTCGGTTCGATCGCCCGGATGGGTCCGGTGGTGCTGCTGGGCGTCGGCGCGCTGGTCGTGCTCGGCAGGCGGCTGGACGTGCTCGGCCTCGGCGACGACACGGCGGTCGTGCTGGGCGTGCCGGTGCGTCGCACGCGCGTCCTCGGCGCGGTGCTCGCCGTGCTGCTGGCGTCGGCCGCCGTGACGGTCGCGGGGCCGGTCGGCTTCGTCGGCCTGTGCGCCCCCGCCGCGGTGCGGCTGGTCGCCCCGCTGGTGCCCGGGCTGTACCGGCACCGGGTGCTGGTGCCGATGTCCGCGCTCGCCGGGATCGGGGTGGTGCTCGCCGCCGACGTGCTGGTGCGGCTCGTGCTCGGCGCCCAGGGCGGGATCGAGGTCCCCACGGGCGTGGTGACCACCGTGTTCGGGGCGGTCGTGCTGATCGCCGTCGCCCGCAGGTTCCGCGACTCGGGGCCGGTGCGGCAGGCACCCGCGGCCCGGTCCGGACGGCTGCGGGGGCGCGGCACGTTCCTGCTCGTCACGGCCGTGACGCTGGCGGCCACCGCGGCCGTCGCGGCCGGGAGCCTCCTGCTCGGCGACGCGTTGCTGCTCATGGGTGACGTCGCGAACTGGGTCGCGGGTCGCGCGGGGCCGATCACCACGTTCGTGCTCGACGCCCGGGTGCCGCGCGTGGTCGCCGCCCTGCTCGCCGGCGCGGCGCTCGCCGTCGCGGGCGCGGTGGTGCAGGCGGTGTGCCGCAACCCGCTCGCCGAGCCCGCGCTGCTCGGCGTGAGCGGCGGCGCGGGCGTCACCGCGGTCGCGCTGATCACGATCGTGCCGACGGTCGGCATGTGGACCCTCGCCGGCGGGGCCGCGCTCGGCGCGCTGGCCGCGTCCGCGCTGGTGTTCGGGCTGGCCGCGCGGGGCGGGCTCGCGACCGACCGGCTGGTGCTCGTCGGGGTCGGCATGTCGTACGGGTCGATGGCCATGATCACGCTGCTGGTCGTGCTCACCGACCCGTGGAACGAGGCCAAGGCCCTCACCTGGCTCGCCGGGTCGACGTACGGGCGGACGTTCCCGCAGGTGATCCCGGTCGCGGTGGTGCTGCTGGTCGCCGTGGCCTGGTTCGTGCACGCCCGCGACGAGCTGGACCTGCTCGCCCTCGACGACGACACCCCGCGCGTGCTGGGGGTGCGGCTCGGCTCCGCCCGGATCGGGCTGCTCGCCGTCGCGGCCCTGCTGACCGCCACCGCGGTGTCGGCGATCGGGCTGCTGTCCTTCGTCGGGCTCGTCGCCCCGCACGCGGCCCGGGCGCTGGTCGGCTCCCGCCACGCGCGGGTCCTGCCGGTCGCCGCGCTGCTCGGGGCGCTGCTCGTGTGCCTCGCCGACGTGCTCGGCCGCACGGTCATCGCCCCCGCCCAGCTGCCCGCGGGCGCGCTGACCTCGCTGATCGGCACGCCGTACTTCGCCTGGCTGCTGTGGCGCTCGCGCCTGTCGACCGGGTGATGGGGCCCCCGGCCGCGCCGGGCATGATGCGCGCATGGGGCGGCTGATCGCGGTGGAGGGCCTGGACGGGGCCGGCAAGCGGACCCTGTCGGACGCGCTGGGCGCCGCGTTCGCCGCGAAGGGGGTGCGGGTCGCCCGGTTCGCGTTCCCCCGCTACGACGCCGACGTGCACGCCGAGCTCGCCCGGGAGGCGTTGTACGGCAAGCACGGCGACCTCGCGGCGTCCGTCCACGGGATGGCGCTGCTGTTCGCGCTGGACCGCCGTGCCGCAGCGCCGGACCTGCGCGCCGCGCTGGAGGCGCACGACGTGGTGCTCGTCGACCGCTACATCGCCTCCAACGCGGCCTACCACATGGCGCGGCTGGGCGAGGGCGTCGACGGCGACTTCGCGCGGTGGGTGCGCGAGCTGGAGGTGGAGCGGTTCGGGGTGCCGGTGCCGGACCACCAGCTGCTGCTCGCCGTGCCCCGCGAGGTGGCCGCGGAGCGCGCCGCGCACCGGGAGCGCACCGAGGCCGACCGGAGGCGCGACTCCTACGAGTCCGACGCGGGCCTGCAGGATCGGACGGCCGCGGCGTACGCCCAGCTCGCGGCCGCCTCCTGGCTGTCGCCGTGGACCGTGCTGGACGGCAGCACCCGGGTCGACGCCGACGCGCTCGCCGCCGCCCTCCTGGGGTAGACCGCGCACACCAGCGGGCCCGCGGCGGGGGTACGACGGGAGGTGGGATGCTCTAGACCATGAAGTCGCGCGTTCTGGTGGTCGACGACGACCCGGCGCTTGCCGAGATGTTGACGATCGTGCTGCGGGGCGAGGGGTTCGACACCGCCGTGGTCGCCGACGGCACGCGGGCCCTGCCGGCCGTCCGCGAGCTGCGACCCGACGTCGTGCTGCTCGACCTCATGCTCCCCGGCATGAACGGCATCGACGTGTGCCGCGCCATCCGGTCCGAGTCCGGGGTGCCGATCGTGATGCTGACCGCCAAGAGCGACACCGTCGACATCGTCCTCGGCCTCGAGTCGGGCGCCGACGACTACGTGGTGAAGCCGTTCAAGCCGAAGGAGCTCGTGGCGCGCATCCGGGCCCGGATCCGGCGCACCGAGGCCGAGCCCGCCGAGCAGCTGTCCATCGGCGACGTGATGATCGACGTCCCGGCCCACCAGGTGACGCGGGACGGCAAGCAGATCGCGCTCACGCCGCTGGAGTTCGACCTGCTCGTCGCGCTGGCGCGCAAGCCGCGGCAGGTGTTCACCCGCGAGGTCCTGCTCGAGCAGGTGTGGGGCTACCGGCACGCGGCCGACACCCGGCTGGTGAACGTCCACGTGCAGCGCCTCCGGTCGAAGGTGGAACGCGATCCGGAGCACCCGGAGGTCGTGCTCACCGTGCGCGGTGTCGGGTACAAGGCGGGACCGCCGTGATCACCCGGGCCCGCCGCTCGCCATGACCGCGGCGCTGGGCCTGCGCGTCCGCCGCGGCCTCGCCCCCGCCCGGCAGCTGTTCGCGGAGCTGTCCGAGGCGTGGAACCTCGCGTGGCGCCGCTCGATGCAGATGCGGGTCGTCATCAGCACGCTGGCGCTGTCGGCGGCCGTCGTGCTCGTGCTCGGCCTCGTGCTGCAGACGCAGATCGCGCAGCGGCTCATGCAGGCCAAGGAGATCGACGCCCGGGTGCGCACCGAGACCGGCGCCGTGCTGCTCGAACGCGACCTCGCGGGCGTCGACCCGGACCGCGAGGGCGCGCAGGGCGAGCTCAACAACGCGCTCGACCGGTTGACCAACACGAGCTCGGTGGAGGGCCAGCCCGCCACCGCAGGCGAGTTCCGCGCGGTGCTCACCACGAGCGAGGGGGACCCGGGTGCCCAGGTCGCGGCCGGCCCCGTCGAGGACGTCCCGCGGACGCTGCGCGATGCGGTCGCCGCGGGCACGCTCTCCAGCCAGTACACGACCACCCTCACCGAGCAGGGGGTCGAGGTCCCGACGCTGGTCGTGGGCCAGCCGGTGCGCACGGCCGTCGGAGATCTCGAGTTCTACCTGCTGTTCCCGCTGGTCTCGGAACAGCGGACGCTGGGAACGGTGCAGAGCACGCTCATCGTCGGTGGGCTGGTGCTCCTGCTGCTGCTCGCCGGGATCGCAGGCATCGTCACGCGGCAGGTCGTGCGGCCGGTCCGGCAGGCGGCGGAGATCGCGGAGCGGTTCGCCGACGGCCACCTCGACGAGCGGATGCCCGTGCAGGGCGAGGACGAGGTGGCGCGCCTCGCCGAGTCCTACAACGAGATGGCGAGCAGCATCCAGAACCAGATCCGCCAGCTCGAGGAGTTCGGCGCGCTGCAGCGGCGGTTCACCTCGGACGTGAGCCACGAGCTGCGCACGCCGCTCACCACGGTCCGCATGGCCGCCGACGTGCTCTACGCCTCGCGGGACGAGCTGCTCCCCGCGCTGCGCCGCAGCTCGGAACTCCTGGTCGCCGAGCTGGACCGGTTCGAGGCGCTGCTGAACGACCTGCTGGAGATCAGCCGGCTGGACGCGGGCGTCGCCGAGCTGGGCGCGGAGAACGTCGACATGCACGGGGTCGTCGTGCGCGCCGTCGAGGCGGTCCGCGGGCTCGCCGACGAGACCGGCACGCCGCTCGAGCTGGACCTGCCCGCCGGGGTGGTCGCCGAGGTCGACCCGCGCCGGGTCGAGCGCATCGTGCGCAACCTCGTCGCCAACGCGATCGACCACGGCGAGGGCAAGCCGGTCCGGGTCGTGCTGCGCGCCGACGAGCGGACGGTGGCCGTGCTCGTGCGCGACCACGGCGTCGGCCTGCGCCCCGGGGAGGCCGCGCTGGTGTTCAACCGGTTCTGGCGCGCGGAGGAGTCGCGAGCCCGCCGCAGCGGCGGGAGCGGCCTGGGGCTCTCGATCGCCATCGAGGACGCCCGCCTGCACGGCGGGTGGCTGCAGGCGTGGGGCGAGCCCGGACAGGGCGCCGCGTTCCGCCTCACGCTGCCCCGCCGGGTCGGCGACGCCGTCGAGTCGAGCCCGCTTCCGCTCGGGCCGGAGGAACCGGCCGCCCCGGTCGCCGAGCCCGCCTCGGTGCCCACCCCGCCCCGTCCCCGCCCGACCACGGTCCACGAGCCATGAACTTCCGCCCCGGACGGCTGGTCTGCGCCCTCCTGCTCGCGCTCGCCGCGCTGGCCGGGTGCGCGAGCGTGCCGGAGAGCTCCCCGGTCCAGGTGCTGCGCCAGATCGGCACCGGCGAGGACGGGGTCCTCCCGCCCGGCCCCGCCGCCGGCAGCAACCCGCTCGACCTCGTGCGCGACTTCGTGTTCGCCTCCGGCAGCACCACCGAGCGGCACGGCGCGGCCCGCCGCTTCCTCGCACCCGAGGCGGCGGAGTGGGACGACGCCGCGGGCATCACCGTGCTCGACGGGCAGTTCGACACCGTGCCCGCCCCGGGGGCGGGCGGCCCGGGTTCGGACACCACCACGATCCGCATCCGCGGCACGGCGATCGGCCGGCTCACCTCGACCGGCTCGTTCGAGCCAGCGCAGACGATGTTCCAGCAGGACGTCACCGTCGTGCGCCGCGACGGGCAGTGGCGGATCTCGGAGCTGCCGCCGGGCGTCGTCGTGCCGCTGTCGGTGTTCCGCGACAACTACAAGCCCGTGCGCGTCTGGTTCGTCGACCCGGTACGCAGGCTCGCCGTCGCCGACGTGCGGCACGTGCCGAGCACCCCGGCGCGGGCCCAGCCGGCGCGGGTGATGGAGCTGCTGCTCACCGGGCCGTCCGGGGCGCTGACCGACGCGGCGGTCTCGCTGCTCCCACCCGGCGCGCAGCTGCGGGCGAACGTGACCAGGAGCGACGACGGGGCCGTCGTCGTCGACCTCACCAGGCTCGGCGACCTCGACGAGTCGTCCCGGCAGCTGCTCGCCGCGCAGGTGGTGCTGTCGCTGGCCGAGGTGAACGTCGGACGCGTCCGGCTGCTCGCCGACGGCGAGCCGCTCCTGCCCGACCGGCCGGACCTCACCCGCGAGGACGTCGCCGCGCTGTCGGCGGAGGTGGAGCCGGCCGCCGACGTGCCGGGCCTCGTCGTGGCCGGCGGGCGGGTGCGCCAGCTGACCGGGCCGGAGCCCAGCGCGCCGCTGCCCGGCCCGCTCGGCGACGGTTCCTACGACGTGGAGTCCGCGGCGTCCGCCGTCGACGGCAGGCGGATCGCCGCGGTGGCCGAGGTCGGCGGGTCCCGCACGCTGCTGGTCGGCCGCACGGACGGGGACATGGCGGCGGTTCCGCTGACCGCGCGCACCATGACCAGGCCCACCTGGACGCCCACCGGCGGCGAGGTGTGGACCGTGCTCGACTCGTCCGTGGTCGCCCGCGTGAGCGTCGACGACACCGCACCGCCGCGCACCGGGCGGGTCAACGCCGACGAGCTCGCCGCCTTCGGGCCGATCCAGGACCTGCGCCTGTCCCGCGACGGCATCCGGGTGGCCGCGGTCGTCGGCGAGGGCCTCTACACGGGTGCCGTCGCGCGCACCATCGACGGCGAGGTCGCCATCCGTGACGTCCGCAGGCTGCGCCCGGACGACCTCGGCGCGGTCGTCGGGGCCGACTGGCGGTCCACGGAGTCGATCGTCGCGATCACCCGCAACCCGGAGATGCTGGTCGCCCAGGTCACCGTCGACGGCCTGGTCGTGCAGCGGATCGTGAGCAACAACCTCACCGCCCCGCTGACCGCGGTCGCCGCCGCGGCCAACCGCCCCCTCTGGGTCACCGACCAGACCGGGGTGTGGAGCTTCGGGGGCGGGGACCAGGTGGCGTGGCGGCAGGTGCTCGCCGGCGCCCCCGACGCCATCCCCCTCTACCCCGGCTGACCCCCGCCCCGCGAGTCGCGCCCTGGGTGTGGGCGAGTCGCGCTCTCGATGTGGGCGAGTCGCGGTCTGCTCCTCCGCGAGTCGCGGCCTCGGTGTGGGCGAGTCGCGGTGTGGGTGTCGGCGGGTCGCGCCTGGGTGGGGGCGGGTCGTGCGCTGGGTGCGGCCGTGACGCGGTCCCGGGGCCGTTGTGGACAACTCGCGATCACCCGCGGCCCGGTGGAGGACGGGCGCGCGATGCTGGGTCGGTGGACGTGCGGGTCCTCGCGGCGGCACTTCTCGACCTCGTCCTGCCGGGCGACTGCGCGGCGTGCGGCGCCCCCGAGCCGCCGTGGTGCGCGCGCTGCCGCACCGAGCTCGGGCCGCCGGTGCGCCCGTACCTGCCGGGCGGGCCCGCGGTGTTCGCCGCGGGCCGCTACACGGGCCCGCTGCGTTCGGCGCTGCTGCGCTACAAGGAGCGGGGGCGGCGCGACCTCGCCGGGCCGCTCGGTGCGCTGCTCACGGCGCTCGTCGACGACGTGGCGGGCCCCGCGCCCCTGTGGCTCGTCCCCGCGCCCTCGCGCCCCGCGGCCGCCCGGGTGCGGGGCGGCGACCACGTCGCCCGCCTGTGCCGCGAGGTCGTGGCGAGCCGGCCGGGCACGCGGCTCGCGCGTCCGCTGCGGCTCTCCCGCGGCGTGCGCGACTCGGTGGGGCTCGACCCCGAGCAGCGCGCCGCCAACCTCGCCGGGCGCGTGCGGGTCGGTCCGGGCGCCCTGCCCGGGGACGGTGCCGTGCTGCTGGTCGACGACGTCGTCACGACCGGCGCGACGCTTCGCGCCTGCCGGGACGCGCTCGTCGCAGCGGGAAAACAGGTGGTGGGAGCGGTGGTGCTCTGCGACGCCAGCGTCCCGATGATCAAGACGAAGGCGTAATCATACCGTCGCTGCGGGTGCAACGGAACAGTTCGGCGGGCGCTTCTACCCGGGTGTGGCCCAGTCGGGCCGGAGGACTGTTGCCGAACCGTGATGCACGTTACGGTGCTCGGCATCCCACACCACAGGCACCCGTCAGGAGGAGCACCGATCGAGCGCCGGGGAGTGGGTACTCCCGGCGACCCCCAGCAAGGTCAACCCGACGCCCAGAGAAGCTGAGAGCGAGGGAAGTCTGCGTGGAGATCGTTGTCACCGGCCGGAACGTCGAGGTCCCAGACCATTTCCGAGTCCATGTGGCCGAGAAGCTCGGTCGACTTGAGCGGTACGACCACAAGATCGTGGGCATGGAGGTCGAGCTCTTCCACGAGCGCAACCGCCGCCAGCTCAAGAGCTGCCAGCGTGTCGAGATCACGGGCAGGGGGTGTGGGCCCATCGCGAGAGCATCGGCCTGTGCGCAGGACTTCTACGCAGCTCTCGACGCCGCGATCGCCAAGCTCGAGGAGCGGCTGCGCCGCTCGCACGACCGCCGTCGCGTCACCCCGAAGCGCGCCCGGGTGATGGCGGGCCGCGGCGCGGGCACGGCCGTGCTCGAGGCCCCGCCGGCCCTCAACGAGCGCACCGACGACGGAGAGGCCGACCTCAGGGCGGACGACACGATCGACATCCCGGTCCCGCGCACGCACGACGAGGACCTGCCCGACGCGCTGCCGGGGCGGATCGTCCGGCAGGAGGTGCACTCGGCCAAGCCGATGACGGTCGACGAGGCGCTCTCGCAGATGGAGCTGGAGGGAGAGGACTTCTACCTCTTCTCCGACGTCGACAGCGGCCAGCCGTGCGTCGTCTACCGGCGCAAGGGCTACGACTACGGGATGATCCGCCTCGAGCAGTAGGCGGCACACCCGCTCCGCGTGAAGGGGGGCGGCCCGCGTCCGGTCGGAACGCGGGCCGCCCCTTCGGCGTTGTGTGGGGTAGCGGTCCGCCGCTTCGCTACCCTGGTCGGGGCAGCGCGTGCGCGAGCGGGCTGCGAGGAACGCGAACTGGTCCGCGAAGGCGAGTGAGGTCGATCCGTGCCGCTGTTGAACCGTCTGCTCCGCGCCGGCGAGACCAAGCTGGTGAAACGCCTCGCCAAGTACGCCCGGGTGATCGAGGACCTCGAGCCCGAGATGCAGGCGCTGAGCGACGCGGAGCTGCGGGCGAAGACCGACGAGTTCCGCGCGCGGCTGCGCGACGGCGAGTCGCTGGACGACCTGATGTTCGAGGCGTTCGCGGTCGTCCGCGAGGCGGCGGTGCGCACGCTCGGGCAGCGGGCGTTCCCCGTGCAGCTCATGGGTGGCGGGGCGCTGCACTTCGGCAACATCGCGGAGATGAAGACCGGTGAGGGCAAGACCCTCACCTCGGCCTTCCCCGTCTACCTCAACGCGCTGACCGGCGAGGGCGTCCACGTCGTCACCACCAACGACTACCTCGCCAAGCGCGACTCCGAGAACATGGGCCGGATCCACCGGTTCCTCGGGCTCACCGTCGGCGTGATCCTGTCGGAGATGCCGCCCGCCGTGCGGCGCGAGCAGTACGCCGCCGACATCACCTACGGCACCAACAACGAGTTCGGCTTCGACTACCTGCGCGACAACATGGCCTGGAAGAAGGCCGACATGGTGCAGCGCGGGCACAACTTCGCCATCGTCGACGAGGCCGACTCGATCCTGATCGACGAGGCGCGCACGCCGCTGATCATCTCGGGTCCCGCCGAGGCGAGCTCGCGCTGGTACCAGGCGTTCGCCGACATGGTCAACGGCCGCGGCACCGCGCGGGAGCCCATGCGCGGTTTCGACGTCACCGGGATGTCGCCGCAGGAGCTCAACCGCCGCAGCGCCGAGATCCAGCAGTACCACTACGAGTACGACCTGAAGAAGCGCACCGTCGGCATCACCGACAAGGGCGTGCGCTACGTCGAGGACCAGCTCGGCATCGACAACCTCTACGAGGCGGCCAACACCCCGCTCATCGGGTACCTGAACAACGCGCTCAAGGCCAAGGAGCTGTTCAAGAAGGACCGGGACTACATCGTCCGCGACGGCCAGGTCCTGATCGTCGACGAGTTCACCGGCCGCGTCCTGCCGGGTCGGCGCTACAGCGAGGGCATGCACCAGGCCATCGAGGCCAAGGAGCAGGTGCCGATCCAGAACGAGAACCAGACGCTGGCCACCATCACGCTCCAGAACTACTTCCGCCTCTACAAGAAGCTGTCGGGCATGACCGGTACCGCCCAGACCGAGGCGGCCGAGCTGCACCAGATCTACAAGCTGGGCGTGGTGCCGATCCCGACGAACCGGCCGATGATCCGCAAGGACCAGCCGGACCTGATCTACAAGACGGAGGAGGCGAAGTTCGCCGCCGTCGCCGCCGACATCGCCGAGCGGCACCGCAAGGGCCAGCCGGTGCTGGTCGGCACCACGAGCGTCGAGAAGTCCGAGTACCTGTCGAAGCTGCTGCGGCAGCTGGGCGTGCCGCACAACGTCCTGAACGCCAAGCACCACGAGAAGGAAGCGGCGATCATCGCCCAGGCCGGCCAGGCGGGCGCCGTCACGGTCGCCACCAACATGGCGGGCCGCGGCACCGACATCATGCTCGGCGGGAACCCGGAGTTCCTCGCCGACCAGGAGCTGCGCAGGCGTGGCCTCGACCCCGTGGAGACCCGCGAGGAGTACGAGGCGGCCTGGGACGAGACGCTGCAGAAGATGCGCGAGCAGGTCGCCGAGGAGGCCGAGGAGGTCAGGGCGGCCGGCGGGCTCTACGTGATCGGCACCGAGCGGCACGAGTCGCGCCGCATCGACAACCAGCTGCGCGGTCGCTCCGGCCGCCAGGGCGACCCGGGTGAGTCGCGGTTCTACCTGTCGCTCGGCGACGACCTGATGCGCCGGTTCAACGGCCAGCTGGTCGAGTCGATCATGAACCGCTTCAACCTGCCCGACGACGTCCCGATCGAGGCGGGCATGGTCACCAAGGCCATCCGCAGCGCGCAGACGCAGGTCGAGCAGCAGAACTTCGAGATCCGCAAGAACGTCCTCAAGTACGACGAGGTGCTCAACAAGCAGCGCGCCGTCATCTACGCGGAGCGCAGGCGGGTCCTCGACGGGGAGAACATCAAGTCGCAGATCGAGCACATGCTCGAGGACGTCATCAAGGCCTACGTCGACGGCGCCACCGCCGAGGGCTACGCCGAGGACTGGGACCTCGAGAAGCTCTGGACGGGACTGCGCGCGATCTACCCGATCGGCATCCGCTGGCAGGACCTCGCGGGCGAGGACGGCGAGGGGGACATCGAGGACCTCACCAAGGAGCGCCTGTACGAGGCCATCCTCGCCGACGCGAAGGCCGCGTACGCCCGCCGCGAGGCCGAGATCGACGAGCTCATCGGCCCGCTCGGTGGGATGCGCGAGCTGGAGCGGCACGTGCTGCTCACGGTGATCGACCGCAAGTGGCGCGAGCACCTCTACGAGATGGATTACCTCAAGGAAGGTATCCAGCTGCGCGCCATGGCCCAGCGCGACCCGGTCATCGAGTACCAGCGCGAGGGCTACGACATGTTCAAGGCCATGTCGGAGGGCATCAAGGAGGAGACGGTCACCTACCTCTTCAACGCGACCCTCCAGCCCGCCCAGCCCGCGGGTGCGGCCCAGCAGCAGCCCGCCGCCGGCCAGGCGCCCGCGCAGGAGGCGCCCCCGGCGCGCCAGGCCCCGGCGCGTGCCTCGGGCGGCCGCCACGCGGCTCCGGCCGCGGCCGAGCCCGCCGACGCGAGCAGCGTGCTGCCCGCCGCGTTCCGCGGCAGCAGGCCCACCAACCTGAGCTACAGCGGCCCGGCGGAGGACGGCGGCACCGTTCGCAGCCGGTCCGGCAGCGGCGGGCGCAACGGCAGCCGGGGCGAGGCCACGGTGACCGGCACCGCGCAGCCGTCGCGCAACCGGCCGTGCCCGTGCGGCTCGGGGCGCAAGTACAAGCAGTGCCACGGCTCGCCCACGGCCGCCCGGCCCTGATCCCCACCTGACACCCCGCCCGCCCGCGACGTGGTCGCGCGGCGGGCGGGTCTGTCGTGTGCGCCGTCCCATCCGTCGGCTGAGCGAGACGGCGCCCGCCTCGGGGAGGGGGCACGAGGCGGGCGCCTGCTCGGCGGCGGGCCGCTCGTCGAGCAGCCCTACGAACTCCCGTTCACGGCCGGGATCTCCATTCGGGGCGGCCGATCGTTACGGGTGCTCACCGGGTCTGCTGCCGGGTGCTCGTCCGCCGCGCCCGGCGCGGCGCGGGCGCGCCGAGCAGCCGCACGACCGTGCAGCACCAACGGGTGTCGACGCGCTCGAACCGGGCGGCGAGGGCGCGCACCACACCATCGATCTGGCACGGCACGGCGACCTCGGCCACGCCGGGGCGGGGTAGGCACAGGCGCATCCGGCCGCGCCGGACCGGCGCCCGCGGGCGCAGGGCGGCTCGCCAGTAGCGCAGCGGCTCGGGCGCGAAGTGCGCCTCGAGCTGCAGGTGCGAGCGCCTGCCGTCGAGCACCTCCAGTGCGAGGCGCAGGATGCGGGTGACGGCGTGGTGCGCGTCGACGAGCTCGCGCGCGGTGCTCGCCGCCGGCTCGGGTGCGGGCGGGGTGGCCGGGACCGCCGTCCGCACGGGTGCCTCGCGCGGGCCGGGCTCGTACCGGACGGGGCGGAGGCGGGGACGGGCGGGGGCGGTCGGCGAGGGCGGGGCGATGGTCACCGCTCGATCGTCGGCGAGCGGGTGCCGCCGCGGGGTCCGAACGAGCCGCTTCGGGGCCGTACGGTACGTGGGCGCAGTGTTGCGGCTGTTGGGTTCGGACGGGATGGTTCGGGGCCGTACGGTACGTGCGGAAAGCGGTGCCGCCGGTCGGGCCGGATCGGATGGTTGTGCGTCGTACGGTACGTGCGCGTAGCGGTGCGGCAGTTGGGTTCGGACGAGCCGCTTCGGGGCCGTACGGTACGTGCGGGTAGCGGTGCCGCCGGTCGGGCCGGACCGGATGGTTCGGGGCCGTACGGTACGGGCACACAGCTCCGTTGCGGTTCGGGCCGCCCGGGCCGGCCCGGGTCCGTGCCGGCAGCGTCGCCGCTGCTGGATCCGAACGGATCGTCGCCGTCGTGCCGGTCCGGCCGGATCGCTTCAGGGCCGTACGGTACGGGCGCGAAGCGTTGCCGCGGGCGGGTCCGAACGAGTTGTTCCGGGTCCGAACGGACCGTGCGCACAGCGTCGCCGTCGTACGGTCGCGCCGTGGATCAAGCCGCGACCGAGCCGCTCGTCCGGCTGCTCGTGCGCGCGGGCGCGGCCCTGCAGCGCTACACCCGCAGCGCGGCCGCGGCACACGGGTTGAGCGCCACGGCGCTGGAGGTGCTCGGCGCGCTCGTCGAGCTCGGCGAGGTGTCGCAGCGGGACCTCGCCGGCCACCTCCGGCTCGCCCCGGCCACGCTCACGCCGGTCCTCGACGGCCTCGAGCGGGCCGGCTCGGTCACCCGGGTCCGCGACGGCGTCGACCGCCGGGTCGTCCGGGCCGCGATCACCCCGCGGGGCCGGGAGCGGTGGTCCACGGCGGTCACGGGGGTCGCGGCGGCCGTCGCGGCGCTCCCCGCGCCGGCCCCGGCCCAGGCCGAGCTCATCCGGGCGCACCTGCTCGACCTGCTGGACGCGCTGGACCGCCTCTCGATGTGAGTGTGCGACGGTCGGGCACGTGCAGGCGCTGGTGATGGACTACGCGGGCGTGCTGACCGACGGCCCGCAGCTCCTCGAGCTGGTCGGCAGGGTGCGGTCGACGGGGGCGCGGACGGCGCTGGTCACCGACGCGGACGAGGTGCCCGACGCGTGCGCCGACGCGTTCGACCTCGTAGTTCTCGGTGCGGCGCTCGGCGTGCGCAAGCCCGACCCCGAGCTGTACCGGCGGGTGGCCGCCCGGCTGGGCGTGCCGGTCACCGGGTGCGTCGTGGTCGACGACCAGCTGGGCAACGTACGCGGCGCGCGTGCGGCCGGCGCGGTGGTGGTGCACCACCACGACGAGGACGCGACGATCGCCGAGCTGGAGGCCGTGTTCGACCTCCCCGCTTGACCCGCTGGACAGGGGTCGGGGCCGGGCCGAGACGGCCCGGCCCCGGGATCCGGATCAGCGGTCGGTCACTGCGGCGGAGGCGGAGGCGGCTCCTCGGGCGGAGGCGGCGCCTGCGTGCGCTCGGTGGTATCGCCTTCGCCGGTCATGCGTTGCAGGTGGTCGACGCCCTTGTCGATGTGCTCCTCGTGGCCGGCGAAGCGCTCCTTCGCCTTCTCGCCCCCTTGGTCGAGGGCCTGGTCGACCTTGTCGTCGTGCTTGCCCAGCAGGTCTTTTGCCTTGTCCATGAAACCCATCCCTGCACCATGGACCCGTCGCCGCGACCCTGCAGGGTCTCTCACTCGTTCGGGCGAAGGCGTACGTGCGAGGGGCGGAGCTCGTCGACGCTCGTGACCCCGATGAGCTGCAGGGTTCGCACGATCTCGGCCGCCAGGAGCGAGACGGACTTGGCGACGCCGCGCCGCCCGCCCGCCATCAGCCCGTACAGGTACGCGCGCCCGACGAGGGCGCCCCTGGCCCCGAGCGCCACGGCGGCCAGGACGTCGGCGCCGTGGGTGATGCCGGTGTCGACGAGCACCTCGGCGCGGTCGCCGAGCGCCTGGACGGTGGGCTCGACCAGCTCCAACGGCACCGGGGCGCGGTCGAGCTGGCGGCCGCCGTGGTTGGACAGCAGCACCGCGTCGGCCCCGGCGTCCACCACCCGCACGGCGTCGTCGACGCTCTGGATGCCCTTGACGACGAGCTTGCCCGGCCAGTTCTCCCGCAGCCAGGTCACGTCGTCGATGGTGAGCGCGGGGTCGAAGACCCGGTTGATCATCTCCTCGACCGAGCCGTAGGTCGCGTCGAGGCTGGCGAAGTTGAGCGGCTCGGTGGTCAGCATGTTGAACCACCAGTGCGGGTGCCGCGCCCCGTCGAGGAACGTGCGCAGCGACAGCGCGGGCGGGATCGTGAGGCCGTTGCGGATGTCGCGCAGCCGCGCGCCGCCGACCGGGGTGTCGACGGTGAGCATCAGCGTGTCGTAGCCGGCCGCGTCGGCGCGCTGCACGAGGTCCTTGGCGGGGGCGCGGTCGCGCCAGAGGTAGAGCTGGAACCACTTGCGGGCCCGCGGCGCGGCGGCAGCGACGTCCTCGATGGTGGTGGTGCCCATCGTGGACAGCGCGTACGGGATGTCGAACTCCTCCGCCACGGACGCGACGGCGGCCTCGCCCTCGTGGTGCATCATCCGCGTGAAGCCGGTGGGCGCGAACGCCAACGGCAGGGCGGCCCGCTTGCCGAGGATCTCCCGGCTGGTGTCGACCGTGGAGACGTCGTGCAGGACGGACGGCGTGAACTCGACGCGCGCGTAGGCGCGGCGCGCCCGCGCCAGGGACAGCTCGCCGTCGGCGGCGCCGTCGACGTAGTCGAACACGGCGCGCGGGGTGCGCCTGCGCGCGATCGCCCGCAGGTCCGCGATGCTCGCCGCACGCCGCAGCCGCCGCTCGTCGGCGTCCCGGACGAACGGGGCGGGCCGCAGCAGCGATCGCAGTTCGGACGGGCGGGGGAGGCGGCGCTGGACCATGCGGCCAGCCTAGGCAGGCCGGTGACGGGCGCGGGAGAGCTCGAACGCGGCGACCGCGCCCGCGCTCGCCACCCCGAGCGACTCGACGCCGCCGTGCATGGGGATCGCAAGCAGCCCGTCGAGCAGCGGGCGGACGGTGCTCGACAGCCCGTCGGTCTCGTTGCCCAGCACGAGTGCCACCCGGTCGGGCAGCTTCGCGTCGAGCAGGGAGCCGCCGCGGGCGTCCAGGCCGTACAGCGCGAACCCGGCATCGGCGAGCGCGGCGCAGCCCTCCTCGACGGTGGCCGAGCGCAGCACCGGCGCCCGGAACGCGATTCCCGCCGACGCCTTCACCACCAGCGGGTCGATGGCCGGCAGCCCGCGCCGGGCCAACAGCACACCGTCCAGCCCCGCGGCGGTGGCGCTGCGCAGGATCATCCCGACGTTCGCGGGGTTGGTGAGCCGGTCGAGCACCAGCACGGCGGCGGGGGCGCCGGGGCGCAGCGCGGCCGTGAACTCGGCGACGGGCGCCATCCGCGGCGCGACGACGTCGGCGAGCACGCCCTGGTCGTGCCGCCCGTTCCCGGCGAGCACCTTCACCCGGTGTGCCGACGCCCGCTGCACCGGTACCCCGCGCTCGCGGGCGGCGTCGAGGATGGCCCGGACGGGCTCGCCGCGCGCCCCCTCGGCGAGGACGACCTTGTCGACGCGCAACGAGCGGTCCCCCAGCGCCTCGAGCACCGGCTTGCGGCCGTACACCGTGATGAAGGTGTCCTTCGGGGACCGCTCGCGTGCCATGCGGCGAGCGTATGCCGTGGCAGGACGGGCCCTGCCCGCCGGCCGTCGCCTCGCCGACGACCGGCGGGCCCCGGCGCACGGCATACGATCGGACCATGCCGCCACGGCTCTCGGCCCTCGACGCCTCCTTCCTGTACCTGGAGTCGCCCTCGACTCCGATGCACGTGGGAGCGGTGTCGATCTTCCGGCGGCCCCGCGGGGGGTTCGACTACGACCGGCTGGTGGACCTGGTCGAGCAGCGGATCGCGCTCGTGCCGCGGTACCGGCAGAAGGTCCGCTACGTCCCGGGCAACCTGGCGCGGCCGGTGTGGATCGACGACCCCGACTTCGACATCGCCTACCACGTGCGCCGGTCCGCTCTGCCCAAGCCCGGCTCGGAGGAGCAGCTCACCGAGCTCGTCGCCCGGCTGATGTCGCGCCAGCTGGACCACACGCGCCCGCTCTGGGAGATGTACCTGGTGGAGGGGCTGGCGCAGGGTCGCATCGCCATCGTCACCAAGACCCACCAGGCGATGGTCGACGGGATCAGCGCGATCGACATCGGCCAGGTGATCCTCGACGTCTCGCCCGAGCCGCGGGAGATGCCCGAAGAGCTGTGGATGCCCCGGCCGGAGCCGTCCAACGCGGAGCTGCTGCTCGGGGCCGTGGCGGACGCCGTCGCCCAGCCCGGCGAGATCATCGACAACGTGCGCGTCGCCGCGGGCGACGCGCTGGCCACCGTCAACAAGATCGCGGGGGCGGCGGGCAAGCTGTTCTCGATCGCTTGGACCGCGAGCAGGCCCGCCCCGGGCACCCCGCTCAACGTGGAGATCTCCACCCAGCGCAGGTTCGCCGTCGCCCGCGCCGAGCTGGAGGACTACCGCCGGGTCCGCGCGGCGCACGGGTGCAGCGTGAACGACGTCGTGCTCAGCGTCATCGCGGGCGCGCTGCGCAACTGGCTGCTGTCCCGCGGTGAGCCGGTGACCCCCTCGTCCACGGTGCGGGCGATGGTGCCGCTGTCGGTGCGGGGCGAGGCCGATGTGCCGAGCTCGGCCACGGCTGGGACGCTCGGCAACCGCGTCTCGTCGTTCCTGGTCGACCTGCCGGTGGGGGAGCCGAGCCCGGTGGTGCGGCTGCACCACGTCACGCACGCCATGCGCGAGCACACCTCGAGCGGCCAGTCGGTCGGCGCCGACACCCTGGTCCGCATCGGCGGGTTCGCGCCGCCTACGCTGCACGCCCTGGGGGCGCGCGCCGCGAGCGGGTTCTCGAAACGGATCTTCAACTTGGTGGTGACGAACGTGCCGGGACCGCAGTTCCCGCTCTACGCCGCCGGTGCCCGTATGCTCGAGATGTTCCCCGTCGTGCCGCTCGCGAAGGGCCAGGCCCTCGCGATCGGTCTCACCTCCTACGACGGCGGGGTCTACTACGGGTTCAACGGGGACCGGGATGCCATGCACGACCTCGACGTGCTCGCCGGGCTCGTGCACGAGTCCCTCGACGAGCTCCTGACCACGGTGGCGTGAACTCATGCGTGTCTACGTGCCGGCCACGTGGCCGATGTTGCAGTCGCTCGTCAAGACGGGCGTGCTCGAACCGATCGGCGGTACCGCGTTCGCCCTGACACCCGGCCTGCGCGAGGCCTACACCGGCGGCGACGACGAGGAGCTGGAGTACGCGGCGATGAGCCACGCGGCTCGCGCGTCGCTGCGGCTGCTGTCGGTGGAGATCGGGCTCGGCGAGAACGGCACGCCGGCCCGGCGGGTGGTGGTGGCGGCCGACCTCGACGACGTCGCGTTGCGCCCCGACCTCGACGACGGGGCCGTGCGCATCTCGGGCGGGGTGCCGTTCGAGGCGATCGCCGCCGTCCACGTCGACCTGGAGGACGCCGAGTACGCGGTGCGCGAGGCCGCGGGCGCGGTCGACGCCGCCGACCTCGGCGACCTCGACGCCGAGTTCCTCGTCGGCGAGGCGGAGGACCACGAGCTGGCCTGGTACGACCCGTCCGAGGTGGCGTTCCTCGTCGAGGGCCAGGCGTAGGGCCGGCGCCTCCACCGGCCCTCGATCAGCACTGCCGCCGGGAGGCCCAGAGGATCACGGCGGCGATCGGGATCAGCATGAAGCTCGCGGGGTGCCGCGTGAGCAGCGCCAGCCCGACTGCGACGAGCACGGCGATCCCGACCACGCCGGCGTTCAGGCCGCCACCCGACGAGGCGGTCGTCGCGGGCGGCGTGGCGGTGGGCAGCTCGGGGTGCGGTTCCGGCAGGTCGGTGAACAGGGCCGCGAGATCGGAGGCGACCACGGCGTTCGCCGCCGCGGCCGTGCGGTCGGCGTACTCCTCGACGCCCAGCCTGCCCGCCGCGAGGTGCTCGTCGAGCGCCCGCTGCGCCGCCGTGCGCTCGGCGTGGCCGATGCGCACCTCGGGGAGCTTCTCGTCGTCCACCGCGCCCTCCACTTCCCGGCCCGGTCGGGGTGGCCGTACCGCCGAGCCTGCCATCCGGTTCAGCGCAAGGCGACCAGCACGCGGCGCAGGGCCGTCAGCCGGCCCGGGCGCAGCTTGCCCTTCTCGACGAGCACGTCGAGGGCGCACTCGGGGTCGGCGGGCGGCCCGAGGTGGCCGCAGCCGCGCGGGCAGTCCTCGATCGCCTCGGCGAGGTCGTCGAACGCGGCCGGCACGTCGTCCGGGGTGACGTGGGCGAGCCCGAACGACCGGACGCCAGGCGTGTCGACCACCCAGCCGCCGCCCAGCTCCGGGGGCAGGGGGAGGGCGACCGCCGCCGTGGTGGTGTGGCGGCCCTTGCCCACGGCCGACACCTCCCCGACGGCCCGGTCCGCCTCCGGGACGAGCACGTTGACCAGCGTCGACTTGCCCACGCCCGAGTGCCCGATGAGCGCCGAGACCCTCCCGCCGAGCACCTCGGCGAGCGCGGTGGGCGGCCGGTCGTGCCGGGTGACGACCACGGGGAGGTCCAGCTCCCGGTACTGCTCGGCGAAAGGTTCCGGGTCGGCGAGGTCGGCCTTGGTCAGGCACAGCACGGGCGCGAGCCCGCCGGCGTAGGCGGCGACCAGGCAGCGGTCGACGAACCCGGTGCGCGGCGGCGGCTCCGCCAGCGACGTGACGATCACCAGCTGCTCGGCGTTGGCCACGACGACCCGCTCGAACGGGTCGGTGTCGTCGGCCGTGCGGCGGAGCACCGTGCGGCGCTCCTCCACGCGCACGATCCGGGCGAGGGTGTCCGGCCGGCCCGACAGGTCGCCGACCAGCCTGACCCAGTCGCCGACGACGATGGGGGTACGACCCAGCTCGCGGGCGCGCATGGCCACGACTCGCGGCCGGTCGGCGTCGCCGTCGAGGGCGCACGTCCAGCGGCCGCGGTCCACCGCGACCACCATCGCCCGCACCGCGTCCGGGTAGGCGGGCCGGCGTTTGGAGCGCGGCCGCGAGCCCCGCCCGGGCCGGACCCGGACGTCGGACTCGTCGTACTCCCGCGCCCTCACGCCAGCAGCGCCTCCCAACGCGCCGGGAAGTCGGGGATGGTCTTGTCCGTACAGCCGATGTCGTCGACGGCGACGCCCGCCACGACCAGGCCCACGAGCGCACCCGCCGTGGCCATCCGGTGGTCGGCGTAGGCGTGCCACGGACGCTCGCCCGCGGTGAGCGGGGCGGGCCGGATCTCCAGGCCGTCCGGGGTCTCGGTGACGTCGGCGCCGAGCGCGGTGAGCTCGGTGGCGAGGGCGGCCAGCCGGTCGGTCTCGTGGCCGCGGATGTGGGCGACGCCGCGGATGCGCGACGGCCCGTCCGCCAGCGCGGCCACGGCGGCGACGGTGGGCGTGAGCTCGCTGGCGTCGTGCAGGTCGACGTCGACGCCCGCGAGCCGGTCGGGGCCGTGCACGGTCATCCCGTCCGCGCCCGCCGTGACCGTGCAGCCGGCCTGCTCCAGCACCGAGAGGATCTCCACACCGGGCTGGGTGGACGCCGCGGGCCAGCCGGCCACGGTGACCTCGCCACCGGTGACGGCCGCGGCGGCGAGGAAGACCGCGGCGTTGGACAGGTCCGGCTCGACCACCCAGTCGCGCGCCGCGATCGGTCCGGGCGCGACCCGCCAGGTGTTCGGCTCGGCGTCGTCGACCTCCACCCCTGCCTCGCGCAGCATCGCGACGGTCATCTCGATGTGCGGCAGCGACGGCACCGGCTTGCCGTCGTGGTGGACGGTGAGGCCCTTGTCGTAGCGGGCCCCGGACAGCAGCAGCCCCGAGACGAACTGCGACGACGCGGACGCGTCGATCACCACGTCGCCGCCGGGCAGCCCGCCGGTGCCGTGCAGCACGAACGGCAGCGACTGCACGACCTCGTCGGCCGAGCCGGGGAGGCCCTCGATGCGGGCGCCGAGGGCGCGCAGCGCGTCCAGCACGGTGCCCATGGGGCGTTCCCGGGCGCGCGGGTCGCCGTCGAAGGTGACCGGGCCGTCGGCCAGGGCCGCCGCGGGCGGCACGAAGCGCATCACGGTGCCCGCGAGCCCGCAGTCGACGCTCCCGCCGCCGCGCAGCCCGTCGTGGCCCGCGAACCCGATCCGCTCGCCGTCCACCTCGATCGGCACGCCGAGCGCCCGCAGCGCCCCGACCATCAACGCGGTGTCCCGAGAGGCGGGCGCCCCGGACACGGTGGCCCGCCCGCCGGAGAGGGCGGCGAGCAGCAGCGCGCGGTTGGTGACGGACTTGGAGCCGGGCACGCTCACCCGGCCGCGGACGGGTGCGGCTGCGTGCGGGGCGGGCCAGGGTGCGCTCACACATCCATGATTCCGCATGCCGTCCGGGCACCTCCGCGCGCCGGTGCGGGTCGGGCACGTGCCCCTGCGGGGTTGCTCCCCTCCGAAAGGGGACGGAGGTGCGCCCGACACCCCGATGGATCCGAAGGACCCGATCCTCGACCCGTTCGTCCACCTCGCGTACGTGGCGGCGTTGACCCGCCGCCTCGAGCTGGCACCGGGGTCGTGGTCCTCCCGCAGCGCAACCCGGTCGTCCTGGCCGAGCAGGCCGCGAGCCTCGACGTGCTGAGCGGCGGGCGGCTGGTCCTCGGCGTCGGCGCCGGTTACCGGGAACCGGAGATGACGGCCGTGGGGGTGCCGTTCGCGCAGCGCGGGCGCCGCACCGGCGAGTACATCGACGCGATGGTCCGGCTGTGGGGCGCCGAGCGGCCGCGCATGGACGGCCGGTACGTGCGGTTCGCCGACGTCGACGCCCACCCGCGGCCGGTGCGCGGGGCGGCCCGATCGTGGTGGGCGGCGCCGGCGAGGCGGCGTTCCGCCGGGCGCTCACCCGGGCCAACGGCTGGTCCGGCGTGGGCGCCCCCGACGAGGTGGGCGCGAACCCCACCCGCCGAGCTGGTGGCCGCCGACGTCGGGCGACCCGCCCGGCTGGGCCGGCTGGAGATCACGGCGATGCAGCTGGGGAGCGTCGACCGGGCCACCGCCGACCGGTTCGCCGAACCGGGCGTGGACCGGCTGCCGGTCTGCCCGCTGCCGCTGGAGGACCCCGACGACATCGCCCGGTTCCTCGAGCAGCACGCCGCGTTGACGCGCTGACCCCGCGGCCGGTGTGGGCCGGTGTCAGGGGATGCGGGCACGATGGAGGTATGTGCGGCCGATACGCCTCCATCAAGGCCCCCGCGGACCTCGCCGACGAGTTCCGCGCCGTCGACGCCACCGACGGGGCGGCGCGGGCGGACTACAACGTCGCTCCGACCAAGCAGATCATCACGGTCGTCGAGCGGCACCCCCGTGACGAGGAGGGAACCCCCGACCCGGACCGCACCGAGCGCACGCTGCGGATGGTGCGGTGGGGCCTCGTGCCGTCGTGGGCGAAGGACCCGAAGGGCGGCGCCCGCATGATCAACGCGCGGTCGGAGTCGGTCGCCACCAAGCCCGCGTTCCGCCGCGCCTTCAACTCCCGGCGCTGCCTCATCCCGGCCGACGGCTGGTTCGAGTGGCAGCGCGGGCCGGAGCACAAGCAGCCGTACTACACGCACTACGCCGACGGCAGCTCGCTCGCCATGGCCGGGCTGTGGGAGTACTGGAAGCCGAAGGACGACCCGAACAACGAGTACCCGGGCGGGCTGGTCACGGCCACCGTGCTGACCACGCAGGCGGTGGGCCCGCTCACCCAGATCCACGACCGCATGCCCCTGGTGCTGCCCCCGGAGGCGTGGGACGCCTGGCTCGACCCGGACCGGCCCGGCGACGACGCCGCGATCACGTCACTGATCGCGCCGCCGTCGCTCGACCTGATCGCGCGGATGGAGCTGCGCCCGGTCTCGCCGTTGGTCAACAGCATCCGCAACAACGGGCCCGAGCTGCTCGAGCCGCTGCCGCCGGAGGAGGTCCGCGAGCCGATCCAGCTCGACCTGCTGGCGGGCCCGAACCCGAAGTGAGGGCGGGTCAGGTCGACGGGTGGTAGTGGGGGCCCGGCGGCGCCGTGGGGTCGGCCGAGGACGGCACGAACAGCCGGCCGAGCGGCTCGTCGCCGCCCCACAGCCGCGGTGCCCCGCCCGCGATCCGGCGGAGGATCCGCAGCACGCCCGCCTGCCCCGCCGGTCCCCGTCGTGGCTCCCGCGCCCGCCGTCGGCGACGACGAGCAGGTCCGTGGGGTGCTCGTCGAGCGCGTCCCGGTTCAACCCGTAGCAGCCCGGGAACTCCGGCGCGGCGCCGGCGTCGGTGGGAGGCCCGCGCTGGTCGAGCGGCGCGTGCCCGGCACGACGACGTGGTGGAGGGCGCGGCCGTGCCGGTCCGGGGGTGCGGCCCAGCGTCCTCGACCTCCGGGCCGGGTTCCACCCGGCGCAGCCGGGCCGCGTCGGCGGGCCGCACCGGGTCGGGCGTGCAGCGCCCCTCCGACCGGGCCGCGCGCTCCGCCTCCACCTCCACCGACAGCCGGCACCTCGTGGCTCCTGCTCGGTGGTCGGCGGCGGACGCGCGCGCCCTACAGTGTTGCGATGCCGACTCCGGGCGTCGAAGGGGAGATCTCCGAGGTCCCCACCCCGCACGGTCCCGCCCGCATCACCCGCCGCGACGCCGAGGGGCCCGCGCGGGGGAGGTTGCTGCTCGGGCACGGCGCGGGCGGCGGTGTGGGCGCCCCCGACCTCGTCACCGCCGCGGGCGCCGCGCTCGCCCTCGGTGTGCACGTCGTGCTCGTCGAGCAGCCGTACCGGGTCGCGGGCAGGCGCGCTCCCGCGCCCGCCGCGCAGCTCGACGCGGCCTGGCTCGCGGTGGTGGAGCACGTCCGCGACGACCTGCCGCTCGTGGTGGGCGGGCGCAGCTCCGGTGCGCGGGTGGCGTGCCGCACGGCCGCCGCCGCGGGCGCGGCGGGCGTGTTGTGCCTCGCGTTCCCGGTGCACCCGCCGGGCAGGCCGGAGAAGGACCGGCTGCCGGAGCTCGCCCAGCCGACCGTGCCGATCCTCGTGGTGCAGGGCCGCAACGACCCCTTCGGCCGTCCGGAGCCCGCGCCGGGCCGGGACGTGGTGCTCCTGCGCGGGGACCACAGCCTCAAGTCCGACGCCCCCGGCCTGCGGGCGGCGGTCACGTCGTGGCTGGACGCGCTGCTGCCGCGCCCGTAGCCATCGCCGACTCCACACCCCGGGTGCGCTGCGCACAGCGCCGGCGGTGTGAAGCACACCCACGGCGGGTGAGGTCGCCCTGGGGCGGGGCCCGCCGGCAGGCCACCGGAGCAGGACGAGCTACCGCGTGGCGATGGGCGCCACCGTCGCCCCGCAGAGCCGGACCAGGTCGCCCGGCGCCAGCTCGATCTCCAGCCCGCGCCGCCCGCCGCTGCAGAAGACCGTCTCCCACCGCTGCGCCGACTCGTCGATCACGGTGGGGAGGCGCTTGCGCTGGCCGAGCGGGGAGATGCCGCCCGCCACGTACCCGGTGGCCCGCTCGGCCGCCGCGACGTCGGCCATCCGCGCCCGCTTGCCCCCGACGGCGCCGGCCAGCTTCTTGAGGTCCAGCGTGGCCGAGACCGGGACGACGCCGACGGTGAGGGCGCCGTCGACCTCGGCGACCAGGGTCTTGAACACCCGGTCCGGGTCGAGCCCCAGCCGTTCGGCGGCCTCGGGGCCGTACGCCTGGCCGTCGCCGTGCTCGTAGGTGTGCACCGTGTGGGGGACCCGCTGTTTGGTGAGCAGTGCCGTCGCCGGGGTCCCCTTTCCTGCCACGGTGCGGAGACTAGAACACCGCTCGCGCGGGGAATCAGGGGCTGCCGGCGGGTGTTGAGCGGACCGTGACACAGGCACTGATGGACGGTCCGCGCACCAGCCGGGTGCGCCGGGCGGGCCGGGTCGGGCCGGACGGCGTACCCTCGAAGGGGCATGCGGTCGCCACCGAGGTGGCCGCTCCCGAGGTCGCCGCGTGGGTGGCCCGGCGCGAGAGGAGCGCGGTGCCCGGCACCGAGCAAACGGCAGACGCCGTCGAGCCCCAGCTCGACGGCGACGGCACGGTCGACGAGAGCACGAACGGCGGTCCGCTCCCCGACGAGACCGCCGAGGAGCGCGCTGCGCGCTTCGAGCGCGACGCCATGCCGCTCATCGACCAGCTGTACGGCGCGGCGCTGCGCATGACGCGCAACCCGGCCGACGCCGAGGACCTCGTCCAGGAGACCTACCTCAAGGCGTACTCCGCCTTCCGCACCTTCCGCGCGGGCACGAACCTCAAGGCCTGGCTGTACCGGATCCTGACCAACACCTACATCAACGGTTACCGGCGGCGGCAGCGCCAACCGGTTCAGGCACCCACCGAGGAGATCACCGACTGGCAGATCGCCCAGGCGGGCGAGCACACCTCGCAGGGGCTGCCGTCGGCCGAGATGGAGGCGCTGGACCGGCTGCCGGACGACGACGTCAAGGCCGCGTTGCAGCAGCTCCCCGACGATTTCCGGATGGCGGTGTACCTCGCCGACGTCGAGGGCTTCGCCTACAAGGAGATCGCTGACATCATGGGCACGCCGATCGGCACCGTGATGTCCCGGCTGCACCGCGGCAGGCGGCAGCTGAGGGACTTGCTCACCGGTACCGCCCGTGACCGCGGGTTCCTGCGGGGACGGCAGGAGGAGGGGGTCTCGTCATGAGCTGTGGCAACCACCACGAGACCGACTGCTCCGAGGTCCTCGCCGAGGTGTGGCTCTTCCTCGACCACGAGTGCGACGAGGCGCGCCGACGGCTGCTCGCCAAGCACCTCGACGAGTGCGAGCCGTGCCTGTCGGAGTACGGGATCGACGAGAAGCTCAAGCGGCTGCTCGCGGCGAAGTGCGGTGGCGAGCACGCCCCGCCCGGGCTGAAGGACCGGCTGCGCCAGCAGATCCGCGTCGCGGTGCTGGAGCAGGCCGACGTGACGGTGGAGCAGACCCCTCAGGGCACCACCGTCGAGGTGCGCAGCACGCGGATCGAACAGCGCGGCTAGCCGCCCCGCGGGGACGACGGAGGCCGCCCCCGCGGCGCGGGCCGCGACCTCTAGGTGTTGGGCTTCTTGCCGTGGTTCGCGGCCTTCTTGCCGCGGTCGCGGCGCTTGCGTGCACGCTTCGACATGCGCTCCTCCTTCCATCCGGGATCTGCACCGATCCTCCCACGTGGTTTCATGGGACCGAGTACGGACCGGGAGGCGGCGTCGGGTGTCGACCCTTTCTGAGCTGCTCGCCGAGCACACGGATCTCCGCGGCGACGCGGTCGAGCACCTGCAGCGAGTGGTGGCGGAGTGGCAGCTGCTCGCGGACATGTCGTTCGCGGACTTCCTGCTGTGGATCCCGCTTGCCGACGCCACCGAGTTCCTGTGCGTCGCGCAGGCGAGGCCCACCACCGCGCCCACCGCGCACCCCGAGGACATCGTCGCGGCCCGGGTGCGCGCGGCCGACAGCCCCCAGCTGCGCCGGGCGGTCGTCGAGGGCCGCATCTGCCGCGAGGAGAACCCGCGCTGGCACCTGGAGGTGCCGGTGCGGCGCGAGACGATCCCGGTGCGCCACGGCAAGTCGGTGATCGCCGTGCTGTCGCGCGACACCAACCTCGCGATGCCCCGCGTCCCCAGCCCGCTGGAGATCGCCTACCTGGGCAGCGCGTCGGACCTGTGCCAGATGGTCGCCGACGGTACGTTCCCGCCCTCTGCCGAGGCCGTGGGGGCCGTCAGCAGCCCGCGGGCGGGTGACGGGCTCATCCGCCTCGACGCGCACGGCCTCGTGGCCTACGCCAGCCCCAACGCGCTGTCGGCCTACCACCGGATGGGCCACGCGAGCGACCTCGTCGGGGTCGTGCTCGCCGACACCATGCGCGAGCTCGTCGACGACCCGTTCGACGCCGCGGAGGTCGCCGACCGCATCGAGGGCGCGCTCGACGGCAAGCACTCGCTGCGGATGGAGGTGCGGGCCCGCGGGGCGGTGATGCTGGTCCGCGCGATCCCGCTGCGCCCGCGGGGCGACGCGGCCGGCGCGCTGGTGCTCGTGCGCGACGTCACCGACCTGCGCCGCCGCGACATGGCCCTGCTGTCGAAGGACGCGACGATCCGGGAGATCCACCACCGGGTCAAGAACAACCTGCAGACGGTCGCGGCCTTGCTGCGCCTGCAGGCGCGCCGCACGGCCATCCCGGAGGCCCGGGTGGCGCTCGTCGAGAGCGTCCGCCGGGTGAACTCGATCGCCCTGGTGCACGAGGCCCTGTCGGTCTCGGTCGCCGAGCGCGTGGACCTCGACGAGCTCGTCGACAAGGTCCTCCCGGCGATCGGGGACGGCGCCACCGCCGACTCGCGGGCCAAGGTGCGCCGGGAGGGGAGCTTCGGCACGCTGCCCGCCGCGCTGGCGACGCCGCTCGTGCTGGTGCTCACCGAGCTCGTGCACAACGCCCTCGCCCACGCCTTCGACCCGGGTCAGCACGGGGAGGTCGTGGTCTCGGCCAACCGCACGGGCGGGGAGCTCGAGGTGATCGTGGGCGACGACGGGCGGGGGCTCCCCGAGGGCATGGACCTGGAGCGGTCCACCGGCCTGGGGCTGCAGATCGTGCGCACCCTCGTCGACTCGGAGCTCGGGTCCACGCTCCAGGTTCGGCCCCGCCCGGGCGGCGGAACGGAGGCCGTCATCAAGCTCTCGTTGCGGGGACGCTAGCCTTCAGGTCGAGGTCGCTGGTCCCACCAGGGCGAGGTCGCGCCGCCCGGGGCCGGTGGACCCCCTCCGGAGCAGCCCCCGCGTGCGCCCGGTGGAACGACCGTGGGCCCCGGAGCCGGGTGCAGTCCGGCTTCGGGGCCC
The DNA here is from genome assembly GCF_035305885.1 of Pseudonocardia sp. Classification (GTDB taxonomy): domain Bacteria; phylum Actinomycetota; class Actinomycetes; order Mycobacteriales; family Pseudonocardiaceae; genus Pseudonocardia. The sequence continues at coordinate 30,077 of NZ_DATGOP010000063.1, forward strand.
ACGGTGGAAAGGAGGGTGCTTCAGGCAGTACGTGCCCGCGGGCGCGCGTTGCGGCGCTTCAGCGCCCGGCGCTCGTCCTCGCTCATGCCGCCCCAGACGCCTGCATCCTGGCCGCTCTCGAGGGCCCAGGTGAGGCACTCGGTGACCACGGGGCAGCGCCGGCAGACGGTCTTGGCCTCGGCGATCTGCAGCAACGCAGGACCGCTCGTCCCCACGGGGAAGAACAGCTCCGGGTCCTCGTCGCGGCAGATTGCGCGGTGACGCCAATCCATTGGTCTTCGGCTCCTTGTGGCTTGCGCGATCGGGGTCGCGCCGATCGTCTATTCACGGTCTTGTGGACGCGCTTGTGAAGGATTTCACGAGCGCGCTCGATCTTCAAGGGTCAAGGTCCACCCGGGTGAGCACTCTCACCCACTCAACGCAACGAGCCTGGGCACCGACGGTTACTGCGCCTGTACCGTCCGCCCCGGCCGCCGCCTTGAGCGATCAACCCTGAACCGCCCACCGGACCCGGTTACCCGGATCCGGCCAGACCATGCGAGAAGTCCACTCGCGATCACTCGCTTGTCCGTGACTACCATGGAGCAACGTTTCCCCAGGTGCGAGCCCTTATCGGCTCGACGGTCCGCGAGCATCGGTGAATGGCCCGTGGACGTCACCCTGGCGGGTGAAGAGCAACTTCCGCTGCGACGAACTGCACCCCTCGCACGACGACCCGTAGTCCGCCGGACACGGCTGGGAGTCGGCGTACCGGGCCCGCTCGTCAGCCTCCCACGGCCTATCCTCGGACCCGTGACCGCCCACCCGGCCCCCCGTCAGATCCGGCTGGCGGGCGTGCTCGTCGGGCTGCAGGGCCTGCTCGCGCTGGGTTTCGCCGTCGCGCTCGCCGTCCGCGCGTTCACCGTGGAGGGCAGCGAGCTCCTGGTGCGCGACATCGTGGGGGAGGCGGGCTACTTCGGCGTCGTGGGGGTCGCCCTCGGTGCCGTCGGGCTCGGCCTGCTCGCCGGTCGGCGCTGGGCGCGCACCCCGGCCATCGTCACGCAGTTGCTGCTCCTCCCCGTCGTCTACACGCTCATCGGGCCGTCCCGCCAGCTGCTGGCGGGCATCGTGGCCGGTGTGTACGTGGCGGGGACGTTCCTGCTGCTCATCAGCGAGCCCGCCAAGGAGTGGGCGGTGGCGCTGGACGAGGCGGCGCGGGGCGAGGGCTAGGGCGTCAGCCCCGGCGCTCGAGCGCGAACGCGGCGAGGGCGTCGCCGTCGAGCCGGAAGGTCGTCCACTCGTCCATCGGCACGGCACCGAGCGACTTGTAGAACCCGATGGACGGCTCGTTCCAGTCCAGCACCTGCCACTCCAGCCGCCCGTACCCCCGCTCGGCGCAGATGGCGGCCAGCGCGGCCAGCAGGGCCTTGCCGAGCCCGCGGCCGCGGTGGGACGGGCGGACGAACAGGTCCTCCAGGTAGATGCCCGGCACGCCGCGCCACGTCGAGAAGTTGCGGAACCAGATCGCGCAGCCGACGACCTCGCCGTCGGCCTCGGCCACGTGGCAGCCGGCGACGGCGTCCGGGCCGAACACGGCCGCGTGCAGCTGCTCCTCGGTCAGCGTGCACAGCTCGGGGCTGCGCTCGTACTCGGCGAGCTCGTGGACGAGCCGGACGACGGTCGGAACGTCCGCCGGGCGGGCTGGCCTGATCACTGGCGTCCCTTCGGGGTGAGGTTGACGTGGTCGAGGCGGCGGACCCCGCGTTCGTGGCCCAGCACGGCCCAGGACGGCGCCTCCATCGCGAACCGGACACCCTCGGTGGCCGGCAGCCCGATCCAGCGGGCCAGCAGGACCCGGCTGAAGTGGCCGTGGCCGACGAGCACGACGTCGCCGCGCTCGAGGGTCTCGGCGGTGTCCGCGAGCACCTCGTCGGCGCGCCTGGCGACCTCCTCGGCGGTCTCCCCGCCGGGGCAGGGGTGGGTCCAGACCGTCCAGCCCGGCACCGTCTCGCGGATCTGGGCGGTGGTGCGGCCCTCGTACTCGCCGTAGTCCCACTCGGCGAGGCGGGCGTCGACGTCGTCCACCCGCAGCCCGGCGAGCCGCGCCGTGTCGCGGGCGCGGCTGCGCGGGCTGCTCAGGACCAGCGCGGGCGGTTCGGGCATGAGGCCCGCGACGAGGCGCCCGGCCGTGGCCGCGAGCTCGCGGCCGTGCTCGGTGAGCGGGACGTCGGTGCGCCCGGTGTGCCTACCCGACAACGACCACTCCGTCTCGCCGTGGCGCAGCAGGAAAACACGACCGGCGGGCATGACGGCGAGCGTAGCCGGACGGCGGCCCGTGCCGGTGCCCGCGCGCACCGGCCACCCGGCCGATGCCCGGTCGGCGGATGCCGCGGGATCGGGGCCACCTGCCGGATACCCGCGGCGCGCCGCCCGCGGTAGACATCGTTCGAGCGCCGGCGCAGGAGGGCGGTGGCGCGGTTCGGGTGAGGGGCATGCCGTGTTGGCCCCACGTGACATCGACGAGTACCTGCTCCCGACCGAGCGTCGGGTCATCCGCGTGCGCCAGCACTTCGCCGCCCTGCTGGACGACTTCCTCGCCACCGGGCTGGTCCTGGCCCTCGTGGTGGTGGCGCAGCGCCACCTCCCGCCGAGCGTGCTGGTGGACCACCTCGGCTTCTACCTCGGCCTGGCCGCCGTCCTGCGCTTCACGGTGGTGGTGCTGCTGTGGTGGGTGGAGCGCATCGTCGTCACCGACAAGCGCGTGATGCTCGCCACCGGCCTGCTCACGCACCGGGTCGCCATGATCCCGCTGACCAAGGTCACCGACCTGACGTTCCGCCGCGACCTCCTCGGGCGCGTGCTCGGCTACGGCACGCTCGTCGTCGAGTCCGCGGGCCAGGACCAGGCGCTCAGCCACATCGACCACATCCCGCGGCCGGAGGAGGTCTACGAGGCCCTCTCCGAGCTGGTGTTCGGCGAGCGGGGCACCACCCGATCCGCCGGGCGCCTGTTGCGTCCGCGGTGGCGGCGCTGACGGCACCGGCTCGCCGAACGAGAAGCGGCGCCGACCGCGGGAGGTCCTCCCGCCGGTCGGCGCCGCTCGTCGAACGCCTGGAGCAGAACGCCCGGATCAGGCGGCCTGCTTGGTCTCCCAGAAGATCTTGTCGATCTGGGCGATGTAGTCCAGCAGCTCCTGCCCGGTGGCCGGGTCGGTGGAGGCCTTGACCCCGCCGGGACCGCCGCCCGCCTTCTTGGTGGCCTTGTTGAACAGCTCGTGCAGCTCCGGGTACTTCTCGAAGTGCGGCGGCTTGAAGTAGTCGGTCCAGAGCACCCAGAGGTGGTGCTTCACCAGGTCCGCCCGCTGCTCCTTGATCTTGAGCGCGCGGGTGCGGAACTCCGGGTCCTCGTTGCCCTGGTACTTCTCCTGGATCGCCTTCACCGACTCGGCCTCGATGCGGGCCTGCGCCGGGTCGTACACGCCGCAGGGGAGGTCGCAGTGCGCGGTGGCCTCCAGCCGCGGGCGGAGAATGCGGGCGAAAAGCCGCATGGGTCCTCCCTGGATGGTGATCGTTCTGGCGTGTTCGACACTACTCCCGGCGTCGGGGCGCAGCAGTGTGATGAGGGGGTGGACGTGCGCTGGCGGAGGGTGGCCGTCCGTGGACCGTCGATGTCGCCGACGCTGCGGGACGGCGACGTGGTGCTCGTGCGGTTCGGCGCGAAGGTGCAGGCCGGGGACGTCGTGCTGGTCCGGTGGCCGGACCGGCCGGGCCAGCTGTCGGTGAAGCGGGCCGCCCGGCCCGCCGAGGACGGCTGGTGGGTCCTCGGTGACAACGACCACGGTTCGACCGACTCCCGCACGCTCGGGCCGGCCACCGTGCTCGCGGTGGTCAGGGCGAGGCTGTGGCCCCGCCCGCGGCGGTTCCGCAGCAAGGCCTGACCGGGTGGTCGGGGCGGGCGGGTGCCGTTCGTCGCCTGCGGCGCCGGGGCCCGGCCCCGGGTGCGTAAGATCGGTCGACACCCGACTGCCCACTCGCCGGGCCCGCCGCGTCATCCTGCGGCCGCTCGGCGCTCGGCCGTCCGGCAGCGGTCGCGGACCCGCGACCCCCGGTGCACGGCGAGCGCGCGCCCTGTCGGCGCCCCCCTTCGCACCACGAGGAAGTGGACCCGTGACGATCGCAGGAGACCGGACCATCCCCACCCGCGAGGAGATCTTCGCCGCGCACGGCGGAGGCAAGCTGGGCACCGCGCTCACCGCCCCGCTGGCGGACGCGCGCGACCTCGCGGTGGCCTACACGCCCGGCGTCGCCGAGGTCAGCCGCGCCATCGCCGCCGACCCCGGCCTCGCCGCCCGCTACACCTGGACCAACCGCCTCGTCGCCGTGGTGAGCGACGGCACCGCCGTCCTCGGCCTCGGCGACGTCGGCCCCCGCGCCGCGCTGCCCGTCATGGAGGGCAAGTCGGCGCTGTTCAAGGCGTTCGCCGGCCTGGACTCGATCCCGCTCGTGCTCGACACCACCGACGTCGACGAGATCGTCGACACGCTCGTGCGGCTGCGCCCGAGCTTCGGCGCGGTGAACCTCGAGGACGTCGCGGCGCCGCGGTGCTTCGAGTTGGAGCGGCGGCTGGTCGAGGCGCTCGACTGCCCCGTCATGCACGACGACCAGCACGGCACCGCGATCGTCGTGCTGGCCGCGCTGCGCGGCGCGTGCGCGGTGCAGGACCGCGGCCTCGACGGGCTGCGCGTCGTCGTCTCCGGGGCGGGGGCGGCGGGCGTCGCCTGCGCCCGGATCCTGCTCGCCGCGGGCGTGCGCGACGTGGTCGTCCTCGACTCCCGCGGCGTGCTCGACGCCGGCCGCGGCGGGGAGAAGGCCGCGCTCGCCGCCGTCACGAACCCGCGCGGGGTGACCGGTGGTCTCGCCGAGGCCGTCGAGGGCGCCGACGTGTTCATCGGCCTGTCCAGCGCGAAGCTGCCCGAGGAGCTGCTCGCCCGGATGGCGCCCGAGGCGATCGTCTTCGCGCTGTCGAACCCCGACCCCGAGATCCACCCGGAGGTCGCGCGGCGGCACGCGGCCATCGTGGCCACCGGCCGCAGCGACTTCCCGAACCAGATCAACAACGTGCTCGCGTTCCCCGGCGTGTTCCGCGGGGCCCTCGACGCGGGGGCGCGGCGCATCACGGAGGAGATGAAGCTCGCGGCCGCCGACGCCATCTTCTCGGTGGCCCGCGACGAGATCTCGGCCGACGCGATCGTGCCCAGCCCGTTCGACCCCCGGGTCGCCCTAGCCGTTTCGTCAGCTGTCGCCGCGGCGGCGCCCGAGGCGGTGGCGGGCACGCCCTGAGCGGCCCCGGCCTGCGCGTTTGCTCCGTCCGTGATCAACTTGGTCACGCAGCGTGGCAGTGTGGCCGTTCACTCACTCGGGGCGGTGTAGGTCGATCGAGCAGTTCGGCCAGATCGTGTGGCCGTCGGCGTCGTTGTAACGATGGGTATCGACGCCGCAACGCTGGGAGATGCACGTGAGAGAGCTCGGACACCGCCTCGGCGACGGCCCGGTGGTCGAGCCACCGACCCAGCCGCACGGTGCCTCCGACGCCGTCCTGCGGGCCGATCTGCACCGCGAGCGCCACGCCGCGCTCGGCGCCGAGGTGCACCCGGAGGCGGCGCTGTTCGCCTCCACGCTGGCCCGGGCGGTCTCGGAGGCGCCGGAGCGGGGCCGCGGCGGCCCGGTCCCGCTCCCGGCGGAGCCCGCGCTCGTCCACGACCGCGCCTGCCGTGTCGTGCGCGCCAACGCGGCTCTCGCCGCGCTCGCCGGCGCACCGGACGCGGGCGCGCTCGTCGGCGCGCGGATGCACCGGCTCCTCGTCGGCCCGGAGGACGACACGCTGCTCGTGCGCGCGGACGGCAGCACCGTGCCGGTCCGCGTGGTGCGCTGGCCGCTGCCGGGCGTCGACCTGGTCGCCGTCGTGGTCCTGGAGCGGGAGACCGCGCCGCTCGTCCCGGTGGTCGACCCGGCCTGGGTCACCGAGCTCGAGCGCCTCGCCCGCATCGGGACGTGGTCGTTCGATCTCGCGACCTCCCGGCTCGAGCGCAGCGGCACGCTCGAGGAGCTCTACGGCTCGGTCGGGATCGATCCCGACGGTGACGGCGCGGACGCAGCGGGGCCCGTCGAGGGGCAGCAGGTGGCGGCGCTGTGCGCGGCGCTGCGCGCCGGGAACCCGACCGCCGACCACCACGTCGAGCTGCGCCTGCCCGGCGACGGGATGCTGAGCTGCCGCGCCCAGGTGGAGCTCGGCCCGGACGGCGTTCCGCGTCGGCTGATCGGCGTCGTGCACGACGTGAGCGCGGACCGGATCGCGCGGGCGCGGGTGGAGCGCTCGGTCCGCCGTTTCGCCGACCTGATGGCCCTCGTGCCCGGCGGTGTCGCGCTGCTGGACCCCGCCGGCCGCGTCGTGGACGCCAACGAGGGCATGTGCGAGCTGCTCGACCTCCCGCTCGAGCGGCTGCGCGGCACCGCGGCCACCGAGCTGTCCGCCGACGAGGCGTCGGCGGGCGGGGCGGCGCTGCCCGACTGGCTGCGCCCGGTGCCGCCCGGGGCGCGGCACGGGTACCGGGTCGACAGCGCCCCGCTGCGGCGCGCCGACGGCACGACCGTGTGGTGCGAGCTCGGGGTCTCCGGCACGACCGCCGACGACGGCGGCTTCCTGTGGGTCGTGACGTGCGCCGACGTCTCCGACCGCCGCCGGGCCGCCGAGCTGCTCCGCAGCGCGGGCATGGTGGACGAGCTCACCCGCCTGCCCAACCGGGCCGCCGGGCTCGAGCTCGTCGACCGGTTGCTCGCCGGACCCGGCCGGGACCGGGTCGCGGTCGTGTGCGGCGACCTCGACGACTTCGCGCGGGTGAACTCCTCGCTCGGCCACGACGCGGGCGACGACCTGCTCGTGCTGCTCGCCGGCCGCCTGCAGCGGGAGCTGCCGTTCGGCTGCACCGCCGCGCGGCTGGGCGCCGACGAGTTCGTCGTGATCTGCGCCGACCACGCCGAGGTCGGCGGCCCCGACCTGCTCGCGCGCACGGTTGCCGACCTGCTGCGCACGACGATCACCGTGTGCGGGCGCCCCGTCCAGATGACCGCGACGGTGGGGCTCGCCACCCCGGTGCCGACCGGGGAGGTCCGGGCCGCCGATCTGCTGCGCTTCGCCGAGGCCGCGATGCACGACGCCAAGCGGCGCCAGGCGAGGGGCGGCATCGGCATCGCCACCGACGGCGTCGTCAGCTCCGCCACCAAGGCCCTCGAGCTGGAGGCCGAGCTGCGGGCCGCGATCGCCGCGGACGGGCTCGTGCTCGACTACCAGCCCGTCGTGGGCCCGGACGGCACCGTGGTCTCGGCCGAGGCGCTCGTGCGCTGGCCGCACCCCGAGCGCGGGCTCATCCCGCCGTCGGACTTCCTGCCGGTGGCCCAGCGCTGCGGCCTGCTGCGCGAGCTGGACACGTGGGTGCTACGGGCGGCCACCCGGGAGGCGGCCGCGTGGCCGGAGCACCGCGGGCGCCGGTGCGCGGTCGCGGTGAACCTCGCCGGGCTGCTGCCCGGCGACGCCGGGTTCCTCGCGACGGTCAGCGAGGCCGTCGACGACGCCGGGCTGGACTGGGACCGGCTCGTCCTCGAGCTCGTCGAGACCAGCCTCGTCGCCCTCCCGCCGCCCGCGCGCGCCGCGATGGCGCAGCTGACCGAGCGGGGCGTCCGGTTCGCCGTCGACGACTTCGGCACCGGCTACTCGTCGCTCGCCCGGCTCAAGGAGCTGCCCGCGCAGACGGTGAAGGTCGACCGTGCGTTCGTCCGGGGCATCGCCGACGACCCGGCCGACTTCGCCGTCGCACGCGCCGTGGTCGACATGGCGCGCGCGATGGGCCGCACCACGGTCGCCGAGGGCGTGGAGACCGCGGAGCAGTTCCACGTGCTGCGCGGCATCGGGGTGGACGCCTACCAGGGCTGGCTGTTCTCGCGGCCGCTGCGGTCGGCCGCGGTGCGCGACGCGCTGGGCCGCGGGCGGCTGGCCACCCCGGCTTCCGCCATCCGTTCGCGGGCCGTCTGATCGCGGACCGATCACATCGGTCGCGGGCTGTCGGTCGGTCGGGATAGCCTCGCTGGAAGCGGCGACCGGCAAGGGGTCGTCGGCGAACACGGAGGTCTCCCGGATGATCGAGTTCCGGGGCGTGACCAAGCGCTTCCCCGACGGAACCGTTGCGGTCGACCACCTCGACCTCACCGTCGAGGCGGGCGGCATCACCGTCTTCGTCGGGCCGTCGGGCTGCGGCAAGACCACGTCCCTGCGCATGATCAACCGCATGATCGAGCCCACCGAGGGCACGGTCCTCGTCGACGGGCGCGACGTCGCCTCCGTCGACGCGGCCGAGCTGCGCCGCGGCATCGGCTACGTCATCCAGCAGGCGGGCCTGTTCCCGCACCGCACCATCCTCGACAACATCGCCACGGTTCCCCTGCTGCTCGGCTGGAGCAAGGGGAAGGCCCGTTCCCGCGCCAGGGAGCTGATGGAGATCGTCGGCCTCGCCCCGGAGCTGGCGGGCCGCTACCCGGCGCAGCTGTCCGGCGGGCAGCAGCAGCGCGTCGGCGTGGCGCGGGCGCTCGCGGCCGACCCGCCGATCCTGCTGATGGACGAGCCGTTCAGCGCCGTCGACCCGGTGGTGCGCGAGAGCCTGCAGGACGAGCTGCTGCGCCTGCAGGCCGAGCTGGGCAAGACGATCGTGTTCGTCACCCACGACATCGACGAGGCCATCAAGCTGGGCGACAAGGTCGCGGTGCTGCGCGTCGGCGGCGTGCTCGCCCAGTACGACGAGCCCGGCCAGCTGCTCGCCCGCCCGGTGGACGACTTCGTCGACAACTTCGTCGGTCGCGACCGCGGCTACCGCGGCCTGGGCTTCCTGTCCTCGGATGCCATCCCGATCGGCGAGCTGCGCACCGTCACGCTGGGCGAGCCGATGCCCGACGGCGACGACTGGGTGCTGGTCGTCGACGCCGAGCGGCACCCGCAGGGGTGGCTGAACGGCGCCGAGCGCAACGGCGCCCGGACCGTCGCGGCCGAGCACCTGGTGCCCGGTGGTTCCCTCTACGACGTCGGCAGCGGCTCGCTGCGCAGCGCGCTCGACGCGGCGCTGTCGTCGCCCGCCGGGATCGGGGTCGCCGTGGACGGCGAGGGCCGCGTGGCAGGTTCCATCACCGCCGACGACGTGCTGCGCGCGCTGGACGACGTCCGGCGGGACGTGGCCGCGGCCTGAGAGGGCGGGGTCGCCGGTGGTCTGGGAGTGGATCCCGCGCAACGTCGGGCTGATCGCCGAGCTGCTCGGCGAGCACCTGATGCTGTCGCTGGTCCCGGTGGTGATCGGGGTAGTGGTCGCTGTGCCGCTGGGTTGGCTGGCCAACCGCAGCCCCGGGGCGCGAGCGGTGCTCGTCCCGGCGTCGGGGCTGCTGTACACGATCCCGTCGCTCGCGCTGTTCGTCGTGCTCCCGGGCATCCTCGGCACGCAGGTCAGGAGCCCGATCAACGTCATCGTCGCGCTGGCGATCTACACGGTCGCGCTGCTCGTGCGCACCATCGCCGACGCGCTCGCCGCGGTCCCGGCAGTGGTCGTCGCCGCGGCCACCGCCATGGGGTTCAAGCCGGCGCGGCGGTTCGTCTCCGTGGAACTGCCGCTCGCGGTCCCGGTCCTCGTCGCGGGCCTGCGGGTCGCGACGGTGGCGAACATCAGCCTCGTCAGCGTCGGTGCGCTCATCGGCATCGGCGGGCTCGGCGGCCTGTTCACCGACGGCTACCAGCGCAACATCCCCAGCGAGATCATCACGGGCATCGCGCTCATCGTGCTGCTGGCGCTGATCTGCGACGCGCTCCTGCTCGCCCTCGGGCGCATCGCCACGCCGTGGGAACGGGCCACCCGCGAGGCGGCGAGGAGCAGCGCATGAACCTCTTCGCCGAGATGATCACGTGGTTCACCACGTCCGCGAACTGGACTGGCCCCGGCGGCGTGCCGGTGCGGCTGGTGGAGCACCTGTACTACACCGGGCTCGCGATGCTGCTCGGACTGGTCGTGGCGCTCCCGGTCGGCGTCGCGGTCGGCCACACCGGTCGGGGGAGCTTCCTCGTCGTGGGCATCGCCAACGGGTTGCGAGCGCTGCCCGAGCTGGGGCTGTTGATCCTCCTCGTGCTGATGATGGGCATCGGCCTGCTGCCGGTCGTGCTCGCCCTCACGGTGCTCGCGATCCCGCCGCTGCTGGCCGGCACGTACGCCGGGGTGCGCAACGTCGACCGGGCCGTCGTGGACGCCGCACGCGGCATGGGCATGCGCGAACCCCAGGTGCTGCTCAAGGTCGAGCTGCCCAACGCGCTCCCGCTCGTCCTGGGCGGCGCCCGCTCCGCGGCCCTGCAGGTGATCGCCACGGCGGCGATCGCCGCGTACGTGAGCTACGGCGGCCTCGGCCGGTACCTCATCGACGGGCTCCGGCAGCAGGACTACGCCCAGATGGTCGCGGGCGCGGTCCTGATCGCCGCGCTCGCGCTCGTCGTGGAGGGCGTGCTGGCCCTCCTGCAGCGGCTGATCGTGTCACCCGGTCTGCGCGGCGGGTCCCGGCGCTCGCCCACGGTCGACGTCGCCCGCCCGGAACCCGACACCCCCGCCGCCCCCCGAACCCCTGCTCCCGAACTCGCTGGAGTCGAACGATGAAGCGCACGTCCACCCTCCTCGCAGGCGCCTTCGCAGGGCTTCTGCTGCTGTCGGCCTGCGGCGGCGGGAGCGACCCGCTCGGGCCCAGCGGCGGCGGGCAGGAGCCCGCGGCCACCGACACCATCCGCATCACCTCTGCCGACTTCCCGGAGAACCGGCTGCTGGCCGAGATCTACGCCCAGGCGCTGGAGAAGGCGGGCGTCAGCGTCGAACGGGACTTCGGGATCGGGGCCCGCGAGGTCTACTTCCCCGGCCTGCGCGACGGCTCGTGGGACCTCGTCCCGGACTACACCGGGGTCCTCTTGCAGCACATCAACCCCGACGCCAGCGAGACGGCGCCGGACGAGGTCTACGCGGCGCTGAAGGAGCAGGTGCCCGCCCCGCTGACCGTGCTCGAGCGTTCGACCGCCGAGAACAAGGACGCGGTCGTCGTCACGGCCGAGACCGCCCAGCGGTACGGGCGCTCGCTCGCCGACTACGGCCCGGCCTGCTCGGAGCTGGTGTTCGGCGGGCCTCCGGAGTTCCAGACCCGGCCCGACGGACTGCCCGGCATCGAGCAGACCTACGGCTGCACGTTCAAGGAGTTCCGCGCCCTCGACACGGGTGGGCCGATCACCGTCGCCGCCCTCGCCGACGGCACGGTCCAGGCCGCGAACCTGTTCACGACCGACCCCACCATCGAGGAGCGCGGGTTCGTGGTGCTCGAGGACCCGCTCAACAACTTCGCCGCCCAGAACGTCGTCCCGCTGATCAACTCGGCCAAGGCGACCCCGCAGGTCACCGAGGCCCTCAACGCGGTGTCGGCGAAGCTCACCACCGAGGGTCTCGTCGAGCTGAACCGGCAGCTCAACGCGCCGGAGAAGCCGGAGGTGAACACGGTCGCGGAGGCCTGGCTCGCCGAGAACGGGCTGTAACGGCGGCAGGCCGTCACCCGCGGGGATCGCCCGGGGGTTCATCCCGAATACGTAGGTGTCGTCGCGTGTGCCGGCCTCGACGAACCAGCTGTGGCCCTTCGGCTCCGCCGGTATGTCGAACTCGTGACCGGCGGCGTACGACACCTCCCTCGGTCACGTCGAACCCCGGCGCGGCCGACAACACCGACGGCGGCACCTGCACCGACACCTCACGTTCGTCACCTCGTCGGTGGGCACCGCTTCGTTCAGCGGCGCGCCGGGTCGGGTACCACCTGCGCGCCGCGACCCCCGCGGTGGTGCGGAGCGTGCGGACGGCGCCGACGAACCCGACGCCGCCGCGCACCGAACGCCTTCTGAACGTCTCGTCCCCCTGGTCGACGCGGCGATCGGGGACGACGGTCGCCGCGATCGCCACGTCGGGGGGAGGAGGAGTTCTCCCACCCCGCCGCCACGGATCGGCGCCGGCGCGCCGAATTCCGTGGCGCGGACCCGTGGTGGACTGCCACGGTGGCGGGCGCAGCGCTGGGAGGAGCACCCGTGGCGAGCGGTTCCGAGGGAGACCTGGTCGACGCCGTCGTCGAGCACCTGCGCCGGGACGGGTTCGTCCTGGAGCCCGGGCTCGCGCGCGACGCGTTCGTCGTGGCGTCCCACCGGGGCACGCCGATGCCGCACGCCCCCGAGCTCACGATCCCGCCCGCCCTGTTCGCGGAGTACCTGCACGGCATGGCCAGGGGGATGGACGACCACCCGGACCCGTTCACCGAGGCGCTCTCGCTCACCCGCATCCACCTCGTCGAGGCGCTCGACACCGATCACGGCGACGGGCTCAACCACGTGAGCGCCCTCGGGTACCGGCGCCGGCGCGGGAGGGTCGAGTTCTTCGTCGAGACGGAACCGCCTCCAGACACTCAGCGGTAACCGGTCACATCCGCCGGCTTGCCCGCGTCCTGCAACTCCACCAGGTAGCGCCACGCGTCCGGCTGCGAGCCGTCGAGGTCGGTGAAGCCGTACTCCTTCGCCAGCCCGCCGCTGGAGAGGCTCTGGCCCTGCCAGCGGTTCCGGTCGGGGTCGGCGGCCAGCGCGGCCACGGCGCGGCCGACGAAGCGCGGGGTCTCGGAGATCGCGAAGTGGGGCTGTTTCGCGCAGGCGTCGCGCCAGTTCTCCTCGGTGACGCCGAACTCGTGCAGCATGATCTCCGAGCGCAGCCAGCCGGGCGTGATCACGACGGCGGTGGCGCCGCGCGGCCCGAGCTCGTGCGCCCAGCTGCGCGCGAGCCGGATCGGCGCGACCTTCGCGAGGTCGTAGAAGGCGTTGAGCCGGTAGTTCTCGGCGTTGTAGTCGGCCGTGCCGTCGGTGACCTCGACGACCAGCCCGCCCGGCCGCTCGATGAGCAGCGGGAACGCGTGATGCGCGGTGACGAGGTGGGTGTCGATCGCCAGGCGCAGGATCCGCAGGCCGTCGGTGAGCGAGTGCTCCCACACCGGCTTGTCCCACCCCGTGAGGTACTCGCCGCCCCAGATGTCGTTGACCAGGACGTCCAGCCGGCCGTGCTCGGCGCGGATGCGGTCCACCAGCCGCTCGACCTGCTCGGGCACGAGGTGGTCGGTGGGGACCGCGATGCCGGTGCCGCCCGCGGCCGTCACGAGGTCGGCGGTGTCCTCGATGGTCTCCGGCCTGCCGTACTCGCTCTGCCGCGTGCGCGTGGTGCGCCCGGTGACGTACACGGTGGCGCCGGCCGCGCCGAGCTCCACCGCGATGCCCCGGCCCGCCCCGCGCGTCGCACCTGCGACCAGCGCCACCTTGCCGGTGAGGGGTCGATCGGTCTGAGTCATGCGACCGATGGTCGACCCCAACCCTGACAGGTGTTGTCGGTGTAGCCGCTACCCGATCGCGAGCTCGTCCGGCGGGCATACCTCGCGCGCGATGCGCAGCGACCGGATCGCCGACCGGGTGATCAGCCCGGCCACGATGGCCGTGATGCCGAGGACGACGGCGGTGGCCGGCTCCGGGGCCGGGCCCTTGAGGTTCATGATCAGCGACATGCCGCCGCAGCCCGCCACGCCCGCGGCGGCGACGAGCCCGGCCAGCCCGGTGACCCAGCGGGGCAGCGGGCGTTGCCGGAACGTGGCCACGAGCAGCACGAACGCGGCCGCGGTGACCACCACCGTGAGCACGTCGACCGCGCGGGCCAGCACGGGCGCCTCGGGCGACGGGGGCGCCGTCCAGCCGAGTCCGCTCATCCACAGCGCGTCCCAGACGAACAGCAGCGTGGGGAACGCGACGACCACCAGCGCTGCCGTGCGCCGCCCCTGCCGGGCGGTGAGCTCCTCCTGCATCAGCGGGGCGACCTCGCGCACGGGGCCGAAGTCGCGGACGGCCGCCGCGGCCGCGCGCTGCGGGTCGAGCCCGCGCCGCCGGTGGTCGGCGATCGCATCGGCCAGGCCGTCCCGCACCTCGGCGATCATGCTCCGCTTGACGGTGTCCAGCCCGTGCAGCGCGCGTTCGAGCGCGGCGACGTGCGCGTCGACGGGGTCGGTCGTGACGGTCATGGCGTCCCCTCCGCGGGCCGCAGGAAGGCGTCGACCACCGCGCTGAACTCGTTCCAGTCCGCGCGCTGGCCGGCCAGGGCGTGCTTGCCCGCCCTCGTGAGCGTGTAGGTGCGCCGTTCGCGCCCGCCCACCGTGGTCCAGGTGCCCGACAGCAACCCCGCCCGCTCCAGGCGGCGCAGCGCCGGGTAGACGGTGCCGGTGGGCAGGTCGAGCCGGCCACCGCTGCGGGCCGCGAGCGCCTCGATGATCGCGTACCCGTGGCGGGGGCCGTCCTCGAGGACCGCGAGGATCAGCCCGTCGAGGTGGCCGCGGACGGCGTCGGGCTTCATGTACAGGGATGCTACGTATCCACGGCGCCGGCGAATCCGGTATTCCATCAGGGATGTCCCTGATTCATAGGTAGGCCGCCTACATATAGCTTCGGTGGCGTGGAAACCCTCGTGCCCCAGAAGGTCGCCCCGCGCAGGGCGCCACGGGCGTCGCTGTGGACGATGCGGGTGCTGCTCACCGGGCACCTCGCGGCCGTGCTCGCCCAGCCGGTGCTCGCCGGTCGCTACCTCACCGGCGACGTCGACGCGATCGAGGTGCACGGCCTGATCGGGTCGCTGCTCGCGCTCGTGGCGATGGCCCTCATCGCGGGCGCGCTGCTGTACGTCGTCGCCGGCCGCGGCCGGCTGTGGATCCTCCCGGTCGCCGTGGCGCTGTTCTTCGCCGAAGGCATCCAGATCGGGATGGGCCACGCCGGGCAGCTGGAGCTGCACGTCCCGCTCGGCGTCGCCATCGTCGTCACCGCCGTCCTGCTCGCCGCGTGGGCCTGGAGCCCGGCGGCCCGTCGCCCGAGGGGGAGGCGATGAGCGTGAGGATGTCCCGGCGGACGTTCCTCGGGCTGCTCGGCGGGGCCGCCGCGCTCGCCGCGCTGCCCGGGTGCGGCCCGGGCGCGACGGCTGGCTCCACGGGGGAGGTGTTGGCGAGCAGGCTGCCGTTGCCGGAGCCGTTCCGGGTGCCGCTGCCGGTGCCGCCGGTGGCCCGGCCGGTCGACCTCGCCCCGGACGGGGCCGAGGTCTACGAGGTGACCCAGCGCGTGGCCGAGGCCGAGATCCTGCCCGGGGTGCGCACCCCGATCCTCGGCTACGACGGGATCTTCCCCGGGCCGACGTTCGAGACCCGCCGCGGCCGGCCGGTGGTGGTGCGCCACCGCAACGAGCTGCCGGTGCCGACGGTGGTGCACCTGCACGGCGGGCACACCCCCGCCGAGCACGACGGCTGGCCGCTGGACCTGGTGCTGCCGGTGGGCGAGGCCGGCGACCGGACCGGCATCCACGGCATCCACGCCGGCATGGTGGGCGACTACGCCGCGGGGACCCGCGAGCACCGGTACCCGAACGACCAGCGCGCCGCCACGCTCTGGTACCACGACCACCGGATGGACTTCACCGGCCCGGCCGTCTACCGCGGGCTGGCCGGGTTCCACATCGTGCGCGACGAGGTCGAGGACGCCCTCCCGCTGCCCCGCGGCGACCGCGAGCTGCCGCTGATGATCTGCGACCGCGCGTTCGCCGAGGACGGCTCGTTCGCCTACCCGGCGCTCGACCAGAGCATGCGGTCGCTGCCCGGGGTGGAGGACGACTGGATGGAGGGGGTGCTCGGCGACGTCGTGCTGGTCAACGGGGCGCCGTGGCCGGTGCACGAGGTCGACGCCGCCCGCTACCGGCTGCGGCTGCTCAACGCCTCCAACGCCCGCCGCTACCGCCTCGTGCTCACCGTGCCCGACGGCCCCGACCTGCCGTTCGTGCAGATCGGCTCCGACGGCGGGCTGCTGCCGGCCCCGATCGAGCACACCGCCATCGAGATGGCGCCCGGCGAGCGGTTCGACGTGGTCGTCGACTTCTCCGCGGTGCCGGTCGGCACCGAGGTCACCATGGTCAACGCCCTCGACGGCGGCACGGCGGGTCGCGTGATGCGCTTCCGCGTGGTGCGCGCCGCGGCCGACGACAGCCGGGTGCCGGCCAGGCTGGCCGAGGTCGAGCCGCTCGTGCCGGCGTCGGACGCCCCGACGCGCACGTTCCGGTTCAACCGCGGCATCGCCCGCGACCACACCGGCTGGACGATCAACGGCACGACGTTCGACCCGGACACCTCGCTCGCCGACATCCCGCTCGGCGAGACCGAGGTGTGGCGGTTCGTCACCGACGTCCACCACCCCGTCCACGTCCACCTCGACGCGTTCCAGGTGCTGCGCCGCGGCGCCTCCGGGCCGTCGCCGTACGACGCGGGCTGGAAGGACACCGTCGACGTGCGCCCCGCCGAGGTGGTCGACGTCGCCGTCCGCTTCACCGACCACCGGGGCAAGTTCGTGTTCCACTGCCACAACCTCGAACACGAGGACATGGCGATGATGGCCACGATCAGGACGGTGTGACCGGTCGCCGGCCGGCGGCCAGGAACAGCGGCAGCGCGACGAACAGCCGGTCGCGCTCGGCCCGCCCGCGTTGCTCGGCGAGCCACCCGTCGGCCTCCGCCTGGCTCACCGCTCCCGTGCGCACCGCGCCGGTGGCCAGGCGGTTGACGACGAACATCGCCAGCGCCGGGTCGAGCACGGGCGTGTGCACCTCGCAGGAGACGTCGGTGAAGCCGGTGTCGAGCAGCAGGGCCCGGTAGTGGCGGGCGACCCGCCCGTGCGGCAGCTCGTCGGCGGCCGCGGTCATGATCGTCCGGGTCAGGGCGGGGTCGTCGGAGTCGATGACGAACAGGTCCCAGTCCTGGCCGAGGAGCACGATCCGCCCGCCCGGGGCGAGCACCCGGTGCGCCTCGGCGCAGGCCCCGCCGGGGTCGTCGAGCGCGTGGTAGAGCTTCTCCGCCCGGTAGCCGTCGAGGCTCTCGTCGGGGAACGGCAGCTTCGCCGCGTCGCCCAGCTCGAACCGCAGGCCCGGGTGGCGTTCGCGGGCGAAAGCGACCGCCTCCTCCGCGGCGTCGACGCCGACGGCGTCGGCACCGGCGGCGGCGAGCTCGGCGACGGCGGTGCCCGCACCGCACCCGACGTCGGCCACGCGGCGGCCCGGCCCGGCCTCGAGCAGCTCGAAGGACCGCTTGCGCAGCTGCACCGAGTCCGGGCGGGCGTCGAAGGCGAGCAGGTTCTCGAGAAAGGCCTTGTCCACGGCTCGAGCCTGCCTTTTCATGTTGACGTGAAGTCAAGGGGCGAGATGACGATCGGGGAGCTGGCCGACCGGTTCGGGCTCGCCACGCACGTCCTGCGGCACTGGGAGGCCGTCGGCCTGCTCGCCCCGGCCCGCCGGGTCAACGGCAGGCGCCGGTACGGGCCGGAGGCGCTCGCACGGGTGGCGATCATCCTGCAGTGCAAGGAGCTCGGCTTCGGGCTGGAGCAGGTGCGCGAGTTGCTGCACGCCGGCGACCCCGCCACCCGCAAGGAGGTGCTCGCCCGCCACGACGCCGACCTGGAGCGCCGCATCGCCATCGCGACCGCCGCGCGGGAGATGATCGCCCACGGCCTGAACTGCCCGGCGCCCGATCTCCTGGAGTGCCCCAACTTCCTGGCCGGGATCGAGGCGCGGATCCCGCCGGCCCGCGCCCGGTGAGCCACGTCCGCGGGCTCGACCTGCACCTCGAGCTCGGGGAGGGCAGGGGGCGCGGGCGTGCGTTGGAGGCGGCGCTGCGGGAGGCGGTGCGGTCGGGCCGGCTCGCCCCCGGCACCCGGCTCCCGGGCACGCGCAGCCTCGCGGCCGACCTCGGGCTGTCCCGCGGCACGGTCGTGCAGGCGTTCAGCCAGCTCGTGGCCGAGGGTTGGCTCGTCGGCGTCGCGGGCTCGGGGACGGTGGTCGCCGACGTCCCCGCCGTGGCCGCCCCGGCCGAGCCGGCCCGCCGGCCCGCCCCGGCCGGGCCGGCGGCGGGGATCGACCTGCGCCCCGGCCGGCCCGACATCGCCGCGTTCCCCCGCACGCCGTGGGCGAGCGCGGTGCGCCGGGCGCTCGCGGGCAGCGTGGCGCCGCTGGACTACACCGACCCGGCCGGCCTGCCCGCGCTCCGCGCCGCCCTCGCCGCGCACGTCGCCCGCACCCGCGGGGTCAGGGCCGACCCGGACGCCGTGGTCGTGACGGCGGGCTTCACGCAAGGGCTCGCGCTGCTCGCCCGGGTGGCGCACCGGCTGGGGATGCGGCGTTCCGCGGTGGAGGACCCGAGCTTCCCCGAGCACCGGGCTGTCCTCGCCGCAGGCGGGCTGCCGGCGGTGCCGCTGCCGGTCGACGACGGGGGCGCCGACCCGGCGGCGCTGCCCGACGGGCAGGCGCTCGCGCTCCTCACCCCGGCCCACCAGCACCCCTGTGGCGTGGTGCTCGCGCCCGCCCGTCGGGCGGCGGTGGTCGAGTGGGCCCGCCGCTGCGACGGCATCGTCGTCGAGGACGACTACGACGGCGAGTTCCGCTACGACCGCCAGCCGGTCGGGGCGCTGCAGCCGCTCGACCCCGACCGCGTCGTGTTCGCGGGGAGCGCGAGCAAGACGCTCGCGCCGGGGGTGCGCGTGGGGTGGCTGGTGGTCCCGCGGGCGCTGCGCGCGGAACTGGCGGCCGAGATGGAGGCGTTCGGCGCCTGGGTCCCCGCCGTCGACCAGCTCGCGCTCGCCGACCTCATCGCCCGCGGCGACTACGACCGGCACGTGCGGCGGATGCGGCTGGCCTACCGGGCCCGCAGGCAGGAGCTGGTCGCCCGGCTCGCCGCGGTCGGCGCACCGGCACCCGCCGGGGTGGCGGCGGGGTTGCACACGCTGGTCCCGATGGGTTCCGCCGAGCACGAGCGCCGGACCGTGGCCGCCGCCGAGCGCGCGGGCGTGCTGCTGTACGGGCTGCACGCGAGCGGCTTCTGGCACGAGGCGACCCCGGACCGGCCCGGCGCGCTCGTGATCGGCTACGCCACCCCGCCCGCGCACGGGTGGCGCCGGGCGCTCGACGCGCTCGGCGAGCTGCTGCGGGTGCGCTGAGCCCGCACGGTCACGGGCCGGGCGCCGGGAGCCCTTCCACGATGGCCACCGCGGACGTGCTGCAGCGCTTGCGGATCTCGGCGATCTCCTGGTATTCGGGCGAGTGGTAGAAGGCGAGGGCCGCCTCGTAGCTCGGGAACTCCACGATCACGAACCGCGGCAGCCACTCGCCCTCGAGCGGGGTGGCCGCACCACCGCGGGAGAGGTAGCGCGCGCCGTGCTCGGCGAGCAGCACCTGGGCCTTCGCCTTGTACTCCTCGTACCCCTCGGGGTCGGTCACCTCGCCGTGCAGGATCAGGTAGCCGGGCACCGGACGGACCTTTCGACTCGTCTCAGGACAGGGCAGGGATGACCGACGCGCCGTAGGCTTCGATCGTCGCCTCGCGGGCGTCGTGCATGGCGTAGATGGCGAACTGGTCCACGCCCAGCTCCGTGAGCTCGGCGAGCCGCTCCAGCTGCGCCGACGGCGGACCGAGCAGGCAGAACCGCTCCACGACCTCGTCGAGCACGAAGTCGGTGGATCGGTTGTCGGCGCGGCCGTGGTGGCGGTAGTCGTAGCCCTCCCTGCCCTTGATGTAGCCGGTGAGCGCCGCGGGGACGGCCGCGGAGGTCTCGCCGTAGCGGGTGACGAGGTCGGCGACGTGGTTGCCGACCATCCCGCCGAACCAGCGGCACTGGTCGCGGGCGTGCCCCAGGTCGTCGCCGACGTACGCGGGGGCCGCCACGCAGATCGTGATCGCCGCCGGGTCGCGGCCCGCCGCCTCCGCGGAGGAGCGGACCGTCTTGACCGTCCACTCCACGAGGTACGGGTCGGCGAGCTGGAGGATGAAACCGTCGGCGGCCCGGCCGACCAGGTCGAGCGCCTTCGGCCCGTAGCCGGCCATCCACACCGGGAGCTTCGTGCCCTCGGTGACCCACGGGATCTGCACCGTCGCGCCGTGCAGCTCGACCGAGCGGCCCTCGGCGAGCTCGCGGATCGCGTGGATCGACTGCTCGAGCCGGGCGAGCGTGGTGGGCGGGCGGCCCTGCACGCGCACCGCCGAGTCGCCGCGGCCGATGCCGCAGATCGTGCGGTTGCCGAACTGCTCGTTCAGCGCGGCGTGCATCGACGCGATGACCGTCCAGTCCCGGGTGGCCGGGTTGGTCACCATCGGCCCGACCACCAGCCGCTGCGTCCGTTCGAGGATCCGCGGGTAGATGACGTAGGGCTCCTGCCACAGCACGTGCGAGTCGAACGTCCAGCCGTGGCTGAAGCCCAGCTCCTCGGCCCGCACCATGAGCTCGACGACGGTCTGCGCGGGCGGGTCCGTCTGCAGGACCAACCCGACGTCGATGCTCATCGGAGGTATCCGCAGGTGTCGCGGCGCACGAACCGGCCGTGACCGGGGCTGCCGAGGTACTCGCCCTTGTCGACGATCACCCGACCGCGGGAGAGCACCGTCTCGGCCTTGCCGGTGACCGTGCGGCCCTCGTAGCAGGAGTAGTCGACGTTCATGTGGTGCGTCTGCGCCGACAGCACCTGTTGGGCGTTCGGGTCGTAAACGACGATGTCGGCGTCCGCGCCGGGCGCGATCGTGCCCTTGCGCGGGTACAGCCCGAACATCTTGGCCGGCGTGGCGCTGGCGATCTCGATCCAGCGCCGCCGCCCGATGTGGCCGTCCAGCACGGCCTGGTGCAGCAGGTCCATCCGGGTCTCCACGCCCGGCAGCCCGTTCGGGATCTTCGAGAAGTCGCCGATCCCCAGCTCCTTCTGGCCCTTGAAGCAGAACGGGCAGTGGTCGGTGGAGACCACCGACAGGTCGTCGGTGCGCAGCCCGCGCCACAGCGCCGCCTGGTGCTCGGCCGGGCGCAGCGGGGTGGAGCAGACGTACTTCGCGCCCTCGAAGCCGGGCCGCGCCAGCTCGTCCACGGTGAGGAACAGGTACTGCGGGCAGGTCTCGGCGAAGGCGTTGTAGCCCTCGTCGCGCGCCCGGCTCACCTCCGCGAGCGCCTCGGCGGCGGAGAGGTGGACGATGTAGATCGGCGCGCCCGCCACCTGCGCGAGCCGGATCGCCCGGTGCGTGGCCTCGGCCTCCAGCAGCGCGTGGCGGACCACCCCGTGGTACTTCGGGTCGGTGTTGCCGCGTTCGAGGGCCTGCGCCACGAGCACGTCGATCGCGATCCCGTTCTCGGCGTGCATCATGATCAGGCCGCCGGTCTCGGCGCCCTTCTGCAGCGCGCGCAGGATCTTGCCGTCGTCGGAGTAGAAGACGCCGGGGTAGGCCATGAACAGCTTGAAGCTGCTGATCCCCTCGCCGACGAGCGCTTCCATCTCCTTGAGGGTGCCGTCGTTCACGTCGGCGAGGATCATGTGGAACGAGTAGTCGATCGCGCAGTTGCCGTCGGCCTTGGCGTGCCAGGCGTCCAGGCCCTCGCGCAGCGACCCGCCCATCGACTGCACGGCGAAGTCGACGATCGTGGTGGTGCCGCCCCACGCCGCGGCGCGCGTGCCGGTCTCGAACGTGTCGGAGGCGAAGGTGCCGCCGAACGGCATCTCCATGTGCGTGTGCGCGTCGACCCCGCCCGGGATGACGTACTTGCCGGTGGCGTCGATGATCGTGTCGGCCGTCCAGCCTTGCGCGAACGCCGGGTCGGCCAGCGCGACGACCTTCTCGTCCTCGATCAGGACGTCGGCCGTGGTCTCGTCCGATGCGGTGATCACGAGTCCGCCCCGGATCAGCGTGCGGGTCATGGTGTGGCCTCCTCGATCGCGGCCGTCAGGATGGCGAGTCCTTCCGCCGCCTCCTCCGCGGTGAGGGTGAGCAGCGGGGCGATGCGCAGCGCGTTGCCGTGCAGGCCGCCCTTGCCGATGAGCAGCCCGCGACGCTTGCAGCCCTCCAGGACGGCGGTGGCGAGCTCGGGCGCGGGCTCGCCGGGGGTGCCGGTCCCGGGGCGGACCAGCTCGACGCCGATCATCAGGCCCTTGCCGCGCACGTCGCCGACGATCGGCGAGTCGAGCGCGCGCAGGCCGTCGAGCAGGGTCGGGCCGTGCCGGGCGGCGTTGGCCTGCAGGTCGTGCTCGAGCACGTAGCGCAGGTTGGCCAGCGCCCCGGCCGCGGTGAGCGGCGATCCGCCGAACGTCGAGATGGAGTTCGCCGACAGGCAGTCCATGATCTCGGCGCGGGCGATCACCCCGCCCATGGACAGCCCGTTGCCGATGCCCTTGGCGAACGTGACGATGTCGGGGGTCTCGCTGTATCGATCATTGCAGTGGGCCTGCCAGCCCCAGAAGTGCTCGCCGGTGCGGCCCCACCCGGTCTGCACCTCGTCGGAGATCCACAGGATCCCGCGCTCGCGCAGCACGCGGGCGAACGCGCCGAACAGCCCGTCCGGGCCGTGGGTGAACCCGCCGACGCCCTGGATCGGCTCGGCGATCAGCGCGGCGACGTCGCCGCCCGCCTGGTCGAGCACGTCCTCGAGGTCCGCGACGCACGCGGCGATGAACTCCTCGTCGGACAGGTGCGCGAACGGCGAGCGGTACCGCTGGCCGCCGTGCACGTAGTAGACCTGGAACGGCGAGAGCGACGTGGGCGACCACGACCGGTTCCCGGTGACCGCCACCGTGGAGAAGGACCGCCCGTGGTAGCTGTTGCGCATCGCCAGGATCTGGTTCGAGCGGCGCAGCGTGCTGGCGAGCAGCAGCGCGGTGTCGTTGGCCTCGGTGCCGGACGTGGTGAGGAAGACCTTGGCGTCCGGGATGCCGGAGACCGCGGCGATCTGCTCGGCCAGCTCCACCATCGGGCGGTTGAGGTACAGCGTGGAGCTGTGGATGATCCGGCCGGCCTGGTCGGCGACGGCCTTGGTCACCTCGGGCAGCGCGTGCGCCGTCATCGTGGTGAGGATGCCGCCGAAGAAGTCCAGGTAGCGGTTGCCGCGGGCGTCCCAGACGTAGCGGCCCTCGCCCCGTTCGATCTCGATCGGCTCCTCGTAGTACAGCGCGAGCCAGGACGGGAGGACGGCGCGGGTGCGCGCCAGGAGGTCGTCGCTCATGCCTGCACCAGCGGGCCGTAGGCGTCGGGGCGGCGGTCGCGGTAGAACGCCCAGTTCTGGCGCACCTCGTCGATCAGCCCGAGGTCCAGGTCGCGCACGAGGAGTTCCTCGTCGCGGTCGGAGGCGACCTCGCCGACGAACTGGCCGCGCGGGTCGACGAAGTAGCTGGTGCCGTAGAAGTCGTTGTCGCCGTACTCCTCGACGCCGACCCGGTTGATCGCCGCGATGAAGTACTCGTTGGCGACGGCGGC
>NZ_DATGOP010000064.1:0-48660 GCF_035305885.1 Pseudonocardia sp.
CGACAGGATCTCGATCCCGCGCCGGCGGGCCTCGGGGTCGCTGCCGCTTTCGTCCAGGCTCTTCTGGGTGTGGGTCACCCCCAGCTCCAGCGGCCCCGGCTGCGGGGTCCACGTCCAGTCACCCTCGAGCTCGATCGGCGGTGGTGGCGCCTCCTCAGGGGCGGCGGACGGGGTGCCGGTCGAACCGGTGGAGCAGGCGACCAGCGCCGTGGTGAGCGCGGCCAGCGCGGCGAGCAACGGACGGGGAGCGGGCACGGGTACCTCGGGTTTCGGGTTCGGGAACGAACCCGATGACCTTGACAGGCCCTCCCTGTGGCGTGGCTGAGATGTCTGTGGATCTACTGAGAGCGGATTGCCCGCCCGGGTGACGGGAGCAGCGCGGCCCCGGCGCCCACGGCAGCGGCGACCACCGCCATCGCCGCGAACACCACGTCGAAGGCGAGGCCGCCGGCCGGGCCGGCGGCCACGACGACGAGGGCGGCGAGCCCGAGCGCCCCGCCGACCTGCTTGGCGGTGTTGAGCAACCCGGACGCCAGGCCCGCGGCATCGGGGGCGACGCCCGAGGTCACCGCGGCGGTGAGCGGCGTGGTGAGCAGCCCGCCGCCGACGGAGACCAGCACCGCGGGCCCGAGCAGCTCGTCGAGGTACCCGCCGTCGAGCGCGGTCGCGGCGAGGCCCTGCCAGGCGAACCCGAGCGCGGTGACCGCGGCGCCCGCGGCGACGACGGCGCGCGGGTCGAACCGGCGCACCAGGCGCGGCGCGACCGCGACGCCGACGGCCATGCCGAGCACGGTGTGCGGGAGGAACCCCAGCCCGGTCTGCAGGGGCGTGTAGCCGAGCCCGTCGCGCATCAGGAAGGCCAGGAAGAACCACATCGGCATGAGGCACACCGCGGCCAGCGCGACGAGCGCGTTGCCGGCCACGAGCGCCCGTGAGCGCAGCACCCGCGGCGGGAACAGCGGGTCGCGGGCGCGGGTCTCCACGATCGCGAACGCCGCGAGCGCGAGCAGGCCGACGCCGAGCGGAGCGAGGGTCGCGGGGGCGGCCCAGCCGGACCGGCCGGACTCGACGACGGCGTAGGTGAGCGCGGCCGGCCCGAGCACCGCGGTGGCCGCCCCGGGCAGGTCGAGCCGGGTCGCGGGTCGAGCGGGCGGGCGGGGCAGCAGGCGCAGCGCGAGGGCGATCGCCGCGGCGGCGGGCGGCACGTTGACCAGCAGGATCCACCGCCACGACGCGAGCTCGGCGAGCGCGCCCCCGACGAGGTTCCCGGCGGTGCCGCCGGACATGCCGGTGGCGGTCCAGGCGGCGATGGCCCGCAGGCGGGCCGGACCCTCAGGGACGGCGGTGGTGAGCAGCGCGAGGGTCGCCGGGGCGAGCGCGGCCGCGCCGATCCCCTGGAGCGCGCGGGCGGCGACGAGCACGGCCGGGGTGGGGGCGAGCGCGCCGACGAGGCTCGCGCCCGCGAACACCGCCAGCCCGCCGGCGAGGGCGAGGCGCAGGCCGCGGGTGTCGGCGAGGCGGCCGCCGAGCAAGAGGAACCCGGCGAACGCGAGGCCGTAGGCGTTGACCACCCACTGCACGCCCGTCGGGGCGAAGCCGAGCGCGCGCTCGATCGTGGGGAGCGCGACGTTCAGCACCGACGCGTCGAGCACCACCAGGAACTGCCCGGCGCAGGCCAGGGCCACCAGCAGGGGAGGGGTGCTCGTCGCGCTGCGCGTCACCGTCGCTCCTCCCGTTTTCCGATGTGATCACATCGATTTGATCGCAGGGTACGGGCGCGCAGCCCGGATCAGCAATACGATGTGAGCACATCGGTTTGTTCGAGGAGGTCGGATGCCGCGTACCCGTGGCCCCGGGGCGCACCACGACGCGCGCCGCCGGGAGATCTGCGACGCGGTCCTGGCCGTCGTCGACGAGGCCGGGCTCGCCGCGGTGTCGCAGATGTCGGTGGCGGCCAAGGCCGGTGTGTCGGCGGGCCGCGTGCAGCACTACTTCCCGACCAAGGCCCAGCTGCTCGAGGCGGCGTTCGACCGGGCGAACGAGCTCGCCACCGAGCGGATCACCGCGCTGACCGCCACCGACGACGGGCCGCGCGCGGTGCTCACCGCGGTCCTGACCGAGCTGGTGCCGCACGACCGGGCCACCACGACGCACATGCGCATCCGCCAGACGTTCACCGCGCAGGCGCTCACCGACGAGCGGGTGGCGACCCGGCTGCGGCAGGCCTACGCCGAGCTGCACGCCCGGCTCGCCGAGCTCGTCGCGCGCGACGTCGCGTCCGGCGCGATCGGCACCGCCGAGCGCCCCGAGCACGTCGCGGCCCGGCTCGTCGCGTTCGCCGAGGGGCTCGCCTACCACGTCCTGATCGGGACGCACCCCGCCGACGTGGCCCGCGCGCAGGTCGTCGACGCGATCGACGCGCTCTACCGGTGATCAGGCGGCGGACGTGGCCGCCCGGCGGCGCAGCACGAGGATCACGGCCGCGGCCACGCTCTGGGCGCCCAGCCATGCCCACCCCACGCCCGTGATGCCGAGCGCGGGCACGAGCACGACGGTGGAGCCGATCACCGCGGCGGCGGTCGCCGCGGGCAGCCCGAACTGCACCGCCCGGTGGCGGCGCACGCGGGCCTCCCACAGCGCGGAGTTGGTGACGATGTTCGGGACGGCCGACAGCGCGAGCAGTGCCAGCAGGAACGCCCCCGTCTCGGCGTAGGAGTTGCCGAAGATCGACAGGATCGGGTAGGAGCCGATGGCGGCGACGGCGGCGCCCGGGAGGATGAGCGTGGCCGCCTTGCGGTCCATCCCGCGGCGGGCGCGGACGATCGCCTCGGAGTCCCCGCCGGCGGAGTGCGCGACCATCGACTTGCCCATGCCGGAGGCGACCAGGTACAGCGAGTACGTGATCTGCCAGGCCATCCCGTACACCGCGGCGCCCGCGGGGTCGGTGAGGGCGATGACGATGAGCGGGATGCCGAAGGTGGCCGACTGCCAGGCCACGTTGCCCGCGTAGTCGGCGCCGAGGAACCCGGCGAGGTCGCGGGGGGAGGCCGGGCGGGGCGACTCCGGCGGCGGCTGCCGGTCGGCCACCCGGGCCAGGTACGCGACGACCACGACGACGAGCAGCGCCGTGGCGGCGAGCGTCCCGATCGCGATGCCGAACGTGAGGCCCATCCACGCGGCCACCACGAGCAGCCCGACCTTCAGCACCGCGAACGCGACGTTCTCCACGAGGACGAGCGGGGCGCGCTTGATCGCGGTGAGGGCCGAGTCCTGGATGACGAACACCGTCCAGAGCGGGACGGCGACCAGGTAGAAGACGATCACGGTCGGGTGTCCGAGCGCGGCGACGAGGTCCGGCGCCCAGATGGGCGCCCCGAGGCCGAACCCGAGGCCCGCGACCGCGCCCACGCCGAGGCCGACGGCGAAGCAGCCCGCGATGAGCGCCCGGCGCCGCTCGGAGACGGGGACGAACCGCAGGATGGCGTTGCCGAGGTTGAGGTGCGACGCCGACGCGAGCAACGTGACCGCGGACAGCGCGGCGGAGTTCACCCCGACCACGTCCTGCTCGAACAGCCGCGCGGCGAGCACCCAGAACAACATCCCGACCGCCGACGAGACGCCCGAGCTGAGCACGAGCGCCATTCCGTCGCGGTGCTGCGGGGCGAGCCAGCTGTCGGGGTTGTCGCGGCGGAACCGACCGCGCCCGGTGGAACCGCCGTTCCCGCCGTCCCTCGCGCCCCGGGTCTTCTCGGCTCCCACGGCCGACCGCGCCGCGTCCTCCGCCGTGTCCATGCCCTGCACGCCTCCTCGAAAACGGCCCCGGCCGTCGTTCGGGGCGTGATCATGCGGCATGGGTCGGTGCCGGGGTCGAGCGGGGTCGCCCAACCACGTGGTCGATTTTCCGCCCAGGTGGTTGAATCCGACGCATGCAGATCGGGCTCGTGGTCATGGACGAGGACCCGGCCGCCGCGCTGCGGATCGCCCGGGCCGCCGACCGCGCGGGCGTCCACTCGCTGTGGACGATCGACTACTACAACCGCAGCAGCCTGACCCGGGCCGCGGCGATCGCAGCGGTGACGCAGACCGCGCTCGTGGGCACGAGCGTCACGCCGCTCTTCGCCCGCTCCGCGCTGGCGCTCGCCTCGGCCGCCGCGGACGTGCAGGGCGTGGCGGGCGGGCGGTTCGTGCTCGGCGTGGGCAGCAGCACGCGGCGGATGAACCAGGACTGGTACGGCACGCCGCTGCAGCGCCCGGCCCCGCAGGTGCGCGAGCGCGTCGAGCTGCTGCGTCGGCTGATCGCGCACCGCAGCGGCCCGTTCCGGTTCGAGGGCGCGTTCGACCGCATCGCGCTCGCCCACTACGAGCGCACCGCGCTGCCCGACCACGTGCCGATCATGGCCGCGGGCGTGGGGGAGCACATGGTGCGGGCGGTGGGCGCGTGCGCCGACGGGTTCGTCGGGCACACCATCGCCCCGGTCGACTACCTGCGCGACCTCGCCCGACCGCTGCTCGCCGAGGGCGCGGCGAAGGCCGGCCGGGACGCGTCGGCGCTGCGGATGACCACGCAGGTCGTCGCGTCGGCGGGGCCCGACGCCGCCACCGCCCGCCGGGACGCCGCGGCGCAGGTCGGCTTCTACGCCACCCCCAAGGGCTACGACGCGCTGTTCCCGGGCGGCCGGTTCGGGCAGGAACGCGCCGCGGCGCGGGCCGCGGTGGCCGCGGGCGACGTCGCCGGCGTGGTCGCGGCGGGCCAGGAGATGGTCGAGGAGCGCGCCGTGTTCGGCACGCCGGAGGACGTGGCCGAGCAGCTGCGCCGCTACGCCGGCGTCGTCGACTGGGCGCTGCTCTACCCGCCGCACTACGGCGTGGAACCCGAGCGCATCCACGCCAACGAGCTCGCCCTGATCGAGGTGGCCGCGGGCTTCGCGGCCTGACCCGGTCAGGCGTTCGCGGACGGGAAGCGGGGCGGGCGCTTCTCGCGCAGCGCGGCGGCGCCCTCGACGACGTCGGGGCCGAGGAAGGTCAGCATCTCGTAGGCGGCGGAGGCGTCGAAGGTGGGCCCGGCCGCGCGCAGCCAGTTGTTGAGCGCCTTCTTGGTGAGCCGGATCGCCGGCTGCGAGCCGGTGGCGAGCACGTCGGCGACCCGCAGCGCCTCGTCGAGGACCTGGTCGCGGGGCACCGCCTTGGCCACCATGCCGATCCGTTCCGCCTCGGCCCCGGTGATCATCTCGCCGGTGAGCAGGTGGTAGCGCGCCTTGGCCATGCCGGCCAGCAGCGGCCAGATGATCGCGGCGTGGTCGCCCGCGGCGACGCCGAGCTTGACGTGCCCGTCGCCGATGCGGGCGTCCTCGGCGGCGATGGCGACGTCGGCCAGCAGCGCGGCGACCGTGCCCGCGCCGACCGCCACGCCGTTGATCGCCGACACGATCGGCTTCTCGCAGTCGATGATGTTGTAGACCAGGTCGCTCATCTCGCGGAGCATGTGCGAGACCCGGTCGTAGTCGCCCGCCATCCGCTCGACCATGCCCAGGTCGCCGCCCGCGGAGAACGCCTTGCCCGCGCCGGTGACGACCGCGACGCGGGTCTGCGGGTCGGCGTCGACGTCCTTCCAGACCCGGGCGAGCTCGGCGTGCATGACCTCGTCGGCGGCGTTGTACTTCTCCGGCCGGTTCAGCGTGATGAGCAGGACGCCGTTCGGACGGCGGGAGAACTCGAGCTGCTGGTAGTCGTCGAGGCCCACGTGGCTCCTCCGATCGTCCCGGCTGCCGTGCGGGCACAGTCAACCACGGATCCGCATTTTCGACCAGTCGGTCGACTTTCCGATCGGATGGTCAGGGCCGGAACATCCGGGAGGCGGTGTCGACGACCGCCTCCCACAGCTGCGCCTTCTTCTCCGCCGGGAGCGACGGGCGGATCCACAGCGAGGCCTGGTTGAGCACCCCGTGCAGGCACTGCAGCGCGACGTCGGGGTCGGGGCAGTCGAACTCGCCCGCGGCGAGCCCGCCCTCGACCACCCGCCGGAAGATCGCATCGTGGCGGCGCCTGCTGTCCTTGATGAGCTCCTGGAACGGCTCCGGCCACGCCCCCGGCCACGAGAACACCGTGGCGACCTCGGGCGCGGTGTCGGTGAGGACGCGCAGCTGCTCCCGGATGAGCGTGCGCAGCTGCTCGAGGTGGCTGCCCTCGGCGACCGCGGCCAGCTCCTGCTCGAGCCGCCGGTTCACCTCGACCGTGAGCGTCTCGATGACCGCGGTGACGAGCTCGTCCTTGCCGGAGAAGTAGTGGTAGAGCGTGGCCTTGGCGATGTCGGTGCGCTCGGCGACGTCCTCGAGGTTCATCCCCTGGTAGCCGTGCTCGGCCAGGAGCGCCGTCGCGGTGCGGACGATCTCGGCCTTGCGCCGGTCCCGCCTGCGCGCGACCCGGCCGGCCGTCCGGGCCGAGACCTCGGGCCGGGGTGCCTCCGTCGCCGCCCGTTCCGCCACCGGTGGTCGCTCCCCCTCGCCGACGCGGCTGGTGCCACCAGCCCGAACGAGGCGAGTCTAGGCCAGTCGACTCCTGAGGTGTGTTTTCGACCCCTGGGCGGCGGAGGTGACGGCCTGGTCCGCGGATCGACCCGGTGGTTGCCCGGTCGAGGCCGCTGATCACCGGGCGCCGCACCGACTACGCTGCCGCCGTGGCCGAAGCGCGACCGCAGCTGTCCGCCGTCGAACAGCGGGTGCTCGGAGCGCTGCTGGAGAAGCAGCGCACGGTCCCGGCGAGCTACCCGCTCACCCTCAACGCCCTGCGCGCCGCGTGCAACCAGTCGAGCAGCCGGGACCCGGTCACCGACTACGACGACGCGCTCCTGCAGGCGACGCTCAAGGAGCTGCGCGACCGCGAGCTGGTCCGCCCGGTGTGGACCGGCGGGTCGCGGGCCGTGAAGTACCACCAGCGACTCGAGGAGCACCTCGGGGTCGGCGAGCCCGAGCTGGCGCTGATCACCGTGCTGCTGCTGCGTGGGCCGCAGACCCCCGGCGAGCTGCGCAGCCGCACCGCGCGGCTGCACGCGTTCGCCGACCGCGCCGAGGTGGAGGCGACGCTGCGGCGGCTCGCCGAGCTGCCCGAGCCGCTGGTCGTCGAGCTGGAACGCAGGCCGGGCCAGCAGGACCGGCGGTGGGCGCACCTGCTCGGCCCGCTGCCGGAGTCGGTCCCGCCGCCCCCGCCGGTCGACCGGGACGTCGTCCTCGCCGCCGGGGCCGAGGCCCGTGATGCCCGCGTCGTCGCCGGCTACGACGCCGCCGCGCCCGGCTACGCGCGGGAGCTCGCGGGCGAGCTGGAGCACAAGCCGTTCGACTGCTGGCTGCTCGACCGCATCGCGCGCGAGGCCGCCGGCGGGCCGGTCGCCGACGTCGGCACCGGGCCGGGGCAGGTGGCCGCCCGGCTCGCGGCGGCCGGGGCGTCGGTGGTCGGCATCGACCTCTCGCCCGGGATGGTCGAGCAGGCCAGGGCGCTGTTCCCGGATCTGGAATTCGAGGTCGGCGACCTGACGCGGCTGCTGCGCCCGCGCACCGCGTCCGGGTGGTCGGCGATCACCGCGTGGTACGCGTTCGTGCACATGGCGCCCTCCGAGCTGCCGTCCGCGTTGGGTGCGCTCGCCCGGGTGCTGGTGCCCGGGGGCCGGCTGGCGTTCGCCCTGCACACCGGGGCGGAGGTGCGCCACGTGACCGAGTTCTTCGGCGCCGCCGTCGACATGGACTTCGTGCAGCACGATCCCGCCGAGGTGCTCGACGCCGTCCGCGCGGCCGGGCTGGTGGACGTCGAGTGGTACCTGCGCTCCCCGCTGCCCGATGTGGAGGTGCAGACCGAACGCCTCTACGTGCTCGCGCGCCGCCCCCGCTGATCACCTCTGGTCCGCACGCCCACATCGGTCCTAGAGTGGGGTGTGTCACAACGAGGGGGAAGGATCGAGGAATGGCACGTGTGCTGGTCCTGACCGGGGACGCCGCCGAGGAGCTGGACACGATGTACCCGGTGTTCCGGCTGCGCGAGGCCGGCCACGAGGCGGTCGTCGCCGCGCGCACGGCGCGCCCGGTCAAGCTCGTGGTGCACGACTTCGAGGACGACTGCGACGCCTACACCGAGAAGCCCGGCCACCAGGTGCCGGTGGACGTCACCTTCGCCGACGTGAACCCCGCCGACTACGACGCGCTGGTCATCCCGGGCGGGCGAGCGCCGGAGTACATCCGCACCGACCCGGACGTGGCGCGCATCGTCAGCCACTTCTTCGAGCGCGGCCTGCCGGTCGGCACGATCTGCCACGGCCCGCAGGTGCCCGCCGCGCTGGGCCTGCTGCGCGGGCGCACCACGGCCGCGTTCCCACCGCTGAAGGCCGACATCGAGCAGGCCGGCGCCACGTTCGTCGACGGCCCCGACGTCGTGGACGGGGCCATGGTGTCCTGCCGCGGCTGGCCCGACCTGCCCGAATGGTCGCGCGCGTTCATGCAGGTGCTCGAGCGCGCGGCCGTACCGGTCTGAGCGCGGCTCAGCCCGGGTAGGGCCGGTTGAACCGCGGCGGCGTGAACTCGAGGTAGCGCGGGGCGGGCTCGGCGCCGAGCTCGCTCGCGCGGCGGTTCATCGAGCGCGCGTCGGTGGCGGGCCAGCGGCCGGTGTCGAGCCGCTCGACCATCACGCGCAGCGCCGCGTGCTGCTCGGCGGGGGAGAACGCGCAGTGCCCGACCGACTCGACGTAGGTCTGGCGCAGCAGCGCGTTCTTCCCCGCGCGGCGCACCTTCTCGCCGTAGAACTGCTGCTGGGCCACCGTCGAGATCTGGTCGCCGATGTTGGAGACGGTGAGCACGGGGATGCGCAGGTCGCCGTCGAAGACGATGCCCCGCGCGAACCGCTCCACGGCGGCGGGGTCCGCCTCGATCCGCGGGGCGGCGGCGAGCGCGTCGAGGTCGGCGCGCAGGTCGAGCCCCGCCTCCGCGTACAGCGCGCGGACGGCGCGGTGCAGCGCCGGTTCGGCGGCGCGCAGCTGCGCGGCGTAGTCGACCCCGGTGTTCCAGGAGGGGTTGCCGCCCGACACCGCGGTGAGCTGGCGCCTGCTGCTCATCGCCTGCCCGATGTAGGGCAGCGGGCCGCCGGCGAGGGCGAGGTAGGCGCCCCGCTCCAGCGCCGCCGGGTCGCGGTCGTCCGGCCGCGGCGGGGCGGACCCGTCGGGGTTCGCGCCCCACCCCGGCAGCTGCCCGATCGCGGCGGCGAGCGCGATGCGGGCGCGGCCCTGCGGGGTGTCCTGGGCGGCGGCGAGCGCGTCGATCCACGCCTTCCGCGCGCCCTCCACGTCCTCGGGGATGTCGATCACCGGGAGCCCGGGCGCGACGAGCCGCTCGAGGACGAACACCGTGTCGAGCTTCTGGTTCCACTGCGCGACCGAGCCGCCGAGGCCCCCGCAGAACGGCACGGCCGCGTCGAACGCGTCCGGGTGCACCTGGGCCGCCCCGGCGGCGACGAAGCCGCCCATCGAGCTGCCGGAGGCGATCGCGTGCCGGGCGGGGCCGTAGGCGTGCTCGAAGCGGGCGAGCGCCTCGGCCTGGTTGTCGATGGCGGCGCGGATGTTCCAGCCGGTCACCGTGCGGGTGGTGCCGCCGCGGGCCACCCCGTCGGCGAGCAGGCGCTCGGTGAGGGGCTCCGACTCGCCGCCGTCGGCGTAGTCGAGCGCGACGACGACCGTGCCGTTCCAGTCGGCCGGGACCGCGAAGGCGTACGGCGTGCCGTCGGCGAGCGTGCCGGAGATGCAGGTGGGCCGGGCCGGGGAGTCGGGCAGGCAGGGCTCGCCGCCCGGCGGCGGGGCGGCTGCCGCAGGCCCGGCGCAGGTGAGCGCGACGGCGGCGACGACGGTGGCCACGACGGCGGGACGGCGGATCACAGCGACAACCCCTTCGACTCGACGGTCCAGCCCGGTTCGGCGCACAGGCCGCAGTCGTCCCCGAGGAACGTCGCGCCCGCCCGCCGGTCGCCGCGCAGCGCGAAGTCGAACCAGTCCGCGGCGATCTGCCAGCCCGTCGTCGCCTCCTCGCCGGAGACCAGCCCGCTGTGCCCGACGCTCTCGTGTCCGGCGAGGACCGCGGGCACGGTGAGCAACCGGTGGTTGTCGATGCTGTTCCGGTAGGCGACGTCGTCCGGCCCGCCGTGGACGAGCAGCACGGGGCTGTGCAGGTCGGCGAGGCGGTCGCGGCCGTAGCCGCCGAACGCGGGCTCGGGCAGGTAGCCGGTGTTGAACCCGGCCACCGCGCCGATCCTCGGGTCGGTCCCCGCGGCGAGGGCCTCGATGCCGCCGCAGGAGTGGCCGAGCACCCCGATCCGCGCCGGGTCCACGCGCCCGTCCAGCTGGCGGCGCGCCGCGGGCGACGAGGTCGCCCAGTCGATCGCGGCGAGCAGCTCCTCCGGGTGGGCGGTGGTCGTCTCCGGGCTGCTCGGGACGGGGAAGGAGTCGGGGGCGCCGTGGGCGATCACGATGTAGCCCTGCGAGGCGAGGCCGGTGAGGAACGTGACCGCGGGCAGGTTGCTCGCGGCACAGGCGCCGTTGCCGTAGGCGATCACCGGCACGCCGCCGCGCGGCAGCGCTCGCAGGTCGGCGGGCCGGTAGACGGTGTGGCCGGGCAGGCCGTCGGCGGCCTCCCGGACGGTGTCGCGCACGGGGCGGCCGGGCGCGGCGTGGGCGGCGCCGGGCCCGGCGAGGGCGGCCAGCGCGGCCACGGTGGCGAGCACGCCGAGCCGCGCGGCCAGGGAGCGGGGGGACATCGTCGTTCCTCCGTGGGGTCAGGCGTACGGGAGGTGCACCAGCGAGGGCCGGGCCGGGTCGGTGAGCACCTCGATCCGCGCGCCGGCCGCGTCGGGCAGCGGCGCGCTCTCCCGGTGGTCGGCTCCGGTGACGGTCACCTGGATGCGGTGCCCGGCGCGCACGACGTAGGAGGTGGGCAGCAGCCCGAACCGCAGCCGCGCGACCTCGCCGGGGGCGAGCGGTGCCGCGTCCTCGGCGTAGGCCCGGTGCCACGGGACGCCCTCGGGCAGCGCGTACGCGGGCGGGTGCTCGGCGCGCAGCGACGCCTTCAGCCTGCCCTCGGTGATCACCGTGACCGTGCCGTCGGGGGCGACGTCCTCGAGGTAGGCGAACACGTGCGCGTCCGGCCGGTCGACCCGCACCTGCAGGTCGGCGACCGGCGAGCCGGTCAGCTCGGTGTCCGCGGCGAGCACCGGCCCGGTCCAGCTCACCCCGGCGCCGGGCACGTGGCACGGCTGGGCGAACGGCCCGGAACCCGAGTCCGGGCAGCTCACGTCGGCCCCGACGGTGAACGAACGGGCCCCGGCCGCGTCCGAGCCGAGGACGCCGTCGCCGCCGAGCGGCACCGGGGTGCTCGTCACGCCGGCCGGGGGCCAGGTGTCGGCGGTGCGCCACTGCAGCCCGGCCGCGTCGGGCAGGTCGGAGTCGGGGGTCGCGTAGTGGATGCGCGGCTCGGCGTCGATGCCGGTGTCGATCCCCTTCAGGTGCCGGTCGAAGAACCGGTGTGCCTCCTCGACCAGCGCGAAGCCCGCGTTCTCGCAGTGCTCCCACGGGCCGATGACCAGCCGGGAGCCCGGAACGTTCAGCAGCGTGGCCACGCCCTGGCCGCGCAGCTCGTCGCGCCAGCCGCCGACGACGTAGACCGGCACCCCGGACGCGCGGATCTGGTCGGCGTAGGAGCCGATGCTGCCCTCGGACCAGAACCGCGACAGCACCATCGGGGAGAAGCTGTCCCGGTACGGCAGGCCGCGCCACATCTCGGCGAGCGGCGGCGAGGCCTGGTGCTCCTGCGCCGCCTGGTGGAGCAGCTGCTTGGCCTCGTCGCCCTGCACGGGGGTGTTGGCCATGTCCTGCTCGACCGTCCGCGACGGGCCGATGCCCCACTGCGCGGGGATGCCGCCGACGCGCCACGCGTCGAACTTGTCCCACGAGAAGCAGCCGGCGAACGCGGCGGCGAGGTGCGGCGGCCGCACGGTGAGCGCGTGCATCGCGGCGTCGCCGGTGTTGGAGCAGCCGTAGATGCCGACCTTGCCCGTCGACCAGGGCTGGGTGGCGAGCCACTCGGTGACCTCGTAGGCGTCGTGGGCCTCGATGCGGTCGTTGTAGCCGCGGCGCACCCCGAACGACTGGCCGTTGCCGCGCCGCGCGACCTGCGCCACGACGTAGCCGTGCTCGGTCAGGCCGGGCATGGCGGAGAACCCGAAGGAGCCGTCCTCGGCGTCGGTGTCGATCGTCAGCGTGTGGTGCCAGATCACCGGGAACGGCCCCGGCGCGGGCTCGCCGTCGACGGCGGGCCGGTCCAGCCGCACCGCGAGCCGGGTGCCGTCGCGCATGGGCAGGTAGAAGGTCTCGGTGACGCGCTCGGTGAACTGCGGCGCGGGCCGGTAGTCGCCGAACGAGGCCGTCGGTGGCTCGGGCGGCGCGGCCGCGGGATCGCCGCCCGGGGAGCACGCGGCGATCACGAACGCGACGGCACCGACGATCCAGCCGACGCGGGCGGGGCGGGGCATCGGATCCTCCGTGCAGCGGTCGGTGGTGCAGGGGGAGAAGGGGGAGGGTGGAGCGGGTCAGCGGCGGGCGGCGGCCCGGGGGAGCACCACGTCGTCGAGCCACTCGGCCACGCGCCGGTCGAGGGCGTCCGGGTCGGCGGTGCGGGCATCGACGTTGTCGGCGCGCAGCTCGAGCACCGGGAAGCCGGCGGCCTC
This sequence comes from Pseudonocardia sp., assembly GCF_035305885.1. Classification (GTDB taxonomy): domain Bacteria; phylum Actinomycetota; class Actinomycetes; order Mycobacteriales; family Pseudonocardiaceae; genus Pseudonocardia. The sequence continues at coordinate 12,745 of NZ_DATGOP010000064.1, forward strand.
GAGCCCGCGCGTGGTGAAGAAGCCGCCGCGCGGGTCGTCGGAGACCAGGTGCACGACCCCGTCGATCCCGTGGTGGCGGGCCTCCTTGACGTACCACTCGACCGACCAGGGCGGGGTGTAGAGCTGGTCGGAGAAGCAGGCGAAGCGGGCGGCCAGGGCGCGCAGCGGGTCGTCGCCGTAGCGCAGGTAGCCGTCGGCGGCGATCGCGAGGTACATCGACCAGACGAACACCGCGCCGTGGCTCTCCTGGAACCGCCGGTAGAAGTCCAGGTCGAACCACAGCCCGCGCCCGATGAACATCAGCCGGGCCCGCTCGTCGACGCCGACCCCGGTGCCCGCGGCGACCCGGGCGGCCACCTCGTCGTGGAACGCCTTCGCGGCCTCGACGCCCCACCTGGTGCCGCGGTGCCACTGCGGGACCATCACGCTCGGGATGCCGTCGGTGACCTCCAGCGGGCACGGCCGGGCCGCGGCGATGAGGTCGCGGGTGCGCCGGTTCCACTCCTCCTGCTCGTTGACCAGGTCCATGACCTCGCGGAACCGGGTCTCGGAGAACACCCGCCCCGTGGTGGTCTCCAGGAACCGGATGAGCCCTTCCAGCTCCCCGACGAGCAGGTCGAGGCGGTCGGAGCCGATGGCCTCCTCCCACCGGTGCGGCATGAGCTCCCACCAGCGCTCCGGCACGGCGTTCTCCGCCGCGCTCTCCAGCGCGTAGAACGTGGTGCCCGGCTGCTCGCCCCAGATGTCGAAGACCTTGCGGGAGGCGTCCCCGGTGGTCTCGGCCAGCACGATCGTCGGCCGGGGCAGCCCGCCCCACGGCGCCGAGGTCGGGTCGGGTTCGAGCACGTCGCCGAGGGGGAGGGCGTTGTACTGCTCGCTGTCGTCGGGGTAGCCGTGGGCGCGCAGCCGCCGCAGGTGATCCTCGCCGAGCCGCTTCGCCGTGATGATCGAGGCCCACCACTGGTTGACCACGTAGGGGATGCCCATCGCCCGGAAGATCTCCTGGGGCGCGTCGGCGTTGACGAGCGCGAGCGGCGCCCCGGCGGCGACCTCGGCGCGCAGGTCGGCGAACCACTGCTTCTGGTGGCGGGTGGCGCGCAGGGCGCTGTCGAGCCGGGTCATGCCGCGGCTCCGCGCGGGCGCAGGCCGGCGAGCGCGTCGAGGTCGACCCGCCCGTAGGGCTGGTGGTCGACGAGCACGGCCGGCAGGCCGGTGGTCGCCCGCTGGGCGGGGAAGTCCCAGCGCGGCGCGTCGTCGTGCACGCGGACGTACGACACGAGCGCCTCGGCCCCGCACGCCGCGGCCGCCGCGGCGGTGTGGGCGGCCCGCTGCCGGATGGACGCCGCGGCCGCGGCCGGACCGTTGTGCTGGTACCGCTCGGCGAGCGCGAGCTCGAGCAGCGCCGGGTCGGCGGGCGGGTCGACGCGGCGGTGGTGCAGCAGGTCGCCCCAGTCGTGGTCCTCGCCGACGACGAGCAGCCCGGCCCCCTCGAGCGCGGCGTAGACGGCGGGGTGGTCGTGGCTCGAGCCGGTGAGGAACACCCGGGTTCCGCCGTGCTCCGGCAGCGCGTCGGCCTCGGCGAGCAGCGCCTCGAGCAGCTCCGCGGCGCGGTCCGGCGGCAGCGCGGTGGTCGCGGCGACCACGGCGAGGGCCTGCGTCCCGGTCAGCCGGGCCGGCCGGGATCGGCGCAGCGCGGCGACCCGTTCGAGCAGCGCCCGCACCCGGTCGTGGGTCGCGACGGCGGTGGCGAGCGCGTCGTCGGTGACGGCGGCGCCGCTCCACCGTTCCACCTGCGCGCGCAGCTGCCGGATCTTCGCCAGCACGTAGCGGGTGGTGGTGCGGTGTGGCAGGTGCAGCACGTCGACCAGGTGCGCCGGGGGCAGGCCGATCCCCGGGTCGGTGCGGTGCAGCTCGCGCACGGCGTAGAACAGCCGCAGCGACGCCTCGCAGTCGTGCGAGACGACCAGCGCGTCGAGCCGCCCGTACGCCCCGTCGAGCAGCCGGGTGAGCACGGAGCGGGCGACCGGGTCGAGGCCGCGGCCGAGGTAGCGGTCGCCCGGGTCCGAGGGTGCGTCCGGGTCGCCGGTGAGCCGGACGGGGAGGAAGCCGGCCGCGGTGAGCACCTCGACCGGCACGTCGGCCCCGACGTAGCCCGCGACCGGGCGCCCGGCGGCGGCCCACTCGCGGGCCGCGGCCGTGCGGTCGGCGGCGAGCGCGGTGAGCTCGTCGAGCGCGCCCATCAGATGACGGCCTGCTCGGCGAGCTCGGCGAGCGCCTCGGGGCTGTAGCCGAGCAGCTCGCGGTAGACGTGGTCGTTGTGCTCGCCCAGCGCGGGGGCCGGCCGGTCCAGGCTCGTCCGCGCGCCGGAGAACCGGATGGGCACGCCGGTGGCCACGACGTCGGCGACCGCGCCGAGCCGCGGGTGGACGAGCGGGACGACCTCCTCGCGCTCGCGCACCAGCGGGTCGCGGACGGCTTCGCGCGGCTCGCGCACCGGGGCGGCGGGCACCCCCTCCGCGGTGAACGCCGCCACGATGTCGGCCACCGTCCGCTCCCGGCACCAGTCGCGGATCAGCGCGTGCAGCTCGTCGGCGTTGCGGACGCGGGCGTCGCGCTGGCCGAACCGCTCGTCGGCGGCCAGTTCGGGGCGGCCGATCGCGCGGAACACGCCGTGGGCGAACGCGTCGGTCGGCGCGCACAGCGCGACGTGCCCGTCGGCGGCGGGCAGGATCCCGAACGGCGCCAGCCGCGGCACCATCGAGCCGGTCCGCTGCGGCATCCCGACCGCCTCGAGCGCGTCGAACGGCTCGCAGGCGATCAACGAGGTGAGCGCGCCCAGCATGGACACGTCCACGTGCTGGCCCTCGCCGGTCTGGTCGGCCTGCAGCAGCGCGGACACGGTGCCGATCACCGCGAACAGCGGGGCGAGCAGGTCGCCGATCGGCAGCCCGAACCGCACCGGGCCCTCGCCGGGCTCGCCCGCGGTCATCATCACGCCGGACAGCGCCTGCACGATCGCGTCCATCGCCTTGCCCGACCCGGGCCCGCCCTGCGCGCCGAACCCGCTGATCGAGGTGTAGACGATGCGGGGGTTGATCTCTCGGACCGCCGCGTAGTCGATGCCGAGGCGCCGGGTGACGCCGGGGGAGTAGTTCTCGACCACGACGTCGGCGTCGCGGACGAGGTCGGCGAACACCGCCTTCCCGCGGGGGTCTTTGAGGTTGAGCGTGACGGACAGCTTCCCGCGGCCGCGCACCAGCATCGACAGCGACATGTCGTCGTCGTGGGTGCGGGCGACGGTCAACCCGCCCGGCCCGTAGTAGGGGGCGTTGGTCCGGGCGACGTCGCCGCCCGCCGGCTTCTCGACCTTGATGACCGTGGCGCCGAGGCCGGCGAGCAGCAGCGTGGCGTACGGGCCGGCGAGTGCGGTCGTCAGGTCGATCACGGTCCGGCCCGCGAGGGGCTGGTCGGTCATGCGGTGCTCTCCTTCGTGGAGCCGGCCCCGGCGACGAGGACCTCGGCGCCGCGGCGGACGAACTCGCCGTTCAGCCCGGCGGTCCGGGTGATGGAGGCGACGTAGTCCGCGACCCGTGCGTTCTCCGGCCCTTCCGGAAGGGGCACGGGTCGGCCGGCGTCGTCGATCCAGCAGGGGACGAAACCGGCTTCGACGAGGCCGTTCTCGTCGAACCGGCACACGGCGACCACCGTGTTGCGGCTCTCGGGGTGGAACGGGTAGTAGGGCAACGCGGGGTCGGGCTCGAACCCGTACAGCTCCTTGCGCCGCTTCGCCCACGTCAGCCGCTCGGGGCTGTCCGCGCCGTCGCCCGGGGTGAGCGCACGGGTGACGGTCACGAAGTTGCCCAGGCCGTGGAAGATCGGCCGGCCGCGGTGCACCTCGATGCCGCGCATGATGTGGGCGTGGTGGCCGAACACGGCGTCGGCGCCCGCGTCGATCGCCGCGCGGGCCACCGGCTTCTCGTACATCGCGATCGCCGCCGGGGTGTGTCCGATGCCCTTGTGCAGCCCGACGAGCACGACGTCGGCCTCGGCGCGCAGCCGCGCCACGTCGTCGGCCATCGCGTCCAGGCTGTCCGGGTCGGCGAACGTGTAGGTCTTGGGCGGGCTGCCGGGGCTTGCGTAGTCGAGCTCGTAGTGGGTGAGCACGTGCACGTAGGCGCAGCCGGCCTTGCGCGAGGTCGCCCACGACTCGCGGGGGCCGACGCAGTTGTACGACAGCACCCCGACCCGCAGGCCGCCGCGCTCGACGATCGCGGGCGTGCGCGCCTCGGTGAGGTTCGCCCCGGCGCCGGTCGGCACCATGCCCGCCTTGCGGGCGTGGGCGACGGTGTCGGTGACCCCGACCGGCCCGGCGTCGGCGATGTGGTTGCCCGCGAGCGTGACGACGTCGACGCCCGCGTCGGCGAGCGCGTCCAGCGCCGCCGGGTCGGCGGGCGGCGCGGGGACGTCCGTGCTCACCTCGGTGGTCGTCGTGGAGTGCGGGACCTCGACGTGCCCGACGGTCACGTCGGCGGACCGCAGCAGCGGCGCGGCCGGCGCGAGGAAGCCGGCCGGGTCCGGTTCGTCGAGGATCAGGTCCCCGACCGCGGCGACGGTGATCACTCCGGCGTCCTCCCGGGTGCGGTGTGGCGGGACAGGAAGGCCCGCAGGCGCGGGCTCTGGGGGCGGCCGAAGAACTCTGCGGGCGGGCCGGCCTCGACGATCCGCCCGGCTTCCATGAACACGCACCGGTCGGCGACCTCGCGCGCGAACGCCATCTCGTGCGTGACGACGATCATGGTCAGGCCGTCGGCGGCGAGGCCGCGCAGGACGGTGAGGACCTCCTCGACCAGCTCCGGGTCCAGCGCGCTCGTCGGCTCGTCGAACAGCATCACCCGGGGCCGGGTGGCGAGCGCGCGGGCGATCGCCACCCGCTGCTGCTGGCCGCCCGACAGCTGCCGCGGGTAGTGGTGGGCGTGGTCGCGCAGGCCGACCCGGTCCAGCAGCTCCATGGCCTCGCGCTCGGCGTCGGCGCGGCTGCGCCCGTGCACCCGCACCGGCGCCTCGGTCACGTTGCGCAGCGCGGTGAAGTGCGGGAACAGGTGGAACTGTTGGAACACCATCCCGATGCGGCGGCGCTGGGCGGCGACGCCGCGCGGGGTGAGCGGGCGCAGCCCGCCCCGGTGGCGCTCGTAGCCCAGGAGCTCGCCGTCGAGGTAGATGGCTCCGGCGTCGATGTCCTCGAGCTGGTGCACGCACCGCACGAGCGTCGACTTGCCCGACCCGGACGGGCCGACCACGACCACGACCTCGCCCTCTGCGACCTCGAGGCTCACGCCGTCGAGGGCGGCGTGGCCGCCGAATTCCTTGCGCACCTCGTGCAGCCGCAGCACGGGCGCGGTGCCGGTCGCGGCCGCGGCCTTCCCGGCCGCGGCGGTGAGCGCGTTGCCGGTCACCGGTCCACCTCCACGGGGTTCGCAGCGGCCGGGCGCCGTACGCCGGTCGGGCGCTCGTGGCCGCGGGCGAAGCGGCGCTCCAGGCGGCGCTGCCCCGCGGTGAGCACCGTGACCAGCGCCAGGTACCAGATGCAGGCGACGATCAGCATCGGCACGATCTGGTAGGTGCGGTTGTAGATCACCTGCACCGCGTGCAGCAGGTCGGACATCGCGATCACGCTCACCAGCGCGGTTCCCTTGAGCACGCTGATGAACTGGCTGCCGCTCGGCGGGATGATCACCCGCATCGCCTGGGGCAGCACGATGCGGAAGAACGTCTGCGCCGGCGTGAAGCCCATCGCGCGCGCGGCCTCGCGCTGCCCGAGGTCCACGCCGAGCACGCCCGCGCGGATGATCTCCGCCATGTAGGCCGACTCCACCAGCGAGAGCCCGATGACCCCGGCGGTGAACGGCGTGATCACCTCGTTGGCGTCCCACGACACGAGCGTGGGGCCGAACGGGATGCCGATCGAGATCCGCGGCACGAGATAGGCCAGGTTGAACCAGAAGATCAGCTGCACCAGCGGGGGGATCCCGCGGAACACGCCCACGTAGAGCGTCGCGGCCCAGCGCACCGGCCCGAAGTCCGACAGCTGCGCGGCGGCGAGCGCGCCGCCGACGGCCGAGCCGATCGCCATCGCCAGCACCGCGAGCAGCACCGTCGTGCCCACGCCCGCCAGCACGCTCGGCTCGAACAGGTACTGCGCGACGACGTCCCACTCGAAGCGCTCGTTGCCCACGAGGAACGCGAGCACCTGGGCGGCGAGGACCGCGAGCACGGCCCCGGTGACCCACCGCCACGGGCGCACCCGGCGCCGCGAGGTCGCGACGTCGTCGGTGCCGAGGTGCTCCGGCGCCACCGCCGCGGCGGTCATTGCGCGCCCTCGGCGGTTCCGGCGTTGAGGATCGGTTCGGGGACCGTCACGTCGGTCAGGCCCCACTTCTGCATGATCTCGGCGTAGGTGCCGTCGGCGAACAGCGCGCGGAACGCGTCCAGCATCACCGGGCCGAGGCCGCTGTCCTTCGGCACGAACAGCGCGAGGTTGTCGGTGGTGGCGCCCTGCTCCTCGGTCTGCGTGACGTAGGTGAACCGGTCCGGCTGCTGGCTCGTCACGTCGATGGCGGCGGCCTGGGTCATGCCCGCGGCGTCGGCGCGACCGGACTCGGCGGCGAGCAGCGTCTCGTTCGTGTCGGTCAGCGCGATCGTCTCGACGGCCGGCCGACCGATCCGCCCGCAGTACTCCGACAGCTTCGCCAGCTGCTCCTCGGTGATGCTGCCCGCGGTCACGGCGACGCGCTTGCCGCACAGGTCGTCGGACGCGGCGATGCCCGCGCTGGAGCCCGCGGGGATGACGTACGAGCTCCGCGTCGTCATCCACGTGACCGTGTCGAACTGCTGCTCGCGCTCGGCCGTGGCCTTGACCGGCCCGTTGAACGCGTCGTAGCGGCCCGCGAGCATGCCCTGCAGCGCGGCCGGGAGCCCGTCGACGATCAGCGTCTCGGTCCGGACGCCGAGCACCCTCCCGAGCGCGGCCTGGAAGTCCGCGTCGACCCCGCTGACCGAGCCGTCGGGGTTCACCGTGCGGTAGGGCGGGTGCGAGTCGCCTGCGAAGCGCAGGACGCCTGCCTGCTTGATCTCGTCGGGGAGCGCGGCGTGCAACTCCGGGATCGCCCCGGCGGGCGGCGCGGCGTCCGGTTCCGCGGCCGGTTCGGCGCCGCACGCCGCGACGGCGAGCAACGGGACGAGCACGGCGGCGGCGAGACCCCGCAGCAGGCGGGGCGCGCGGACGGGGTGGCGCATGGCGGATCTCCCTGCGTTGGGTCTGACCGAGCCACGATCTGTCGTTGGCGGCGACGAGCGTCGGCCAAGATGTCGCCAATGTCAAGTCTCCTTGCATTCGCGCGCTCGCCCGATCGGATCGGCGCCCCGACCCGTACGCTGGGGCGCCGACGCCGCCGACGGCAGGACGGACGACAGGAATGACGCCGATCGACTTCCCGCGCGCCCAAGAAGGGCCGGAACCCCAGTTGCTGCTCACGTCGCTGCTGGGCGACTTCTGGTACTGGCGCGACGAGCACATCCCCTCGACCGCGCTGGTCCGCCTGCTCGACGAGTTCGGCATCACCGTCGACGGGGCGCGCGCCGCGATGCGGCGGCTGGCCGCGCGCGGCCTGCTGACGGTCGTGCGCAACGGGCGCACCACCGCCTACGGCATCCCGGCCCGCACGTCCGAGGTCATCATCGAGCGCACCCACCGCATGCTGACCTTCGGTGCCACGGCCCCGGCGTGGGACGGGCAGTGGACGGTCGTGGCGTTCTCGGTGCCGGAGCAGGACCGCGACGTCCGCACGGCGCTGCGCGCGCGGCTGCGGCTGCTGCGCTTCGCGGCCCTCTACGACGGGGTGTGGGTGTCACCGCACGACACCGGCGCCGACGCGCGCGCCGTGCTCGACGAGCTCGGCATCGCCACCGCCACCGTGCTGCGGTCGACGGAGGTTCCGGGCGGGTCGGCGGCGGGCAGCCCCCGGGCGGCGTTCGACCTCGAACCGCTCGCGAAGGAGTACCGGGGCTTCGCCGAGCACTACGAGCCGCTGCTGGCCGAGGTGGAGGCGGGCCGCATCGGGCCCGCCGACGCGTTGCGCCTGCGCACCCGGCTGCGCGTCGACTGGCGCCGCTTCCCCGAGACCGACCCCGACCTGCCGGCGGAGCTGCTGCCCCCGGACTGGCCGCGCCCGCAGGCGCAGCGGGTGTTCGTCCAGATCTACGACCGGCTCGGGCCGCTCGCGGAGCTGCGGTTCCGCGAGATCCTCGCCCGCACCGACCCGGAGCTCGCCGCGCTCGCCCGCCACCACGACTCCGCGACCGTCGCCGAGCTCTACGCGGGGCTCGGGGACCGGCGCCCGCGCGGCGACACGCCGTTCGAGCGCGCCGCCGAGGCGCGCCGGCTGGCCGAGGCGGTCCCGCCCCGCCGGTCCCGCAGGCGCAGCCCCCGGCAGGGCCGAGCGCCGGCTCAGGTGTAGGCCAGCAACCGGCCGGCGACGATCACCGCCATCCACGACGAGGCGGAGACGGCTCCGGCCAGCCGGGCGCGACCCGGGGGCGGGGCGTCGACGTCCCAGCGCGACACCGTGCGGTAGACGCCGCCGTGGAAGGCCGCGACGTTGGCCCCGGCGAGCACCAGCAGCCCCAGCTTCCACGGCGCGGCGGCGCTGGCCGCCACCGCAGACGCCCCGGAGACGAACATCGCCGCACCGGACACCGCGGCGAGGCCGAAGCCGAACCGGGCCAGCGGCAGCAGGTGGCGGGCCGCGGTGGTCACCGCGAGCCGGTGCCGGCCGACGCCCAGCAGGCGCAGGTCGAACGCGATCGCCGGACCGACCAGGAGCGCGATGCCGATGAGGTGGACCGACTCGAGCGACGAGTACACCCACGGGGTGGTGCGGACCGCCTCGCCGAGCGCGGTGCGCTCCAGCCACGAGTAGAGGTCGGTCACGCCTCAGCCCCGGCCCGCGCGGCGCACCGCGTACCCGACGCCGCCCGCGACCGCCGCGGCGCCGATCACCACCCACACCGCAGCGGGCGGGCCGCCGCCCTGGTCGGCCGCGGGCGCGGTGGCGGCGGGCCCGGTGGCGGTGTCCTGGGCGGCAGCGGCGCGCGGCGCGTCCGGGAGCGGCACCGAACGCTGCCGCACCACCTGACCGTCCTGCAGCACGATCAGCTCGGGCCGCAGGTGGGTGTCGTCGTCCCGGCCGAGGTAGCCGACGGCCTGGATGGTCTCCCCGGCCCGGACCTCGCCCTCCATCCCCCACGCGGCCAGCCGCTCGACGGGGGCGAGGTCGAGGTGCAGCTCGGCGGCGCCGCCCTCGTACGGCCGGGTCGCCGCGAGCACCTCGCGACCGCCGATCTCCTCCAGCTCCGGGGGGATGTCGAGGTCCGCCCAGCCCGCGGGTACCGCAACGGGCCGGTCGACCTCGATCGTGACATCCGGGTGCGGGTTGCCCCAGCGGACGTCCACGACCGTGCCGGAGACGTACCGGGCCGCGGTGGTGTCGTACTCGTCCCACCCGTGGTGCGCCGCCGCGGGCGTGGCGAGCAGCAGCGTGAGCGCGCAGGCCAGGGCGGCGGGCAGGACGAGGGTCGACAACGTGCGTCGCATGGGGCACGAGCGTGGCCCGCCGACGGGGCGCGGGCCGCGTTGTTCACCGGGGTCGTCGCAACTGATCCAATCGGGATATGAATCTGGACCAGCTCCGCTACGTCGTCGTCCTCGCGGAGGAGCTGCACTTCGCCCGGGCCGCGGCCAGGCTCGGCGTCCACCAGCCGCGGCTGAGCCGGCAGCTGCGCGCGCTGGAGGACGAGCTCGGGGTCCGGCTGTTCGAGCGCACGACGAGGGAGGTGCACCTCACCCCCGCGGGCACGGCGTTCCTCGCCGAGGCCCGCCTCGTCCTGCGGCACGCGGAGCGGGCGGAGCGGGTGGCGCGGCAGACCGGGCGCGGGGAGGTGGGCAGGCTCGCCATCGGCTTCGTCGGCTCGGCGGGCCAGCGGATGCTGCCCGGGCTGCTGCGCCGGTACCGCCGCAGCTATCCGGGCGTCGAGCTGGAGCTGCGGGAGGCGACGAGCAGCGAGCAGGTCCGCGACCTGGTCTCGGGGCGGTTGGACGTCGGCATCCTGCACGCCGGGCCGAGCGGGGTGGACCACCCCGCGCTCGCCTCCCGCGAGGTCTACCGGGACGAGCTGGTCGTCGCCATGAACCGGCGCCGCCCCCAGGCGCACCGCGATCCGGTGCCGCTCCGCAGCCTGGCCGAGGAGGCGTTCGTGCTCTTCCCGCGGCGGCTCGGCCCCGCGCTGCACGACCGGATCGTGCGCCTCACCCGCGACGCGGGCTTCGAGCCGCGGGTGGCACAGGAGGCCGTGCAGATGCAGACGATCATCGGGCTGGTCGCCGCCGACATCGGGGTGTCGATCGTGCCGGCGAGCGTGGCTTCGCTGCGGCGGCCCGACGTCGTGTTCCGCTCGCCCGCGCCGAAGGCCGATCCGATCTCGCTGCACCTGGCGTGGCGCCGCGGCGAGTCCAACCCGCTGGTGCGCACCCTGCGGGCCCTCGTCGCTCGCGCTCCGGCGTGACCGTTCCCTCGTCGAGGGTTCTGCCGGGGAACCCGATGGCGACGAGGCACCGCGGGATCGAGGCGATCAGCGGGGCGGGACCGACGCGCCGGCCTGCGCACCCGGCCGCGCGACCGGCGCCGCTTCCCCGGGACCGACCCCGACCTGCCGGCGAAGCTGCTGCCGCCGGACCGGCCGCGCCGCAGGCGGACGCCGCGCCGGACAGCTCCCCGGCCCGACCCCGGCCCCGCCCGTGCCAGCATGACCGGTGTGATCAGCGGCCTGCGCATCGGCGTGCTCGGGCCGCTGCAGGTGCACGACGCCGACGGCGCACCCCTCGCGGTCGGCGGCCCACGCCCGCGCTCCCTGTTGGTGCTGCTGGCGCTGCAGCCCGACCGGACGGTGCCGGTCGAGCAGCTCGTCGACGCCCAGTACGGGCGGTACCCGCCCGCGGACGCCGTCGGCGCGGTGCAGGCCCAGGTGGCCCGCCTGCGGCGCGCCCTGCCCGCCGGCGCGCTCCTCTTCGAGGGCGGGGGCTACCGGCTCGCGGTCGACCCGGAGAACGTCGACGCCGCCGAGTTCGAGCGCCTCGCCGCACGCGGCCGGTCGTTGCTGGCCGCCGGGGACCCGACGGGCGCCGCCGCCGCGCTGCGGGCCGGGCTGGCGCTCTGGCGCGGGCCAGCGCTCGCCGAGCTGCCGGGCGACGCGCCGGCCGCGGTGCGCTTGACGGAGCTGCGGCTGGCCTGCGCCGAAGACGCCGCCGAGGCCGAGCTCGCGTCACCCGCGCCCGCAGCTGACCTCGTCGCGCGGCTGCGGGCCCTGGTGGCCGAGCACCCGCTGCGGGAACGGCTGCGCGGGCTGCTCATGCGCGCGCTCGTCGCGGCCGGCCGCCCCGGCGAGGCGCTCGCGGAATTCGAGACGGCGCGCCGGGTCCTCGCCGAGGAGCTGGGCACCGACCCGTCGCCCGAGCTCGCCGAGGTGCACGCCGCGATCCTGCGCGCCGAACGCCCCGCGACCCACCCTCGACGGCCCGCGCCGCCGCTCACCTCGTTCGTCGGTCGCGCGGCCGAGCTCGCCCGGGTGCGGGCGGCGGGGTCGGCCCGCCTGGTGACGATCGTCGGCCCCGGCGGCATCGGCAAGACGCGCCTCGCCCTCGAGGCGGCGCCGGACGCCCCGGTCGTCGACCTCACCGACGTCGTCGCCGAGACCCCGGCGGAGGTGGCGACGGGGGTGCTCGCCGGGCTGGGGGTCCGCGAGGCGGGCCTGGGCATGGGGCCGCCGGGCGCGGACCCGGTGCAGCGGCTCGCGGTGGTCCTCGCGGGCGTGCCCCGGCTGGTGCTCGACGGCTGCGAGCACCTCGTCGACCCGGTGGCGCGGCTGGTGCGCCGGCTGTTCGCCGCCTGCCCCGACCTGGCGGTGCTCGCGACCAGCCGCGAACCGCTCGGCATCACCGGGGAGGTGCTCGTGCCGCTCGGCCCGCTCCCGGCCGACGAGGCCGAGCGGCTGTTCGCCGAACGGGCCGCGGCCGTGCGGCCCGGCGCCGCGGTCGCCGACCACGCGCCCGCGATCTGCGCCACCCTCGACGGCCTGCCCTTGGCGATCGAGCTCGCCGCCGCCCGCCTGCGGCAGTTCCCGGCGGCCGAGCTGGCGCGCCGGCTCGCGGCCGACGACAGGCTCACGCTCCTCAGCAGGGGCGACCGGACCGCCGCGGCCCGGCACCGGACGCTGCGGGCGGCCGTCGAGTGGAGCTGGGACCTGCTGCGGCCCGACGAGCAGACGCTCGCGCGGCGGTACTCCGTGTTCCGGGGCGGCGCGCCCGGCGACGCGGTGGCGCGGGTCTGCGCGGTCGCCGAGCCCGACGACCTGCTCGCCGACCTCGTCGACCGCAGCATCCTCGTCGCCGACCCCGACGCCGATCCCGATGCCGGCGGCGTCCGGTACCGGATGCTCGAGACCATCCGCGCGTTCTGCGCGGAGCGGCTCGCCGCGGCGGGCGAGGGCCGATCGGTGCGCCGGGCGCACGCGCAGTGGGCGCTGGAGTGCGCCCGGGAAGCCGACGCTCAGCTGCGCGGTCCCGAACAACTCACCGCGCTGCGCCGGCTCGGCGCCGAGGACGCCAACCTCACCGTCGCGCTCGACTGGGCCGTCGAGCACGCTCCCGAGACGGCGTTCGACCTCGTCGCGGCGCTGTCGGCGTACTGGTGGCTCTCCGGGCGCAGGGTGCGGCCGGGCGCCGCCGCGGCCGCGCTGCTCCGACGCGAGCCGCCGCCGGGGGCCGAGGAGGGGTACGTCTGCGCGGTCGTGCACGCCCTGCCGCGCGCCGCCCCCGAGCAGCGGCGGCGGGCCGCCCGGATCCTGGCCCGGCGGGACCGGCCGCTGCGCCACCCGTTCACCGCGGCGATCTGGGGCATCGCCGTCGGCCCGTGGGCGCCGGACGGGAGCGACCCGCGGGCCGTGGTCGGCGCCGACGCCTGGGCCGCGGCGCTGGTGGGGCTGGGCGATCACCTCCTGCAGGCGTTCGGGGGCGAACCGGCGGCCGGGGAGGCCGGTCTGCGCGCGGTGCTCGCGCGGTTCCGCGAGCTGGGCGAGCGGTGGGGCACCGCCCAGGCGCTCGACGGGCTCGCCCACGTCGCGAGCTGGCGCGGGCAGGTCGACCGCGCCGACGAGCTGTGGGCGGAGGCGCTCGCCGCGATGTCCGAGCTGGGCGCGCTGGAGGAGTGCGCGGACCTGTGCTGCCGGCGGGCGGAGAACGCGCTGCACCGCGGGGACCTCGACGCGGCCGCCGCGCACGTGCGCGCCGCCCAGGAGCGCTGGGCGGCGGCCGGCAGGCCGGACCGCGGCCCGGCGGCCGCGCTGTTCACCGCGGCCGAGGTGGCCCGCGGGCGCGGGGACGTCGACGAGGCGCGCTCGCTGCTCCACGCGGCCGCGGACGCCGCCCGGGACGGCGACTTCGGCAGCGCCGGGGTGCGTGCGCAGGCCCTGACGGTGCTCGCCCGGCTCACCGCGGACGACGACGCCGCGGCCGAGCTGCACCGGGCCGCGCTCGCGGCCGTGCGCGACTCGCCGCTGCGGCGGGACGTCGCCGACGCGGCCGAGGGCGTGGCCGCCGCCGCCCTGCGAGCCGGCGATCCGTCGCGCGCGGCGCTGCTGCTCGGGGCCGCGGTGGCGTTGCGCGGGACGGCCGTGGCCGGGCGGACCCACGCCGCCGAGCTGGCGGCGCAGGCCCGGGAGGCGCTCGGCGCGCACGGGTTCGCCGCCGCCTTCGCGCACGGCGCCGCGCTCGCCCCCACCGCCGCCGAGGCCGCTGTCGACGACGCGGCTCGGCGGCTGTCGGTGGGCTGTCGGTGAGCTGTCGGTGACGGAGGCGAGCCTCGCCCCGTGACCGAGAACCGATCCTCAGACCTCGACGTCCTCGTCTCCGGCGCCGGCATCGCGGGCCCCGCCGTCGCGTTCTGGCTCCACCGCCACGGCGCCCGCGTCACCGTCGTGGAGAAGGCCGACGGCGTGCGCGCGGGCGGGCAGGCCGTGGACGTCAAGGGCGACGTGCACCGCACCGTCCTGGAGCGCATGGGCATCCTCGACGAGCTGCGCGCCCACCAGACCGGGGGCGTCGACCAGGCGATCGTCGACGCGACCGGGCGGAGGCTCGCCGTGCTCCCCGCCGCGTTCTCCGCCGGGGAGCTCGAGATCCGCCGGGGCGACCTCGCCGCGATCCTGCACCGGCGCACCCGCGACACGTGCGAGTACGTGTTCGGGGACGCGGTCACCTCGCTCACCGAGACCGCGGGCGGCGTGCACGTCACGTTCGAGCGCGGCGCGCCCCGCACGTTCGACCTGGTGGTGGGCGCCGACGGCATCCACTCCGGGATCCGGCGGCTCGCGTTCGGCCCCGAGGAGCGGTTCGTGCGTCACCTCGGCTACCACTACGCGCTGGTCGAGCTGCCCGCCGGGAACCCCTTCGCGGACGTTCCCGCCGTCGTGTACAACGAGCCGGGCCGGATGGCCGCCGTCGGCGGGCCCGACTCGCCCGCGTTCTTCGTCTTCGCATCCGACCCGCTGCACTACGACCGCTACGCGGTCGACGAGCAGCGGCGGATCGTGCTCGACGCGTTCGCAGGCGGTGGTTGGCGGTTGCCGGAGCTCCTCGAACAGGTGCGCAGCGCCCCGGACGTCCACGTCGACTCGATCAGCCGCGTGGAGATGGACCGCTACGCCGCCGGCCGGGTGGTGCTCGTCGGCGACGCCGGCTACGGCAACACGCTCGGCGGGTTCGGCACCGGGCTCGCCCTCGTCGCCGGGTACGTGCTGGCCGGGGAGCTGGCGCTGGCGGGCGGCGACCACCGCCGGGCCTTCCGCGCGTACGAGCAGCGGTTCCGGCCGTACGCGGCGGTGGCGCGCAAGGGCCACGCCGGATCGTTCCTCGCCCCGGCGAGCCGCCGCGGGATCCGGGCGCGCAACCTGGTGCTGCGGGCCCGCCCGCTGTTGAGCGCGCTGCTGTGGGTCACCGACCGGTTCGCGACGAACATCGAGCTCCCCGACTACGCCGCGCTGCTCACCGCGCGGCGGAACCCGGCCTCGACCACCTGAGGCGCCGACGGTTCGCCCGCCCGATCCCGGGGAACCGGATGGCGACGAGCCACCGCGGGATGGAGACGATCAGTGGGTCAGGACCAGTTCACCCAGCAGCACCCGGCCGAGCAGCACTCCGCCCCGGGCAGCGGCGACCGGACCGTGCCGCACCCGGGCCGCACCGGCGAGCTCGACGTCCGGCCGGACCACGGGGAGGCGACCTACCGGGGCAGCGGGCGGCTCGAGGGCAGGAAGACGGTGATCACCGGTGGCGACTCGGGGATCGGCCGCGCCGTGGCCATCGCGTTCGCCCGCGAGGGCGCCGACGTGCTCCTGTCCTACCTGCCGGACGAGGAGGAGGACGGCCGGGAGACCGCGCGCCTGGTCGAGGAGGCCGGGCGGCAGGCGGTGCCCGTGCCCGGCGACCTGCAGGACGAGGCCCGGTGCCGGGCGGTCGTCGAACGGGCCGTGCGGGAGTTCGGGCGGATCGACGTCCTGGTCAGCAACGCCGCCTACCAGATGTCGCAGGACGAGGGCATCGACGGGATCACGAGCGAGCAGTTCGACCGGGTGATGAAGACCAACGTCTACGCCATGTTCTGGCTGTGCAAGGCCGCGATCCCGCACATGCCGGAGGGCTCGACGATCATCACGACCTCGTCGGTGCAGGCGTTCAACCCGTCGCCGCACCTGCTGGACTACGCGACGTCCAAGGCCGCGATCGTCAACTTCACCAAGGGGCTGGGCAGCAACCTCACCGACCGGGGCATCCGGGTCAACTCCGTCGCGCCGGGTCCGGTGTGGACGCCGCTGATCCCGGCGACCATGCCCGGGGAGAAGCTCGAGTCCTTCGGGAAGCAGTCCCCGCTGGGGCGGGCGGCCCAGCCCGCCGAGCTGGCTCCGATCTACGTCTTCCTCGCCTCGCAGGAGTCCAGCTACATCACCTCGGAGGTGGTCGGCGTCACCGGTGGTTCGCCGATCACCTGACCGTCCCCGGCAAACCCGGGTGCGGCGGGCGCGCGAGGCTCCGTAGGGTCGCCGTCGTGGGGGTCGGAGGCGGTAGGCGGGCGCGGGTCACGATGACCGACGTCGCCCGCCACGCTGGCGTGTCGACCATGACCGTGTCCAACGTGATCAACGGGCGGTCGCAGCGCGTCAGCGAGTCGACCCGGCAGCGCGTGCTCGCGACCATCGCCGAGCTCGGCTACCAGGTCAACGAGACGGCGCGGAACCTGCGGCGCGGGCGGACCGGTGCGGTCGGGCTCGCCGTGCCGGCCTTCGCGCCGGGCTACTACGGCGAGCTCGCCGACCGGTTGGCGGACCGGTTCGCCGCGCACGGGCTGCGGCTGGCGGTGGAGCGGACCGGCGCGAGCCGCACGGCCGAGCTGGACGCGCTGACCGCGCCGCGGCTGTCCGGCTACGACGGGTTCGTGCTCAGCGTCGTCGCCGGCGACGCCGCCGACCTCGACCGGATCAGCATCGACACCCCGGTCGTGCTGATCGGGGAGCGCGCGGTGCCCGCCCGGTTCGACCACGTGCTGATGGACAACGTCGGCGGCGCGCGGCTGGCGACCGCGCTGCTGCTGCGCACCGGCGCGCGCCGGATCGCGCTGCTCGGCGGCGTCGCCGTGGCCGAGGAGACCATGCCGGGGCTGCGCACCCGCGGCTACCGCGCCGCGCACGCGGAGGCCGGGATCCCGGTCCCCGAGGACCTCATCGTCTCCTGCGACTTCGGTGTGCAGGACGGGTACGCGGCGGTGCACGACCTCATGGCCCGGAAGGTGCCGTTCGACGCGGTCTTCGCCCTGACCGACTCGGCCGCCATCGGCGCGCTGCGGGCCCTCGCCGAGGCCGGGCGGGAGGTGCCCGACGACGTCCAGGTCGTCGGGTTCGACAACCTCGACGACGGCCGGTTCACCGTCCCCGCCCTCACCACCGTCGAGCCGGGCAACGACGAGATGGCCGATGCGATCTGCGCGCTGCTGGTCGAGCGGATCGAGTCCCGGCGCGCCGACGTCCCCGCCCGCGTGATCATGCCGCAGGCGCGGCTCGTGGAGCGGGAGACCACGCGCAGGCCCTGACCCGCCTCAGCCCAGCACCAGCTCGACGGTCGCGAACGAGTGCGGCGGCAGCGGCGCGGTGAGCTCCGTCGACCCGAGCGCGCCCGGCCGCAGCTCCACGTCGAACTCGGTCGGGGCGACCGCGTCCGGCGCGGCGAGCGTGTTGTGGCTCTGCGGCTTGTCCGCGGTGAGGATCCGGGCGCGGGTGGCCGTGGCCGCGCGGCCGCGCAGGTCCAGCCGGACCGTCGCCTCGCGGTCGAGCGCGAGGTTGCTCATCGACACCAGCGCCCGGCCGTCCTTGGTGCTGGCCGAGATCGACAGCGGCGCGAGCCGGTCGTCGCCGACCTCCACGGCCTCGGGCGCCTCCACCAGGTGCACCGGCACGGAGGTGGCGTCCTGGTGCCCCTTGTTCATCTCGAAGACGTGGTAGGTCGGGGTGAGCACGAGCCCGCCGTCGTCGTCGGTGAGCACCATCGCCTGCAGCACGTTGACGGTCTGGGCGATGTTCGCCATGCGCAGGCGGGCGGCGTGCTTGTGGAAGATGTCGAAGTGCAGGCTCGCGACGAGCGCGTCGCGCAGCGTGTTCTGCTGGTGCAGGAACCGCGGGTTGGTGCCCGGCTCCGCCTGCCACCAGGTGCCCCACTCGTCGCAGACCAGCCCGACCTGCCGCAGCGGGTCGTAGGCGTCCATGACCGCGCTGTGCGCGGCGATCACGCGGTCGATGTCGGCCGCCTTGACCATCGTGCGGTAGTACTGCTCGTCGGTGAAGTCGGTGGCCGAGCTCTTGCCGATGCCGTCGCCGGCGAACGTGTAGTAGTGGAACGAGATCCCCTGGAACACGCCGCGCGGTCGGGCGGTGCAGCCCAGGCAGCTGATCGCCTTCATCAGCGCCTCGGTCCAGGTCAGGTCGTCGTCGCTCGCGCCGGCGGCGATCCGGTACAGCCGGTTGTCGCCGTGGTCGTGCAGGAACGTGGCGTAGCGGCAGGCCAGGTCGGCGTAGGCCTCGGCGCGCAGGTGCCCGCCGCAGCCCCAGGCCTCGTTGCCGATGCCCCAGAACGGCACCTTCCACGGTGCGTCGCGCCCGTTCGCCTTGCGCAGGCGGACCATGGGGGAGTCCCCGTCGCGGGTGAGGTACTCGACCCACTCGCTCATCTCGCGGACCGTGCCCGAGCCGACGTTGCCGTTGACGTAGGGATCGGCGCCCAGGAGCTCGCACAGGGCCATGAACTCGTGGGTGCCGAAGTGGTTGTTCTCCTCGACGTCGCCC
The DNA here is from genome assembly GCF_035305885.1 of Pseudonocardia sp. GTDB lineage: Bacteria > Actinomycetota > Actinomycetes > Mycobacteriales > Pseudonocardiaceae > Pseudonocardia. The sequence continues at coordinate 31,237 of NZ_DATGOP010000064.1, forward strand.
CACAGCGTGTTGACCATCACCGGCCGCTCGTGCTTCGGGCCGACCCCGTCGCGCCAGTGGTAGGCGTCGGCGAAGCACCCGCCCGGCCAGCGCAGGGTGGGGACGTCCAGTGCGCGCAGCGCCTCGACGACGTCGAGCCGCAGTCCGCCCTCGTTCGGGATCGGTGAGTCCTCCCCGACCCAGAACCCCCCGTAGATGCAGCGGCCGAGGTGCTCGGCGAAGTGGCCGTAGAGGTGCCTCGAGATCGTCGGGCCGGTGACGTCCAGATCGACGACGGCGCGGGCGTCTGATGTGGCCATGGGGATCCTCCCTCGATCGACGACGGCCTCGAAAAGTTTCGATCGGCGCGTTACCCGATGCGTCTTCCCAAGGCGAGATTTGACGTTATACCGTGTCCGCCACCACGCGCTCTCCGGCACGGTCGACCGCCGCCCTCGGGCTCGGGAGGCGAAACTTTCGGTTCGTCGTGGCCGGCGGAGCCGCTCGTCTGCCCGGACACAGGAGGCACACCGCTGTGAAACTCCGCATCAGCCCCTCCCTCGCGTTGTTCGCCGCGGCCGCGCTCGCGGCGGTCACCGCCTGCTCACCGGGATCGTCATCCGGTGGCGGCGGGGACCCGAACGTCTTCGAGTTCTGGTCGTTCAGCGGGATCGACCAGCAGCGCGACGTCGACGACTACATGCGCGCCCACCCCGAGATCCGCATCGAGCTCACCGAGGTCGGGAGCACGACCGAGACCGCGCAGGCGCTCACCACCGCGCTCGCCGGCGGCAAGGTCCCCGACCTGGTGCTGATCCAGGGCGACGACCTGCCCAAGTTCGTCCAGCAGCCGCAGAACTTCCACGACCTGCGCGAGTTCGGCGCCGACGAGATCAAGGGCGACTACCTGGACTGGGTGATGGAGCAGGCCGTCGCCCAGGGCGGCGAGATCATCGGCATCCCCACCGACGTCGGTGGCCTGGCCGTCGCCTACCGCAAGGACCTGTTCGCCGAGGCGGGCCTGCCCACCGACCGCGAGGAGGTCTCCCAGATGTGGTCGACGTGGGACGACTTCATCGAGGTCGGCAAGCGGTACAAGGAGGCGACCGGCAAGGCCTTCCTCGACAACGTGCCGACGAGCGTGTTCTTCCAGGCCGTCAACCAGGTCTCCCAGAAGTACTACGACGACGCCGGCAACCCGATCTACGACCGCAACCCCGAGGTCAAGGCGGCCTTCGACCTCGCGCTCCGGGCGATCGAGGCCGACATCTCGGCCCGGATCTCGTTCGGCTCCGACGGCTGGAACGCCGCGCTGCCCCGCGGTGACTTCGCGGTCGTCTCCGCGCCGTCGTGGCTCCTGGACCAGATCCGCCGGTACGCGCCCGACACCGCCGGCAAGTGGGACGTCGCCCGCATCCCGGGTGGGGCGGGCAACTGGGGCGGCAGCTACCTGGCCATCCCGGCCCGGGCGCAGAACCCGCAGGCGGCGTGGAACTACATCCGGGAGATGCAGTCGCCGGAGCACCAGCTGCAGCACTTCCTCGACGTGGGCGCCCTGCCGACCACGCCGTCGGTCTACGACGACCCGCAGCTGACCGGCAAGCGCGACGAGTTCTTCTCCGGCGCACCGACGGGGGAGATCTACACGCAGGCGCTGCTGGGCCTGAAGCCGTTCCACATGGGGCCGGACACCGGCACGATCGGCACGGAGTTCCTCAACGCGCTCACCAACGTCGAGCAGGGTTCGGGCGACCCGGCGACGGCATGGGACGACGCCGTGCGCAACATCCGCACGGCCATCGGGGCGTAGCGGCGATGCGACGCCGCTCGCTCGACCCCGGGGAGGCGGTGTGACCGCGACGCGTGTGACGGCAACGCCGACGCCGCGCGCGCCCGCTCGCGCGCCGCACCGCCGCCCCGCGGGGTGGGCGCTCCCGCTGCGGGAGCGGATCGCCCCGTACGCCTACATCGCCCCGTTCTTCGTGCTGTTCGGGGTGTTCGGGCTCATCCCGTTCCTGTTCACGTTCTACATCGCGCTGTTCGAGTGGAACCCGATCGGGGACCAGACGTTCACCGGGTTCGACAACTTCGTCCGGATGCTCGGGGACGCGCGGTTCTGGAACGCGACGCGCAACACGGTCAGCATCTGGCTGCTGTCGACCGTGCCGCAGCTGCTCGTCGCGCTGGTGCTGGCGCACGTGCTCAACCACGCCCGGCTGCGGTTCGCGCTGTTCTTCCGCATGTCGATCCTGGTGCCCTACATCACCTCGGTGGCGGCCACCGCGATCGTCTTCGCGCAGATGTTCGACCGCGACTACGGCCTTCTGAACTGGCTGCTCGGGCTGGTCGGGATCGGCTCGATCGACTTCGTCCAGTCCGTGTGGGGCAGCCACGTCATGATCGCGGTGATGGTCGCGTGGCGCTGGTTCGGCTACACGACCCTGCTCTACCTGGCATCGCTGCAGGCCGTCCCGCGCGATCTGTACGAGGCGGCGTCGATCGACGGCGCGGGCGGGTGGGCGCAGTTCCGCCACATCACCGTGCCGTCGCTGCGACCGGTGATCATCTTCACCGTCGTGACGTCGACGATCGGCGGCCTGCAGATCTTCACCGAGCCCCTGCTGGTCGCCCGCACGACGAACCTCACCTGCGGCCCGGTGCGGCAGTGCCAGACGCTGACGCTGTTCCTCTACGAGCAGGGCTTCGGCCAGTACCAGTTCGGCTACGGCGCGGCGATCGGCGTCGCCCTGTTCGTGATGATCATCCTGGTCGCCGCGGTCAACTACCTGCTCTCCGCGCGGATCCGAGGGGCGTGAGGCATGGCTGACACGACAGCCGGTTCCGTGATCGGCACGACGATGACCGGCGGGGCAGCGCCCGGGCGGGCGCGGTCGTCGGGGCGGTTGGGCCGGGTGCGGTGGTGGAGCTACCTGCTGCTCGGCGTCGCCGCGTTCGCGTCGATCTTCCCGCTCTACTGGATGTTCGTCGTCGCCTCGACCGACTCGGCCACGGCGACGCAGATGCCGCCGGAGATCGTGCCCGGCGACAACTTCTTCCACCTCGCCGGGCTCGTCTTCGACACGGTCCCGTTCCTGCAGGCGATCGGAAACAGCCTGGTCGTGGCCACCACGATCGGCGTCGGGCAGGCCGTGCTGTGCGCGCTGGGCGGCTTCGCCTTCGCGAAGCTGCACTTCCGCGGCCGCGACGTGCTGTTCCTGATCGTGGTGCTGACGATGACCGTGCCCACCCAGCTGGCGATCATCCCGCAGTACATGATCATCTCCTGGCTGGGCTGGGTGGACACCCTGCAGGCGATCACGGTGCCCGGCCTGGCGAGCGCCTTCGGGATCTTCTGGATGCGCCAGCACATCGCGGCGACCGTCAGCGACGAGCTGGTGCAGGCCGCTCGCATCGACGGCGCGAGCACCTGGCAGATCTTCTGGCGCATCGCGTTCCCGATCGTGCGGCCCGCGGCGTTCGTGCTGGGCCTGTTCGGGTTCGTGACGGCGTGGAACGACTTCCTGTGGCCGTTCATCGTCCTGAAGTCGCCCGAGCGCTTCACCGCGCAGATCGCGATCAAGGCGCTGCAGAACAGCTACACGATCGACCTCGGGCTCGCGATGTCCGGCTCGTTCCTCGCCACGCTGCCGCTGCTGGTGCTGTTCGTCTTCGTCGGCAAGCGGATGGTCGCGGGCATCCTCGAGGGGGCGTTCAAGGGCTGACACCCGGCCCGCGCCCTCCCTCTGCGAGGGCGCGGGCCAGGTCGCCCATCGCGCGGGTGAGCTCGTCGAGGCCGCGCCGCTCGTCGCGGCGCCAGTGCCGGACCTGCTCGGCGGTGAGCGCGGCGAGCAGCACGTCGGCGCGCAGCTCCGGGTCGGGCGCGCCGGCCTCGGCGAGCAGGATCCGGCAGTGCAGCCGCCACAGCCGGTGCGAGCCCGTGCGCAGCCGGGCGCCCGGGCGCGCGGTCTGCGACATCGCGACGACGTCGAGGTGGGCGTCGACGTAGGCGAGGTAGGCGTCCGTGAACGCGACGAGCCGCTCGACGGCGGGTGCGCCGGGGCCGAGCGGCGGAGGGCCGGCGAGCATCCGCTGCTGCAGCTCGGTCTCCCGCTCGTCGAGCAGCGCCGCGGCGAGCCCCGACTTGTCGCCGAACCGCCGGTACAGCGTGCCCTTGCCGACGCCGGCGGCCGCGGCGACGTCGTCCATGCTCACCGCCGCGACGCCGCGCGCCGCGAACAGCTCGGCGGCGGCGGCGAGCACCTTGCGCCGGTTGCGCGCCGCGTCGGCGCGCTCCCTCGGTGCGTCGTCGGCCAACAGGTCCACGGGCACGAGCCTAGCGTAACCGGACCGAAGTCCGTATCGTCGGCGGCATGAGCTTGTCCACCGAAGAGGGGCTCCGCCTCGTGCGCACCTACGGGGGCGCGGAGCACTGGCTTGCGGTGCTGGTCACGAGCGGCCGCACCGCGCCGTCGGTCAGCGTGGTCAACGCCGGCGTGCTGCCGCACCCGGTCACGGGGGAGCCGACCGTGGCGTTCGTGTCCCGGGGCGGCACCGCCAAGCTCGCGAACCTGCGCCGGGACCCGCGGGCCACGCTCGTGTTCCGGTCGGGCTGGGAGTGGGTCGCGGTGCGCGGCCCGGTCGAACTCGCCGGGCCGGACGACCCGATGCCCGGTGTGGACCTGCGACAGCTGCTGCGCGACATCTTCACCGCAGCGGGCGGCACCCACCCCGACTTCGACACCTACGACCGCGTGATGGCCGAGGAGCGGCGCACCGCGGTGCTGCTGCGGCCCACCCGGTTCACGACCAACCCGCCGGGCACCGAGCACGAGGAGGGCTGATGACCGCGATCGAGGTGTGGTCCGACCTGCTCTGCCCGTTCGCCTACGTGGGGCTCCTGCGGATGCGGCGCGCCCGCGAGCGGCTGGGGCTCGACGTGCCGGTCGAGCACCACACGTTCCCGCTGGAGCTGTTCAACGGGCCGCACCGGCGGCGCGGCACCGACACCGAGGCCGTCGGGCTCGGGCAGATCGAGCCGGAGGCCGGCTTCCGCGTGTGGACGGCCCCCGACGACCTCTACCCGCACAGCGTGCTGCTCGCCGCCGAGGCCGTGCACGCCGCGAGCGCGCAGAGCCCGGCCGCGGGGGAGGAGCTCGACCTCGCCCTGCGCCGGGCGTTCTGGACCCGGTCCTGGTCGATCGGGCAGCGGCAGGTGATCCTCGACGTCGCGGCGGAGGTCGGGCAGGTCGACGTCGACGCGCTGGCCGGGGCGCTCGACGACGGGCGCCACCGCTCGCGCGTCATGGCCGACCACGCCGTGGCCCGCACCGACGCGATCCCGCTGAGCCCCACGTTCCGCCTCCCCGACGGCACCACCGTCGCGAACCCGGGCATCGAGGTGCACTGGGAAGGGCCGTTCGGGGAGGGGTTCCCGATCGTGGACCGCCACGACCCGGGCGTCTACGACGATCTGCTGCGGCGGGCGGGATGAACCTGCGCCGGGTGGTCGTCGGCGTGCTCGCCACGAACTGCTGGATCGTGTCCTCGGGCGGGGAGGCGCTGGTCGTCGACCCCGGCGACGAGCCGGAGCGGGTGCTGGCGGCCACCGCGGGCCTGCGGGTGCGGGCCGTCGTGCTCACCCACACCCACTTCGACCACGTCCTCGCGGTGCCCGCGCTGGTCGACGCCTGGGCGGTGCCGGTGCTCGCCCACCCCGCCGAGGCGCCGGTGTGGCCGCACGAGGTGGCAGGCGTGCGCCGCGGCGGCCACTGGGACGCGGGCACGGCCACCGCCGCCCTGCTCGCCGAGGACCCCGCGCGGCTCGCGCCGCCCGAGCGGCTGTGGGACGGGGCGTTCACGCCCGTGGCGGACGGCGACGACATCGCCGTCGGGGACCGCGCCGTCCGGGTGCTGCACACCCCTGGCCACACCCCGGGCGGGATCTGCCTCCTCGCGGGGCGGCACCTGCTGAGCGGCGACACGCTCTTCCCGGGCGGGCCCGGGCTCACCGGCCCGCCGCTGTCGGACTTCCCCGCGATCGTCGACTCGGTGCGCGGGCTGCTCGCGCTCGACGAGGCGACGGTGGTCCACCCCGGGCACGGCCCGGATACCACGGTCGGGTCGGAGCGCCCGCACCTCGACGAGTGGATCCGCCGCGGCTGGTGAGCCGGGCCCCTCACCCGGCGGCGTCGGGTCCGTACCGCCACGCCATCCAGACCAGCACGGTCGTCACCGCGAACGCCGCGGCCCCGGCGAGCGACCCGGCGGCCAGCACGAGCGTGCTGAGCAGGAACCCGCTGGCGAGGAAGATCTTGTTGCCCACCCCGCCCTTGCGTCGGGGCAGGTCCTGGGCGCGGGCGGCGAAGGAGCGGGCGAAGTCGGGGTCGTCGGTCAGGAGCCCGCGTTCGACCTCGCGCAGCGTCTCCCGTTCCCGGTCACTGAGCACGGCGCACCTCCCGTGTCGGCGTTTGCCTCCCGTGGCGATCGGTGCCCTACGGTCGTTTATATCGTAGCACGATGTATCGTGAGCCGATATAGTACGGGGTCGTGGCGAAACGCCGGGGGCGTGAGTGGTGTCATGGGGCGGTGGCCGACGACGGGGATGCCGGCGCCCTGACCAAGAAGGACTTCGAGGCGCTGGCGCGGTTCCGGTTCGGGATCCGCCGCTACCTGCGCTTCAGCGAGGAGACCGTGCGCAGCCACGGCCTGACCCCGCAGCAGTACCAGCTGCTGCTGGCGCTGAAGGGGTTTCCCGGGCGGGACTGGGCCACCGTGCGGGAGCTGGCCGACCGGCTGCTGTTGCGCCACCACAGCGTCGTCGAGCTGGTCAACCGGGCGCAGCGGCAAGGGCTCGTCGAGCGCGTGCCGCACCCCGACGACGCGCGCGCCGTCCGCGTGCAGCTGACCGCCGACGGGGAGCGGATCCTCGGCCGGCTGAGCGCGCTGCACCGCGCCGAGCTGCGTCGGATGGACGACGTGCTCGCGCTGCCCACCTGGAACGGTGAGGTATCGGGGCCCGATCCGGCCACTTCTTCGGGGTAGCCCGATCGGGGGACTGTGTGCGTGGCGCAACGCATCGCGCGCCGCAGCGACCAAGATCGACTACGTGACCGCTGGGCGCGTGTTCGACGTGATCGACTTCATGGAGAAGCGGCCTGCCCTCGTCGCGGAGCTGTTGCGCGTGCACGTCGACGACGGCACCGGCCGCTGCGCCGGGTGCTCGTGGCGGACGGCCGCGGTGCCGAACCACCCGTGCGCGATGCGGTGGTACGCCGAGCGCGCCGACGAGTCGCTGCGCGCCCGCCGGGCGCGCGACGACGCGTCGCCCGCCCGTGGGCGGCGGCTCAGCCGAGCAGGTCGAGGGCGGCGCGGATGACGCTGTCGGCGTCGAGCCCGTGGTGGCGGTACACGTCGTCGAGGCCGCCGGACTGGCCGAACCGCGTGACGCCGAGGTGCGTGGCGTCGACGCGGTGGATCCCGGCGAGGAAGGCCAGCGTGTGGGGGTGGCCGTCGAGCAGGGTCACCATCGGCGCGGCCCGGCGGGCGGGGAAGGCGGAGTCGAGGATCCACGTCTCGGCCTCGCCGCGCCCGGCGCGGGCCTGCACCGCGTCGAACAGCAGGCCGGGGCTGGTCACGCACACGACGTCGGCGGGCACCCCGAGCGCGTCCAGCCGGTCGGCCGCGGCGAGCGCCTCGGGCACGACCGCCCCCATCGCGACGAGCGTGACGGCCGGGCGGCCCTGCGACCGGCGCAGCGGGTAGGCGCCCGCGACGACCTGGCGGCGCCGGTGCTCGCGGGCGGCCGGGTCGGTGGGCACCGCGGCGAGGGTCTGGTCGACCGGGCGGGTCGACAGGCGCAGGTAGGCCGAGGTCCCGTCCGGGCGGCCGAGCCGGGCGAGCGACGCGAGCAGCGTCCACTCGACGTCGATCGCGAACGCCGGCTCGTAGCCGATGCAGCCCGGCTGCTCCAGCCCGATCGACGGGGTGGTGACCGACTGGTGCGCGCCGCCCTCCGGTGCGAGCGACACCCCGGACGGCGTGCCGACCAGGATCGACTGGCCGCCGGCGTAGATGCCGAACGACCACGGCTCGAGGGCCCGCTCGACGAACGGGTCGTAGAGCACCCCGATGGGCAGCAGGGGCTCGCCCCACCGGCTCCAGGTCGCCCCGAGCTCGCCGAGCAACCCGACGAGGTTGGTCTCGGCGATCCCCAGCTCCAGGTGCTGGCCGGTCGGGCGCTCGCGCCAGTGCAGGATCGTCTCCGGGTCGTCGGCGAACCAGTCCACCCGCTCGCGCGGCGACCAGACCCCGACCTTGTTCACCCAGCCCGCGAGGTTGGTCGACGAGCTGACGTCCGGGCACAGCGTGACGACCCGGCCGGCCACCTCGGGGGCGGACCGGGTGAGGTCGAGCAGCGTGCGCCCGAGCGCGGCCTGCGTGGTGGCGGTGCCGGCCGGGGTGCGCCCGAAGTCGGTGGGGACGGCGAACGTGCGCGGCGCGGGCGTCGGCTCGCGGCGCAGCCGGCGCGCCACCTCCGCGCACAGCCGGGCCGGGGCCGAGCCCGCCGGGAACCGCGCCCACGGGTCGTCGACCGACGTGCCGAGGCGGGCGGCGAGCTGCGCCATCTGCTCGTCGGTGAGCAGCGACGAGTGGTTCTGCGGATGCCCCTCGGTGGCGAGGCCGCGCCCCTTCACCGTGTAGGCGAAGATCACCGTGGGCCGGGTGTCGTCGATCGAGGAGAGCGCCTGGTCGAGCGCGGCGAGGTCGTGCCCGCCGAGGTTGCGCACGGCCGCGTGCAGGGTGTCGTCGTCGAGGTCCGCGACGAGGCGGGCGAGCTCCGGGTCGCCGCCGGGCAGCCGCTCCCGCAGCTGCGCGGGTGTGCAGCGCAGGAGCCGCTGGTACTCCGGGTTGGTCATCTCGTCGATGCGCCTGCGCAGCGCGGCGCCGCCGGGCCGGGTGAACAGCTCCTCGAGCAGGTGGCCGTACTTGACGGTGAGGACCTGCCAACCCGCCGCGGCGAACATGCCCTGCAGCCGGGGGACGCCGATGCCGGGGACGACCCGGTCCAACGACTGCCGGTTGACGTCGACGATCCAGACGACCTCGCCGAGCTCGGCGACCATCGGGTCGAGGATCGCCTCCCAGCACGCGCCCTCGTCCAGCTCGGCGTCGCCGACGAGCGAGTACTGCCGCCCGCTGCCCGCGCCTGCGCCCTTCGAGGCGAGGTAGCGGCGCGCGAGCGCGCCCCAGATCGGGGCGGTCGCGCCGATGCCGACCGACCCCGTGGAGTAGTCGACCGGGTCGGGGTCCTTGGACCGCGACGGGTAGGCCTGCAGGCCGCCGAACTCGCGCAGCGTCGTCAGGTAGCGCTGGTCCAGCTCGCCGAGCAGGTAGTTGATGGCGTGCAGCACCGGCGACGCGTGCGGCTTCACCGAGACCCGGTCCTGGGGCCGCAGGTGGTTGAACCACAGCGCCGTCATGATCGTGACCATCGACGCGCTGGACGCCTGGTGGCCCCCGACCTTGAGCCCGGTCGGGTTCGGGCGCACCCGGTTCGCGTGGTGCACGATCGCCGTCGCGAGCCACAGCACCCGCTTCTCGATCTCGCGCAGCGGCTCCGGCGAGGACTCCGGCAGGGACGAAGCGGCGGCCGGCCGCGGGTCGACGATCGTCATCGCTCCTCCTCGTGCCACGATGCCTGAAATGGCAGCACCCCGGAGGTGGATTGCACAACCATGACGGTTGATGTTGAGCAGACTGTTCAGCCGCGGGGTGCGGTGACGAGGGAGGTGCGGGCACTGTGCGCAGTGCGGACCGGATCGACGCGACCGACGCGCGGCTGCTGCTCGCGCTCGCCGAGAGCCCGCGCGCCACGGTGCTCGCGCTCGCCGAGCGCACCGGGCTGTCGCGCAACACCGTGCAGGCCAGGCTCGCCGGGCTGGAGGCCCGCGGCGTGCTCACCTCGTTCGAGCGGCGCATCGACCCGGCCGCGCTGGGCTACCCACTCACCGCGTTCGTCATGGTGCAGGTGACCCAGCGGATGCTCGCCGAGGTCGCGGCGGCCATGCACGAGGTGCCGGAGGTGATCGAGGTGTTGGGCCTTTCCGGGCCGACCGATCTGTTGGTGCGCGTCGTCGCGCGTGACGCCGACGACCTCTACCGGATCGCGGGCCGGCTGCTCGCCACCGACGGCGTGGAGCGGACGACGACGTCGCTCGTCATGCGCACGCTCGTCGAGCACCGGATGCAGCCGCTGCTGGAGCGGATCGCGAAACCGTGACGGGTGGCAGATCGTTTCCGCTTCACCCGCGAAAGTGGCACCGCGCCGCACTTCGCGCTGGGCGGTTCCGTCGGATTGCGCCGCTTCCGGATCTCCCGTTGCAGATCGGGAAAATCGATGCGTCGAACCGGTCGGTCTCCGTCAGCGTGGCGTCTCCCCGGGGTGCGCGGTGGCCGTGCCGCGGGACCGCGCCGGCCCACCGCGGCCGGCCGGGCCGACCGCAGCAGCGGCGTCCGGGCCCCGGGGGCCGGGTGTCGCCGTCCACTTCCCGCGGTGCCGACCCGGTCCCCGACGTGGGTCGACGCACCTGGGCGTGCGCACGCCCAGGGTGCCGTCGCGGAAGGTCTGGCGAATGCCGTGATGCGTCTGGTATCTTCCCCATCACCCTCGGTTCACGAATCGAGGGGCCCTTCACCGAGCCGCGAGGTTGCTGACGACTCGCAACGTCGCGATCGGGATGTCGCAGGGTTGTCGGGCGTGTTGAACACCGCCCGGTCGGGGTTCGCTTGCCCCAGGCGCGTCCCCGTTGGGCCCTGCTGTGCTGTCACTTTTCTGGCGATTCCATTTCGCATTCCCGTCTGACCGGTCCGTGTCCTGATCAGATCGGTCGGCACCACGAGGGAGAAGCAGAGCCGTGTTCGCGCGTCGGGTTCGCGACGGTGGGGCCATGGGCCCCGCCGCGCATGCCGGCGCGCGCGTCGTGCGGCTGCGCCTCTCGGCCGCGGACCGCCTGTGGCTGGCGCTGCGCTCGATCCTCGCCGTCGGGATCGGCGTGGCCGCGCTGTGGGTGGGCGGCGCGCTGCTGGCCGCGCCCGCGGCCGCCGCGGCCGTGGTCCCGGCGCACACGCTCGCACTCGGGGCAGGGGCTGCGACGAAGGCCGCGGGCGGTCGCGCCGCCGGTTCGCGGTTGTTCGCCGCCTCGTCCGACGATGACGACGACGATGACGACGGTGACTCCGACTCCCGTCGCGAGTCCCGTTCCGAGCGTCGTGATCGGGACTCGGATTCGGATCGGAAGGATCGTTCGGAGCGGCGGGACCGGGATTCGGATCGGAAGGACCGTTCGGAGCGTCGCGACCGGGATTCTGATTCGGATCGGCGGTCGCGTGCCGAGCGGCGCGAGTCCGACTCGGATCGCGAGTCCCGCCGGTCGCGGCACTCCGACGCCGACTCGGATCGGCGGTCGCGAGCGGAACGGCGCGACTCGGACTCCGACCACGCGTCCCGCTGGTCGCGGCGCGACTCGGACGCGGATCGCGAGTCGCGCTCGTCGAGGCGTGACTCCGACTTCGACTCGGACCGGAAGTCGCGTGCCCAGAGGCGCGACTCGGAACCGGACCGGAAGCCGCGTCCCTCGTGGCACGGGTCGCGCCCGGACGCCGACGACGAGCCCCGCTCCCGCCGCGGCTCCGCCCCCGAGGTGGAGGGCGAGCGGCCGTCTCGCGGGGACGAGGACCGCTGGGCGGCGCACCGCGACTCGGACCGGAAGCCCTCGTGGCGCGGATCGCGCTCGGATTCCGACCATGAGGCTCGTCCGGTGCGTCACGACTCCGATGCGGACGCCGGCGGGGAGCGGCGGTCCCGCGGAGACGAGCAGGGCTGGGCGGCGCGCCGCGGCTCCGACGCGGACCGGGGGCCCCGACCATCACGGTACGAGTGGCGCCCCGACGCGGACGACGAGCCCCGTTCCCGCCGCGGCTCCGCCCCCGAGGTGGAGGGCGAGCGGCCGTCTCGCGGGGACGAGGGTCGCTGGGCGGCCCGCCACGATTCCGACGCCGACCGGTGGTCCGGGCGCCGCAGCCGGGGCGACTCGCGCTCGGAGCACGAGATCGGGTTCGCGGTCTCGTACTCGGGGCGCAGCGTCGGGGACGGATCGACGTGGTCGAGACCCGCGTCGAGGACCGGCTGGTCGCCAGGTGCGGACGACGAGCGCGACCGTTCCCGGGCGGACGGGCGCCGGCGGTTCTCCGAGGGAAGCAGGGCGTTCTCCGGCGCGGACGATTCGGGCGGCCACGCGGCCGAGCGGACGTCGGCCCGGTGGTCGATGGGCTCGGCGGAGGAGCGGTCGGGGCAGCGAGGCGACGCGTCCCGGCGGTTCGGATCCTCGGCTGACGACGCCTGGTACCCGAAGCCCGCCCGCCCGTGGTCGGACGACGAGCCGACGCGCTTCCGGAGCGGGTGGGACGACTGGAGGCCCGAGGAGCGGCGCGACCGACCCGGCCCCCGCTTCTTCGTGCGGACCCACGACAGGGGACCGGGCGCCGACGAGGACGCACGGGACGGCTGGCGCGCCGGGCCGCGGGAGGGGCACCGCCACCACGGTGGATGGTGGCACGGGCCGTCGCGGGGGCCCGACGAGCGCCACGACGGGCCGTGGCGGTGGCCGGTCGCCCGGGACCACGGCGGCTTCGACGCGGAACGGTCGATCCGGTACGGCCGCGATCGCCACGTGTTCGATCGGGCGCGCGGGGACGAGCTCCCCGAGGACGCCGACGATGCGATGCCCACGTCCGTCGTGGACGTCGCCCGCCGCGTCACCGACTCCGTGGCGGAGCTGGTGTCCGATCGCGGAGAGGACGCGGGCGCGATCGCGCGCAGCGTGTTGAGGCACGTGCCCGAGTGGGTGGCGGCCGCGTCCTCGGGCGAGGACATCAGCGACCGCGTGCGCGCCGTGCGCTCCGAGTGGACGAAGCGCGACCGCGCCACCCGCGGCGAGCACGGACCACCTCGATTCGATCGACGCGGGTTCACGCCCGACGGCGATCTCGTGCGCTCGGTCGGCGACAGATCACCGGGCATGTACGACGACGGCGGTCGCGCCACCGAACGGGACGGGCGGCGGCGGCCGGGCCGACTGGTCGCGTCCGAGCGGCACCACGGGGCCGTGCTGCGCGACGCGTCGGACCCGCGACCGCCCGTCGACGCCGAGGCGCTGAGCCGGATCGGCGACCGCGTGGTCGAGGTCGTCGAGGAGGCGGTGTCCGGCGGTGACGTCGAGGACCTCGTCGAGGCCGTGAAGCGGCTCGCCGACGAGGTGTCCCGGACGATGCGGTCGGGCCGCGGGCCGTCCGACCAACCGGAACAGCTCCTCGCCGTGCTCGCGCGCGACGCGGGCGCGAAACGGTCGGGGGAGCGCCGGTTCGACCCGGGCGGGGATGACGACGCCCTGCCGCCGGACGGACCAGGTGCGGACGGCCTGTGCCTGGCAACCGGCGGCGGATGTGGCGTGGAGGCGTCCAGCACCTCCTGGCCGTCGCACCGGAGCGCGCGCGGTCCACCGGCCTCCTCGATGCGTTCGATGGAAGCCGCCTTCGCCGGCCACGGCGCCTTCGACGGCGGCGACCTCGGTGCCGACCACGGGATCGACTACGGGATCGACTACGGCGCTGCCGGCGGGCCGGCGTACGACGACGGTCCCGACCCGGCGCCCACCTTCCAGACGAACAGCACCGTCACCGACGCCATCCCGTACGGCCAGTTGCTGGTCGACGACAGCCCCGGCACCGCGCTGACGAACCACTCGGACACCGATGCCGGTGGGTCCGGTGGGGCGAACCAGCTGGTGCCCTCCGACAGCCCCGGCACCGTGCTCGTCGACCGCGGCGGCTCCGGGTCGGGCGGGGCTGGCGGCGCCTCGTTCTCGGACGCGAGCGGGAACGGTTCGCTCGTCCAGTCCGGCGGGATCGGTGACTGCCTCGCGTGCGTCACGTCCGGCGAGGTGTACGTCACGCAGACCGACACCCTGCAGGGCGAGAGCATGGCGAACGACACCGCCACCGCGCAGGAACGCACGCCCGCCCAGAAGAAGGCCAACGCGGCGCTCAACGCCCGGCTGAAGGCCGAGAAGGCCGCGGACAAGGTGGAGGCGGCCCGCAAGAAGGTCGCCGCGGGCGAGATGACGAAGGCCGCCTACAACAAGCAGGTCAAGGAACAGAAGGCGCTCGAGAAGAAGGCGGACGCGGCGGCGAAGAAGGTCAGCGCGGCCAACCGCAAGCTGATCAACAGCGTGGTGGCCGGTCAGGAGAAGCTGAACGACCCCAACGCCAACCTGACCAAGAAGCAGCGCTCCACGATCGAGGCGCAGACCAAGAAGCTGCAGAAGGTCACGGGCAACGACGTCGTCGACCGCGTGGAGGTCGGCGAGAAGGGGGCGGCCGCGGCCTGCGGGCGCAGCGGGGCCTTCACCTCGTGCAACACCGCCGCCACCAACAACAAGACCGACAAGGTGGTCCGCGACGACTGCGTCGCGCTCGGCGGGTCCGGGTGCGGGGCCAAGTCCGGCAAGGGCTCGGTCAAGGCGACCGCCAAGTGCACGGCGAAGAGCTGCAAGACCACGGCCACGAGCGGCCGGAACTCCGCCACCAGCGGGTGCGGGGCCGGCGACTGCGCGGTGGCCGCGAGCGCGGACACCCGCCAGACGGCCACCACCTGCCAGGCGAGCAACGGGTGCTCGGGGAGCAGCGCGTTCACCGGTCGCACCACCGACGCCGAGACCGGGAGCAGCGCCAGGACCGAGACGCGGGCCACCGGGTCCTGCACCGGCGGCTGCACGCTGACCACGTCCGCCAGCGCCCGCGACTCGGCCGCCGGCTGCGCCGCCACGAACGGCGGGTGCCGCACCAGCACGACCGGCACCATCACCAGCGGCCGCGGGGAGAAGGCCGCCGTGCGCACGACCTCCGGGCGCAGCAGCTGCACGGTCGAGGCAGGCAGCTGCACCTCGTCCGCGAGCTCTCACGTCGAGCGCCGCGGCGGGCTGATCGCGGCCAGCGACGCGGCGGGCGAGGTCCGCTGCGACAACCCCAGGTGCCGGGGCGAGGCCCGCGCCCGCACCTCCGCGTCGGCGTCCGGGGACGTCAAGGGGGTCCGTGAGAGCGAGGGGAAGGGCCGCTGCACCGTCTACGGCGACGGTGGGTCGTGCGGGGCGAGCAGCAGCTCGGTGGTGCAGAACCGCGACGGCAAACCGGTCAGCGTCTCGCACGGCAGCGCCTACGTCAGCTGCGCGGACAGCAGCCGGTGCGGCGGCACCGCGTCCAGCTCGGCCAGGGCCCGCGACACCGCGGTGTCCGACGGCTGGAAGCGCACGGCCAAGAAGGAGGACTGCCGGGCTCGCGACGGTGGCTGCCAGGTCGCGACCACGTCGTCCGCCAGCAGCACGCGCGACTTCGTGGCGCGGGACCCGAAGACCGGCAAGCCCCTGACGAAGGGCGAGCGGGGCGCCAGCGCGCGGTCGGTGTCCGAGGGCAGGATCACGTGCGACTCCCCGAGCTGCCGGGTCACCGTCCGTTCTCAGTCGGCGGCGTGGGACGGCAAGCGCAGCGCACCCGACACCTCGAAGGGACACGCCACCTGCGAGGGCGGCGACACCTGTGAGGGGCGCGTCGTCTCGGTCGCCTACTCCGGTGCCGGCGCGGCGCAGACGCTGTCGGGCAACCCGACCAAGAAGCGGCTCACGTCCGGGCCGTCGACCGCCACGGCCTCCGGCGGCGTCGTGTCGTGCGACGGGCCGGGCACCTGCAACGGCAAGGTCACCAGCTCGGCCAGCGGGACCGACGCCGCCACCTCGACCACGAGCGGCGACCGGAGCTGGGCCTCCTGCAAGGGCGTGTCCGGCGGGCACTGCCAGGGCGTGACCAACTCCGGTGCCTCCTCCGGCCCGGACGCCTCCTCCATCGGCGCGCTGTACGCGGGCCGGTCCACCGACAACGCCGAGACCGGCTCGGTCCAGACCGGTGACGCGCAGGAGGACGGCGGCGACCGCGGCCCCGCCGGGAAGAACGCGGTGCTGCCGCCCGTCGGGGCGCCCGGCGCCGCCGCGAGCTCGGGCGCCGCGACCGTGGCGGGCGCGTCGAGCTGGTCGGCCGCCTCGGCCACGCTCGAGTGCACCGGTGGCGGCAAGTGCTCCGGACGGCCCTCCACCTCCGGCGGCAGCACCACGCGGCCGAACAACGCCGACGGCGGCGTGGGGGCGCGCGGGCCGCCGACGGCCAAGGGCACCCACGTCGAGACCACGGGTACCTGCAGGACCACGGGCAGCGCCTGCACCATCCAGAGCACCTCGTACTCGGTGTCCGGCCAGGCCGTGGTGGACACGATCCTCGCCAACGCCCGGACCACGGCCGCGCAGACCGCCGCCCAGGCCAAGCAGGCCCGGCAGGCTGCCGCGCAGGCCCGCGAGGCCGCCGCCGCACCGGGCGCGACCGCGAAGCAGAAGAAGCTGGCCGCCCAGGCCGCCGAGACCGCACGGGAGGCACGTCGGATCGCCGCCGAGGCGGCGCGGATCGCTCGCACCGGCAAGGTGACGAACCCGCCGGCGAGCCTGTCGGTGTCGAACGTGATCGGCCAGTGCGCCGGTCGCGGCTGCACCGTGACGACCACCGGCGACGTCGGTGGCGCGCCCGGTCGCTCGCACACCGACGCCACCTGCCGCGGCAAGGCCGGCGGGTGCGCGGTCACCAGCAGCGCATCGGCCACCCTCACCGGCAACGCCGGCGTGATCACGGCCAAGAACAGCAAGCGGACCACGACCGTCCCGGGCCTGACCGCCACCGGCCAGACCGGCTCGCAGGCCCACTGCCCGCAGGCGGGCTGCAAGGCCGAGTTGAACGGCCGCTCCGTCAACGGCCAGGGGACGCACGCCACCGGCCGGGTCGCCTGCACCGGGAAGACGGCCTGCGTCGGCCAGATCGCCGCCGGCTCCAGCACCGTCGTCTCCGGCCAGGGCACCACCCGCACGGCCGCCGTCACCGGCGACTGCCAGGGCACCGGGTGCCGGGCCACGACCACCGGCGCCGCCCACACCGGCGGCCTCTCCACCGCCTACGGCCGCTGCGTGGCCGGCAAGAACGGCACCTGCTCGGCCGCGGCCCAGGTGGCCGCGTCCGCGAGCGGCACCCAGGCCATGGCCGGGGCGGCGTGCACCGGCGCCGACTGCCGCCGCTCCTACCGCGCCCACAGCAGCGCCTCGGCCGCGGCCGGTGGCGCGAGCGCCCACGGCACCGCCACCGGCTACTACACCGGCGGGAAGGGCGCCGGCCGGGTCGTCACCAGCGCGTCGGCGATGGCCGCCGGCGGCTCCGGGCAGGCTTCTGCGTCCTGCCACGGCACCAAGGGCACCAACTGCAGCCACTCCTACTCCGCGTCCGCGTCGGCCTCCGCGTCCTACG
>NZ_DATGOP010000065.1:0-127317 GCF_035305885.1 Pseudonocardia sp.
CCCCAGCCAGCAGGCCTACAACCTGCTCCACACCTGCCTACGCGGCCTCGGTGAACGAGCCATGGCCATGTTGAAGACCCGGTGGCGGGCCCTGCAACGCGTCACCCTCAGCCCCAGCCGCATCGGCGCCATCACCCAAGCCGCCCTGGTCCTGACCCAACAGGAACACCAGGGCCGCTACTGAGAACACCTCATTCATGAAGCTGCACCTCAGGAATGTGGCTTTCCTGAAATCCGGGGTCGTGTCCCGAGCAGCGCGAGCAGCCCGCGGCAGGCCCGGTCGAGCGCGTCCGCGTCGTCGCTCAGCCGGGACGTGACGTAGCCGCCCTGCACGACGGCGCAGATGGCTTCGACGACGCCCTCGACGTCGTCGGCGCCGGTCGCCCGCACCGCGGGCCGCAGCAGGCCGCGCAGGTGCTCGAAGTAGGCGCTGACGGGTGCCCGCAGCGCGGCGTTCGCGCGGACCTCGGGGTCGAAGGCGAGCCGGCCCAGCCGGCAGCCGTCGAGCGCGGGGCGCGGCCGGGTCAGGTAGGCGCGCAGCTGCTCGGGTCCCGTGGGGTGCGCGGAGAACACCTCGTCGGTCTCGGCGGTGAGATCGGCGGCGAGCGCTGCGATCGCGGCCTCGGCCCACGCCGACTTCGTGGCGAAGTGGTGGTAGAGGCTGCCCTGCCCCACACCGCTGCGGGCCAGCAGCATGGCGGGGCTGGTGGCTGCCACGCCGCGTTCCCAGACGAGCTGCTTCGCGGCGTCGAGCAGCTTCGTGCGCGAGTCCACGCTGGCATACCTACTAGTAGGTATGCCAGTCGTCAACTACGGTTCCCGCATGCGCAGGGCGCTCGTCCTCGGCGGCGGCGGGGTCACCGGGGTCGCGTGGGAGCTCGGGATGCTGTGCGGCCTGCGGGAGCGCGGCATCGACCTCGCGGGCGCCGACCTGATCGTCGGCACCTCGGCCGGGGCGATCGTGGGCACGCAGCTCGCCACCGGCGTCGACCCGGAGGAGCGCTACGCCGCTCAGCTCGTGCCGCCCGACGGCGAGGTCGCCGCCGCGCTCGGCGTGGGCGCGGCGGCGCGGCTCGTCCTCGCCGCGCTGACCGGGAGCAGGGACCCGCAGCGGGTGCGGGCGCGGATCGGGCGGTTCGCGCTGCGCGCGCGGACCGGCCCGGCCGCGGAGCGGGTCGAGGTGATCGGGCGCCGGCTGCCGGTGCACGAGTGGCCGGAGCGTCCGCTGCGGATCACGGCGGTCGACGCCCGCACGGGCGAGTTCGTCGTGCTCGACCGCGACAGCGGGGTGCCGCTCGTGGAGGCCGTCGCGGCCAGCTGCGCGGTGCCCGGCGTCTGGGCGCCGGTCGGCACGGGCGGGCGCCGGCTCGTGGACGGCGGGCTGCGCTCCCCCGCCAACGCCGACCTCGCCGCCGGGTGCGAACGGGTCGTGGTGCTGGCGCCGACCGTGCGCGGCATCGGGCCCGTGACCCCGGTCGCGCCCCAGGTCGCGGCGCTGCGGGCGGCGGGGGCCCGGGTGGCGCTGGTGAGCCCGGACGCCGCGGCGCGGGCGGCCATCGGGCGCAACGCGCTGGATCCGGCGCGCCGCGCGGCCGCCGCGCGGGCCGGGCGGGAGCAGGCGGCGGCCGCCGCCTGCGAGGTCGCGGACGCGTGGGGTGACGGGTGTCGCCGGTAGGCGCGGGCCACGAGGGGTAGACAGGAGGCATGTCGCAGGTACCCAACATCCGTCTGAACAACGGCGTGCAGATCCCGCAGTTCGGCTTCGGCGTCTTCCAGATCGAGCCGGCGCGGACGGCCGAGGCCGTGCGCACCGCCCTCGAGGCCGGCTACCGGCACATCGACACGGCGCAGGGCTACGGCAACGAGGAGGGCGTCGGGCAGGCGGTCCGGGAGTCGGGGCTGCCGCGCGACGAGGTGTTCATCACCACGAAGCTCATCAACAGCAGGCACGGCTACGACGAGGCCATCGCCGCGCTCGACGAGAGCCTCCAGAAGCTCGGCCTCGACTACGTCGACCTCTACCTCATCCACTGGCCGCGGCCGCACGCCGACCGCTACGTCGAGACGTGGCGCGCCTTCGAGAAGATCCTCTCCGACGGCAAGGCCCGCTCGATCGGCGTGTCCAACTTCCAGGTCCCGCACCTGCAGCGGCTGGCCGCCGAGACCGGCACCGTGCCCGCCGTGAACCAGATCGAGCTGCACCCCTGGCTCATCCAGCGTGAGCTGCGCGAATACCACCGCGAGCACGGCATCGCGACGGAGGCGTGGAGCCCGATCGGCAAGGGTGGGGACCTGCTGCGGGAGGAGCGGATCGTCGCCCTCGCCGAGAAGTACGGCAAGACCCCGGCCCAGGTCGTGCTGCGCTGGCACATCCAGCACGGCAACATCGTCTTCCCGAAGTCGGTCACGCCGTCGCGGATCCGGGAGAACATCGACATCTTCGACTTCGAGCTCTCCGCCGACGACGTCGCCGCGATCGACGGCCTCGACCGCGGCACCCGACTGGGTCCGGACCCGGACACCTTCGGCTGAGCCACGCCCTGCGAGGTCGTCCGAACACGCCTACTCTGGCGCGGCATGTTGGCAATCACCGATACGGCGGCCGAAGCCATCAGGACCCTGACCGCTGACGCCGAGCTGCCCGAGGGGGGCGGGCTGCGCATCTCCGCCCCCGATCCCGAGCAGGGGCTGGAGCTGTCCCTGGCCGGCCGGCCGAACACGGACGACGTCGTGTTGTCCGGGGACGGAGTGAGCGTCTTCCTGGAGCCGGTGGTCGCCCAAGTTCTCGACGACAAGGTGCTGGACGTGCAGCCGGTCGCCGGCCCCGACGGGGGGCAGGAACTGCGCTTCGCGATCGGCGTGCAGGAACGACCCGAGGCCTGATCAGGCAAGATCCGACCGACCGGCGGGTGGCCCGCGACGCGGGCCGCCCGCCGCCCTCCTCGCGGCCTGCGCTCCTGCCCACAGCTCATCCGACACGTCGTCGGGTGGGCATAGGGTTTCGCCGTGGAACACCGTTACCTCGGCCGGTCCGGCCTGAAGGTCTCCGAGATCACCTACGGCAACTGGATCACCCACGGCTCCCAGGTCGAGAACGACGCCGCCATCGCGTGCGTGCGCGCCGCCCTCGACGCCGGGATCACCACGTTCGACACCGCCGACGCCTACGCCAACGGCGCGGCGGAGACCGTGCTCGGCGAGGCGCTGAAGGGCCAGCGGCGCGCCTCGCTGGAGATCCTCACCAAGGTCTACTGGCCCACCGGCCCGAAGGGCCCCAACGACTCCGGGCTGTCCCGCAAGCACATCATGGAGTCGATCGACGGCAGCCTGCGCCGGCTGCAGACCGACTACGTCGACCTCTACCAGGCCCACCGCTACGACCACGAGACGCCGCTCGAGGAGACGATGCAGGCGTTCGCCGACGTCGTCCGCGCGGGCAAGGCCCTCTACATCGGCGTGAGCGAGTGGACCGCGCAGCAGCTGCGCGAGGGCCAGGCCCTGGCCAAGGAGCTCGGCTTCTTGCTGGTGTCCAACCAGCCGCAGTACTCGATGCTGTGGCGGGTGATCGAGGCGGAGGTGGTGCCCGCCTCACGGGAGCTGGGCATCAGCCAGATCGTCTTCTCGCCGATCGCGCAGGGCGCGCTCACCGGCAAGTACAAGCCCGGTGCGCCGCCCCCGCCCGGTTCGCGCGCCACCGACGAGAAGGGTGGTGCGGCGTTCATCCGGCGCTGGCTGGACGACGACACGCTCACCCGCATCCAGGACCTCGCGCCGATCGCGGCCGACCTGGGCCTCACGATGGCCCAGCTCGCCGTGGCGTGGGTGTTGCAGAACGACAACGTCGCCTCCGCGATCATCGGCGCCAGCCGCCCCGAGCAGGTGGCCGACAACGTGCGCGCGAGCGGCGTGCGCCTGGAGCCCGATGTGCTCAAGCGCATCGACGAGGCGCTGGGCGACCAGGTGGAGCGCGACCCGGCGAAGACCCAGTCTCCGCCCACCCGCCCGAGCTGACGACGACGCGGCACGCCCGTCCGGGGCGCACCGGGCGGGCGCGCCGGTCAATGCTCGGTCAGCCGTCCGTCCCGCACGGTCCAGCGGCGGGTGGTGCGCACGGCGTCGAGCATCCGGCGGTCGTGGGTGACGAGCAGCACCGTGCCGGGGAAGGAGTCGAGCGCCTGCTCCAGCTGCTCGATCGCGGGCAGGTCGAGGTGGTTGGTCGGCTCGTCGAGCACGAGCAGGTTCACCTCGCGGGCCTGCAGCAGGGCCAGCGCGGCGCGGGTGCGCTCGCCCGGTGACAGCGAGGCGGCGGGGCGCAGCACGTGCTCCGCGGTCAGCCCGAACTTGGCCAGCAGCGTCCGCACGTCCGACTCGGTCCAGTCCGCGACCGCCTCACCGAACGCCCGCAGCAGGCTCTCCGGGCCGAGGAACAGGCCGCGGGCCTGGTCGATCTCCCCGACCCGCACCCCCGAGCCGAGGCCCGCGCTGCCCTCGTCCACCGGGATCCGCCCGAGCAGCGCGCCGAGCAGCGTGGACTTGCCCGAGCCGTTGGCGCCGGTGATCACGATCCGGTCGGCCCAGTCGACCTGCGCGTCGACCGGGCCGAGGACGAACGAGCCGCGGCGGACGACGGCGCCGGTCAGCGACGCCACCACGGTGCCGGAGCGCGGGGCGGCGGCGATCGTCATCCGCAGCTCCCACTCCTTGCGCGGCTCCTCGACCACCTCGAGCCGCTCGATCATCCGCTGCGTCTGGCGGGCCTTCGCGGCCTGCTTCTCGCTGGCCTCGGCCCGCATCCTGCGGCCGAACTTGTCGTTGTCGGTGGCCTTGCGGCGGGCGTTGCGCACGCCCTGGGCCATCCAGTTGCGCTGCATGAGCGCGCGCGCCTTGAGCTCGCTCAGCCGCTCGTCGTACTCCTCGTACGCCTCGCGCGCGTGCCGGCGCGCCACCTCGCGCTCGACGAGGTAGCTGTCGTATCCGCCGTCGTACACGCCGACCTTCTGCTGGGCGAGGTCGAGCTCGACGACGCGGTTGACGGTGCGGGCGAGGAACTCCCGGTCGTGGCTCACGACCACCGCCGGACTGCGCAGCCCCTGCACGAACCGCTCGAGCCGCTCCAGGCCGTCGAGGTCGAGGTCGTTGGTGGGCTCGTCGAGCAGCAGCACGTCGTAGCGCGACAACAGCAGCGCGGCGAGCCCCGCCCGCGCGGCCTGCCCGCCGGAGAGGGCGGTCATCGGCGCGTCGAGGTCGACGCCGAGCCCGACGTCGGCCGCGACCTCCGCGGCGCGCTCGTCCAGGTCGGCCCCGCCGAGGGAGAGCCAGCGGTCGAGCGCCGCGGCGTAGGCGTCGTCGGCGCCGGGCTCGGCGCGGGTGAGCGCCTCCGCCGCCGCGTCCATCGCGGCCTGGGCCGCGGCGACCCCGGTGCGGCGGGCGACGAACGCCGCCACGGTCTCGCCGGGCCGCCGCTCCGGCTCTTGCGGCAGGTGCCCGACCGTCGCGTCGGGCGGGCTGACCACGACCTTGCCGTCCTCGGGCTCCTGCTCGCCCGCGAGCAGCCGCAGCAGCGTCGACTTGCCCGCGCCGTTGGCGCCGACCAGCCCGACGACGTCACCGGGGGCGACGACCAGGTCGAGGCCCGAGAACAGGACGCGGGCGCCGTGGCCCGCCGCGAGGCTGGTGGCGTGGATCGTGGCGGTCATCTCGGGGTTCACGCTAGTGCGCGCCGCGAGCGGGTTCTCGCCCGACGTGGTGGGCGGTCACCGCCTAGCGTGCAGGGATGGACCTCGCCGAGACGCTGTCGTGGGAGGGGCGCCGCATCGCGTGGGGCCGCGCCGGGTCGGGCCCCGCCGTCGTGTTCTGCCACGGCACGCCGTGGTCGTCGTGGCTGTGGCGCCCGTTCGCCGAGGCCTTGCGCAGCGACTTCACCGTCTTCCTGTGGGACATGCCGGGCTACGGGCGCTCGTCGAAGGACCGGGGCCACCCGGTCGACTTCGGCGTGCAGGCCCGCGCGCTCGCAGCGCTGCTCGCGCACTGGGGCCTCGACCGGCCGCACGTCGTCGCGCACGACATCGGCGGGGTCGTCTCGCTGCGCGCCCACCTGGTGCACGAGGTGCCCTACGCGTCGCTGTTCCTGGCCGACGTCGTCGCGATCCCACCCGCGGGATCGCCGTTCTACCGGCTCGTGCAGCGGCACCCGGACGTGCTCTCGCAGGTGCCGCCGCACATCCACGAGGCGGTGGTCGGCGCGTACGTGGGCGACGCGGCACACCGGCAGCTGCGCGCGGACGACCTCGCCGCGCTCGTCGCCCCGTGGCTCGGCGACGCGGGGCAGCCGGCCTTCTACCGGCAGATCGCCGCGTACGACGAGCGCTTCCTCGTCGAGGTCGAGTCGCTGCTCGGCCGGATCGACATCCCGGTGACCCTGCTGTGGGGCGCCGAGGACGCCTGGATCCCCCTCGCCACGGGCGAGCGGCTCGCCGCCGCCATCCCGGGGGCGGCGCTCACCCGCGTCGAGGGCGCGGGGCACCTGATCCAGCTCGACGCCCCGGTCGCCCTCGCGACCGCGCTGCGCACCTGGCTCGCGACCCGCAACCCCGCTCAGAACGCGTAGCGCACCCGCAGCCACGGCGCGTGCGCGGCGATCAGGTCCTGCAGCGCCTGCACGCCCTCGCGCTTGGGGTGGTTGCGGTAGCGGACGTTCCACATGCCGGTCTGCGACCGCTTGGCCTGCTGCAGGTCGGGCCGCCAGAGCACGTCCTCGGCCTTGGGGTGCCAGCCGAGGTTGACCTCGTGCAGGTCGCGGTTGTGGGTGAGCATGATGATCTCGCACGCGGCCTGCTGCTTGAACGGCGCGCCGAGCTCGTCGTCGAGGCGCCGCAGGAGCTCGGCCCAGTCCCGCTCCCACCCGTCGCGCAGCACGACGGGCGAGAAGTTGAGGTGCACCTCGTAGCCGGCCTCGACGAAGTCGTCGATCGCGGCGATCCGCTCGCCGATGGTGCTGGTGCGGATGTCGAGCAGCTTGGCGTCGTTCTCCGGCATCAGCGAGAACCGGATGCGGGTGCGCCCGCGCGGGTCGTAGCCGAGCAGTTCGCGGTTGACGAACTTCGTCGCGAAGCTCGCCTTGGCCGTCGGCAGGTCGCGGAACGTGGCGACGAGGTCGGCCACGTTGTCGCTGACGAGCGCGTCCACCGAGCAGTCGCTGTTCTCGCCGATGTCGTAGACCCACGAGTGCGGGTCGACCTGGTCCGGCTCGGGCTTCGCGCCCTGCCGGGACACGTGCCCGCGCAGGTACCTCGTGATCCGGTCGATGTTGGTGAACACCGTGATCGGGTTGGCGTAGCCCTTGCGGCGCGGCACGTAGCAGTACGCGCAGGCCATGGCGCAGCCGTTGGACGTCGACGGGGCGATGAAGTCGCTGGAGCGGCCGTTGGGCCGGGCCGAGAGCGACTTCTTGACCCCGAGCACGAGCGTCTCGGTCGTGACCCGCACCCACCGGTCGACGTTGCCCGCGTTGCCGTGCAGTTCCGGGATCTGCCAGTGCGACGGCACCTCGACGATCTCGGCGTCGGGGAACCGGGACAGCACCTGTTGCCCGCGCGGCGAGGCGAGCGCCTCGGGTTCGGCGTAGATGGAGCGGACCTGGAGGAGGCGGGACGGGACGGTGGGCTGCGCGGTGGGTGGCGGCGTCACAAATCGGTTCAACAGTTGTTCATGACGGCCTGTTCCTTGACCTTGACGCGGGCGTCCACCTCTTAGCGTCCGCAGCATGATCAGGTCCGATCCGCGGCGGGGCTGGTTGCCCTGCCTGTTGCTGGTGACGTTCGTGGTGGGCACCGACGACTTCGTGATCGCGGGCCTGCTGCCCGCCATCGCGGGCGACCTCGCCGTCACCGAGGCCGCGGCCGGCCAGCTCGTGACGGCCTTCTCGATCACCTACGCGCTGGCGGCGCCGGTGCTCGCCGCGGCGGCGGCCGGGATCGACCGGCGGACGCTGCTGGGCGCGGGGCTCGCGGTGTTCGCGCTGGTCAACGCGGTTGCTGCGGTGGCGCCGTCGTACCCGGTTCTGATGGCGCTGCGGGTGCTCGCGGCAGCGGTGGCCGCGGCGATGACGCCGGTGGCGTTCACAGTGGCCGCGGCGCTGGCACGGCCGGAGCGGGTGGGGCGGGCGATCGGTGCGGTCGCCGCCGGGCTCACGGTCTCGCTGGTCGTGGGGGTGCCGCTGGGGAGCCTGCTGGGTGCCGCCTTCGGGTGGCGCTCGACGTTCTGGTTGGTCGCGGGGCTCGCCTCCGCCGGTGCCGCCGCGGTGGGGGCCGCCCTGCCCGCGCTCCCGGGGCGGCGGACCGGAGCCGGCCTCGGCACCGACCTGTTCGAGCGCCTGCGGCCGATCGGCGCCCCCGGGGTGCTGCCCGCGATCGGGGCCACCGCGGTCGCCGCCACCAGCAGCTTCGCGACCTACACCTACCTGGCGCCGGTCGTCCGCGAGCTCACGGGGGCGGGCGCGGAGCGGGTGGCGCTGGTCATCGGCGGCATCGGCGTCGCCGGCGCGCTGGGCACCGTGCTGGGCGGGCGGGCGACCGACCGCTTCGGTCCGGGCCGCACGCTCGTGTCCGCCCTCGCCGCGCAGGTCGCGGTGATCGCGGTCCTCGCCGTCGCCTGCGTCGTCGGCGCCGCCCCGTTCGCGCTGGTCGCGCTCTGCTACGCGGTGTGGGGCCTCGCCGGCTGGGCGTTCAACCCGCCGATGAACGCCCGCCTGCTCCGGCTCGCCCCCGAGGCGGGCACCGAGGTGGTCGCGCTCAACAGCAGCGCCCTGTACGTCGGGATGGCGCTCGGTGGCGCGCTCGGCGGCGCCGCGCTGGACGTGGGCGGCGTCGGCGCGGTACTCCTGGTCGCGACGGCGGTCGGTCTGGTGGGGCTCGTGCTGCTCGCCGGCTCGGTGGCCCGCGACCGGGCGCGGCGGCGCCGGACGGGGATCGGACTCGGATGAGGAGGTGCCGGGTGCGGATCGGTGAGCTGGCCCGCATCACGGGCGCGACCACCCGGGCCCTGCGCTACTACGAGGAGCGCGGGCTGCTCGGCCCGGGGCGCGGGGAGAACGGCTACCGCGACTACGGGCCGGAGGCCGTGGTGCGGGTGCGCAACATCCGCCGCCTCCTGGAGGCCGGCCTCACCAGCGACGACATCCGCGAGCTCGGGGCGTGCCTCGATCGCGACCTCGACCACGAACCCGCGTGCCGCGACGCCGTCGAGCGGTACGAGCGACGGCTCGCCGCGGTCGAGCGCCGCATCGACGCGCTGGTCGACGTGCACCGCAGCCTGCGCGAACAGCTCGAGCAGCTGCGCGCCCGCCGCTGACGGCCGCGGCTCAGTTCGGCGCGCCGGTGAGCCGCCGCGGCGGGGTGGGCGCGGGCGGCGAGCCCGGGGCGAGCAGGTCCAGGGTGAGCGCCGCCGACCAGCTGAAGTCCGAGACCCCGCGCCCGGCGCCGGTGGCCGGGTCGAAGTACTCGCGGAAGCCCTCCTGCCGGACGGCGTGGAGCATGGCCGCCCGCAGGGTCGCCGCCTCGTCGTGCCTGCCGTGGCGCTGCAGCCCGCGCATCACCAGCCAGCTGGTGTTGATCCAGGCCGGGCCGCGCCAGTACCGGGTGGTGTCGAAGGCCGGCCCGGTGAGGTCGTAGCTGGGCAGCGGCACGCGGTCGTTCAGCGCGAACCGCGGCCCGGTCATCCCGGCCACCAGCCTGTCGACCACGTCGGACGGTAGGTCGAGCACCAGCGGCACGAAGCCGCCGACGCAGCGCTCCGCGACGCGCGCACCGGTGCGGTCGAGCGCGAAGAAGTGCCCGGCCGCGGGGTCGTAGCAACGGGTGAGGAGGGCGTCGCGGATGGCCGCCGCGCGCTCGCGGTGCGGCTCGGACGGCTTGCCGATGATGTCGGCGATCTCGGCGAGCGCCTCCTCCGACCACGCGAGCAGCGCGTTGAACAGCGGGTCGACCGCGCGGAACAGGTGGGCGCCCTCCTCGTCGCGGTAGCCGTGCTCGCGGTAGTTCTCGACGATCGCGACGTAGCGGGCGTAGTCCGCGGCGGTGGGCCGCTCGGTGGGGTCGACGTGGTCGAGGTCGCGGCGCCGGTGTCCGGCGAGCACCTCGGCGCCCGCGTCCACCCGGGCCAGCTCCGCGTCCCACGCCGGGGAGTTGTCCTGGCCGGACTCCCACGGGTGCACGATCGTCACGAGCCCGTGGCCGTCGGAGCGCTCCCGCAGCAGGTAGTCGTGCTCGGCCTGAAGCGCCGGGTACAGGCGGCGCAGGAACCGCCTGCCCAGGGTGGGCGAGGCGCGGTGGACCGCGAGCGCCGCCACCGCGTGCACCGGCGGCTGCACGATCCCGGACGTCTCGCGGTGCGGCGCGCCCGGGACCTCCCGGGAGCGCCAGAAGTCGGGCCCGGGGAAGTAGGCGTCGCGGGCGACCGCGGGATTGAACACGATCTGGGGCACGCGCCCGTCGGCCCACTGCGCGGCGAAGAGCGACTCCAGCTCGAGCCGCCCGCGGCCGGGCGAGGTGCGCGCCCAGCCGATGGCGATGAACGCGGAGTCCCAGCTCCACTGGTGCGGGTAGAGCCTTCGCGACGGCACGGTGTGGCCGCGCTCCCAGTTGCCGCGCAGGACGGCGGCCGCGGCGCGGCCCAGCTCGAGGTCACGCATCCGCTGCCCCCGCGGCGCGCAGCGTGGCGGCGGCCTTCGGCAGGGCCTGCTCGGCGGGCCCGGACAGGCGGCACTCGACGGCCAGGTCGCCGGCGTAGCCGATGGCCGAGAGCGCGGCGACGAACGCGCCCCAGTCCAGGTGGCCCGCGCCGGGCTCGAGCCGGTTGGAGTCCGATACCTGCACGTGGTGCAGCCGGGGCGCGGCCGCGGCCAGGGCCGCGTGCGGGTCGGCCTCCTCGATGTTCATGTGGTAGGAGTCCGCGACCACGCCGACGGCGTCCAGCCCGGTGGCCTCGGCGAGCTCCACGGCCTGGTCGAGGCGGTTGACCATGTGGTCCTCGTAGCGGTTCAGCGGTTCGAGCAGGATCCGCACGCCCTCCCGCTGGGCGTGCTCGCCCAGCGCGCCGAGGGCGTCGAGCAGCACGGCGCGGTCGCCTGCCTCGTTGCGCGGCGGCGGGTCGAACGGGGGCAGCCGCCGGGAGAACATCCCGTACGACGCGGGCGTCATCGCCGCGGTGCCGCCGACCTCGGCGATCACCGACAGCATCGTGCGCATGTTCTCCAGCGCGTCGCGCCTGCGCTCGGCGTCGAAGTCGCCGATGAAGTGCAGCATCTCGACGCACACCGTGGGCATCACGACGCCGTCGCGGCGGGCCCGCCGCAGCTCGGGGAGTCGCTCCCGGATCCGGTGCCCGCCCTGCCCGCGCAGCTCGATGCCCGCGTAGCCGAACGCCTGCGCGGCGTCCCACTTCTCCTGCAGCGTGGCGCCGGGCAGCAGTTGCTCCTGGCAGGTGAGCCTCATGAGGCGCTCCGGAGGTCGGCGGGGGGTTCGGGGCGGAAGTCGAGGACGACCTGCAGCGCCGCCGCCGGGTCGGCGTCCAGCAGGGCGTAGGCGTCGGCGGCGTGCCGCGCGGGCACGACGTGGCTGACCAGCGACAGCACGTCGAGCCGGCCCGCCGCGACGAGGTCGACGACGGTGCGGTGCAGCCGCTCGGGGGTCCACCGCTGCGCGACGTGCAGCGGCGCCGATGAGATCTGCGAGGAGACGATCTGCACCTGGTTGTGGTGGAACTCCTCGCCGAGCCGCAGCCCGAGCCCGTCACCCTGGTAGAAGCCCGCCGCGACGACCCGGCCCCCGACCGCGCAGCTGCGCACGGCCTCGTGCAGGGCCCGGTAGGAGCCGCTGATCTCGATGCACACGTCGGCGCCGCGGCCGTCGGTGAGCCGCCTGACCCGCTCGCCCACGTCGTCGGCCGCCGGGTCGAGTACGTGCGCGGCGCCGAACGCGGCGGCCCGCTCGCGCCGGGCCGCGATCCCGTCGACGGCGACGACGTCCGCGCCGCTGCCGCGGGTGAGCTGGGTGGCGATCAGCCCGAGCACGCCCTGGCCGAACACGGCGACGGTCTCGCCGATGTGCACGTCGGCGGCGAGCACGGCGTTGAGCGCGACGGCGCCGACGCGGGCGAACGTGCCCGCCAGCGGGTCGAGGCCCGCCGGGAGCACGCGGCCCTCGACCTTCTCGACCGGCAGCACGACCTCGCCCGTGTGGCTCCACAGCCCCCACGCGGTGACGCCGAGCAGCGCGTCGTCGACGCCCGCCCCGAGCTCGACGACCTCGCCGACCTCGCTGTAGCCCCAGGCGGTGTTCGGGTAGGCGCCGGTCGCGGGCTCGGCGACGAACAGCCTGCGGTCGGGGTCCCAGCGCCGGTCGAGGTGCGGGTTGGTGCCCCGGTAGAGGGTCAGCTCGGTGCCCGCGGAGATCCCGGAGTAGAGGGTGCGCACCCGCACGTGACCAGGCGGGACGGCGGTGCGGGGGGACCGCAGCAGCTCGACCCGGCGGGGCCCGGTGAGCGCCACCGTGAGCGGGTCCCCGTCGGGGGCCTCCGCCTCCTCGGATTCCATGCGGCCGACCTCGCTCTCTGCGTCATGTCTGACGTTTAAGACGCTAGCATCACGCGTATTACGACTGTGCATCAGTCAAAAAAAGACCCGCCCAGCGGTTGTGGATCACCCGTCCGGCGGGTTCACTTGCGGCGCGTTCAAGCGCACCGACGCTGCTGCCGGAGGGACAAGTGATGAGAACCGTGACCCGCCGTGTCGGAATCGCCGTCGGGCTCGTGGCCGTCATGGCGGTCTCCGCCTGCGGCGGGGGCGGCGACGGTGACGGCGAGGGCAACACGATCACCGTGTGGACCGCCGACACCCTGCCCGACCGCGTGGCCGCCACCCAGGCGATCATCGACCGGTTCACCCAGGAGACCGGGATCCAGGTCGAGCTCGTCGGGGTGGAGGAGGACCAGTTCAACCAGACGCTGACCGCGTCGGCCGCGGCCGGTGATCTCCCCGACGTGATCGGTTCGATCCCGCTGTCGTCGGTGAACACCCTCGCGATCAACGACCTGACGAACACCGACGCCAACCAGGCGGTGATCGACGCGCTCGGCGCGGACACCTGGAACCAGCCCGCCCTGGAGCTCACGCGCGACGGCGACCGCCAGCTCGCGGTGCCGAGCGAGGCGTGGTCGCAGCTGCTGTACTACCGCCGCGACCTGTTCGACGCGGCGGGCCTGCCCGCGCCCACCACCTACGACGCGATCATGAACGCGGCGCGCACCCTGCACACGCAGGGGCGGGTCGGCTTCGTCGGCGCCACGGCGCCGGGCGACGCGTTCACCCAGCAGACGTTCGAGCACTTCGCGCTGGCCAACGGCTGCGAGATGGTCGACCAGGCCGGCGAGATCACGATGGACAGCCCGCAGTGCGTGGCGGCGTTCGACTTCTACCGGCAGCTGATCACCGACTACTCGGTGCCGGGTGCGCAGGACGTCGACAGCGTGCGGTCGAACTACTTCGCGGGCGGCGCGGCGATGGCCGTCTGGTCGACGTTCCTGCTCGACGAGCTCGCCGGGCTGCGCGACGACGCCATGCCCAGCTGCCCCGAGTGCACGGCCGACCCGCGGTTCCTCGCCGGCAACACCGGCATCGTCGCCGCGCTGCAGGGGCCGGACGGCACCCAGCCCGCCCAGTTCGGCGAGGTGATCTCGTGGACGATCACCGCCGAGGCCGACGCCGAGGCGTCCCAGCGGTTCGTGCAGTACATGATGAGCGACGGCTACGTCGACTGGCTGGCGTTCGCGCCGGAGGGCAAGTACCCGGCCCGCACCGGCAGCTCGCCCGGCGCCGCCGACTTCGTCGACCGGTGGGAGACGCTGCCGATCGGCGTGGACCGCAAGGCGCCGATGACCGAGCTGTACTCGCAGGACGTGCTCGACGCGCTCCAGACCGGCCCGGACGAATTCTCCCGGTGGGGCTTCCCGCAGGGGCAGGGCCAGCTGATCGGGGCGTCGCTCGGCGAGCTGCCCGTGCCGGCCGCGGTCGCCGCGGTCACCAGCGGCGGGACCGACGCCCAGGGGGCCGCCAGGCAGGCCGCCGACGCCCTGCGCGCCATCCAGGACAGCCTGCGGTGAGCACGGGCACCGGCCTCGGGTCGGCGCCACCCGGCCCGGTCTCCGGTTCGGACGCCGCCCGGCCCCGCAGCGGCCGGGCGGCGCGCACCCTCACGCAGTCCGACGCGCGGGCGGGGATCGCGCTGATCTCCCCGACGCTGGTCGTCGTCCTCGTGATGGTCGTCGTGCCGATCATCTGGACGGTGCTGCTGGCGTTCCAGCGGCTGCGCCTGCTCAACCTGCGCAGCTCGGGGCTCTTCGGCGAGTTCACCCTCAACAACTTCGACAACGTGTTCACCGCGCCCGGGTTCTGGGGCGCGCTCGCGACCACGCTCACCTACTCCGTGCTGGGCACGGCGGGGGCGATCGGGCTCGGCCTGGTGGCGGCGCTCGCGCTGCGCAGGCCGTTCCGCGGCCGCGGGATCGTGCGGGCGCTGATGCTGCTGCCGTACGTGGCGCCGATCGTCGCGGCGACGTTCGCGTGGTCCACGATGCTCAACCCGCAGTTCGGCGTCGTGAACCACTGGGGAGCCCGGCTGCTGGGCTGGGACGAGCCGATCGCGTTCCTGTCCCAGCGCAGCAGCGACATCTCGCTCTTCGGCCTCACGATCGGCGTGCCGACGGCACTGCTCACCGTGATCGCGTTCGAGGCGTGGCGGTCGTTCCCGTTCGCGTTCCTGTTCCTGACCGCGCGGCTGCAGGCGGTTCCCGCCACGCTGGAGGAGGCCGCCACCGTCGACGGGGCCACGCTCACCCAGCGTTTCCGCCACATCCTGCTGCCGCAGCTGATGCCCACGATCGCGGTGCTGGCCGTCCTGCGGTTCATCTGGACGTTCAACAACTTCGACGACATCTACCTGCTCACCGGCGGTGGCGCGGGCACCGAGGTGGTGGCGGTCTCGGTGTTCAACGCCCTCACCGCCCGCGGGGACATCGGCGGCGCCGCCGCGCAGGCGCTCGCGCTCGCCGCGATCCTCGCCGCCCTCATCGGCCTGTACCTGTGGCGGTTCGCACCGCGCGAGGAGCGCTCCTGATGGCCACCACCACGACCGAGACCGCGCCGCCGCCTGCCGCCCCGCAGCGGCGGGGCTGGAGCCGTGACACCGTCGAGACCCGGGTGTTCGGGGTGCTGCGGGTCGTGACGATCGCGTTCCTGCTGGTCGTCACGGTCTTCCCCTTCTACTACACGGTCCTGCTGTCGCTGCGGCCGCTGGACCGGGTGCTGCAGGACCCGGGGGCGCTGTGGGTGCCGCCGTCCGAGGTGAGCCTCGGTAGCTACGGAGCGGTGGTCGCCCCGCAGAGCGCGGGCGGCCAGGGCTTCCTGAACTTCATCGTCAACAGCGCGCTCGTCGCCTTCGGCACGGTGGCGGTCACGCTGCTGATCGCGCTGCCCGGCGCCTACGCCGTGAGCCGCCTGCAGTTCTTCGGCCGCCGCCAGGTCAGCGTGCTGTTCCTGGCCGTCTACCTGTTCCCGCCGATCCTGCTCGCGGTGCCGCTGTTCGTGTTCTTCACGCGGATCGGGCTGCGCGGCACGCTCGTCGGGCTGCTGATCGTGTACGTGTCGCAGGTCGTCGCGGTGTCGATCTACATGCTGCGCAACTACTTCGACACCGTGCCGGCGAGCCTCGAGGAGGCGGCGGCGATCGACGGCTGCTCCCGGCTCGGGGTGATGTGGCGGATCAGCCTGCCGCTCGCGATGCCGGCGATCATCGCGAACGCCCTGTTCATCTTCATGATCGCCTGGAACGAGTTCCTGTTCGCGCTGCTGTTCCTCATCGAGTCGCGGGACCGCTGGACCGTGTCGCTCGGGCTGTCGCAGCTCGCGGGCAGCATCGAGATCCCGACGACCGTCCTGATGGCCGGCTCGGTCATCGTGACGGTCCCGATCGTCGTCCTGTTCTTCGCGAGCGAGCGGCTGCTCACCGAGGGGCTCACGGCGGGCGCCGAGAAGGGCTGAGCGGTGTCGGTGATCGACCCGGAGCGGGTCGGGCCCGGCAACCCGGTGTCGGCGGGCCGGCTGCTGCTGCTCGTGCGGAAGGGCGTCGCGACCACGCGGCGGGACCTGATCCGGGTGACCGGGCTCTCGCGCTCCACCGTCACGCAGCGGGTGGACGCGCTGCTCGGCGCCGGCCTGCTGCGCGAGTCGGCCGGGGAGGCGGAGGGCCGCGGCCGCCCCGCGGGCGCGCTCTCGTTCGACGAGGGCGCGGGCCACGTGCTCGTCGCGAGCGTGCGCCGCGACCGGGTCGAGCTGCACGCCGTCGACCTGGGCGCGCGGGAGCTGCACCGGCGCGAGTTCGAGATGTCCGTCGCGGAGGGGCCGGAGGTCGTGCTCGAGGCGGTCGAGACGGAGCTGGACCGGCTCGTCGCCGACGCGGGCCTGGACCCGGCGCGCACCGCCGCGCTCGGGGTGGGCGTGCCCGGCCCGGTGGACGTCTCGGTCGGGCGGGTGATGCAGCCGCCGGTGATGCCGGGCTGGCACGACTACCCGGTGCGCGACCGGCTCGCCGAGCGGCTCGGCGTGCCCGTGTTCGTCGAGAACGACGCCAACCTCATGGCGCTGGGCGAGCAGCGGGCGAACTGGCCGGACGTGCCCGCGCTGCTGCTCGTGACCGTCGGCAGCGGCATCGGCGCCGGGATCGTCATCGACGGGCGGCTCTACCGCGGTATCGACGGCGGCGCGGGCGACATCGGGCACATCCGCATGCACGGCTACGACGACCGGTGCGCCTGCGGCGCGGTCGGGTGCCTGGCCGCGGTCGCCTCCGGCGACGCGCTCGCCCGCAAGCTCGCCGCGATGGGCAAGGACGTCGGCGGCGTCGCGGACGTGCGCCGCCTCGTCCACGGCGGCGACCCCGACGCCATCGCGGCCGTCCGGACGGCGGGGCAGCTCGCCGGGGAGGTGCTGACCACGGTCGTCTCGGTGCTGAACCCGGAGATCCTCGTCCTCGCCGGCGAGATGGCCGAGACCAACGAGTACTTCGTCACCGGCATGCGGGAGATGATCTACCAGCGGTCGCTGCCCCGGGCGACCCGCCGCCTGCGCGTGGTCACCACGGCCCTCGGCGACCGCGCCACGGTGATCGGGATGACCGAGCTGGTGGTCGACGAGGTGTTCGCCCCGGAGGCGGTCGACGCCCGCCTGGGCACCCGCTGACGAGGCCTCGGCGAGTCGCGCCCCGGGTGCCCGCGAGTCGCGCTCTGGCTGTCGGCGAGTCGCGCTCTGCGTGTGCGCGAGTCGCGGTCCTGTGTGGGCGAGTCGCGTTCTGGGTGCGTGCATGTCGGGGGCCAGGTATGAGCGAGTCGCGGTGTGGCTCCCGTGGCCCGGTGGGATCGCCTGGACGACCGCCTGTCGTACGTGCCGGGCGAGCTCCGGGCGGATGCCTCCAGCACGCACTCAGCCCGCGACTCGCCCACACCGAGCCCGCGACTCGCCGGCACTCAGCCCGCGACTCGCCGACGCCCCGGCGAGTCGCGGCGTGGGTGCGGGCGAGTCGGGGTCCGGGTGCGGGTCTACCGCGGCGTGGCCCAGGCCGGCACGACGCCCGTCTCGAGGTACGACACCACCGCGACGGCGCCCGCGGCGGCCCACGCCTGCGGGCGGCAGGCCGTGGGGTAGCTCACCACCTCGCCGTCGACCTCGGCGTAGAGCTCGGGCAGCCGGTCGTCGAACTCCCCGGCCGCCGCGACGAGCCCCTCGGCGAGCGAGCGGGCCACCTCGTGCCTGCCGATGCCGGCGAGCCCGAGCACGGCGATCGCGGTGTCGTGCGGCCACACCGAGCCGCGGTGGTAGGTGAGGGGGTCGTAGCCGCCGTTGGTGTTCGCCAGGGTGCGCAGGCCGCGGCCGCAGTCGAGGTCGGGGCGCGCGAGCCGGTCGGCGACGAGCTGGGCCTCCTTGTCGTCGAGGATCCCGGTGGTCAGCAGGTGGGCCATGTTGGAGGCCGGCCCGGTGACCGCCCGGCCGTGCCCGTCGAGGGCGATGGCGGGGTAGCGGCCGTCCGGGTCGTCGATCCAGTAGGTCGCTCGGAACAAGGCGGCCAGCCGGTCGGCCCACTGCCGCCACTCGTCGGCGCCGGGCCGGTCGAACGCCGCGAGCAGCTCCGCCCCGCCGCGGGCGGCGGCGTAGGCGTAGCCCTGCACCTCGCAGAGCGCGAGCGGCTGGGCGGCGACCGTGCCGTCGGCCCAACGGACGGCGCCCACCGAGTCCTTCCAGCCCTGGTTGGCGAGGCCGCTTCCGGAGACGCGGCGGTAGCTCAGGAACCCGTAGTCGCCCGCGGTGCGCTTGAGCCAGCCGAGCGCCGCCTCCAGGTGCGGGATCAGCTCGGCCACCTCGGCCTCGGGCAGCCCGGCCCGCCACGCGTCGTGCAGCAGGCAGCACCACAGCGGGGTGGCGTCGACCGTGCCGTAGTAGCTGGGCGGTAGGTCGAGCCCACCCGCCTTCAGCCCGTTCGGCCGGAACTCGTGGATGATCTTGCCGGGTTCCTCCTCGCCGCGCGGGTTCGTGACCCGCCCCTGCCGCCGGGCCAGCACGCGCAGCGTGCCGCCCGCGAGCTCGGTGGACATCGGCAGCATCATCCGCGCCGTCCAGAGCGAGTCGCGCCCGAACAGCGTGCAGAACCACGGGCTCCCGGCGGCGGCGAACCGGTCGGCGGTCGCGACGGGGTCGGCGAGCAGCAGGCCCTCGAGGTCGGCGAGGCTGCGCCGCAGCAGATCGCCGCGCCGCCCGCCGGTGGCGCGGTCGTCGAGCCGCCACGGGAGCGGCGCGGCGGGGCGGAAGTGCTCCGGCCCGGCGGGCGACGGCGCCAGCACGACGCGCACGCTCCACCGCTCGCCCGGCGCGAGGCGCAGCGGCCAGCGCAGGACGGCGTCGGTGCCGTCGACCTCGATCACGCCCGGGGCCGGGTCCGCGGTGAGCGAGGCGGACACCTCGCGGCGGGCCCAGCGGACCTCACCGCCCTGGACGGTGGGCGGCACGTCGGTGAGCGGCACGCCGGACTTGACCACGGGGGTGGCGGACAGGTCGCTGCGGGCGTGGACGACCAGCCCCAGGTCGACGGGCCCGGCCCCCGGGTTGTGCAGGGTGATCTCCTCGAAGGCCGTGCGCTCGGCGACACGCCGCTCGCGCCGCAGCCGCACGCCCCGCAACTCCCCCTCGAAACGCGCACGGCCGGCCCCGTCGAGGCCGGCCGGTGCGAAGCGGAGATCGACGCCCTCGACGCCGACCTCCAACCGGTTGCAGTACCGGGTATCGCCCACGTAGAAGCCCTGCGCGCCCTCCGGCCGGACCTGGCCGTCGGGATCGGAGAGCAGTTCCGCGGGCGCGGCCAGCACGGTGAGGAGGTGGTCGAGGGTCGTTTCGCCGGGCCGGTCCGTGGCCGGGCGGGTGGCGGTCATCAGTTCCAAGCTCCTGGTCCGGGCACGCGTCGTGCCCCCCTCGTCCTTCGTGAACCTACGCCTCCCTCGCGGCGCGGCGTCCGGGAGGGCAGGATCTTCACCATGTCCGGTCCTCTCGAGCCGTTCCCCGAGGAGTTCGAACGGGGGCTCGCCGTCGTGGCCCATCCCGACGACCTGGAGTACGGCGGTGCGGCCGCCATCGCCCGGTGGACGGCGCAGGGCCGCCAGATCGCCTACCTCCTCGTCACCCGCGGGGAGGCGGGCATCGACACGCTCCCGCCCGCCGAATGCGGGCCGCTGCGGGAGGCCGAGCAGCGCGCGGCGGCCGCCGAGGTCGGCGTCGACGTCGTGGAGTTCCTCGACCACCCGGACGGCCTGATCGAGTACGGGGTGCCGCTGCGCCGCGACATCGCGGCCGCGATCCGCCGCCACCGCCCGGACGTGGTGATCACGGTCAACCACCGCGAGACGTTCCCCGGCGGGCACTACAACATGGTCGACCACCGCGTGGTCGGCCAGGCCACCCTCGACGCCGTCCGGGACGCGGCGAACCGCTGGCTGTTCCCCGAGGTGGGCGAGCCGTGGAGCGGGGTGCGCCAGGTGCTGGTGCTGGCCTCGCCGCTCGCCACGCACGCCGTCGACGTCGAGGAGCAGTTCGACCGCGGGGTGGCGTCCCTGCGCGCCCACAAGGCCTACCTCGAGGCGCTCGGCGGGCCGATGGCCGACCCGGAGGCGTTCCTGCGGGGCGCGGCCGAGCAGACCGCAGCCCGGCTGCCCGGCGCCCGCCTCGCCACGGCGTTCGAGGTCATCGCCACGTAGGCTCGCGCCCGTGAACGAGTCGACGACCCGGGCCCGGCTGGTCGTCGACGAGCTGGTCCGCTGCGGCGTCACCGACGCCGTGCTCTGCCCCGGCTCCCGCAACGCGCCGCTGGCGTTCGCCCTGCACGCCGCGGACGCCGAGGGGCGGCTGCGGCTGCACGTCCGGATCGACGAGCGCACGGCCGGCTTCCTCGCGCTCGGCCTCGCGCTGCGGTCCGGGCGCCCGGTGCCGGTGTGCACGACCTCGGGCACGGCCGTGGCCAACCTGCACCCGGCGGTGCTGGAGGCGTCGTACGCGGGGGTGCCGCTGCTCGTGCTCAGCGCCGACCGCCCACCGGACCTGATCGGCACCGGCGCCAGCCAGACGATCGAGCAGGCCGGGCTGTTCGGCGGCGCGGTCCGGCTCGCGGTGAACGCGGGGCTCTCCGGCGAGCCGGGCCGGCTGCGCGCCTCGGTCGACCGGCTGGTCGCGGCCGCCACCGGCGCACCGCCCGGCCCCGCGCACCTGAACCTCCCGTTCGCCGAGCCGCTGGTGCCCGACGGCGCAGGCGAGATCCCCGCCGGGCGCACCGACGGCGGCCCGTGGACGCGGGTGGCGCCCGCCGAGCGGCGGGCGGAGCAGCCGCTGCCGCTCGACCCGGCGGCGCCCACGCTCGTCATCGCGGGCCACGGCGCCCCCGACGGCGTGGCCGACCTGCCGGTCCCGATCGTCGCCGAACCCGCGTCGTCGGCGTGGCCGTCCGCGGTGCGCACCGGGCCGTGGCTGCTCGGGGCCTCGCCCGCGCTGCGCCCGGCCCAGGTGGTGGTGGCGGGCAGGCCCACGCTGCACCGCCCCGTCCAGCGGCTGCTCGCCGACCCGGACGTCGCGGTGCACGTGCTGGCCGACCCCCGCGGCCTGCCGTGGCCGGACGTCGCGGGCACCGTCCGCGCGATCGGGAGCCTCCCCGCGCTGCGGCCCGACCCGGCGTGGGTGGACCGCTGGCGCGCCGCCGACGCCGCCGCGGCGGACGTCCTCGACAAGGCCCTCGACGACCCCGCCGCCCCCGGCGGGCTGCGGCTGGCCCGGGAGCTGGTGGCCGCGCTGCCCCGCGGCGCGCAGCTGGTGCTGGGCTCGTCCAACCCGGTGCGCGACGTCGCGCTCGCCGCCGTGCCGCGCGGCGACCTCGTGGTGCACGCGAACCGGGGCGTGGCCGGCATCGACGGCACGGTGTCCACGGCGGTCGGCGCGGCCCTCGTCCACGACGGCCCCGGCTACGCGCTGCTCGGCGACCTCACGCTCCTGCACGACACGACCGGCCTGGTCATCGGGCCGGACGAGCCGCGCCCCGACCTCACGATCGTCGTGCTCAACGACGACGGCGGCGGCATCTTCACGCTGCTCGAGCAGGGCGCCCCCGAGCACGCGGCCGCGTTCGAGCGGGTGTTCGGCACGCCGCACGGCGTGGATCTCGCGTCCCTCTGCGCGGCGACCGGTGCGCGGCACGCGCGGGTGGAGGTGGCCGAGCTCGCCGACGCGCTGACCCCGGCGCCCGGGCTGCGCGTGGTCGAGGTGCGGGCGGGACGGCGGGAGCTGCGGGACGGGCACGCGGCGCTGCGCGTGGCCATCACCGCAGCGGTGGCCGGGGCCTGCTGATATCGCTGCTCAGCAGCTGGTCCACCTCGGCCCGGGTGGGAGCGGTGGCGGGCCCGGGGCGGGTGACGGCGATGGCCGCGGCCGCGTTGGCGCGGGTCGCGGCGGCGACCAGGTCCGCGCCGCGCAGCAGCTCGGCAGCGAGCACGCCGCAGTGCGCGTCGCCCGCGCCCGTGGTGTCGACGGCGTCGACCGGGAAGCCGGGGACGTGCACGGTGGTGCCGTCGCGGGTGACGAGGCAGCCCGCGGCGCCGTCGCGCACGATGACGGCCGCCGTCGACGGCAGGCGCCGGGCGAGCTCGGCCGACGCGGCCCGGGGGTCGGCCTCCCCGGTGAGGATGCGGGCCTCCCGGGCGTTCGCCGACAGGATCGTCGTGCGGTCGAGCAGGCGGGCCCACGTGGCGGGGTCGACCTCCCCGACGAGCGGGCCCGGGTCGACCAGCACCGTCGGCCCGTCGAGCCGGTCGATCCGGTCGAGCAGGACCGCGGCCTTGTCCGGGGCGAGCAGGCTGTAGCCGCTCACGTAGACCACGTCGGCGGCGTCGACCGGCACGGCCGCGAGCGCGGCGGCGTCGACCTCCGACTCGGCGCCGGTGCCGGTCACGAACGTGCGCTCGCCCGTGTCGTCGACCAGCACCACGCAGATCCCGGTGTCCGCGCCCGGGGTGGGCGGCAGCGCCGCCGTGATGCCCTCCGCGTCGAGCGCGGCGCGCACGAGGTCGCCGAACCGGCCGTCGCCGTGCCCGCCCGCGTAGACGACCTGCCCGCCCGCCCGCGCGGCCGCGGCCATGACGTTGAACCCGCCGCCGGGGTGCAGGTCGGTGTGCGAGGCGAACACGTCGCCGCCGACCGGCGGGAGTTCCTTCACCCGCATCACCAGGTCCAGCACGACCTGGCCGGTGTGCACGAGCCGCCCGGTCATCGCCGCGCTCCGCCGAGCCCGCCGTAGATCCCCGCGGCCACGAGGAACGTCACGACCCAGCCCAGGCCGTTCTCGCCGAGCCAGCTGCCCGCGAGCGGCCCGCTGAACCACGGCGCCTCCTCGGGCCCCGCGGTGACGAACAGGTAGCCGGCGACGATCGCGACCGCCCAGGCGGTGAGGGCCCGCCACTCGACCCCGCCGCGGTACCAGTACGCGCTGGTCCGGCGCACGTCCATGAGCGCGTCGGGGTCGTAGTGGCGACGGCGGAGCATGTCGGTGGCGAACACGCCGACCCAGGCCGTGATCGGGACGGCCAGCATGCTGATGAACGCGATGAACGGGCCGTAGAAGTCGCCGGCGACGAGCATGAAGTAGATCGCGCCCGCGAACGTGACGACCACGTCGACGACCACGGCCCACACCCGCGGCACCCGCAGGCCCAGGGTCAGGGTGGTGAGCCCCGCCGAGTAGACCGACAGGTGGTTGGACAGCAGCAGCCCGCCGAACGCCGCCACCAGGTACGGCACCGCCATCCACGGCGGCAGCAGGGCGCGGATGGCCGCCACCGGGTCGCCCGCCTCCGCGAGCGACGGGTCGCCCGCGGCGAGCAGGCTCCCCAACGAGATCAGCAGCACCAGCGGGATGCCCGCGCCCGCCGCGGCCGAGAGCACCAGCGAGCCCGCGGTGACGCCGGGCGCCTGGTAGCGGGAGACGTCGGCCGACGCGTTCGCCCACCCGATGCCGGTGCCGGCCGCGATGATGCCCACACCCGCGATCATCGTGCCGACGGGTGCGGGCGCCGCCGCGCCGACCGCCGCCCAGTCGACGTGCGCGACGAGGAACGCGCCGACCACGATGTTGAGCGCGCCGAAGACCCAGGTCGCCCACCGCTGCACGGCGACGAGCACCGCGTGCCCCAGCCCGGACACGACGACCGTGAGCAGCACGAACACGGCGATGCACGCGACGGTCAGCACCGGGTGGTCGGTGGCGGCCTGCCCGGCCCCGAAGAGGATCGTGCACAGCGACAGCAGCGCGAACGCCGCCGTCGTCGTGTTGACCGTCTCCCAGCCGAGCCGGGAGAGCAGCGACACCGCGGTCGGCCCGATGTTGCCCCGTACCCCGAAGACGGCCCGCGACAGCGTCAGGCCGGGCGCACCCCCTCGGCGGCCCGCGATCGACACCGCCCCGACGATCGCGAACGAGCCGACGGAGCCGATCGCCGCGACGATCACGGCCTGCCAGACGGTGAGCCCCAGCGCCACGAGGGTGGCGCCGAGCGGCAGGCCGAGGATCGAGATGTTGGCGGCGAACCACACCCAGAACAGCTGGGCGGGGTGCCCGTTCCGGTCCTCGACGGGGACCGGTTCG
Source organism: Pseudonocardia sp. (assembly GCF_035305885.1). Classification (GTDB taxonomy): domain Bacteria; phylum Actinomycetota; class Actinomycetes; order Mycobacteriales; family Pseudonocardiaceae; genus Pseudonocardia. The sequence continues at coordinate 24,267 of NZ_DATGOP010000065.1, forward strand.
ATGCCGCGCGTCTCGAGCGCGGCCTCGACCCTCCCGGTGCTGGGCTCGTTGGTCGTTGTCATGGTCGACTCCCGTGCCGGAGCTCGAGCAGCCCGTCGGCGACGGGTGCCAGGTCGATGCGGTTGACGCGGCGCACCGTGTCGAGCAGGTCCGCGGGCAGCCCGCCGACGCCGTGGTGGGCGCCGAGCACGGCGCCGCAGATCGCCGCGACGGTGTCGGTGTCGCCGCCGATCTCGGCGGCGAGCGTGAGCGCGTCGACGGGGGTGTCGCCGAGCGCCTCGGCGAGCGCGAACGCCGCCACCACCGACTCCTGCGCCGCCACCGAGGTGCCGATCACGTCCGCGACGGCGTCGGCGAGGCCGGCGCGGTCCCGGCCGCGCACGAAGCCGCGGGCCCACCGGATGCGGGCCGCGACGTCGCCGCCCGCGGCCCAGTGGCCCCGCCGAGCTCCGGCGGCGGCCGCCTGTTCGGCCGCGTCGAGGGCGGCGCCCAGCCCGGCGCCGTCGACCCCGGCGGAGACGGCGGCCGCCACCGCGGCGGCCGCGGCGATCCCGATGGAGGAGTTGTGCGTCACCCGGCTGGCCTGCACCACCGCGTCGAGCAGCGCGTCTGCGTCGGACCCGGGCACGGCGATCCCGACCGGCGCCACCCGCATCGCGGCCCCGTTCGTCGTGCCGTCGCGGCCGGCCTCGTCGGGAGGCTCGCCCGCCCGCAGCCGTTCGATCGCGCGCTTCGTGGAGGGTCCGAGCAGGTCGGCCGAGCCGCGCCGGGCCATGTCGGCCTCCCAGCGCTCCAGCGCGTCGGCGAACACGGTCGGGTCCACGCGGCCCGCCCCGTCGATCAGCAGCCGGGCGAGCAGCAGCGCCTGCTCGGTGTCGTCGGTGACCGAGCCGGCCGGCCTGCCCGGCGCGATCGGCTGGTCGGGTGCGGCGTCGCGCAGCGTGGTGATCGGCCCGTAGCGGGCCGCGATCTGCTCCCGTGACATCGACTGCGTGGGCATCCCCAGCGCGTCGCCGAGCGCCAGCCCGGCCAGCGCGCCGATCGCGCGGTCGCGCTCGCTCATCGCGCCCCGAACGTCAGGTGGAACCGGAACCGGGCCGGGTCCAACAGGCTCTCGACGTGCTCGACGAGGGCTCCGTCGTCGGTGAGGGTCGTGCGGGCGGAGTGGAGGAACAGCTCGCCCGGGCTGCGCTCGAGGAGCGTCGCCGACTCGTCGTCGAGCGGGGCGGTGGAGATCCACTGTTCGCCGCGGATGCCGGTCAGCCCGGCGGCGCGCAGCGTCTTCGTGATCGAGCCGTCGACGAGGCCGCGGGCGGGCAGGTCGGCGAGCGCGCCGGTGGCCGGGAGCGTGGAGCTCTCCAGGGAGACCGGACCGGTCGCCGCGCGGCGCAGCCGCCGGACGGTGACGACCGGGCCGTGGCGGTCGACCACCTCGGCGGGCCCGCCGCGCTCGATCCCGAGCAGCTCGACCGTCACGTCCGACCCCGCGTCGGCGAGCGCGCGGGCCCAGCCGACGCTCTGGTCGAGCGCGACCCCGTCGAACGTGACGAACGAACCGACGCCGGTCTCGGTGGCGATCAGCTTGCGGCGCTGCAGCTCGGACAGGGCGCTGCGGACGGTGCCGCGGCTGACCTGGTACGCCGCCGCGAGTTGGTTCTCACCCGGCAACCGCTCGCCGCGGGCGAGCCGGCCGGAGCGGATCCGCTCGGTCAGGTCTTCGACGAGCCGCGCCCGCTTGCTGAACCCCACCTGTCCAGACATGTACAAACATGTACACCCCGTGGGGACTGCTGTCCAGGGGTGGGCCGTCAGACCTGGCCGGCGTCCTCCAGGGCGTCGCGAACGGCGACCATCTTCGCCGCGGCCTCGCGCACCTCGGTGTCGGGATCGGAGTCGGCGACGATGCCGCACCCGGCGAACAGCCGGGCGACCGGCCCGTCCAGCTGGGCACACCGCAGCGCGATGCCGAGCTCGCCGTCGCAGTTGCCGTCCATCCAGCCGACCGGACCGGCGTACCGGCCGCGGTCCATGCCTTCGAGCTCGGCGATGAGCGCGAGCGCGGCGTCGCGGGGCGTGCCGCCCACCGCGGCCGTCGGGTGCACGGCGGACGCGAGCTGCAGGAGCGACGCGGGCTCCTCCGGGTCGAGCGTGCCGTGCACGTCGCTCGCGAGGTGGGAGACGTTGCGCAGGGCGATCACCGACGGTTCCTCGGGCACGTCGAGCGAGGTGCACATGGGCCGCAGCGCGTCGGCGAGCGACTCGACGGCGAGCGCGTGCTCGTGGCGGTCCTTCGCGGAGCCGAGCAGCTTGCCCGGGAGGTCGTCGCACTCGCCCGGCCAGATCGTGCCGGCCAGCACCCGGGACGAAACCTTGCCCTCCGCGCGGCGGACCAGCAGCTCGGGGGTCGCGCCCACGAGCCCGTCGACGGAGTAGGACCAGCAGGTGGGGTAGCGGCGGGCGAGGCCGGCGAGCAGGAACCGGGGGTCGAGCGGGGCGTCGCCGACCGCGAGCAGGTCGTGGGCCAGCGCGGCCTTGTCCAGCTCGCCCGCCCGCATCCGCCGGACCGCCTCCGCCACGGCCTTCCGGTAGCCGGAGACGGGCAGCAGCCCGTCGGCGAACCGCAGGCTGCCGCTCGGGCGCACCGGTGTGACCGCGCGCACCGCGGGCGGGCCGTCGCCGTGGGAGAACTCGGTGATCCAGGCGACCCCGTCGCGCCGCCCGACGAGCACCCGCGGGACGACCAGCACGGAGCCCGGCGAGCTGTCGGCGAACGTGAAGCTGACGAACGCCACCGGGCCGGTGCCGGGCAGGCCGACCTGGTCGTCGACGCGCAGCCCCTCGGTGAACGAGCGCCACCACGCGTCGGCCTCGGCGAACCGGTTCTCGCCCACGACGCTGATGCGGGCGACCTCGCCCCAGCCGACGAGCCCGTCGGACCCACGGACCCACGACAGCGGGTTGCGGTCGTCCGGGAGCAGCTCGAGCAGGCCCCCCGGGTCGCCGACGAGCCTGGTCCGCACGCCCAACCCGGTCGGTAGCGGCGCGATCGTCACGAACCCGAGAGTAGGAGGCGTTTCACCCGCGCGTGCGCGCGGGCCGGGAGGCACCGGCCACACCGGCGTTCCTACCTGGCCTCCTACGATGGGCGACGTGACCAGCGGCACCCGGACGACGACCGTCGAACGCACCCGTGCGGTCGACGAGCTGGCCTCGCTGCTGCGTCCGGTCTGGCGGTTCACGGTCGACCGGGCCGCCGAGATCGTCGCCGGGGTCGCCGTGCTCGCCACGGTGCTCGGCCTGCTCGCGCTGGCCGGGGCCGCGGTGGACGACTACTCGATCTCCTCCAACCCGGGCTACGCGCAGGCCGAGGTGCTGGAGGGCTCGACGTTCGCCCGCACGGTCGTCCGCTTCACCGTGGCCAGCGGGGAGACCGTCGTCCCCGAGCACGGCGTCTTCCACCCCTCGGGGCTGCAGGTGGGCGACTCGGTGGCCGTCGAGTACGACCTGGCGAACCCCGAGCTCGTGCGCGTCGCCGGCCGCACCGCGCTGGACCAGGCCGGGCCGCTCGCCATCGGCATCGCGCTCGTGTGGGTCGTGCTGGGGCCGATCGCGTACTGGCTGCGCCGCCGCAGGCGCGCCTAACCGGGCCGGTAGCGCTCGGCGAGCTGCGGCGGGGCGCAGGCCAGCCAGCCGTCGAGCAGCGCTTCCCGCAGCGCCTCCTCGCCGACCTCCTCCAGCTGGACGAGCACCGCCGGGTAGCCGTCGAAGTGCGGGATCGTGAAGAACCCGCCGGGGTTCGCGGCGAGCACGGCCTCCTTCTCGTGGAGGTCGGCGACGCGGATCGCGAGGATCGGGCCCGACGGCGGGGTCTTCGCGCCGTACCGCTCGATGTCGGCCTTGCTGAACGGCCGTTCCCAGGCGAAGACCTTCGGCCCGCCGCGCTTCGTGGTGCCGGGCACGGCCCAGGCCCGGTTGCCGTAGCGCTCGACCTCGCTGACCTCCGGCAGCTCGCAGGCCATGCGGGCGGCGTCGTCGAGGCTCACCACGCGCGGCACGCTACTCCGCCCTGCGCGTGGCGAGCGCCACGCCGAGGACGGTGAGCCCCATCCCGGCGATCGCCACCGGCCCCAGCGCCTCGCCGAACATCGCGAACGCCATCAGCGCCGTGAGCCCGGGCACCAGGTAGAAGTAGCTGGTGACCTGGGCCGCCGCGCCGCGGCGCAGCATGAGGAACAACAGCGAGATGCCGCCTCCGGTGAGCACCAGCACCGACCAGGCCAGCGCGCCGACCAGCTGCGGCGTCCAGTCGAAGCGGAACGACTCGAACGCCAGCGCGAACGGCACCGTGACCGCGAGCGAGGCGACGAACTGCACGACCTGGCCCGTGCGCAGGTCGAACTGCGGGCAGAACCGCTTCTGGTAGAGCGTGCCGGTCGTGATCGCGAGCAGGGCCGTGGCGGTGAGCCCGAGCGTCACCGGTGACAGGCCCTCGGTGGTGAGGCGGTTGGCGACGACCAGCGCGACGCCGGCGAACCCGAGGAGCAGCCCGACCGCCTGCCACCTGCCCAGCCGCTCGCCGAGCAGCGCGGCGAACGCCGCGGTGAGCACCGGCTGCAGGTTCACCACGAGCGCGGTCACGCCCGCCGGCATGCCCTCGGCGACCGCGGCCCACACCCCGCCGAGGTAGCCCGCGTGGATGCCCACGCCCGCCACGGCGATGTGCAGGACCTGGTGGCCGCGCGGCCACGGGGCGCGGGCCACGGCGGCGAGCACGAGCATCAGCGCGATCACGCCCGAGTAGCGCACCACCAGGAAGCTCAGCGGCTCCGCGTACGGGGCGGCGTACTGGGCGACGACGAAGCCCGACGCCCAGATGACGACGAACGCGAACGGCGTGGCGCGAACGGCGAGGTCGGCGCGGGAGGCGGTGGTGCTGATGGGCTGACCTTAACCCGGACCCCGCCCCCGACCCAGCCGCATTCGGAGCGCGACTCGCCCGCACCCACAGCGCGACTCGCCGGAGCCTCGGCGAGTCGCGATCTGGGTGTGCGCGAGTCGCGGGCTGGGTGCAGGTGAGTCGCGGTCAGGGTGCGGAGTCGCGCCACCAGCCCAGCACGGTGTCGAGCGCGCCCGGCACCGCGACGATCATCGTCCCGGCCGGGAGCGGGTCCGGCCGCCCCTCCCCGTCGACGATCACGGCGCCGGCCTCCAGCGCGAGGCAGGCCGCGCCCGCGACGTCCCACTCGTGGTGCTCCTCCAGCACCGCGGCGACGGCGTGGCCGAGCGCCACCTGCGTGATCGCGAGCGCCGAGGAGCCGAGCGCGCGGATGCCGGCGTGCCCCGCGGCCGCGTGGCGGGCGAGCGCACCGGCGCGCTCCGCGCCGAGCTCGGCGCAGATCAACCCGCCCGCCGTCGGCCGTGGGACGACCCGGACCGGGACGCCGTTCGCCCGCACCCCTCGCCCGCGGGCGGCGGCGTAGATCTGGGCCCGGCTCGGGTCGGCGATCACCCCCACCACGGGTCCGGAGGTGTCCACCAGCGCGAGACTGTAGGCGCACCACGGGAATCCCGCGACGTAGTTCGCGGTCCCGTCGACGGGGTCGACGACCCACCGGTACGGGGCGGCCTGGGCGGCCGCGTCCGCGCCGAACTCCTCCCCGATCACGGGCACGCCGGGGAACTCCGCGGCGAGCACGCGGCGGGTGTGGCGCTCGAGGGTCCGGTCGGTGTCGGTGACCCAGTCGAAGGGGTTGGCCTTGTGCGCCGCGCCGCTGTGGTGCTCGCGGCCCGCGGTCGCCGCGATGACCTCGGCCGCGTCGTTGGCGAGCCGCCCGGCCACCTCGAGGGCGCGGGACACCAGCCCGGCCTCGTCTCCGCGCGGCGCCGGGGGTGCGCTCGGTTCCTGCTGGACGGTCATGTGGCCCGAGCGTCACCGGCTCCGGTGTCCCCGGTGCGTCCCGCAGGTGACGGGCCGACGATCACCCGGCCAACTGTGTGACCGGACACGGGCTGTTCCCGCGCCGTTCCGGGGTTCGCCACCGGCGCGATCACCGGCCGGAGACGGTGCCGGTCGTGCGCGTCGCGATCGTCTCCGAATGCTTCCTCCCCGTGGTCGACGGCGTCACGAACTCGGTGCTGCGGGTCGTCGAGCACCTCACCGCGGCCGGGCACGAGGTGCTCGTCGTCGCGCCGGGCGTGGACGGGCCGAGCGAGTACGCGGGCGCCCCGGTGGTGCGGGTCAGGGAGCTGAACCTGCCGGTGGTGCGGTCGATGCCGGTCGGCGTGCCGAGCAGGCGGGTGCTGACGGCGCTGCGCGGGTTCCGCCCGGAGGTCGTGCACCTCGCCGCGCCGTTCGTCGTCGGGTACCGCGGGCTGGCGGCGGCGCAGCGGCTGGGGATCCCGACGGTCGCGGTGTACCAGACCGACGTCGCCGGCTTCGCCTCGTCGTACGGGCTCGGGCTCACCGCGCGCGCCGCGTGGCGCTGGACGTGCCGGCTGCACGGCCGGGCCGACCGGACGCTCGCGCCGTCGAGCTGGGCCACGGCCGAGCTGCGCGCCCGCGGGGTGCCGCGCGTGCACCGGTGGGCGCGCGGCGTCGACACCCGGCGGTTCGACCCGGCGAAGCGCGACGACGCCCTGCGCGCCCGGCTCGCGCCGGGCGGGGAGCTGCTGGTCGGGTACGTCGGGCGGCTGGCGCCCGAGAAGCAGGTCGAGCGGCTCGCCGCACTCGAGTCGCTGCCGAGCGCCCGGCTCGTCGTGGTCGGCGGCGGGCCCAGCGAGGAGCGGCTGCGGGCGGCCCTGCCGGGCGCGGCGTTCCTCGGTTTCCGGGAGGGCGAGGAGCTCGCCCGGATCTACGCGTCGCTCGACGTGTTCGTGCACACCGGGCCGTCCGAGACGTTCTGCCAGGCGGTGCAGGAGGCGCTCGCGTCCGGCCTGCCCGTGGTGGCGCCGGACGCGGGCGGCCCGCGCGACCTGGTGCGGCCGGGCCGAACCGGGTTCCTGGTTCCGCCGCACCCGCGCGGGGCCTGCCCGGACGACCCGGCCGCCGTGGTGGCCGACGCCCGGTTGCGGGCCGCGGTGACCGCGCTGGCCGACCCCCAGGTGCGCGCCCGGTTCCGGGCGGCCGGAACTTCAGGAAAGCCACTTTCATGCAGCCCACGTTCATGAAAGTGGCTTTCCTGAAGATGGGCCCTGGCGACCTCCCCCAACCCGCCGCGGCCCGATCGGGTCGTCCCGCCGTGACCGGAGCGGAGAGGGGGTCGGATGGACGACCGGTCGGGAGCGGCGTCGCACGTCGGGCCGGGCTGCGCGCTCGGTGCCGTCGTGGGCGGCGCCGCGGGGTTCGTCGCGATCAGGCAGGTGCTCGTCGCCTGGGCCGAGTGCGACGTGGGGATCAACGCGAGCGCCAACCTCTACTACCTCGTGTTCGTCGTCTGGCCGCCGCTGGCGTTGCTGAACGCCGTCGTGATCACCGCGGCGTACGCGGCGGCGGCCCGCCGGGCGGGCCGGTGGGTGGCGCTGGGGGTGGCGCTGCTCGCGGCCGTCCTGCTCGCCGTGGTCGCGGCGGTCGCGGTGCCCGGACTGCTCACCCCCGACGACTACCCGTTGACCTGCGCGTAGCGTTCCCGTCCGTGAGCCGCGCCGACCTCGACAAGGACCCGCGTGACGTCGCTGCGATGTTCGACGGCGTCGCGCGCCGCTACGACCTGACCAACACGGTCCTCACCGCGGGCCAGGACCGGCGGTGGCGGCGGCTCACCCGGCAGGCGCTCGCGCTGCGGCCCGGCGAGCGGGTGCTCGACCTCGCCGCCGGCACCGCGGTCTCGACGGTCGAGCTGCAGCGCTCGGGCGCGTGGTGCGTGGCGGCCGACTTCTCGCTCGGCATGCTGCGGGCGGGCGCCCACCGGCCGGTGCCGAAGGTGGCGGCCGACGCGCTGCGCCTGCCGTTCTGCGACGGCGCGTTCGACGCGGTCACGATCTCGTTCGGCCTGCGCAACGTCGCCGACCCCGACGCGGCGCTCGCCGAACTCGCGCGGGTGACCCGGCCGGGCGGGCGGCTCGTCGTCTGCGAGTTCAGCCGGCCGACCCTGCCCGGGTTCCGCGGCGCCTACTACGTGGGGTTGGAGCACGTGCTGCCCGCCATCGCCCGCCGGGTGTCGAGCAACCCGGACGCCTACGTCTACCTGGGCGAGTCCATCCGCGACTGGCCCGCTCAGGCCGAGCTCGCGAGCCGCATCGCGAAGGCGGGCTGGGGCGAGGTCGCCTGGCGCAACCTGGCCTTCGGCGTGGTGGCGCTGCACCGGGCCACCCGCCCGGCGCGCTGACCCCGGCGGGCGCCGTCGAACCCCGCCTGCGGCGGGTGGGGCACCCGGGTCGACCAACCTGCGCGGGCGTCGCTGGACCAGGGTGCTTAGACTCGGGGGCGACTTCGTGAATCCGTTCACAAGGAGCCGCATGGCCGCGCCCGTACCCACCACAGCGGACGCCGACGTCATCGTCGTCGGCGCGGGTCCTGCCGGATCCACCGCCGCCGCGTACCTCGCCAGGGCCGGGCTGGACGTCCTGCTGCTGGAGAAGTCCACCTTCCCGCGCCCCAAGGTGTGCGGCGACGGCTTCACCCCGCGCGGCATGAAGCAGCTCATCGACCTCGGCATCGACTGCTCCGAGGCCAACGGCTGGCTGCACAACAAGGGCCTGCGGGTCGTGGGCGGCGGGGTCACCCTCGAGCTGGAGTGGCCCACGCTCGCGAACTTCCCCAACTACGGCGCCGTGCGCCCCCGGCAGGACTTCGACGAGCTGCTCGTGCGCCACGCCGAGAAGCTCGGCGCCCGCCTGCAGGAGGACACCACGATCAGCCAGGCGATCGTCGACGACCGCACCGGGCGCGTCGTCGGCGTCAGCGGCAGCGTGGGCAAGGGCAAGGAGAAGCGGCCCGTCTCCTACCGCGCGCCGATCACGCTGGCCTGCGACGGGGTGAGCGCCCGCCTCGCGCTCTCGGTCGGGCTGGTCAAGCGCGAGGACCGCCCGATGGGCGTGGCCGTGCGCCGCTACTACAAGTCCCCCCGGACCAACGACGACTACCTCGAGAGCCACCTGGAGCTGTGGGACCGCTCCGACCCGCGCAACCCGAAGCTGCTGCCCGGCTACGGCTGGATCTTCGGGATGGGCGACGGCACCTCGAACGTCGGGCTCGGGATCCTGTCCACGTCGAAGGCCTACGGCAACACCGACTACCGGGCGCTGCTGAAGTCCTGGTTGGACGGCACGCCGGAGGAGTGGGGCTACCGCGACGAGAACGCGGTCGGCCCCGTCGGCGGCGCCGCACTGCCGATGGGCTTCAACCGCACCCCGCACTACCGCCCGGGCATGCTGCTGGTCGGCGACGCGGGCGGCATGGTCAACCCGTTCAACGGGGAGGGCATCGCCTATGCGATGGAGTCCGCGTCGATCGCTGCCCGCTGCGTGGTGCAGGCCCACGCCCGCTCCGGCGCGTCCGCCGAGGCGGCGCTGGCCGGCTACCCGGCGGCGATGAGCCAGGCGCTCGGCAGCTACTACCGCATCGGCAACCTGTTCTCGAAGCTCATCGGCAACCCGACGATCATGGGCATGGCCACGAAGTACGGCCTGCCGCGCACCACGCTCATGCGCTTCATCCTGAAGCTGCTCGCCAACCTGTACGACCCGAAGGACGGCGCGGTCAGCGACCGCGTCATCACCGCGATGACCAGGCTCACACCGAGCTTGTAGTAAGGCTTGCCTGGGTCCGGGCGGGCCGCCCGCCCGACCTAGGGTCCCCGGCGGAATCAATAAAGCGATTCGAAGACGAAGACGAGACGACGAGGGTGAACGGATGCTGGACCCCTACCTCCCGCTGGTGCTGCTGTTCGCTCTGGCAGGGGCGTTCGCCCTGTTCTCGGTGGCGGTAGCGCCGCTGGTCGGCCCCCGGCGCTACAACCGCGCGAAGCTCGACGCCTACGAGTGCGGCATCGAGCCCTCGCCGCAGCCCGTCGTGGGCGGCGGCCGCATGCCGGTCGCCTTCTACCTCACGGCGATGCTGTTCATCCTGTTCGACATCGAGATGGTCTTCCTCTACCCGTTCGCGGTGAGCGCCGACGCGCTCGGCCTGTTCGGGCTGGTGGAGATCGTGCTGTTCATCGTCACGGTCGGCTTCGCCTACGTCTACGTGTGGCGGCGCGGCGGGCTGGATTGGAACTGAGATGGGTCTCGAAGAGCACCTGCCCAGCGGCGTACTGCTGACCAGCGTCGAGAAGCTGGTCAACTGGACGCGCAAGTCCTCGCTGTGGCCCGCGACGTTCGGGCTCGCCTGCTGCGCCATCGAGATGATGACCACCGGCGCGCCCCGCTACGACCTCGCGCGCTTCGGCATGGAGGTCTTCCGCGCATCTCCGCGCCAGGCGGACCTGATGATCGTCGCGGGCCGCGTGAGCAACAAGATGGCGCCGGTCCTGCGCCAGATCTACGACCAGATGCCCGAGCCCCGCTGGGTGCTCGCGATGGGCGTGTGCGCCTCCTCCGGCGGCATGTTCAACAACTACGCGATCGTCCAGGGGGTCGACCACATCGTGCCCGTCGACATGTACCTGCCGGGCTGCCCGCCCCGGCCGGAGATGCTGATGGACGCGATCCTCAAGCTCCACGCCAAGATCATGGACGAGCCGCTCGGGCGCAGGCGGGCCGCCGAGCTGGCCGAGAGCGGCCACAAGACCGAGCTGGTGCCGTCGTCGATCAAGTTCGCCCCCAAGAAGAAGCTGGCGGGGAAGTGACCCGGAATGGCTGACGAGAACACCGGCACCTCCAAGGACGACGCCGAGCGCACCGGCGCCCCGCACTCCTCGGCGCAGGAGAGCGGCTCGGACGCCGCCGAGCGGCGCGAGCGCGGCGCCCAGGACGCGAAAGCCGGCCAGGTCGAGCAGGCCTCGGCGCCTGCCGACGCCCCGTCCGCGGGCGGCGACCTGACCACCCCCGAGGGCGGCACCCGCGTTCCGCCGATGCGCGAGCGCCGAGGCATGTTCGGCGTCGCCGACTCCGGCGACACGTCCGGGTTCGGCGGCCTGCGCCTGCCCGGGTACGTGCCCGCCCCCGCCGAGCGGCCCTTCGGCGGCTGGTTCGACGACTTCGTCGACGAGTTCGCCGAGGCCCTGGACGAGCGCGGCGTCCCGCGCGGCGCCGTGCAGCAGATCACGATCGACCGCGGCGAGATCACCTTCTACGTGCGCCGCGAGTCGATCGTCGACATCTGCCGCACCCTGCGCGACGAGGACGGCCTGCGCTTCGAGCTGTGCTCCTCGGTCTCCGGCGTCGACTACGGGGTGGACGTGCCGCAGCGGCTGCACGTCGTCTACCACCTGACGTCGATGACCTACCGGCGCCGCATCCGCCTCGAGGTGTCGCTCGACGTCGACGACCCGCACGTGCCCAGCATCGTGTCGGTCTACCCGACGGCCGACTGGCACGAGCGCGAGACCTGGGACATGTTCGGCATCGTCTTCGACGGCCACCCGGCCCTCACCCGGATCCTCATGCCGGACGACTGGGAGGGCCACCCGCAGCGCAAGGACTACCCGCTCGGCGGGATCCCGGTCGAGTACAAGGGGGCGGAGATCCCGCCGCCGGATCAGCGGAGGTCGTACACGTGAGCAGCGACACCTTCGACGCCTACGCCCCCCAGCGGGAGACCACCGAGGGCACGGTCTACACGGTCACCGGCGGTGACTGGGACACGCTCATCGACGAAGAGCACGACGACCGCATCATCATCAACATGGGCCCGCAGCACCCGTCCACCCACGGGGTGCTGCGCCTGGTGCTCGAGCTCGAGGGCGAGACGGTGCAGCAGGCCCGCTCGGTGATCGGCTACCTGCACACCGGCATCGAGAAGAACTGCGAGTACCGCACCTGGACCCAGGGCGTCACGTTCGTGACGCGCATGGACTACCTCTCGCCGCTGTTCAACGAGACCGCCTACTGCCTCGGCGTCGAGAAGCTGCTCGGGGTGGAGGCGCCGCGGCGGGCGCAGATCGCGCGGGTGCTGCTCATGGAGCTGACCCGCATCGGCTCGCACCTGGTCTGCCTCGCCACCGGCGGCATGGAGCTCGGCGCGCTCACCGGCATGACGGCCGGCTTCCGCGAGCGCGAGGAGGTCCTGCACCTCATGGAGTTCCTCACCGGCCTGCGGATGAACAACGCGTTCGTCCGGCCGGGCGGGCTCGCGCAGGACTTCCCCGAGGGCTGGGAGGAGCGGGTCGCCGACTTCCTCAAGGTCATGAAGAAGCGGCTGCCCGACTACGACAAGCTGCTCACCGAGCAGCCCATCTGGCGCCAGCGCCTGGAGGGCGTCGGCTACCTGCCGATCGACGGCTGCATCGCGCTCGGCGCCACCGGCCCGATCCTGCGCTCGGCCGGCCTGCCGTGGGACCTGCGCAAGGTCGAGCCGTACTGCGGCTACGAGGAGTACGACTTCGAGGTCCCGGTGGCCACCGAGGCCGACTGCTACGCCCGCTACCGGCTGCGCGTGGCCGAGATCCACGAGTCGCTGAAGATCATCGAGCAGGCGGCGGAGAAGCTGAAGGCCGAGCCCGGCCCGGTGATGGTCGAGGACCGCAAGATCGCCTGGCCGGCGCAGCTGTCCATCGGCGCCGACGGCATGGGCAACAGCCTCGAGCACGTGCGCAAGATCATGGGTCAGTCGATGGAGTCGCTGATCCACCACTTCAAGCTGGTCACCGAGGGCTTCGCGGTGCCGCCCGGCCAGGTGTACTCCACGGTCGAGTCGCCGCGCGGCGAGCTCGGCTACCACCTGGTCTCCGACGGCGGCACCCGGCCGCTGCGCGTCCACGTGCGCGAGCCCAGCTTCGTGAACCTGCAGACGATGCCGGCGATGTGCGAGGGCGGCATGGTCGCGGACGTCATCGCGTCCGTCGCGTCGATCGACCCCGTCATGGGAGGTGTTGACCGGTGACTCTCCCCGAGGGGACGCCGGAGTCCTACGGCCCGATCAGCGGGCCCGATGAGGTCGTCCGCGAGCCCGCGGTCGAGGACGCCGGGCCCGTGGTCGAGAAGTTCGACGAGCTCACCCGGCAGCGCACGAAGGAGATCATCGCGCGCTACCCGCAGCCCCGGTCGGCGCTGCTGCCGCTGCTGCACCTGGTGCAGTCGGTGGAGGGCTACGTCAGCCAGGACGGGATCCGGTACTGCGCCGACGCGCTGGACCTGACCACGGCCGAGGTCTCGGCGGTTGCGACCTTCTACACGATGTACAAGCGCAGCCCGTGCGGCCAGCACCTCGTGAGCGTGTGCACCAACACGCTGTGCGCCGCGCTGGGCGGCGACGAGATCTACCAGCGGCTGTCGGAGAAGCTCGGCGTCGGACACGAGGAGACCGCGGGCGAGCCGGGCACCGAGGGCTCCATCACGCTGGAGCACGCCGAGTGCCTCGCCGCCTGCGACTTCGCCCCGGTGCTGCAGGTCAACTACGAGTATTTCGACAACCAGACGCCGGAGAAGGCCGAGGAGCTGGTCGAGGCGCTGCAGCGGGGCGAGAAGCCGCACCCCACCCGCGGCGCCCCGCTGACCGACTTCCGCACCGCCGAGCTGGAGCTCGCCGGGATCTTCCCCGACCTCGACTCGAGCGTGGAGGGGCCGACGGCGGCGCCGGAGTCGCTGCGCGGCGCGCAGCTGGCCTCCGAGCGCGGCTGGACCGCCCCCGCGATGCCCGACACCCCGCCCGCGTTCCCTGCGCTGCCGGAGAAGAACTGATGGTGGACCAACTCACACCGGTGCTGACCCGGCGCTGGCAGTCCCCCCGCTCGTGGTCGATCGACACCTACGAGCAGCTCGAGGGCTACCAGGCCCTGCGGCACGCGCTCACCGCGCACCCGGACCAGATCATCCAGCTGGTGAAGGACTCCGGGCTGCGCGGCCGCGGCGGCGCGGGCTTCCCGACCGGCATGAAGTGGAGCTTCATCCCCCAGGGGCCCACCGGTCCGGGGGCGAAGCCCAAGTACCTCGTCGTCAACGCCGACGAGGGCGAGCCGGGTACCTGCAAGGACATCCCGACGATGATGGCCGACCCCCACGCGCTCATCGAGGGGTGCATCATCACCTGCTACGCGATCCGCGCGAACTTCTGCGCGATCTACGTGCGGGGCGAGGCGCTGCACTGCATCCGCAGGCTGCGCAAGGCCGTGGACGAGGCCCGGGCCAAGGGCTACCTCGGGCCGAACATCCTCGGCTCCGGGTTCGACCTCGAGATCGTGGTGCACGCCGGCGCGGGCGCCTACATCTGCGGCGAGGAGACGGCGCTCCTCGACTCCCTCGAAGGACGTCGCGGCCAACCTCGCCTCAAGCCTCCCTTCCCGGCCACCTCGGGGCTGTACGCCTCGCCGACGGTGGTGAACAACGTCGAGACGATCGCCTCGGTTCCCGCGATCGTGATGGGCGGCAGCGACTGGTTCCGCTCGATGGGCACCGAGAAGAGCCCCGGCCCGAAGATCTACTCGATCTCCGGGCACGTCGAGCGCCCCGGCCAGTACGAAGCGCCGCTGGGCACCACGCTGCGCCAGCTCCTGGAGCTGGCGGGCGGCATGAAGGACGGCATCCCGCTGAAGTTCTGGACGCCGGGCGGCTCGTCCACCCCGATCTTCACGGCCGAGCACCTCGACGTCCCGCTCGACTTCGAGGGCGCCGCCGCCGCGGGCTCGATGCTCGGCACCACGGCCGTGCAGGTCTTCAACGAGACCGTGTCGGTGCCGTGGGCCGTGATGAAGTGGACCGAGTTCTACAAGCACGAGTCGTGCGGCAAGTGCACGCCGTGCCGCGAGGGCACCTACTGGCTGGTGCAGATCCTCGAGCGGATGGTGCACGGCCAGGGCACCGAGGCCGACGTCGAGACGATGCTCGACATCTGCGACAACATCCTCGGCCGGTCCTTCTGCGCGCTGGGTGACGGCGCGACGAGCCCGATCACGAGCGCCATCAAGTACTTCCGCCAGGAGTTCCTCGACCTCATCGCGGAGCAGCCCGGGGTGAAGCGTCCGGAACAGCTGGACGATCTGGTTGGAGCCAAGGCATGACCATCGCCCCCGAGGAGAAGAAGGAGGCGCGGCCCGTCCCCGAGGGCCACGTCCGCCTCACGATCGACGGGATCGAGGTCGACGCCCCCAAGGGCGAGATCCTGATCCGCACCTGCGAGCGGCTCGGGATCGTCGTCCCCCGCTTCTGCGACCACCCGCTGCTCGACCCGGCGGGCGCCTGCCGCCAGTGCCTCGTCGAGGTGGAGATGGGCGGCCGGCCGATGCCCAAGCCGCAGGCCAGCTGCACCATGACCGTCGCCGACGGCATGGTCGTGCGCACGCAGCACACCTCCCCCGTGGCCAAGAAGGCCCAGGAGGGGGTGATGGAGCTGCTGCTCATCAACCACCCGCTCGACTGCCCGATCTGCGACAAGGGCGGCGAGTGCCCCCTGCAGAACCAGGCGATGAGCACGGGGCGCACCGACTCGCGGTTCGTCGACCAGAAGCGGACGTTCCCGAAGCCGCTGCCGATCTCCACCCAGGTGCTGCTGGACCGGGAGCGCTGCGTGCTGTGCCAGCGCTGCACCCGGTTCTCCGAGCAGATCGCGGGCGACCCGTTCATCGACCTGCTCGAGCGGGGCGCGCAGCAGCAGATCGGCACCGCGCAGGACAAGCCGTTCCAGAGCTACTTCTCCGGCAACACCATCCAGATCTGCCCGGTCGGCGCGCTCACCAGCGCGGCCTACCGGTTCCGCTCCCGCCCGTTCGACCTCGTCTCCACGCCGGGCGTCGACGAGCACACCGCAAGCGGCGCCGCGATCCGCATCGACAGCAGGCGCGGCACCGTGATGCGCCGCCTCGCGGGCAACGACCCCGAGGTCAACGAGGAGTGGATCGACGACAAGGCCCGCTTCGCGTTCCGCTACCTGCGCTCGAAGGGCCGCATCACCCGGCCGCTGGTCCGCGGCGCCGACGGGCAGCTGCACGAGGCCTCGTGGACCGAGGCGATGCGCGTCGCGGCCGACGGCCTGCTCGCCGCCCGCGAGCGGGGCATCGGCGTGCTCGCCGGCGGCCGGCTCACCGTCGAGGACGCCTACGCGTACGCGAAGTTCGCCCGCCTCGCGGCCGGCACCAACGACATCGACTTCCGGGCCCGCGTGAACTCGGCCGAGGAGCTGGACTTCCTCGCCTCCCACGTGGTCGGCCGGGGGCCTGCGCACCTGAGCTACAACCGGCTCGAGGCCGCGCCCGCGGTGTTGTGCGTCGCGCTGGAGCCGGAGGAGGAGGCGCCGATCGTCTACCTCCGGCTGCGCAAGGCGGCCCGCAAGCACGGCCAGCGCGTGTTCCACCTCGGCCAGTGGACCACCCCCGCGGTCGAGCGCACGTCGCTGGAGACCGGCTCGGCGGCGCCCGCCGCCAAGGACAACCTGATCCCGGCGGTGCCGGGGGCCGAGGCCGCGGTGCTCGCCGAGCTGCCGGAGCACGTCGTCGAGGCGCTCCGCGGCGGGGGCGTGATCCTCGTCGGCGAGCGTGCCGCCGAGGTGCCGGGCCTGTACTCCGCGGTCGCGGCGCTCGGCGAGCGCACCGGCGCGACGGTCGGCTGGGTGCCGCGCCGCGCGGGCGACCGCGGCGCCCTCGACGCGGGCGCGGTGCCCACGCTGCTGCCCGGCGGCCGCCCGGTGGCCGACGCCGCCGCGCGCGCCGAGGTCGAGAAGGCGTGGGGGCTCGCGGAGGGCACGCTGCCGGCCACCCCGGGCCGGGACACCGACGAGATCCTCGCCGCGGCGGCGAACGGCGAGCTGGCGGCCCTGGTCGTCGGCGGCGTCGACCCGTACGACCTCGCCGACCCGGACGCCGCGCTGGCGGCGCTGCGCGAGGTCGGGTTCCTCGTGAGCCTCGAGCTGCACACCTCGGCGGTCACCGAGCTGGCCGACGTGGTGCTGCCGGTGGCGCCGGACGCGCAGCGCTCGGGCAGCTACCTGAACTGGGAGGGGCGGCGGCGCGAGTTCGGCCCCGCGCTCGACGCGAGCGGCGTGCTGCCCGACTGCCGGGTGCTCGACACGCTCGCCGTCGAGATGGACGTCGACCTGTTCACGCAGACGCCCGCGGCCGCGGCGGGCGAGTTCGCCCGGCTCGGGGCGTGGGCGGGCCCGCGTCCCGCCGCGCCGTCGGTCCCGGCGGGCGAGCCGCTGCGGCCCGGGTTCGGGCAGGCGGTGCTCGCCACGTGGCGGCAGCTGATCGACAACTCGACGCTCGCGGTGGACGAGCCCGCGCTGGCCGGCACCGCGCGCCCGGCATACCTGCGGATCAACGCCGCGACGGCGCAGGTGCTCGGCCTGACCGAGGGGCGCCCGGGCACGGTGCGCACCGACCGGGGCGAGATCACGCTCCCGGTGGCGTTCGCGGACCTGCCCGACGGCGTGGTGTGGCTGCCGGGCAACTCCGGTGACTCCCGCGTCCGCGCCGTCCTCGGCGTCGGGCACGGTGACCTGGTGGGGGTGACGGCGTGACTGCCGACGTGCTTGCCCAGGGCATGACCCGCACGCAGGAGCTGCTGGCGGACGACCCGCTGTGGCTGATCCTGCTGAAGGTGGTCGGGCTCTTCGCGCTCGGCGTGGTCATGACCTTGTTCATGATCAACTGGGAGCGCAAGGTCGTGGCCCGGATGCAGCAGCGTCCCGGCCCGAACCGGGTGGGGCCGAACGGCTGGCTCCAGTCCTTGGCGGACGGGCTCAAGCTCGCGTTCAAGGAAGACATCATGCCGACGCTCGCCGACAAGCGGGTGTACTTCATCGCCCCGGTGATCTCGACGATCCCGGCGTTCGTGGCGTTCTCGGTGCTGCCGTTCGGCGGCGAGGTGTCGATCTTCGGCGAGCCGACGGTGCTGCAGCTGGTCGACCTGCCGGTCGGCGTGCTGGTGGTGCTCGCCTGCTCCTCGATCGGCGTCTACGGGATCGTGCTGGGCGGCTGGGCGTCCGGCTCGCCGTACTCACTGCTGGGGTCGCTGCGCTCCGCGGCCCAGGTGATCTCCTACGAGATCGCGCTCGGCCTGTCGATCGTCGGCGTGATCCTCTACGCGGGGTCGCTGTCGACGGCCGACATCGTGTCGGCGCAGGCGAGCGGCTGGTACCTGGTGCTGCTGGCGCCGAGCTTCGTGGTCTTCGTCATCTCGATGGTCGGCGAGACCAACCGGGCCCCGTTCGACCTGCCCGAGGCGGAGTCGGAGCTGGTCGGCGGCTTCCACACCGAGTACTCGTCGCTGAAGTTCGCGCTGTTCTTCCTGGCCGAGTACGTGAACATGGTGACCGTCTCGGCGATGGCCACCACCCTGTTCCTCGGCGGCGGGATGTGGCCGTGGCCGCTGTCGTTCCTGAACGGCAACGGCTGGCTCCAGTTCGTGGCCTTCCTGGTGAAGACGTTCGTCTTCCTGTTCGTGTTCATCTGGCTGCGGGGCACGCTGCCGCGGTTGCGCTACGACCAGTTCATGCGTTTCGGCTGGAAGGTGCTCGTTCCCGGCTCGCTGCTGTGGATCCTGGCGATCTTCGCGATCCGCACCTGGCGGACCAGCGGCGGCCAGGTCTCGGCGCTGCTGATCGGGCTGGGCATCGCGCTCGCGGTGGTGCTGCTGGTGGCGTTCCTGGTGCCCGACCGCAAGGTCGAGGGCCCGCCGCCGGTCCAGCCGGCGTCGGACTACCCGATCCCGCCGCTGGACCTGGAGGTGCCCAAGCCGCCGCGGCACAAGCTTCGCCCCCGCCGCGTGGAGCCGACCGCGGCCGAGCGCACGCCCGCGCTGAGCGGGAAGGAGAGCGAGTAGATGTTCGAGTTCTTCAAGGGCTTCGGCGTCACCTTCGGGACGATGTTCAAGAAGGTCGTCACCGAGGAGTACCCGGAGGACTTCCCACCCGCCGCGCCGCGCTACCACGGCCGCCACCAGCTCAACCGGCACCCGGACGGGCTGGAGAAGTGCGTGGGCTGCGAGCTGTGCGCGTGGGCCTGCCCCGCCGACGCGATCTACGTCGAGGGCGGCGACAACACCGAGGAGGAGCGCTACTCGCCCGGTGAGCGCTACGGCGCGGTCTACCAGATCAACTACCTGCGCTGCATCGGCTGCGGCCTGTGCATCGAGGCCTGCCCCACCCGGTCGCTCACGATGACCAACTTCTACGAGCTGGCCGACGACAACCGGCAGGACCTGATCTACACCAAGGAGCAGCTGCTCGCGCCGCTGCTGCCCGGCATGGAGGCGCCGCCGCACCCGATGCGGCTCGGCGACGACGAGCAGGACTACTACGTGCAGGGGCCCGAACTGGCCCGCAAGGGCGCCGAGAACGATCCGGTGGGGGAGCAGGTCAAGTGACTGTCGATCTCCTCGCGCAGGCCGCGCCCGACGCCGGCGCGGTCACCACGGGCGAGGCCATCACGTTCTGGATCATGGGCCCGCTCGCCCTGCTCGGCGCGCTCAGCATGGTGTTCGCCCGCAACGCCGTGCACTCGGCGCTCGGGCTCATCGGCGCGATGTTCTCGCTCGCGGTGCTCTACATCGTGCAGCAGGCACCGTTCCTCGGCTTCGTGCAGATCATCGTCTACACCGGCGCCGTGATGATGCTGTTCCTGTTCGTCCTGATGCTGGTCGGGCGGGACAGCTCGGACTCGGTCGTCGAGGTGCTGCGCGGGCAGCGGCTCACGGCGCTGGTGCTGGGCCTCGGGTTCGCGGTGCTGCTGGTGGCCGTGATCGGCCGCTCGCTCACCGCCGTCACCCCGGTCGGCCTCGCCGCGGGCGGCGCGGGCTCGACCGGCAACGTCACCGGCCTCGGCCGGCTGATCTTCACCGAGTACCTGTTCGCGTTCGAGCTCACCTCGGCGCTGCTCATCACCGCCGCGCTGGGCGCGATGGTGCTCGGCTACGCGCAGGGCCGCGGCCACGCCAAGCGCGGCCAGCGCGCCACCGTCGAGGCGCGGCTGCGGGGCGAGCACGACCGGATCTCCCCCCTGCCCGGCCCCGGCGTCTACGCCACGGGCAACTCGGTGGCCGTGCCCGCCGTGCTGCCGGACGGCTCGATCGCGCCCGAGTCGATCTCGGAGATCATCGACGCCACGCCGGTGCGGGAGGTCGCGGACGAGCCCCGTCCCGACGCGCGCGCCCTGACCGGGGGCCGCGCCGAGAACGAGGAGTCCAAGTGACCCCCACCTACTACCTGCTGCTCTCCGCGCTGCTGTTCTCGATCGGCGCGGTCGGTGTGCTGGTGCGGCGCAACGCGATCGTCGTGTTCACGTGCATCGAGCTGATGCTGAACGCCGTCAACCTCTCGCTCGTCACGTTCGCGCGCATCAACGGCGCGCTCGACGGCCAGGTCATGGCGTTCTTCGTGATGGTGGTGGCCGCGGCGGAGGTCGTCGTCGGTCTCGCGATCATCATGTCGATCTTCCGCACCCGCCGGACCGCGTCGATCGACGACGCGAACCTGCTCAAGTACTAGCCCACAAGGAGTGCTCCCCGTGCTCAGCCCACGCCACTGCAGGCGGTCAGAGGTGAACCGGTGAACGCCGTACTCGCCGCCGAGCTGCCGCAGGTCGCGGCGGCCACCGGGACGGCTTCGCTCGCATGGCTGCTCTTCGCGCTCCCCGCGGCCGGCTCGCTCGTGCTGTTCGTCCTCGGGCGGCGCGCCGACGCCTGGGGCCACTGGCTGGGCGTGCTCACGATCGCCGGCTCGTTCGTCATCGGCCTGCTGATCTTCCTGGAGACCGCGGGGCTCGCCCCGGAGCAGCGCACCCGGGAGCTGCCGCTCTTCGAGTGGATCGCCGTCGGTGGCCTGTCCATCGACTTCGGGCTGCGGCTCGACCCGCTGTCGCTCGTGTTCGTCCTGCTCATCACCGGCGTCGGCGGGCTGATCCACCTCTACGCCGTCGGCTACATGGCCCCGCACGGCGGGGAGGGCGACCCGGACGGGGCGACGGCGCGGCGCCGCTTCTTCGCCCAGTTCAACCTGTTCGTCACCGCGATGTTGCTGCTCGTGCTGGGCAACAACTTCGTGATGCTCTACCTCGGCTGGGAAGGCGTCGGCCTCGCGTCGTACCTGCTGATCGGCTTCTACCAGGACCGCCCGTCGGCCGCCACGGCCGCGAAGAAGGCGTTCCTCATGAACCGCGTCGGCGACGTCGGGCTCGCGATCGCGATCTTCCTGCTGTGGACGAACCTCGGCACGCTGCAGTACACGGACGTCTTCGAGCGGATCGGCGAGCTGTCCGGCGGCACGATCCTCGCGATCACCGTCCTGCTGCTGCTCGGCGCCTGCGGCAAGTCCGGCCAGTTCCCGCTGCAGGCGTGGCTCCCGGACGCGATGGAGGGCCCCACGCCGGTCTCCGCGCTGATCCACGCGGCCACGATGGTGACCGCGGGCGTGTACCTCATCGCCCGCACGAACCCGATCTACAACCTCACCGAGACGGGGCGGCTGGTCGTCGCGCTGGTCGGCGTGATCACCCTGCTGATCGGGGCGATCATCGGCTGCGCCTACGACGACATCAAGAAGGTGCTCGCCTACTCCACGGTGAGCCAGATCGGCTACATGATCCTGGCCGTCGGGCTCGGCCCCGCCGGCTACGCGCTCGGCATCTTCCACCTGCTCACCCACGGCTTCTTCAAGGCCGGGCTGTTCCTCGGGGCGGGCTCGGTGATGCACGCGATGCACGACGAGGTCAACATGCGCCGCTTCGGCGGCCTCGCCCGGTACATGCCCATCACGTTCGTCACGTTCGGGCTGGGCTACCTCGCGCTGATCGGCTTCCCGTTCTTCGCCGGCTACTACTCCAAGGACGAGATCATCGGCGCGGCCTTCGGTCAGCCCGGCTGGCAGGGCTGGGTGTTCGGTGGCGTGGCGACGTTCGCGGCCGGGCTCACCGCGTTCTACATGACGCGGCTGATGCTCATGACGTTCTTCGGCGAGAAGCGCTGGGAGAGGCTCAAGACCTCCGACGGCCACGACTACCACCCGCACGAGTCGCCCGCCGTGATGACCGTGCCGATGATCGTGATCGCGGTGGGTTCGGTCTTCTCCGGGATCGTGCTCGCCAGCAACCACCTGCTGGTCGACTGGCTCGTCCCGTCGCTGGGTGAGCTGGAGGAGCCGCACGGCGGCGCGATCGCCCACGAGTACGTGCCGTTCCTCGTGGTCGGGTTCTCCGCGCTCGGTGTGCTGATCGCGTGGCTGACCGTGGGCCGCAGGCCCACCCCGGTGGAGCGGCCCGAGCGGGTCTCGTTCCCCGTGCGCGCGGCCCGCAAGGACCTGTACGCCAACGCGATCAACGAGGCGCTCGTCGCGCGGCCAGGCACCTGGCTCGCGCGGGCGCTGGTCTACCTGGACAACCGGGGCGTCGACGGGCTGGTCAACGGCACGGCCGCCCTGCTCGGGGGCAGCTCGGGCCGGCTGCGCAGGCTGCAGACCGGGTTCGTCCGCTCCTACGCGCTCTCGATGCTCGGCGGCGGGGTGCTCGTCGTCGCGGCGCTGCTGGCGGTGCGGTTCGCATGAACGACGGAGGAAGCGTGCTTCTCCTGATCCTGCTGGTGCTGCCGCTCGTCGGCGCGCTGGTCGTGGCGCCGATGAGGGGCAACCCGAGCGGCGCCAAGCTCACCGCGATGGGCTTCGCGCTCGTGTCGCTGGTGTTCACGGTGATCGCGTGGCTGGCCTACTCGCCCGCGGCCGTCGAGCGGGGCATGCGGTTCCAGCTCGAGCTGAGCGTGCCGTGGATCCCGGCCTTCGGCACGAGCTTCTCCCTCGGCGTGGACGGCATCGCGCTGGCGATGATCGCCCTCATCGCGGTGCTCATGCCGATCGTCATGGGCTTCTCCTGGAACCAGGAGATCCCCGAGGGCCGCACCGCGTCGGGCTTCTTCGCGCTGCTGCTGGCCACACAGGGCCTGCTCGTCGGCGTGTTCGCGGCCACCGACGTGTTCCTGTTCTACGTGTTCTTCGAGGCCATGCTGGTCCCGATGTACTTCCTCATCGGGCGCTTCGGCGGCCCGCGCAGGCAGTACGCGGCGGTGAAGTTCTTCCTGTACTCGCTGCTCGGCGGGCTGATCATGCTGGCCTCGGTGATCGGGCTGTACGTGGTCAGCGGCTCCCGGCTGGAGCGGGCCACCTTCTCCTGGGAGGAGCTGCAGTCGATCGCGGCCACCGTGCCGGAGTCCACGCAGATCTGGCTGTTCCTCGGGTTCTTCGTCGCGTTCGCGATCAAGGCGCCGCTGGTGCCGTTCCACACCTGGCTGCCCGACGCCGGTGCCGAGGCACCGATCGGGGCCGGTGTGCTGCTCGTCGGCGTGCTGGACAAGGTCGGCACGTTCGGGTTCCTGCGCTACTGCCTGCCGCTGTTCCCGGCCGCGTCGCAGCGGCTCGCCCCGCTCGTGCTCACGCTCGCGGTCATCGGGATCATCTACGCGGCGCTGCTCGCCGTGGCCCAGAGCGACCTGAAGCGGTTCGTCTCCTACACCTCGGTGGCCCACTTCGGGTTCATCGCGCTGGGGATCTTCGCGTTCTCCTCGCAGTCGTTCGCGGGCGCGACGCTCTACATGGTCAACCACGGCATCTCGACCGGGATGCTGTTCATCGTCGTCGGCCTGCTGATCGCCCGCGGCGGCTCGCGCCTCATCCCCGACTACGGCGGCGTGCACAAGCTCGCCCCGCTGCTCGCGGGCACGTTCCTCGTGGCCGGGCTCTCGTCGCTGGCGCTGCCGGGCACCAACTCGTTCGTGAGCGAGTTCCTGGTGCTCGTCGGGTCGTTCCCGCGGGAGCCGGTCTTCACGATCGTGGCGACGGTCGGGATCATCTTCGCGGCCCTGTACGTGCTGTGGGTCTACCAGCAGACCATGCAGGGCCCGGTGCGCGGCGCCGCCGTGCTCGGCGCGCTGGAGCGCGCGGGCGGCCCCGGCACCATGATCGCCCCGGAGGCCGCGGCGAGGAAGGGCGCGTTCCCCGACCTGTCCGGCCGTGAGATCGCGGTGCTCACGCCGTTGATCGTGCTGATCATCGTGCTCGGCTTCTTCCCCGGGCCGGTGCTCGACGTCATCAACCCCTCGGTGGTGGCCACCCTCAACGAGGTGGGCCTCGCCGACCCGGTGGGAGGTATCCAGTGACCGAGTTCGCGAGCGGGCCTTCGGCGCTGACCACGCTCGCCCAGGGCAGGTTCAGCGTGCCACCCATCGACTACCCCGCGATCGCGCCGCTGCTGATCATCCTCGGCGCGGCGTGCGTCGCCGTGCTCCTGGAGGCGTTCCTGCCCCGCCACCAGCGCTGGCCGGCGCAGGTGGCGCTCTCGATCGCCGCGCTCGGCGGGGCCGGGCTCGCCCTCGGCCTGTACGCGGGCGGCAGCCCCGACGCCATCACCACGCTGGCCGACACGGTCGCCGTGGACCGCCCCACCCTGTTCCTGTGGGGCGCGCTGCTGGCGCTCGGGCTGGCCGGCGTGCTGCTGATCGCCGACCGTTCCGTGGAGCCGGGCGGGCCCATCCTCGCCTCGGCCGCCGCGCGGGCCGCCGCGGGCGGGGGCACGAGCACGCTCACCGAGCCGCCGCACGACCGCTCCTACGGCGCCCCCGGGCTCCCGCCCACCATGCAGACCGAGGTCTTCCCGTTCACGCTGTTCGCGCTCGGCGGGATGATGACCTTCGTCGCGGCGAACGACCTGCTCACGATGTTCGTGGCGCTCGAGGTGCTGTCGCTGCCGCTGTATCTGATGTGCGGGCTCGCCCGGCGGCGCAGGCTGCTGTCGCAGGAGGCGGCCGTCAAGTACTTCCTGCTGGGCGCGTTCGCGTCGGCGTTCTTCCTCTACGGGCTCGCGCTGATCTACGGCTACGCCGGGTCGGTGCGGTTCACCGAGATCGCGACCGCCGCCGTGGGCTCCGCGGCGTCCGATGCGCTGCTGCTCGGCGGGCTCGCGCTGCTCGTGGTCGGCCTGCTGTTCAAGGGCTCGGTCGGGCCGTTCCACACCTGGACGCCGGACGTGTACCAGGGCGCGCCGACGCCGGTCACCGCGTTCATGGCGGCCTGCACCAAGATCGCGGCGTTCGGCGCGATCCTGCGCGTCCTGCACGTCGCGTTCGGCGACATGCGCTGGGAGTGGCGCGGCGTGCTGTGGGCCGTCGCGATCGTGTCGATGGCGATCGGGGCGGTGCTCGGTCTCACCCAGACCGACATCAAGCGCATGGTCGCGTACTCGTCGGTGGCCCACGCGGGCTTCCTGCTCGTGGGTGCCATCGCCATCACCGAGGCGGGCGTGTCGAGCACGATGTTCTACCTGCTCGCCTACGGCTTCACCACGCTCGCCGTGTTCGGGGTGATCAGCCTCGTCCGCGACGCCGACGGCGAGGCCACCCACCTGTCGCAGTGGGCGGGGCTGGCGAAGCGCTCCCCGATGGTGGCGGGCGTGATGACGTTCCTGCTGCTCGCGCTGGCGGGCATCCCGCTCACGAGCGGCTTCACCGCGAAGTTCGCGGTGTTCGCCGCGGCCCTCGGGGACGGGATGGCGCCGCTCGTGGTGATCGCGCTCGTCGCGAGCGCCGTGGCCGCCTTCTACTACATCCGCGTGATCGTGCTCATGTACTTCAGCGAGCCGGCCGCGGACGGCCCGACGGTCACCGTGCCCGGCGCGTTCACCACGGCCGCCATCACGCTCGGCGTGATCGTCACGCTACTGCTCGGAATCGCCCCGACGCTGGCCCTGAACTGGGCCGCGGGCGGCGGGTTCACAGGCTGACGACCGTGAAAAGCTGGGGGACGTGAACGCGAACGCGATTGCGGGCGTCGAGCTCGCAGACCCGGGGCTCGCCGCCTCCACGGCGGAGGGCCTCTCCCGCGTGGAGGAGCTGCTGCACCGGGAGGTGCACAGCGACTACCAGTTCGTCACCGAGACGTCGCTGCACCTGATCGACGCAGGCGGCAAGCGGTTCCGCCCGCTCTTCACGCTGCTGGCGGCGCAGGTCGGCCCTCGGCCGGACGACGAGAACGTGCTCACGGCCGCGGCGGTGGTCGAGCTGATCCACCTCGCCACGCTCTACCACGACGACGTCATGGACTCGGCCACGATGCGCCGCGGGGCGGAGAGCGCCAACTCGCGGTGGGACAACACCGTGGCGATCCTCACCGGGGACTTCCTGTTCGCCCACGCGTCGCGCCTCGTGGCCGACCTCGGGCCGGAAGCCGTGCGGATCATCGCCGAGACCTTCGCCGAGCTCGTCACGGGCCAGATGCGCGAGACCCGCGGCCCGCGCCCCGGCGAGGACCCGGTGGAGCACTACCTCGCCGTCGTGGCGGAGAAGACCGGCTCGTTGATCGCGACGTCGGGGCGGTACGGGGGCATGTTCTCCGGGTGCGCACCGGAGCACGTGGAGGCGTTGCGCCGCTTCGGCGCGATGATCGGCACCGCCTTCCAGATCTCCGACGACGTCATCGACATCGCGTCGTCGGCGGCGAGTTCCGGCAAGACCCCCGGCACGGACCTCCGCGAGGGCGTCCACACCCTGCCGATGCTGTACGCCCTCCAGGAGACCGGTCCTGCCGCCGACCGCCTGGGCGTGCTGCTGTCGAAGCCCATCAGCGACGACGCCGAGGTCGACGAGGCGCTCGACCTGCTGCGCACCGGCCCGGGCCTGGCCCGCGCCCGCGACGTGCTGGCCGAGCAGGCGGCTGCCGCGCGTGAGGAGCTGCGCAAGCTGCCGGAGTGCCCCGCCACGGAAGCGCTGGCCTCCCTCACGACGTACGTGGTGGACCGCACCGCCTGACCGGCGCTTCCGCCCGCCGGGAGAGCACTGGCCTGACGCCGCAGATCATGTCACCGTAATGGGGCGACTGCGGAGGGTCAGGGGGGACCGGTGGCGCACGCCCGAGCGTGGTGGTTGGTGGCGCTGATCGCGGTACCCGCCGTTCTCGCGGGCATCGCCCTGCTGTGGGTCGAGCGGCCACCCCCGGATCCCGCCGGCTCGGCCGCGGGGCTGGGCGTCCCGGCCGAGCGGGTCTCCGCACGGGGATCCATCGGCTAGAGGGGGAGGCGGCGTGTTGGCGACGTTCGGGCAGGTCTGGTTCCTGTGCGTGCTCGCGTTCCTCGCGGGGTCGGCGGTGACGTGGCTGTTGTTCGTGCGCCCGCACCGGCGGAGGACCGCGCACCCGCTGTTCCGCCCCGCGCCGCCGCGGATCCTCCACGCGGCGGCCGGCCCGCTGCGCCGCACCCGGCGGCCCGAGCCGCCCGAGCCGCCGGCACCGTCGGAGCCCGCGCTCGCGAACCTCGACACGCACGGGAGGGAACCGACGACGCGGCGGCCCGGGTCGAGCGCGGCCGGCGCTCTCGACCGCCTCGGCGTGGCCGGCGGGGCGGAGCCCTCGCCGCCGATCGAGATCCCCACGCAGGGCGGGCCCGTCGACGAGCCGGGATCCGGCGAAAGCAGGTGATCGCACCCCACGGCCGGGTGGTCGGGCGCCAGCTGCCCGGTGCGCCTCGCCGGATCGTGGTATGCAGCTGGTCCGGCCCCTCACGGGAGAGGATGCGTCGTGGATCAGAGCTGGTGGTGGGTGGTACTGGCCGTCGTGGTCGTCGCGCTGCTCGTCGCGGTGATCCTCCTCCGCGCGCGGCGCAGGCGATCCGCCGAGGGCGGCGCCTCGAACGCCGGGATCGCGGCTGCGGCGGCTGGTGGCGCGGCCGGAGCGGCGGGTGCCGCCGCGGTCGCGGCGGTCCGCGGGGAGGACGAGGCCAGGACCGCCGACCGGCCGGAGGGCGAGGCGATCCCGCACGAGCGCGCTCCCAGCGACGCGGACGAGGGTGGGCGGGCCGCTGATCGGCCGGGAGGCGCCGCCGACGAGACGGGCGCCGGATCGCCGAGCGGTTCGGGCGGGCCGGGAGCGGGCGCGGCCGGGGAGCGGGTCGGGCGGCACGCTGCGGCGGCTCCGGCGGGCGCGGGTGCGGGGAGCGCAGCCGATGGGGGCGCGTCGCCGACCGATCGGCCGGGGGGCGCGGCCGGGGAGCGGGTCGGGCGGCACGCCGCGGCGGCTCCGGCCGGTGAAGGAGCGGGAAGCGCCGGCGCCGAGGCGGGCTCGCGGGCCGATGCGGGCGAGCCGCGGAGCGACCGCCCGGAGGGCGCTGCCTCCTCCGGTCTCGGCGCCGCCGGCCTGGGCGCCGCCGCGGCGGGGGCGTCGGCTGGTGCCTGGGCCGGTTCGGGCGAGCGGGCCGCTGATCGCCCGGAGGGCCCTGTCGAGCGGCGGGCCGGACAGCCGGCCCCGGCCGGTGGGGAGGCGAGCAGCGCTGCCCCTGGGGCGGGCGCGGGCTCGGCGGAACCGGGTTCGCCGTCGGGTTCGGGCGCAGCGCGGGAGGGCGGTGCTCGCGGGCTGGGCGCTGCCGCCGAGGAGGCGCCCGCCGATCAGGACGCGGGGACACGGGCCGAGGCGGGGTCCGGCGGGTCCGGGTCGGGTGGCGTCGAGGTGGGCGCGGGTTCTGCGGAGCCGGGTTCGGGGTTCGACGGGGGCGAGTCGCCGACCGGCCGGTCGGAGGGCGCGGCTGTCGCGGGTTCGGAGCCGGGATCGCGGTCCGGTGTGCGCGTGCCGTCGACCGACCGCCGGGAGGGCGCGGCCATCGCGGGGACGGCGGGGCCGCCCGAGTCCGGGTCGGGTGCCGCCGGGGTGGGCGCGGGTTCTGCGGAACCGGGTTCGGCGTCCGAGGCCGGCGAGATCGCGTCCGAGCGGCAGCAGGGTCCGGCCGGGGCGGCGGCTGCCTCGTGGGCCGCTTCGCCCGCGGGTTCGGCCGAGGGTTCGGAGCGCGGCGGTGCGGGCGTGCCGTCGGCCGATCAACCGGAGGACTCGGCGGCCGGCGTGGGCGGCGCCTCGGGCGGGAGCGCGGCTGATCGGCCCGACGGCGGTGCCGGCTCGGGTGTTGCGGAAGCCGGCGCGGATTCCGCGGAACCCGGTGCTGCGGACGCGGCCCAGGCGGGGCCCGAGCGCGACACCCCGGCCCGGGCGACGAGCGGTGCCGGCGACGTACCGGGGTCGCGCGCGCCGTCGGCCGATCGGCCGGAAGGGGAAGCCGAAGCCGGCGGCCCGGACGCGCGGGCCGGCCGGGTCTCGGCGGCGTCGCCCGAGGAGGGCACGGCGAGCGCCGCCGCCGGTGAGCCGGACACCGGCTCGACGGAGCCGGGCGGCGCCGGGGCAGCCGCCGTCGGCCTGGGCGCCGCCGGGCTGGCGGCTGCCGCCGCGGCGGGTGCGGGCGCGTTCCAGCGCGGCGAGCCCGCCGACGAGGGCGGAGAGGCACCCGCCGACCGACCGGCGGGCGTCCCCGATCGGCGCGCGGAGATCGACGCGGCGGCGGACGCGGCCGGTGCCACCGAGCCGGAGGCGTTCGCGTCGGACGAGCAGCGGTCGGCGCAGATCCCGGCGCCTCGGGAGGAGCAGCAGCCCGAGCCGCGGACCTCCGAGGCGGCGGGGCCGGCGATCGCGGCGCTCGACTCCGGGCTCGTCGGCAGGCCGACCTCCTTCGGTGCCGCCGCCGCGGCCGCGGCCGCCGCCGTGTCGGCCCGCCCGGGGCCCTACCCCGGTTCGCTCCTGCCGGAGCCGGACGGGTCGAGCCCCTCGCCGATGCACGAGATCAAGGCGAACGAGGGCTCGCGCCGCTTCCACACCCCGGATTCGCCGTACTACGTGCGCACCCGAGCGGACGTCTGGTTCCGCACGGCGGAGGAGGCCCGCACCGCCGGCTTCACCGCGTGGGACGAGCGCCGCTGACCGGCGTGCGCTGCGTGACCGCGCGGTGAACGAATCCGGATCGCCGTCGGTGCGATGGCGGTTCTGGCCCCGACCGGGGTGGCCTCGGCCACCGAGATCCTGCCGCTCCCCCGATCACCGCGCCCGCGGGCGGCGTGACCACCACCCCCGCGCCGGACGAGGAGGAGGATGCGGACGACACCGGGTTCACCTCCGCCCCCGAGCCCGACGAGGACTCGACGGACGGCTCGTCGCCGACCACGGACGAGTCCGACGAGTCCGACTCGTCGACCGAGCCGACGACCGAGCCGAGGACGAGGGCGCCGACGAGGACGGGGACGTCGACGAGCTGGTCGAGCCGGCCCCGGCCGAGCCCACGGGTCTGCTCGGCGCTCTCGTGTCGCTGGTGTCGTCGCGGTTCGGCTGACCAGCAGGACGAGAACGGGCCCCGCCGGTGCACTCCGGCGGGGCCCGTTCCGCGTGCTGGTGCGGTCAGCCCGCGATCGTCCAGGTGTCGCGGCCGGTGAGCAGGGCCTGCAGGTCCGCGGAGCCCTTCGCCTTGGCCTCGGCCACCTGGGCGCGGACGGCGTCGTCGTAGGTGGGGCGGTCGGCGTTGCGGAAGATGCCGGTGACGGTGTGGTTGAGGTCCTGGTCCGACAGGCGGGACAGGGCGAACGCCAGGTTGATGTCCGTGGCGTCGTGCACGACGACCTGGTCGGGGTCGACCTCGTTCATCTTCGCGACGGTGAGCCCGAAGCCCTCGCGGACGACGGCGTAGCTGCCGAGCCCGTCCTCGGCGGGCGGGCCGAAGCGGATGGGCTCGCCGTGGCGGACCGGGATCACCCGCTCCTCGGCCTCCTCGCCCTTGCGGAGCACGTCGAAGCTGCCGTCGTTGAAGATCGGGCAGTCCTGGAAGATCTCGACGAGCGCGCTGCCGCGGTGCGCCGCGGCCGCCGCGAGCACCTCGGTGAGTCCCTTCCGGTCGGAGTCGAGGGCGCGCCCGATGAACGTGGCCTCGGCGCCGAGCGCGAGCGAGATGGGGTTGAACGGGTAGTCGACCGAGCCCATCGGCGTCGACTTGGTGATCTTGCCCTGTTCGCTGGTGGGCGAGTACTGGCCCTTCGTCAGCCCGTAGATCCGGTTGTTGAACAGCAGGATCTTGAGGTTGACGTTGCGCCGCAGCGCGTGGATCAGGTGGTTGCCGCCGATGGACAGCGCGTCGCCGTCACCGGTGACGACCCACACCGACAGGTCGGGCCGGGTGGTGGCGAGCCCGGTGGCGATGGCGGGGGCGCGCCCGTGGATCGAGTGCATCCCGTAGGTGTTGAGGTAGTACGGGAACCGCGAGCTGCACCCGATGCCGGACACGAACACGGTGTTCTCGCGCTTGATGCCCAGCGTCGGCAGGAACTGGCGGACCGCGGCGAGCACGGCGTAGTCACCGCAGCCGGGGCACCAGCGCACCTCCTGGTCGGAGGTGTAGTCCTTGGCGGTCTGCTTCGCGTCGGTGGTCGGAACCCCGTCGAGCCCGCCCAGGGTGGGGAGCCCGAGGTCGATCGCGGTCACGATTGCGCCTCCGTGGGAGGGAGTGCGTCCGCCGTCATGCGCGCACCCCGTTGAGGTACTCCAGGAACACGTCCTGCAGCTCTTCTGCCTTGAAGGGAAGGCCTGCGACCTTCGTGTAGCTCTTGACGTCGACGAGGTAGCGGGCGCGCAGCACCGAGGCGAGCTGCCCGAGGTTCATCTCGGGCACCACGACGGTGCGGTAGCGCGACAGCACC
Organism: Pseudonocardia sp.; assembly: GCF_035305885.1. GTDB lineage: Bacteria > Actinomycetota > Actinomycetes > Mycobacteriales > Pseudonocardiaceae > Pseudonocardia. Next base: position 55,809 of record NZ_DATGOP010000065.1, read on the forward strand.
TCGCCGAGGTTGGCCGGGAGCGGGTTGAGGTGCCGCAGGTGGGCTTGCGCGACCTTGTGGCCGAGCGCCCGGACCCGGCGGGCGCCGGCTCCGATGGGGCCGTAGGTGGAGCCCCAGCCGAGCACGAGCATCTCGGCGTCGCCGTCGGGGTCGTCGACCTCGACGTCCGGCACCGGGATCCCGTCGATCTTCGCGGCCCGCAGCCGCACCATCCGGTCGTGGTTGTCCGGGTCGTAGGAGATGCCGCCGCGGCCGTCGGCCTTCTCCAGGCCGCCGATGCGGTGCTCGAGGCCCGGAGTGCCGGGCACCGCCCACGGGCGGGCGAGCGTGTCGGCGTCCCGCAGGTACGGCCAGAACTCGCCGGAGCCGTCGGGCGCGTTCGGCTCGGTGGCGAACCCGGGGTCGAACCGCGGCAGCGACTCCGCGTCCGGCACCTTCCACGGCTCCGAGCCGTTGGCCAGCGAGCCGTCGGACAGCAGGATCACCGGCGTGCGGTAGGTGACGGCGATCTTCGCGGCCTCCAGCACGGCGTCGAAGCAGTCGCCCGGCGAGCGGGGCGCGATCACCGGCAGCGGGGCCTCGCCGTTGCGGCCGTGCAGCGCCTGCAGCAGGTCGGCCTGCTCGGTCTTGGTGGGCAGGCCGGTGGAGGGCCCGCCGCGCTGCACGTCGACGACGAGCAGCGGCAGCTCGAGGGCGACCGCGAGGCCGATCGTCTCGGACTTCAGCGAGATGCCCGGGCCCGACGTGGTGGTGACGCCCAGCGCGCCGCCGAACGCGGCGCCCAGCGCCGCGCCGACGCCCGCGATCTCGTCCTCGGCCTGGAACGTGGTGACGCCGAAGGCCTTGTGCTTCGACAGCTCGTGCAGGATGTCCGACGCCGGGGTGATCGGGTACGAGCCCAGGAAGACCGGCAGCCCCGACAGCTGCCCCGCCGCGACGATCCCGTAGGCGAGCGCGGTGTTGCCGGTGATCTGGCGGTAGGTGCCGACCTCCAGCTTCGCCGGCGCCACCTGGTAGGTCACCGCGAAGGCCTCGGTGGTCTCGCCGTAGGCGTGGCCCGCGCGGAAGGCGAGGATGTTGGCCTCGGCGAGCTCGGGGCGGCGGGCGAACTTCTCGCGCAGGAACCGCTCGGTGCCCTCGTGCGGCCGGTTGTACATCCAGGACAGCAGGCCGAGGGCGAACATGTTCTTCGCCCGCTCCGCGTCCTTCTTGGACAGACCGGTGCCCTCCAGCGCGCCGCGGGTGAGCGTGGCCATCGCCACCGGGTACACCGTGTACTGGTCGAGCGACCCGTCCTCGAGCGGGTTGGACTCGTAGCCGACCTTGGTGAGGTTGCGCTTGGTGAACTCGTCGGTGTTGGCGATGAGGATGCCGCCCGGGGGCAGGTCGCCGATGTTGGCCTTCAGCGCGGCCGGGTTCATCGCGACGAGCACGTCCGGCCGGTCGCCCGGCGTCAGGATGTCGTAGTTCGCGAAGTGCAGCTGGAACGACGACACGCCCGGCAGGGTGCCGGCGGGCGCCCGGATCTCGGCGGGGAAGTTCGGCAGGGTGGACAGATCGTTGCCGAACGCCGCGGTCTCGGAGGTGAAGCGGTCGCCCGTGAGCTGCATGCCGTCACCGGAGTCGCCGGCGAAGCGGATGACGACGCGATCGCGCTCCACCACCTCACGTCCGCCGCCGGACGCTGCTGGAAGGTGGTCGACGGCGGTGTCAGAAGTCATTCGAGGTCGGTCCTCGGGTCGACGGGGCGTGATGAGTCTTGTCTTCCCACGTTAGCTCGACCTGACTCGGGGTGTCGTCGGCCCCCGGTCGATGTCACACCGGGTCGTTCGCCCCGTTCCGGGCATCTGTTACCGGCCCGACCTGCTGATCGACGCCTGGAGCTTCGCGAGCCGGTCGCGGAACTCCGGCGAGCGCACCGACTCGGCCTGCGCGCGCACCTCGACCTCGACCGCCTCGGCCTGGGTGGCCATGGCGGAGGTGAGCCGCAGCGTGGACTTCGTGGTGCGCACCAGGTCGCGCGGGGCGGCGGCGGCGCGGGCGGCCAGCTCGACCGCGGCGCCCACCACGTCGTCGGCAACGCGGTGCACCAGCCCGATCCGCTCGGCCTCCGCGGCGTCGACGACCTCGCCGAAGAGCGTGAGCGCCGCGGCGCCCTGCGGGCCGAGCACCCGCTGCACCATCCACGTGTACCCGCCGCCGGGGTGCAGCCCCAGCTGCAGGAAGCGGGACTCGAACCGCGCCCGGGGACCGGCGAGCCGCAGGTCGCAGGCCAGTGCGAGGTTCAGGCCCGCGCCCACGGCCGCGCCGTTGACGGCCGCGATCGTGGGCAGCGGGCACTCGGCGACGGCGATGAAGCCCGCGTAGACGGTGTGCAGCGTCTCGGGGTCGGCGGTGGCGAGCTCGCTCAGGTCGCCGCCCGCGCAGAACGCCGGGTCCTCGCCGGTCACCACGATCGCGCCGACCGCGTCGTCGGCCGTCGCGGCGCGGACGGCGTCGGCGAGCTTGCGGGACAGCTCGATGTTGAGGGCGTTGCGCCGCTCGGGGTTGGACAGCGTGAGGACGGCGACGCCGTCGGTGGTCTTCGTGCGGACGTCGGTGGCCATTCCCGCATCCTGCCTCGGACGGCCCGGCCGCGCGCGGAGGCGTCGGTCACGGCCGCCGCGGAACACGTCCCGGTGGTTGCTCGTTGAATGAGCCGGGGGAGGAAGGGACCCGGAAGTGCACAAGTCGATGAACGGGCTGAAGACAGCCGTCCTGCTGGGCGGTCTCTCGGCGCTCGTGCTCCTCGTCGGCTCCCTCCTCGGGGGCCGCTCGGGGCTGATGATCGCCCTGCTCGTCGCGCTGGGCATCAACGGCTACGCGTACTTCAACTCCGACAAGCTCGCGCTGCGCGCCATGCACGCCCGGCCGATCACCGAGCCGGAGCACCCCGTGATGTACCGGATCGTGCGGGAGCTGTCGCAGGCCGCGCGCCAGCCGATGCCGCGGCTCTACGTGAGCCCCACGGCGGCGCCCAACGCCTTCGCCACCGGGCGCAGCCCGCGGCACGCCGCGGTGTGCGCCACCACCGGCCTGCTGCAGCTGCTCGACGAGCGCGAGCTGCGCGCCGTGCTCGGCCACGAGCTCTCGCACGTCTACAACCGCGACATCCTCATCTCGTCGGTGGCGGGTGCGCTCGCCTCGATGGTCAGCTTCCTGGCCAACATGGCGATGTTCGCCGGGCTGTTCGGCGGCAACGACGAGGACCGGCCCAACCCGATCGCCCTGCTGCTGATCTCGCTGCTGGGCCCGATCGCGGCCGCCATCGTGCAGATGGCGGTGAGCCGGTCGCGGGAGTTCCAGGCCGACGCGAGCGGCGCCGAGCTCACCGGCGACCCCCTCGCGCTGGCGTCGGCGCTGCGCAAGCTCGAGCGCGGCACCCAGCTCGCGCCGCTGCCGCCCGAACCGCAGCTGGTCTCGCAGTCCCACCTGATGATCGCGAGCCCGTTCCGCGCGGGTGAGCAGATGACCCGGCTGTTCTCCACCCACCCGCCGCTGCGCGAGCGGATCCGGCGGCTGGAGGAGATGCACCTGCAGCGGCGCTGACCGTCGGGCCCGCGGGGCATCCTGGTCGGGTGCCCGATCCGAACGTCGCCACCACCAGCGAGCACGGCATCCTCGGGGTGCGTGCCGGGGCCGAGCCGCACCCCGGGGACGTCGGCCACTGCCTCGACCGCTTCCCGCCCGCCGCCGACCTGGCCGGCCTCGTCGAGCGCCACTGGCTGGTGTCCTGGGAGCTGCCGCCGGGGCGCGAGGGGTCGGTCACGCTCCTGCCGCACCCCTGCGTCAACCTCGTGCTCGACCGGGGAAGGCTCGCGGTGGCCGGCGTCGGGGAGGAGCGCTTCACCTACGTCTACCGCGGCACCGGCCGCGTCTCCGGCGTCAAGTTCCGCCCCGGCGGGTTCCTGCCGTTCCTGCGCAGGCCGCTGGTCGAGATCACCGGCAAGACGTTCCCGGCCGAGCAGCTGTGGGGGCCCGCCGCCACCGCGCTCGCCGAACGCATGGCGGCCGCCCGCGGCGTCGACGAGCTCGTCGCCCTCGTCGAGGGCTTCCTGCGGGAGCGGTGGCCGCCGCCGGACCCCCAGGTGGAACTCGTCCAGCGGATCGTCGCGACGCTGCTGCACGACCGCACGATCACCCGCGTCGACGACGTCACCGAGATGTTCAACCTGAGCCCGCGCACGCTGCAGCGGCTGTTCCAGCGCTACGTCGGGGTGAGCCCGAAGTGGGTGCTGCGCCGCTACCGCCTGCACGAGGCCGCCGCCGCGCTCGCGCGGGAGCGGCACCGGCCGTGGGCGGAGGTGGCCGCCGAGCTCGGCTACTTCGACCAGAGCCACTTCATCCGCGACTTCGCCGCGGCGATCGGGATGACGCCGGTCGCCTACGCGCAGGCGTGCCGGCGCCTGCAGGCCCCGGTGAGCACCTGACACCGTGCCCGGCGCCGTCGGGTGCGCCATGCCGGCGGCGTGGAGCTTCGGGTGCGACCTGGAGCCCGGGAGTTCAGGAAAGCCACATTCACGAAGCTGCGCTTCGTGAAGGTGGCTTTCCTGCAACGGCGCCCGCGCCGCGCGCTTCCGTCGGGGGCGGGTCAGCGGTAGTTGGTGAACTGGAGCGCGATCCCGAAGTCCTTGCTCTTGAGCAGTCGGATCACGGCCTGCAGGTCGTCCTTCTTCTTGCCCGACACCCGCAGCTGGTCGCCCTGGATCTGGGCCTGCACGCCCTTGAGCTTCTCGTCCCGGATGGCCTTGCTGATCTCCTTGGCCTTCTCCGTCGAGATCCCCTGAAGGATCTTGGCCCCGATCTTGTAGGTCTTCCCGGACGCCGTCGGCTGGCCCACGTCCAGCGCCTTGAGCGAGACGCCCCGCTTGACCAGCTTCTCCTTGAACACCTCGACCGCGGCCTTGGCGCGCTCCTCGGTCTCGGACTCGATGGTCACGGCCTCCTCACCCGCCCACGCGATCGAGGTCCCCGTGCCGCGGAAGTCGAACCGCTGCGAGAGCTCCTTGGCGGCCTGGTTGAGGGCGTTGTCGACCTCCTGCCGGTCGACCTTGCTCACCACGTCGAACGACGGGTCTGCCACCGGGTTCCTCCTCCCGACCGGGCCCCTGCAGAACCCGGTTGGTCGCTGTCGTATCCTCGTGTCCGCGCCACGGCGCGCCCGGGCGGGTTGCCCGAGTGGCCAAAGGGAGCGGACTGTAAATCCGTCGGCTCAGCCTACGAAGGTTCGAATCCTTCACCCGCCACACCCGGGCGAGCGGCCCCGGGCCAGCGGAAACGCCGGCCCGGGGCCGCTCTTGTCTCGTCGGCTGTGTCCGAGCGTGTCCGGCCCGTCACGGGTGTCCACGGACTGTTCACGGACCGATCTTCATCCGCCGGCGCGGAGCGCGGCTCCACCCGACGGCGCACGGCGTCGTCCTGCCCGGCGATGCCCTGACGCCCTCGCTCGGGCGGAGCGCGGCGTCGTACCCGACCGCGAAGAACGCCTCCAGGTGCGGCGGAAGCCCGCGGACGGCTGCGAGCGCGTCAGCTCGGCGAAGTCGTGTAGTTGCGGCGAGCGTGTTCGTCGGAGCTGAATCCGGTCAGGGGGCACCGGGTCGCCGGCTCATGCCCAGGTGGTGCCCGACGTGGTAGCCGAGACGGCCGGAGACGCGGAGGAACTGGTCGTGGACGTCGGCGTGCTCGGCTGGCCGAGGGGCGGGTCAGGGCGTCTCCGGTGGGACGGTAGGAGACCCGCAGGATCTGCCCGGCGCTGTTCGCACCGAAGCGGTCACGACGGTCGGGCGGTGGACGCGATCGTCGTGTGACGTCGATGCACGTGGAGGGTGACCCCATGACCGATCCCCGCACCCTCCCGAACGACCGCTTCGGATACGGCGTCTACTCGCTGGTCGCCCACGCCTCCCCGGAACAGGTGCGGTTGGTCGCCGAGGTGCGGGAGGCGGTCGGTCAGGCACGCGCGGTCATCCCGGCGCACGTCACGATCCGGGGCACCTTCTACGGGATCGACGGCCTCGACCGGATGCGCGGGCTGCTGAGACGGACGGCGGCCTCGCTGGAACCGGCCCGGGTCGAGTTCGGCCCCGGCGGCTGGGAGCTCCTCAGCGAGGGCGGAGGCCGCCACGCGTGTGCGCTGCCGTGCGTGACGTCACCGGAGCTGCGGTCGCTCCACGAGGCCTTCGACGCGGTCATCCGGCCCAACTCCCACGACGCCTACGGAGGCGCCTACCGGGCCCACCTGACGCTGTGCCAGGACTGCACCCGCGATCAGGCCCGGCAGGCCCTGGAGCTGATCGCCCGCCAGGACTTCGGCGCCGGGTTCGCCTTCGACTCCGTGGAGCTCGTGGGACGGGTCGGGCCGGCCTTCGGGGGTGGGTGGACGGTGATCGAGTCGTTCCCCCTCGCCCCTAGCTGAGCCAGCGGTCCCGGTGCTGCGCGACGAACTCCTCGTCCAACCAGGCGGGGAAGCGCTCGCGCACCTCCCGGATGCGCTCCCGCTGGCCCGGTGAGAGGCGCTCGGCCGCGGAGAGGCAGCGGGCGGAGCGCAAAAGGCCCTGCTGGCGCAGCACCTCGTTGACGCCGGCCACGCAGCCGGCGAAGGCGTGGTCGACGTCGAAGACGGCGGCGTTGACCTCGACGAGGTCCGCGGCGCCTGCGAGCAGCGCGGCCGGCACGGCGCCTGCGTCGCGGGCGGCGCGCACCCGGGCGACGAGCTCCACCGCTGCCGCGGTGCCGACCGCCCACTGGCCGAGCAGCCCGCCCTCGGTGCGGATCTCGCGGGTCTGCCCGCCGACGGTGCGGCGCACGGGCGTGACCAGGTCGTGCACGATCGCGTCGTCGTTGCCGGTGAGCACCGCGACGTCGGCCCACCGGTCGTGCTCCAGCAGCGCCTGCACGACGTCGTTGTGGCGGTACCGGTCGAACGGGGCCGACTTGACGGCCACGACCGTCTCGATGTCGAACAGGTCCTGCCAGAAGGCGCGGTCGAGCCGGCGGCCGCCCACGCTCTCCTGCAGGTAGAAGCCGATCGTCGGGAGGACCTCGCCCACCGCGCGGGCGCGTTCCAGGAGCACCTTCTCGGTCGGCTCCCGCACCCCCCACGGGCACAGCAGCGCGGCCTCGTAGCCGAGCGCGGCCGCGGCCTCGGCCTCGCGGACCGCGTCGGCGACGTCCCCGCACACGCCCGCGACGAGCAGCCGGCCGCGGGCGGCTTCGGCGGCGAGCCCCAGCACCTCGGTGAAGAGCCCCTGGTCGGCGTGCAGCTCGAACTGCGTGGTGTGCACGCCGACGGCGACGCCGTGCGCGCCCGCCTCGACGTAGTACCGGGTGAGCGCCCGCTGCGCGACGAGGTCGACGGCGCCGTCCTCGGTGAGCGCGAGCGGGTGGGCCGGGATGACGACCCCGCCCCGGAACCGGTCGGACGCCGGCATCAGAACCGCCCTTCCCGCTGCTGGAACTTCGTCGGCTTGCCCAGCTGGCGCCCGCCCGCGCCGACCCAGTCGGCCACCCAGTCGACGAGCCGTCGCAGCGGCACCGTCGGGTAGCCGAAGCGCTCGTGGCACTCGCCCGCGTCGCTCAGCAGCGCGTCCGGCGCCTCGGTGCCGGAGAAGGTGGGTTCGACGCCCATCCGCTCGGCGAGCAGCGTCGCCAGCCGCCGCACCGGGACGGTCTCCGGGCCGGTCGCGTTGAGCACGTGCGGCGGCACGCCGGCCAGGGTCACGCTGCGCAGCGCCCACGCGTTCACGTCGCCCTGCCACACGACGTTGACCGCGGGCATGGTGAGGTCCACCGGCTCGCCCGCCGCGAGCTTGACCGCGATGTCGGCGATCACGCCGTAGCGCAGCTCGCAGGCGTAGTTCAGCCGGAAGACCGTGGTGGGGGTGCCCCACTCGTGCGCGGCGTGCGTGAAGATCCGCTCGCGGGCGAGGCAGGACTGCGCGTACTCCCCGACCGGGTCGGCCGGGTCGTCCTCCACCGCCCCGCCCGCGGCGAGCGGGCGCAGCGGGTAGACGTTGCCGGTGGAGTAGACCACCGTCGGCACCCCGCGGTAGCGCGCCGCGACGAGCGTGGGGATGGCCGCGTTGGACCACCACGTCCTGTGCTCCTGGCCGCTGGTGCCGAACTTCATCGCCGCGAGGAAGTACACCGCCGCCGCGTCGGGCAGGTCGGCGTAGGAGGCCGGGTCGGCGAGGTCCACCGCGAGCGTGCGCACGCCGTCGGCCTCCAGGCCCTTCCGCACATCGGCGTCGGAGAACCGGGACACGGCGAGGACCTGCGCGTCCGAGCCCGCGTCGTCGAGCGCCCTGCGGGCCATCCGGGCCATCGACGGGCCGATCTTGCCGCCCGCGCCGAGCAGGACGATGTCGCCCCCGACGCCGGCCAGCGCCTCGGCCACGCCGGGGACGGGACGGGAGAGGCGTTCCTCGAGCGCGGCCTCGTCGACGGGCCGCTTCTCCGGTTCGGTCACAGCAGGTTCCCCAGGTAGGTCAGGGCGAGCGCGAGCAGGAAGGCGATGCCGGCGCAGGCCAGCGCCGTCTGGGCGACGCCGAGCCGCAGCCGGCCGCGGTCGGCGTGGCGGGCGAGCGCCACCAGCACGATCCCGATGAGCGGCACCGCGAAGATCGTCACGGCCTGCGCGGTGACGATGAGCTGGACCGGGATCCCGCCGAAAACGATCGCGACGACGCCGCCGATGACCATCACGGCCGTGATGCAGGCCTTGACGCGGGCCGAGGACAGCCCGCCGGACTCGATGCCGAGCGCACCGGCGATCATGTGGCCGCCGATCGTGCTGTTGCCGACCAGCGACGAGAACGCGGCGGCCCACAGGCCGACCGCGAACAGCGCCGACGCCCAGCCCCCGACGGTGGGTTCGAGGATCGACGCGATGGTCGCCGGGGACGTCACCGCGACACCCTCGGGGTGCAGGACGGCCGCGGCCGCCAGCATGATCATGAGCGAGAGGGCGCCGAGCACGACGGTGCCGGTGACGGCGTCGCGGCGCGCCTCCCGGTAGTCCTCGGCGCTCCAGCCCTTCTCGCGCACGAGCTGGATCTGGTAGAGCGCCCCGACCACCGAGAACGTGGTCGCGGCCAGGCCGACCACGATCGCGACCGATCCCGTGGGCAGGCTCGGCACCAGCCCGGCGAGCACCGCCCCGACGTCCGGCCGGCTCGCCACCGCCGTCACGACGAAGACGACCAGCATCACGCCGACGATCGCGACCATCAGGGTCTCGAGCTTGCGGTAGAACGACGGCAGCCACAGGAACCCGATCGCGAGCAGCGTGAACAGCGCGGCGAACAGCGCGACGTCGCCGCCGAAGAGCACGTTCGCCGCCGCGCCGGTCCCCACCGAGTTGCCCGCCTGGAACGACGCCGTCACGAGGAACGACCCGATCCCGACCAGTACACCGACCGCACGGGTGTAGCGCCGGGACACCGTGGCGACCGGCCCGCGGTCGGTGGTGAGGCCGATGCGCACCGACAGGTCCACGAAGCAGAGCATCAGGACCGTGGCGATCACCGGTACCCAGACGAACTGGTAGGCGTGCTGCGCGCCGATCGAGCTCGCGGTCGTGATGCTGCCGGGCCCGAACACGAGCGCCGCCGTGACGAACGCGGGGCCGAGCCGACCCCGGGAACGCGCGGTCGTCTTTCCGCCAGCTGTCATGAGAAAACCTTTTCTACGAGGTGCGGAGACCGTAGAGCCTCGTGCGGGGCGGCGTCAACTACGGCCGGGCCAGCCCGGCCCCCAGTCGTTCGACCAGGTGCACCGGCGCGAGCAGGTCCTCGTCCGGCTGGGCGGACGACGGCTCGGCGCACGCCGCGAGGAAGGCCTCGGCGGCGGGGAGCAGGTAGTCGCGCCCCAGGTCGATCACCTCGGTCCGGGCGCCGTCCGCGGTGACGGCGCCGAGGTGGAACGGGACGGGCGCGCCGGCGCCCGGGGGTACGAACGTGCACGTCACCGGCGTGCCCGCCAGGACGGTGGTGGCCACGACCGCCCGCGGGGTGCGCTGCACCGCCATCGGGGCGCGCTCGTAGCCGGCCGGGCCGAGCACCTCGACCGCCGCCTCGAGGAGGTGGATCCCGTAGAACGCGATGCCGGAATAGGGGCTCGCCGGGTCCGCGGGCCCGACCAGGTGCAGGTGCCGCAGCTCGCCCCGGGCCGCCAGCCCGGCCGCGCGCCGCACGGCCGCGGGGAAGCGCAGCGCCGAGCGCGACCAGACGAGGGCGCCCGCCCTGCGGGCGGTGTCGATCAGCGCCCGCGCGTCCGCGACGGTGGTGGCGAACGGCTTGTCCACCCACACCGGCAGCCCCGCGGCGAGCAGCGGCCCGGCCAGCGCGCGGTGCGTCGCGCCGTCGCGGGTCAGCACCAGCGCGGCGTCGACGGCCCCGACCAGCGCGTCCGGCGAGCCCACCACCAGTGCCGGGTCGATCCCGGCCGTGCGCGCGTCGACGTCGACCGGGGCCACCGCGACCACCCGGGCCCCCGGCGGCCGCCCCTCTCCGTTGACCAACCGCAGCAGCTCGGCGGTGTGGCTGCTCTCCGCCCCGACGATCCCGATCCGCAGCACGTCCCGCGCACCTCCCACGTCCCTATCCTTCTCGACGTGGCGGTCAACCTGCGCGACGTCGCACGCCGGGCCGGTGTGTCGGTGCCCACGGCGTCGCGCGTCCTGTCCGGGAGCGACTACGCGGTTCGACCGGAGCTGCGCGCCCGGGTGGAGCAGGCCGCCCGCGAGCTGCACTACGTACCGAACGCGCACGCCCGCGCCCTGCTGGGCGGCAACCTCGCCACCGTCGGCGTGCTCGCGGGCGACGTCGGCGACCCCTACTTCTCCCAGATCATCGACGGGGTCCAGGAGCTGGCCTCCCGGCACCGGTTGCTGGTGACCATCTGCAACACCGGCCGGGACGTCGACCGGGAGCTCGAGTACCTCACGCTCCTGCACACCCACCGCACCGGCGTGATCATCATCGCCGGGAGCGAGCTGGTGGACGAGCGCTACCGGACCGGCCTGCGGGAGCGGGTGCGGGCGTACCTCACGACGGGTGGTCGGGTCGTGGCCATCGGGCACCCCGACCTCGACGTCGACGGGGTGCTCGTCGACAACGCCCGCGGCGCCCGCGAGCTCGGCGAGCACCTGGCCGCGCTCGGGCACCGCGAGGTGGGGGTGCTGGCCGGCATCGCGAACCTGACCTCGACGATCGACCGGATCGACGGCCTGCGCACCGCGCTCGAGGCGCGCGGCGGCACCGTGCACGTGCGCCACGTCCCCGCCACCCGGGACGGCGGCCGCGACGGCGCGGCGCAGCTGCTCGCCGAACACCCGGGGATCACCGCGCTCGTCGGCACCGCGGACCAGATGGCGGTCGGGGCCATGGCGCACCTGCGCGCGAACGACGTCGACGTCCCGGGCCGGGTGTCGGTGGCGGGGTTCAACGACATCCTGATCGCGCAGGACGTCACCCCTCCGCTCACCACGGTGCGGCTGCCGCTGGAGGACATGGGCGCCACCGCGCTGCGGCTGGCGATGGACACAGCCGGGTCGGACGTCCCGCGCACCCGCCGGCTCACCCCGCAGCTCGTGGTCAGGTGCTCGACCGGGCCGGCGGCGACGAGCGACGCCACCCGGCGCACGTCGTAGTCGCGCGAGGCGGACCCTAAATCCGCCTTGTCGCTCCCCGAATTCCCGCTACCACGATTGCTGTCTCCTCGGAGCGTGCTTACGTTCGAACCACCGGCGTCGTGATGGGTGTCACACGCCGGGAACTCGATTTCCGATCGAGATCACGGGGGTGGAATCGTGCACGCAGGGAACCGGGGGCAGATTCGGATCAAGGTGAAGCTGGACGGGTGGGGGATGCGCTCGTTCCCGACGCACAAACCCGGCCCCTTCTATTCGGTGCGCGAAGCGCGGCCGGACGACCACGACGACCGCTGCGTCCGGGGCACAGCTGACGAGCTGAGCGCGTGGCGGGATGCCGAACTCGCCTTCAGGGAAGCCGTGGACGCGGCGGCGCGCGCGTACTCCGACGCGGTGTCCAGGTGGCGGTGGCTGCCGGGTCAAAATTGGCGGGTCCGGCGGGCGTGCCAGGCATTTCAGCAGGCGCTGGACGCCGCGGAAGCGGCGTACCGGCCCGTCCGCGACGAGATCCGCGGGCGGGAGGCGGCGCGCGAGGAGGAGAAGCGACGCGCCCGGGAGGAGCTGGCCGAACTGCGGAAGGCCTGTGCGGAGCGGGCGATCTGGGGTTGGTCCACGGTCGATTCGCGTACCGTGCGCGTTTTCGAATCGAAGGAACAAGGGCTGACCGCTGCGGAACTGGCCGAGGCGCTTCGCGGCATGTACGAATCCGGGATCAGGGACGTTCAATGGGATCGAGCGGCCACGGCGGCGGTCGCCCGCGCCTGCACGCGACCGGGAACACAACCGAACGGCCGGGAGTTCGAGGAATGGTGGCGATCGGTCGCCGGGTGGGGTGACCCGTGGACGATTCCGGCGCCGCCCCGTGCCTGCACCGGCCGACTCACCGGTGTCACCGGCCACCTCAGCAGCTTCGGGGGCGGGTACGACGGCGGTGGCGGTTATTCCGGAGGCGCCTGCTTCGGGGTCACCCTCTGAGTCGCTCGATGCGGTCCGCCGACCGTCGCCGCGAGCGCCGCGACGAGAACGGCGGCCGGGTTGCCGGGCTCCCACCCGGGCAGGGGGTCGATGGTGTCCACGTGGACGAAGCCGCGTGCCGTCCAGAACCGGTACGTGGCGTCGTACGGCGCGTACCCGGCGGCCGGGGCGAGCGTCTTGACCTCGACGAGCAGCGTGCCGGCCCGGCGCAGGTCGTCGAGGACGTGCTCGACCAGCGCGGTGCCGATGCCGCGGCCTCGCCGGGATGCCTCGGTCGCGGCCGAGAGGATCTCGGCCGCGCGGCGCCCGCGGCGCTCGACGAGGGCGAACGCGACGACCCGGCCACCCTCGGTGACGACCCACGGGCGGTGCGCGGTGGCGTCGGCGCGGATCTTCTCGACGGCGGCCGGCGTGAAGAAGTCGAGGAGACCGGTGGCGATGTCGGCGCAGGCCGCTGCGTCGCCGGCGGTTCCCGCCCGCACCCGCCTCGCCGAGGACCCGGTCACGACGACGATCGTCGGCCATGTGAGCGCCTCGACGCCGGCCGGGTCCTCACGCGGCCGGGGTGATGCGCAGCGTCACGTCGTCGCCGTCCAGCTCGACGAGCCGCACCCGCACGTCCCCGACCACGGTGTCCCGCCCGGCCGGCACCGCGTCCACCTCGCCACCCGAGGCCACGACGACGGCGCCGGCGCTGATCACCTCGACGTCCACGGCGCGCTCGAACGACCCGAGGTCCACCTCGACGGTCTGCTTCCCGGAGAGCTCGACGGTGCACCCGCCCGAGTCGCAGGCGGTCCGCGACGTGGTGCAGCCCACGAGCGCGGCGATGGCGACCAGCGCGACGACGCCGCTGCGGACGGCCGGGCGGGGAAGGGGTCGCATCGGAACCTCCGGTGACGTGTGACGGTCGATGCCTTTCCCGACCCGGCCGGCCACCGGCGGGTTGGGGTCCGCGGCCCCGACCCGGGTACGCCGACGTCACGCCTGGGGGACGGCGACCGGCTCGGGCAGCTCCGCCCAGAAGTCGGTCAGCGCCCGGGCGACCGGCGCAGGCGTCTCCTCCGGCCACCAGTGGCCCACGCCTTCCAGGTGCGCGATCCTCGCGCCCGCCTGGCGCGCCGCCCACTCGTGCTGCGCCACCGTCCCGCTGGCCCGCCCGACGTCGTCGAGGGCGATGAGCGCGAGCCCCGGACGCTGCGCGGCGCGGGGGAGGTGTCGTCCCGCCTCGGCCATCGCCGGCTGGCGCGCCGACCGCAACAGTGCGAGAACGGCCTGCCCCATCCCGGGGTCCATGCCCGCCGCGACCCGCTCGGCCATGCGCCCGGTCATGCCGAGGGACGACGCCACGGCGATCCGCTGCTGCAGGTCGCCGCCCCAGATCTGGTGCACCGACGCTTCCCCCGCGCCCTCCTGCTGCCACACCTGCGCCCGCGGGTGCCAGACGTAGTCGGGCGCGAACACGCCGAGGGCGTCGGAGGCCCAGCTGCGGATCAGGTCGGGACGGCTCATGGCCAGCGCTGCGACGTGGATCCCGCCCCAGTCGTGGCCGACCAGGTCGACCGGGGCGCGGAACAGCTCGAGCTGGGACGCGAGCCATTCGCGGTAGGTCGTGGCCGACGGGGCGAAGCCGCGGGGAGCGGGGACGCCGAACCCGGGCGGGGACAGGGTGACCGCATCCGGCCGGCCGAGCTCCCCGATGAGCGGGCCCCAGATGACCGCGGACTCGGGGTTGCCGTGGACGAGGACGAGGGGAGTGCGCGACACGGGGGCACCTCTCAAAAACTTGTTAGCTGACACGCAAGTTACCGTAGCCGATCGGTCCGACAGGTGGGCGCGCGTTGTGGATATGCTTCGCCGACCCGATGTGTGAGCAGCCCTGATGCCCGACCAGCCGCCCGCTCGCCGCACGCAGCGAGAGCGCCGCGAGGAGGCCGAACGCAAGGTCCTCGCCGCCGCGACGGCGTTGATCGCCCAGCACGGGTCGCGCGCGCTCACCCTGGCCGAGGTCGGCCAGGCCGCCGGCTACAGCCGCGGGATCGTGTCCCACCACTTCGGCAGCCGCGAGAACCTGCTCCGCGCGGTGGTGCGCGATGCCCGGACCTTCCCGCTGCCCGACCCGGACAACAGCGCCGCGGACTGGCTCGCGGGGCTGGTCCGCGCCTACCTCGAGAACGTCGCGGGCCGGCGCCCGTCCGCCCGCGCGTTCCTGCAGATGTGGGGCGAGGCGATCGCCGCCGACCCCGTCCTGATGCCGCTCTACGCGGAGGAGGACGCCGGCTTCCGGCGGCTCGTCGCCGACAAGGTCCGGGAGGGGCACGGCGACGGCTCGGTGCGCGCGGACGCCGACCCGGAGGCGATGGCCGTGTTCCTGGTCGGCCTCCTCCGCGGGATCGCGCTGCAGCTGATCTCGACCCCGCCCCCGGAGCCGGTCGAGGCGATCATCGAGGAAGCCGAGCGGTCCACCCGGCGCGCGCTCGAACCGTGACGGCCCCCGGCCGCGGGCTCAAGCCTCGGTGGGCGCCGGGCGCGAGGTGAGCGTGAGCGTGGTGCCCGAGTCGTCGCCGTCGATGGAGACGTCGTCCGCGCAGGCGCGGATGATGTTGAGCCCGTGGCCCCGGAAGTGGGCCGGCGCGACCGGTGCGCGCCAGCGCCCCCGGTCGCGCACCGTGAAGACCACCCGCCGCTCGCCGCCGGCCCCGGCCACCACCCTGCCCTCGACCTGGACCGTCGCCGAGTCGGTGGAGGACGGCGTGGTGCGGGTGTTCACCCCGTAGCCGTGCTCGACGCTGTTGCTCACCGCCTCGCTGAGCGCCAGCACCAGGTCCTCGAGCTGCTCGGCCGGCCAGCGCAGGTCGTGCAGCCAGCGCTCGACCCGCTCGCGCGCGATCGACGGCGCGACGAGCTCGGCCGGCAGGTCGAAGCGGAGGTCGGCGGCGGCGGGCGGGCCTGGGCGCGGACGGGGGATGCCACCAGGCCGCCCGTCCTGGTCGGATGGTGGCATCACGTCGCTGAAGTCCTTCGTCCGGGCCCGGGAAGCGTGCCACCTACTACCCGTTGGGCGGGCGTGTCACTCGTCGCCCCGGTGGCGAAGCTCCCGGAGTTGCTGCTTGACCTTCTCGACGTCCCAGCGGGCGTGCCCGCCGGGTGACTCCAGCTCGGGCACGAGGACGCCGAGCGACCGGTAGCGCTGGATGGTCCGCTGCGACAAGCCCAGGGCGCGCGCGAGCTCACTCGTGGTGACCAGGCGCGGTTGGGTCATGCCGACACCATATGCGCTGGTAGGCGCTGTTTGATGACGTCTGGCGCTCGTGGCGGTGATTACGGATTGTCGGCGATATCTGGCGTTGTTTGGCGGAGTTGGCGGAGTTGGAGTACTTTGACGCTATGGCGGGAGACGAGGGCGGCGCCTACTTCGAGGCGCGGCTGCCTGACGGGTCGTCCGTGGTGGGCACCGCGCGGGACGAGGCCCACGCGCGACGGGTGATCGAGTCGATGCAGGACGGCCGGGGCTACCCGTGCGACCACTGCGCAGGCGTCGTGGCCTACGACGGCGAGGCGCACCGGTGGGTGCACCGCTACGGCGGCGGCGACGTCCGCTGCTACCCGCCGAAGCCGCGGCCGACCGCGTGGCCCGCACCCCCGGCCACCCGCGACCGCCCGTACCGGCGAGGGCTGTGGGGGGCGAGCGGGTCAGCCGACGAACAGCACGCTGGCGAGCACGACGTGCACCGCGGTGCCGCCCGCGATGCTGAGCACGACGTTGCGCCGCCAGAGGTGCAGCGCCGCGGTGGCGGCGAGCGCGATCGCGACGCCGACCCCCCGGGCCGGCACGGTGAGGGGCGTGTGCCGCAGCGTGTAGCTCACCAGGATGACCATCACGCCGACCGGCATGCCCGCGGCGAGGTGGGGCAGCAGGGAGCCGGTGCGCAGCGGCGCGAGCAGGGCGAAGGGCAGCGCGCGCAGCGCCCACGTCACGGCGGCGGCCACCGCGACGACGGAGGTCAGGTAGGCCGCGTCAGGCACGGCGCACCACCGCGTACCTCGCGAGCAGGAACAGGGTGAACAGCGCCATCGCCGCCACCAGCATCTGGTCGCCGAAGACGACGTGGCCGACCAGCGCGCACCCGACCGCCGCCACGACGGCCGGGACGTCGCGGCGGGCGCGGAAGGCGTCGATCCCGAGCACGACGAACAGGGCCGTGACGGCGAAGTCGAGCCCCCGCACCTCCGGCGGGATCAGGGTGCCGCCGAGCGCGCCGACCGTCACGCTGCCCGCCCAGAACAGGTGCACGAAGCCCTGCAGCCACAGGATCCGCGCCCTGCTCCAGGTCTGCGCCTCCGGGCGGGCGGTGACGGCGTAGGCCTCGTCGGTCAGCGCGAACGTGCTGTAGGCCTTCGCGACGGCGCCCGGCACGCGGTGCAGCGGGAACGACAGCGCGTAGAACACGTGCCGGAAGTTGACCAGGAACGCCGCGACCGCGACCTGGCCGAGCGGGGCGAGCGTCGTGACGAGCCCGAGGAGCAGGAACTCCAGCGATCCCGCGAAGATCACCGTCGCGAAGATCGTGGCCCACCACCAGTCGAGGCCGGAGCGGGTGACCAGCACCCCGAACGCCAGCCCCATCGCGGCGGCGGCGATCCCGACCGACAAGGCGTCCTTGAAGGCGTGCCGGACATCCACGCTGGAACGATATGACGATTGCTCGGCACGATGATGTCAATTTGTGGCGCTATGCTGCGCAAATGCGCAATCAGTACCGCCTCGATGCCATAGATCGTGAAATATTGTTCCACCTTCAGCGGGACGGCCGGTTGAGCAACGTCGAGCTGGCCCGCCGGGTGGGGCTGACGCCGCCGCCGTGCCTGCGCCGGGTCAAGCGGCTGGAGGAGGCGGGGGTCATCACCGGCTACCGCGCCACGGTCGACCCGGCGGCCACCGGCCAGGGCTTCGAGGTCATCGTCTCCGTGGAGATCACGGTCACCGACCTCGGCACGCTGCAGGACTTCGAGGCGGCGGTGGCCGGGTTCGACGAGGTCGTCGAGTTCCGTCGGATGTTCGGCCGGCCCGACTACTTCCTGCGCGTCCTCGTGGCCGACCAGGCCGCCTACGAGGAGCACCACATGAAGCTGTTGGGGTTGCCCGCGGTGTCGCGGGTGGTGTCGCACCAGACGATGAAGCGGATCAAGACCCGCGACTGAGGGAGGATCGCGGCGTGGACGATCTCGCGACCCTCGACGGCGGCGTCACGCTCCGGCGCGCCGGGCCCGACGACCTCCCCCAGATCGTCGCCCTGCTCGCCGCCGACCAGCTGGGCGTGCACCGCGAGGCGGCCGACGACCTCGCGCCCTACCGCGCGGCGTTCGACGCGATCGCGGCCGACCCCGCGCACCTGCTCGTCGTCGGCGTCACCGCCGGCCGGGTGGTCGCCACGATGCAGCTGACCTTCCTCCCCGGGCTCGCCCGGCGCGGCGCGTGGCGGGCGCAGATCGAGGCCGTGCGGGTGCACGCGGACGTCCGCAGCCGCGGCCTGGGCGGGCAGATGATCGGCTGGGCGGTCGAGGAGGCGCGGCGCCGCGGCTGCTCGCTCGTGCAGCTCACCACCGACAAGCGGCGCACCGACGCCCACCGCTACGAGCGGCTCGGGTTCGTCGCCTCGCACGAGGGGATGAAGCTCGCGCTCGAGCCCGCCGGGAGGTGATCTCCCTGTCCGCGGGCCCGCGGCTGTGCCACCCTCGGCACATGGCAGCGGTGCAGACGGAGCGGGCCGCCCCGGGCTCTCCCGTGGCCACGCTGCTGCCCGGACGCGCGTACGGGGTGCAGGCCCCGCTGCTCTACTACACGAGCATGCTGCTGCGCAGCCGCGGCTGGGCCGTGCGGACGGTCGAGTGGGAGAAGGTGGCCGGGCTCGACCTCACCGACCACGCGGCGGTCAGCGCGTTCGCGGCGGAGGTCGTCGCCACCGCCGACCCGGCGCGGGACGTCGTGGTCGGCAAGTCGCTCGGCTCGCTGGCGCTGCCCGCCGCCGCCGAGCGCGGGGTGGCGGGCATCTGGCTCACCCCGCTGCTGGGCGTGGAGGACGTGCGCCGCGCCGCGGCCCGCGCGCCCGCGTCCACGCTGCTGATCGGGGGCACCTCCGACCCGTTCTGGGACGGCGCGGCGGCGGTCGCCACCGGAGCGGAGGTCTTCGAGGTGTCGGGCGCCGACCACTCCCTCGAACGCCCCGGAGACCTCCAGGCCACCCTCGACATCCTCGCCCGCGTCCTGTCCCGGATCGACGCCCGGTTGTCCGAGCTGGCCGATCGCCGGTGATCACCGCGGCCGTCGGTCACCCGACCGGGCCGGGCCCGGGCGCCGAGCGCCGCCCGGTAGGGTCACCGCCGATGATCACGTGCTCGCCCCGCTCGCATCCGGTCGGCGAACTGACGGGGAGCAAGGTGCGGCTGCGAGAGGTCGATCCCGCAGACCACCACCGGTTGATCAGGTTCGACCGCGAGGCGACCCGCCTGCCGCGAGGCGGCCGCTACCAGCACTGGGCGGCGCACCGCGCGAGCGTCGCCGAGGTCGGCGACGAGGCCCAGTTCGCGATCGAGACGCTGCGCAGCGGGCTGCTGGTCGGCTCGATGTGGACCGTGCCGACCGACCCGCAGGCGCGGCGGTTCAGCTACGGCATCGGGATCGGGCCCCAGCACCGCCGGTGCGGCTACGCCAGCGACGCGATCACCACGCTGCTCGCGCACATGTTCACCGAGCGCCGCTACGCGACGTGCGAGGTCGGCATCCACGGCCGCAACGTCGCCTCCCGCGTCCTGCACGCCCGGCTCGGCTTCCACGAGGAGGACCGCCAGGGCGACATCGTGCGCATGTGCCTCGGTGCGGACCGGTTCGCCGAGCTGCACCGGAACCGGTCTCACCCCGACCGGGGCCGCCACTGGCGCCCCCGCGGCCAGCACCGCCACCCCCGCCGCCTGCGCTGACCCCGCCCCCCTTCCGACGAGCGGCGCTCAGATGGTGAGGGAGACCGCGCGGCCCGCCTGGCGGCCGGAGAACAGGCAGCCGCCCAGGAAGGTGCCCTCCAGCGAGGCGTAGCCGTGCACGCCCCCGCCGCCGAAGCCGGCGACCTCGCCCGCCGCGTACAGGCCGGGGAACGGCGTCGTGTCCGGCCGCAGGACCCGCCCCGACAGGTCGGTCTGCAGGCCGCCGAGCGTCTTGCGTGTGAGCACGTGCAGCTTCACCGCGATCAGCGGCCCGTTCGCCGGGTCGAGGATCTTGTGCGGGGCCGCGGTGCGCACGAGCCGGTCCCCGCGGTAGCGCCGGGCCCCGTGGAGGGCGGTGACCTGGAGGTCCTTGGTGAACGGGTTGTCGATCTCGCGGTCGCGCGCGCGGATCTGCCGCTCCAGCTCGGCGAGGTCGATCAGCGGCTCGTCGGTCAGCGCGTTCATCCCGGCGACGAGCTCGGGGAGGGTGTCGGCGACGACGAAGTCCGCGCCGTGCCGCTTGAACGCCTCCACCGGCTCGGGCGCGCCCGGCCGGACGCGCTGCAGCACCTTGCGGAGGTCCCTGCCGGTGAGGTCCGGGTTCTGCTCGGAACCGGAGAGCGCGAACTCCTTCTCGATGATCTTCTGCGTGAGCACGAACCAGGAGTGGTCGTAGCCGCTCGCGGTGATCGCCTTCAGCGTGGCGAGCGTGTCGAACCCCGGGAAGCACGGCGCCGGGAACCGGCGGCCCCGCGCGTCGAACCACAGCGACGAGGGCCCCGCCAGGATCCGGATGCCGTGGCGCGCCCAGATCGGGTTCCAGTTGCGGATGCCCTCGGTGTAGTGCCACATGCGGTCGCGGTTGACCACGCGCGCCCCCGCGGCCTCGGCGATGCCCAGCATCCGCCCGTCGACGTGCTCGGGAACGCCCGAGATCATCGACTTCGGCGCGGGCCCCAGCCGGGCCGGCCAGTTGGCGCGCACGAGGTCGTGGTCGCCGCCGATCCCGCCGGACGTGACGATCACGGCCTGGGCGTGCAGCTCGAACTCGCCCACCTCGGTGCGCGAGCTCGCCGTGCCGCGCGCCGCCGAGCTCGGTTCGAGCACCGCGCCCCGCACGCCGTCCACCACGCCGTCGGTGACCGTGAGCCCGTCGACGCGGTGCCGGAACCGCAGCTCGACGAGCCCGCGCGCCTCGGCGTCGCGCACCTGGCGCACGAACGGCTCCAGCAGCCCCGGCCCGGTGCCCCACACGATGTGGAAGCGCGGCACCGAGTTGCCGTGGCCGTCGGCGAGCCCGCCGCCCCGCTCCGCCCAGCCGACCACGGGGAACCAACGCACGCCGAGCCCGTGCAGCCACGCCCGCTTCTCGGAGTGGGCGAAGTCGACGTAGGCGGTGGCCCACTGGCGGGCCCAGAAGTCCTCGCCCTTCGGGTCGTCGACGCCGCGGTCGAAGGCGGCGGTGCCCAGCCAGTCCTGCAGCGCGAGGTCGACGGAGTCGCGGATGCCCATCCGCCGCTGCTCGGGGCTGTCGATCAGGAACAGCCCGCCGAACGACCAGAACGCCTGCCCGCCGAGCCCGGTCTCGGGCTCCTGGTCCAGCAGCAGAACCCGCTTCCCGGCCGCGGCGAGCTCGGCCGTGGCGACCAGGCCGGCGAGGCCGGCTCCCACCACGATGACGTCGGCATCCACCCGGAACACCCTAAGCAGCGTCGCGGACCCGGGCGAGCGCGGCGATCACCGCGTCGTAGCCGGTCCGGGCGGCGCGTTCGACGCGCGCGGCGTCGGTGGTGAGGCCCCGGACGCCCTCGTCGCGCTCCGGGAGCAGCGCCAGCAGGTGGGCGCCGTCGCGGGCCGGGTGCGCGGCGTCGTCGAGCACGGCGAGCACCGGGGCGTGCCGCCGGGTCTCCTGCGCCATCCGGCCCAGGCCGGGCGCGACCCGGTCGAGCACGCGCGCCCACCCCGCGGGCCCGCCCACCTCGCGGCGCCGCAGCTCGCTCCCCGCGCGGGTGAACAGCGCGAGCACGTGCGTCGCGCCGTCGGCGAGCGCCCGCAGCACCGGCAGCGGCTCGCCGACCGACCCGTCGATCCAGCGCCGCCCGTGCAGCTCGACCGCGGGGCCGGCGAGCAGCGGGATCGAGGCGGTGGCGCGCAGGGCGAGCTTCCACTCCTGCGCCGTGGTCGGCTCCAGCACGTGCGGCGCCAGGTCGTCCAGTGACGTGGCGATCACGCGCAGCGGGACGCGGGAGTCGCGCAGCCGCTCCCAGTCGAGCGGCTTCGAGCGGACCAGGACGTCGTCGAGCAGGTGGTCCAGCGACACCAGCGGCCGGCGCGGGAAGCGGCGCGGGTCGATGAACTCCCGGCACGCCATGTCCTCGTAGAAGATCGCCGCCGACCCCCGGCCGCTGCCCAAGAGCAGCCCGGCGCCCACGAACGCGCCCGCCGAGCTGCCGTAGACGACGTCGAAGAACGGGGCGAGCCCGGCGTCGGTGAGCGCGTGCACCATCCCGCCCGCGTACGCGCCACGCATCCCGCCGCCGCTCACCGCGAGCGCGATGCGGTTGCCGTCGGCCCGGCTGCCCGCGTCCCGGCGGCGCAGCAGGGCCCGGATCACCTCGTCGTCGCCGGCCCGGACCGCCACGCCCGGATCATCCCCCGCGCCGCGGGAGCTCGGCCACGTCCGAGCGCGGTGGCAGCGAGGTGGCCGTGCCGCGACGACGGCCGCGGCCTCCCCGATCGGGTCGATCTTCGCGAAACGGGCGGCGCCGCGGCCCGGACCGAAGCAGGATCTCGAGGATGCGAGGTGCCGGGATGACCTTGGTGTCCGCGCTGCTCGCCGCCGTGCTCGGCGGCCCGGCAGGGCCCCAGCAGCAACCGCCCCAACCGGCACCCCAACTCCCGCCGCTGCGGGTGAGCGACAACGGGCGCTACCTCGTCCACGACGACGGCACGCCGTTCTTCTGGCTCGCCGACACGGCGTGGAGCATCTTCGTCAACCTCGACCGCGCCGAGGTCGAGCGCTACCTCGACGCGCGGGCGGAGCAGGGCTTCACCGTGATCCAGGCCGTCGCGGTGTTCCCGCAGGCCGGCGGGCCGGGACCCAACCGCTACGGCCACCACCCCCTGTCCGACGGGCTCACGCCCGCGGTTGCCCCCGGGCCGGACGACGACTACTGGGACCACGTCGACTTCGTCGTCGCGGCCGCGGCCGCGCGCGGGCTGCGGATCGGGCTGCTGCCGGTCTGGGCGGACAATCAGGTGGGCAAGCTCGTCACCACCTCGAACGCGCGGGCGTACGGCGAGTTCCTCGGCGCCCGGTACGGCCGGAACGTCGTGTGGATCATGGGTGGGGACCACGGCGCCGACGGGGCGGAGGACGTGTGGCGCCGGCTCGCCGAGGGCGTCGCGGTCGGAGCGAACGGCGCGGTCGACCACACCGGGCTGCTCATGACCTACCACCCCCGCGGGGACCAGACCTCCGCCGAGTGGTTCCACGACGACGAGTGGCTGTCGTTCAACATGTTGCAGGGCGGGCACTGCCGCCGTTGGGACAAGCTGCTCGGCCTCATCGAGGGCAACTGGGCGCGGCGGCCGCCGAAGCCGTTCCTCGACGGCGAGTCGATCTACGAGGACCACCCGATCTGCTGGAAGCCCGAGGACGGCTTCTCCACCGAGGAGGACGTGCGCCGCAACGCGTACTGGAGCGTGTTCGGCGGCGCGGCCGGCCACACCTACGGCCACCACGCGGTCTGGCAGTTCCTCACCGAGGACCGCGAGCCCTCGCTGGGCGCCCGGGGTACCTGGACCGCGGCGCTCGACTTCCCGGCGGGCAAGCAGATGCGCCACGTGCGGGCCTTGGTGGAGTCCCGCCCGTACCTCACCCGCGTGCCGGACCAGTCGATCGTCGCCTCCGGCGGGGTGCGCGCCACCCGGGACGCCGACGGATCGTTCCTCATGGCCTACACGGTCGACGGGAAACCGTTCGCGCTCGACACCACCGTGCTGTCGGGCACGGGTCTGCGGGCGTGGTGGTTCGACCCGCGCACCGGCACCGCCACCGACGCCGGGCCCGCGCCGCGTGGGCGGTCGGTCGAGTTCACGCCGCCGGAGCGCGGCGACCGGGTGCTCGTGGTCGACGACGCCTCCCGCGGGTTCCCCCCTCCGGGCGATCACCGCCGGTAGGGTCGGCTGCGTGGCGCAGCTCAAGGTGGACGCGGAACCGGAAGAGGTCGGCTTCGACGCACAGCGGCTCCAGCGGGTCGAGGCGCACTTCCGCCGCTACGTCGACGACGGCAAGCTCCCGGGCTTCACGGTCGTGGTGGCGCGGCGCGGCCGGGTCGTGCTGCACGCCCACCACGGGCTCGCCGACGTCGAGGCGCAGCGGCCGGTCGCCGACGACACGATCTGGCGCATCTACTCGATGACCAAGCCGATCACCTCGGTGGCCGTGCTGATGCTCTACGAGCGCGGCCTGCTCGAGCTCACCGACCCGGTGGCCCGCTACATCCCGTCCTTCGGCGACCTGCGGGTCTACCGGAGCGGGTCGGCGGCCAACCCCGGCACCGTCCCCGCCTCCGAGCCGATGCGCATCTGGCACCTGCTGACCCACACGGCGGGGCTCACCTACGGCTGGCACCACGCCCACGCCGTCGACGAGATGTACCGGGCGAAGGGCTTCGAGTTCGGCGTCCCCCCGGGCATGGACCTCGCGGCGGCCTGCGACGCGTGGGCGGCGCTCCCGCTGCTGTTCGAGCCGGGCACGGAGTGGAACTACTCGGTGGCCACCGACGTGCTCGGCCGGGTCGTCGAGGTGGTGTCCGGGCGCCCGCTCGACGCGTTCCTCGCCGAGGAGGTGTTCACCCCGCTCGGCATGGAGGACACCGCGTTCCACGTCGCGCCGGACGAGGTCGGCCGCCTCGCCGGGCTCTACATGCCCAACCCCCAGGGCGGGCTGCTGCGCAACTCGGTCATGGGCGACAAGGTCACTCAGGAACCGACGTTCCTGTCCGGCGGCGGCGGGCTCGTGTCCACCGCGGCCGACTACCACCGCTTCACCCAGATGCTGGCCCGCGGCGGCGAGCTCGACGGGGCCCGGCTGCTCGGCCCGCACACGGTCGCCTACATGACCCGCAACCACCTGCCCGGCGGTGCCGACCTCGAGCGGTTCGGCCGGCCGATCTCGTCCGAGTCCTACAACCAGGGGGTCGGGTTCGGCCTCGGCGTGTCGGTGGTCGTGGACGCCGCCGCCGGCAAGACACTCACGCACGAGGGCGAGTACGCGTGGGGCGGGCTCGCCAGCACCGCGTTCTACGTCGACCCGGCCGCGGAGGTCACCGCGATGTTCTTCACCCAGCTGGTCCCGTCGAGCACCTACCCGATCCGCTCGCAGCTGCGGGCGCTCGTCAACCAGGCGCTGGTGGGCTGATCGCGATGTCCAACCCGCTCGCGCTCGTCATCCGGGTGGTCGTGGTGGCGGTCAGCCTGTGGGTGGCCACCCTGGTCGTCCCCGGGATCGACAACACCGCCGGCACCACGAGCAGCCGCATCGGCACGTTGGTCGCGGTCGCGCTGATCTTCGGCCTCGTGAACGCCGTGCTGAAGCCGGTGATCAAGGTGGTCGGCTGCCCGTTCTACATCCTGACGCTCGGCCTCATCGGGCTCGTCGTCAACGCGCTGCTGTTCATGCTCGTCGGCTGGATCGCGAGCGGTCTCGGGCTGCCGTTCGTCGTGGGTGGGTTCGGCGCCGCGTTCGTCGGGGCGATCGTGGTCGCCGTGGTGAGCTTCCTGCTCCACGTGCTGATCCCCGACCGCCTCGACCAGCGGTAGCGGCCGCTGGTCGAGGCGGTCGGGGCCGTCGCTACAGGGGCCACGTCTCCTTGCGGTAACCGGCGTCCCAGAACATCCACTCGTAGGTCGACGTGCGGCGGAAGTGCTGGCGCATCAGCGCCCGCTCGTGGTCCGACAGCGTCTCGCCCACGCGGTCGGTCAGGTCGAGCACCGAGTCGACCACCGCCTGGAACTCGTCCCCGCCGTACATGGCGATCCAGCGGGCGTAGAGGGGGTCGGGCGAGCCACGGGAGACCAGCTCCTCCCCGACCCGCGCGTAGATCCAGTAGCACGGCAGCACCGCCCCGATCGCCTCCGCGAACGACCCGCCGTAGGCCGTGGCGAGCAGGTAGCTGACGTAGGCCTGCGTCGTGGGCGCCACCGGCTCCAGCGCCGCCTCCTCGGGCGAGGAGCCCAGCTCGGCCATCAGCGCCGCGTGCAGGTCGCGTTCGGCCGCGATGGCCTGCGCGGCGTGCTCGCAGAACATGACGGTGCCCGCCTCGTCCGGCGCCTTCGCCCCGCAGAGCGCCAGCGCCCGCGCGTACCCGCGCAGGTAGTGCGCGTCCTGGACGATGTAGTGCCGGAAGGCGTCCCGGGGCAGCGAACCGTCGGCGAGGCCGGTGAGGAACGGGTGGGCCAGGATCGCCGCGTAGATGTCCTCGACGTCGGTCCACAGGACGTCGCGGGTGCGCAGGGTGGAGTGGGCCGGAGTCGCCATGGCTCGACGCTACGACGGCGGCGGCTCCGGTGGAACCACCCCGCTCCCGGGCAATTGCCGTGCGAGGTTTGCTCAGGCAATTGCAGGGAAAGCCCTGGTCAGACGGTGCGACGCCGGAGGTGGCCGGAAAATGAGATCTCGCTCACTCTTCGCTGGACTTCCCTCTCGCGTCCCGACTCCGGTGCTTCACCATGAACACCCACGGGCGGCGACTCAACGCCGAGCGCGTCGGACCGCATTCCCTGCGGAGGTGAGTCGAATGGATCCCGCTCCGATGGACCATCACGAGAAGATGCGACTGCGCGCCGCGGCGTTCCGCGCCACCCGGCTGTACCCCGGACCGGTCGGTGAGCTCGTGTCCCGGGAGCTGCTCACGTGGGAGGAGTTCGGCTACCGGCTGGGTGGCGAGCAGCTCGTGATGCGGTTGGTCGACCACGTGCTCAAGTCGCCGATCCCGCAGCCGGCCACCGAGGCCGAAGCCGCCGCCTGAGCGGCTACCGGCCGTACGTGGCGGTGACCGTCGCCCCGTTCGACGGCACACCGTCGACGAGGGCCCCCGCCGTGGCGGCGAGCACGAGCATCGCGGCCAGCGTGATGAAGCTGCCCGCGTAGCCCACGAGCTCGAGACCGGCGCGCACCCGCCTCGCCCGTCGACGACGCGGGGGGCGGGGGGTGGGGTACGCGGCAGGAGCGGCCATGCTCCTGCTATCGCGGTCCGCCCCCCGGTCGTTAACCCGCCTGCACGAGGCGGTCCCGCAGCGCCCGCTTGAGCACCTTTCCCGCGGCCGACACCGGGATCTCGTCCACCAGGTGCACCTCGCGCAACCGCTTGTACGGCAGCACCCGGGCGTTCACCGCCTCCATCAGCGCATCGGCCTGCGGCCTGTCGAAACCGGGGGCCACGACGAACGCCACCGGCAGCTCCCCCGCCACCGGGTCCGGCCGGCCCACGACCGCGGCGCCGACCACGCCCGGCTGCGCGTACAGCAGCTCCTCCAGCTCCCGCGGGTACACGTTGTAGCCCTTGTAGAGGAGCATGTCCTTCTTGCGGTCGACGATCGTGAGGTAGCCGTCCTCGTCGAGGGCGCCGATGTCGCCGGTGCGCAGCCAGCCGTCCACGAGCGCGGCGGCCGTCTCCTCCGGGCGGTCCTTGTACCCGACCATCACCTGCGGGCCGCGGATGCACACCTCGCCCGGTTCGCCGTCGGGCAGCGACACCAGCTCGGGCACCGCCGGGTCGACGATCCTGATCTCGGTGTCGAACACCGGCGGCCCCACCGTGCCGGGTTTGCGGACCGCCGAGCGGGCGAGCGGGCCCTGCGTGGCCACCATCGTGACCTCGGTGAGGCCGTACCCCTCCGAGATCACGACCTCCGGTCCGAGCCGCTTGCGCAGCCCGTCGATCATCTCCACCGGCATCGGCGCGGCCCCGGACGTGATCGAGCGGACCGAGGACAGATCCCGGGTGGCGAAGTCCGGGTGCCGCAGCAGGGCGGCGAACAGCGGCGGCGCTCCGCCCAGCGAGGTGACCCGGAACCGTTCGGCGTCGGCCAGGTAGGCGCCGGGGTCGAACCGGTCGTGCAGCACGAGCGTGTCGCCGCGCAGCACCGGCACGTTCATCCCGCCGATGGTGCCCATGGCGTGGAACCAGGGGGTGACCGTGACCGCGCAGCCGGTGCCGAGCCGGACCGGCCGCTCCTCCGGCGGCTCCACCTGGTCGAGCACCAACCCGCCCGCGCCGTCCAGCTCCGGCACCGCCCCGCTCGCCCAGCAGGCCGACTGGAGGGTGTTCACCACGACGTTGCGGTGCGGCAGCAGCACGCCCTTCGACCGGCCCGTGGTGCCGCCGGTGTAGGCGATGTGCGCGAGATCGGCGTGCACGTCGATCTCGACGTCCGGCGGGGTCTGCGGGGCGTCGGCGTGGAAGGCCTCGAAGTCCTGCGCACCGGCCACCGCGACCGGGTGGGTCGGGTCGAGCGCCTGCTCCCGGTCGGTGGCGAGCACCAGCCGGATCCGCGTGTCCTCGAGCACCGCCGCGAGCGCCGGGGCGGCTCGCGCCCACGTGACGGCGGCGACAGCGCCGCAGTCGGCCAGCTGGGCGCCCAGGTCGGCGGGCGGCAGCAGCGGGTTGGCAGGGGAGAAGGTGGCGCCCGCCATGAGCGTGCCGTAGTAGGCGATCGCGTACTGCGGGCAGTTCGGCAGGTGCAGCGCGACGACGTCCCCGCGGCCGATCCCGGCCGCGCGCAGGGCCTGCGCGAACGCCGACGCCCGCGCGTGCAGCTGGGCGAACGTGAGGTCGCGGCCGTAGTAGTGCACGGCCGTGCGGTCGGCGAAGCGGCGCGCCGAGCCCGCGAGGATCGCGCCGACCGGAACCGGCGGGTAGTCCATCAGCCCACCCCACCGGGTGTGAAGGCCACCGGCAGGTGCTTGATCCCGTTGATGAACATCGACTTCAGCCGCTGCGGCTCCCCGGTGGCGGCGATGTCCGGCACGCGGGTGAGCAGCTCGCGGAACATCACCGTCATCTCCCGGCGCGCCAGGTGCGCGCCGAGGCAGAAGTGCGGGCCCGCGCCCCCGAAGCCGACGTGCGGGTTGGGCGAGCGGCGGACGTCGAACGCGTCGGGGTCGGGGAACCGCTCCGGGTCGCGGTTGGCCGCCCAGTAGAACAGCGCGACCTTGTCGCCCTCGTGCAGCTGCGTGCCACCCACCACGGCGTCGGTGGACAGCGTGCGCCGCATGTAGATCACCGGGGACGCCCAGCGGACGATCTCCTCGATCGCGGTGGGCGTGACACCGTCGATGTCGTCCAGCCAGATCCGCCGCTGGTCGGGGTGCTCGGTGAGCAGGTGCAGGCCCCAGCTGATCGCGTTGCGCGTGGTCTCGTTGCCCGCCACCACGAGCAGGATGAAGAAGCTCGCGAGCTCGTCGGAGGTGAGCCGCTCGCCGTCGACCTCCGCGTTGACCAGGGCCGACGTGACGTCGTCGGTGGGGTGCTCGACGCGGTGCCTGCCGAGGTCGCGCATCAGCTCGGCCAGGTCGTGGCCCGCCTGCAGGAGCGCCCCGATGATGTCGTCGGTCTCCGCGACGTACTCGGGGTCGCCGACCCCGAGGATGGTGTTGGTGCGGTCGAACACGAACCCGTACTGGCTCTCGGGCACGCCCATCATGTCGCACACGATCTTCAGCGGCAGGCGGGCCGAGATCGCGCCGACCGCGTCGCACTCGCCCTGGTCGATCACGTCGTCGACGATCGCGCTCGCGGTGCGCTGCACCTCGTCGGTGAGGTCGGCGAGCCGCCGCGGCGTGAACCCGCGGGAGACGATGCGGCGCAGCCGCGCGTGCCGCGGGTCGTCCATGTTGATCATCGAGCCGTAGAACTCGCGGAACTCCGGCGGCTGGTCCACGACGTTGGTCGCGCCCTTGCCCGAGGTGAACACCGCGGGGTTGCGGCTGGCCGCGACGACGTCGTCGTAGCGGGTGAGGGCGTAGAAGCCGGGGCCGCGGGGCAGCCCGATGTCCGGCTCGGGGAAGAACGGCACCGGGTCGCGCTCGCGGAGGGCGGCGAAGGCGGCGGCCCGCTCCGCGATCGGCAGCGTCCAGAACCCGATGTCGGAAAGGTCCGGGCGCTCGGCCCAGGTGTCGGTCGCGGTGCTGGTGGTCATGGTCCGCCTCCCCCGATTGTGGACCGGATCACATCCACCGTAGTTGGCGAGGGGTGATCCTCAAGGGGCCGGCCGCGCCAGCTCGCGGCCCGCGGGGGCCAGCAGCCCGCGTGCGTACGCGACGCTGACCGCCTCGGTGCGGCTGCTCACGCCCAGCTTCGCCATCACCCGCGACAGGTGCACGCTCACCGTCTTCTCGCTGATGAACAGCTCAGCGCCGATCTGCCGGTTGGTGCGGCCCTCGGCGACCAGCGCGAGCACGGACCGCTCGCGGGGCGTGAGCGGGTCGGCCCCCGCGGGCTGCGCATCGGCCGCCTCCAGCTGCACGCCCGCACGCCGGGCCAGCCGGCGCACGGCGTCCGCGAGCGGCGCCGCCCCGAGCGCGGTGGCGGCCTCGTACGCCGCGTGCAGGTCGGGCTCGACGAGCGCGGCGGTGCCGCCGTCCTCCAGCACGGCCTCGGCGTGGCGCACCAGCGCGTACGCCTGCCGGTAGCCGACGCCGTCCGCGCGGTCGCCGGTCTCGTAGCCGAAGGCGTCGACCACCTCGCGCCACGCGGCCGGGTCGGCGCCGGTGAGCCGGGTGAGCTCGGCCCGCGCGCGCCGCAGCCAGGCGACGCCCTCCGGGCCCAGGGCGCCGGCGCGGGGGAGCCCGCGCTCGGCGGCCTGCTCGGCGATGCGCACCATCTCCCGCGCCGCGTCCGCGGCCTCGGCAGCCGGCTGCAGCCCGGCCGCCGCCATCTCGGCGTGGGCGGCCGCCCCCAGCGCGGCGAGCTGGATGCGGCCCAGGTGGGGGTTGTGCTCGTCGTAGGAGCCGATCTCGAGGCCGGCGATGGCCTCCCGCGCGCGCCGGGCCGCCTCCTCCGGCCTGCCCTGCCAGAGCGCGGTCTCGACCGCCGCCTCGCCGACCAGCAGGACCACCTGCTCGTCGAGGATGACCGACTCGCGCAGCTCCGCGAGCCGCCGCTCGACGGAGGCGAACCGCCCCCGGGCCACGGCGGTGAGCAGGCCCGCGGCGGCGAGCCGGGTGGCGACGACGGGCGAGACGGACTCCCCGGCGATCTCGGCGGCCGCCTCCGCGGCGTCCCACTCGCCGCGCAGGAACCGCGCGATCACGTGGGCCACCCGCAGGTTCAGCCCGTAGGCGCTCCACGTGGTGCCGGTGGCGGCGGCGCGCTCCTCGCCCGCGGCGAACTCCGCGCCCGCCTCCGCGAGCCGCCCCTCGTCCAGCAGGGACATCCCGAGCGAGTAGTAGGTGCGCAGCTCGACGGCGAGGTTGCCGGAGCGGCGCGCCAGCGGCTTGGCCTCGGCGAGCAGCGTGCGGGCGCGGGCGGGGTCGCCGCCGAACTCGGCGCACACGGCCAGCGAGACCAGCGCGTCGGCCTTCGCCGCGTCGAGGTCGCCGTCGGGGTCGGGGGACAGCAGCCCCGCCACCTCCAGCGCGGTCTCGGCCTCGACGACGGCCTCGCCGAAGCGGTCGAACCGGGTCAGCACGCGCGAGAGCGTGGTGTGCGCCCACGCGAGCTCGGCGGACGGGGGTTCGCGTTCGAGCAGCTCGAGCGCGCGGCGGGCCGCGGCGAGGGCCTCGTGCTCGCGGCCGGCCAGGTCCAGCAGCCGCAGCGCGTACCGCTGCCCGATCCGCGCGGTGAGCGCCGGGTCGCCGCGCTCCTCGGCGAGCTCGAGGGCTCGCCTGCCGAGCGCGATGCCGCGGTCCGGGTCGCCGGTGCTGCTCGCGCCCCAGGCGGCCCACCGGGTGACGGAGCACTCGTCGACCCCGGCCACCGCCTCCGCGTCGGGCACCGCGCTCCACAGCTCGATGGCCCGCTCGGCGTGCAGCAGCACCTCCGCGGGTGCCTCGCGGTCGTCGGCCTCCAGCGCGGCCTGCACGGACGCGGCCAGCGCCAGCCGCAGGTCGTGGCCCGCCATCGCGTGGTGGGCCAGCTCCGCGGCCCGCCCCGGCTCGGCCACCCCGCGCGGGCCCGTGCCGCCCGGAACCGCCAGCAGCTCCGCGTACCGGGCGTGCACCCGGCTGCGCTCGCCGGGCAGCAGCTCGTGGTAGATCGCCTCGCGCAGCAGGGCGTGCCGGAACTGGTAGCCCTCGTCGGCGCCGAGCGGGCCGGCCTCGGCGTCGGCCGGCACCAGCACGTGGTGGGCGACCGCCTCGTGCAGCGCCTGCTCCAGGTCGTCGTCGGAGAGGCCCGACACCGCCGCGAGGCGGCGGTGGCCCACCTTGCGCCCGGCGACCGATGCGATCCGCAGCACCCGCTGGGTGGTGGGGGAGAGCCCTTCGACGCGGGCCACCAGCACCTCGACGAGCCCGTGCGGGAGCCCGTCGGACGAGGCCGACACGAGCTCCTCGGCGAAGAACGCGTTGCCCTCGCTGCGCCGGGCGATCCGCCGCAGCATCGGCTCGGGGAGGCTGCCGTCAGCGAGCCTGCGCACCAGCTCGAGCGACTCGTCGGGGTCGAGCGGCGCGAGGTCGAGGCGCTCGACCTGGGGCAGCCGCACCAGCTCCGACAGCAGCGGCCGCAGCGGGTGGCGGCGGTGCAGGTCGTCGCTGCGGTAGTTGGCGAGCACGACCAGCCGCTGCCCCGTGAGCCGCGACAGCAGGAAGAACAGCAGGTCGCGGCTGGAGCGGTCGGACCAGTGGAGGTCCTCGACCACCACCAGCACCGGCGTGGTGGCGGCGAGGTCGTCGAGGACCGACAGGACCGCGTCGAAGACCTGCAGCTGCCCGAGGTCGCGCTGCTCGCCGCTGCTCGCCGGGCGGGCGAACCCGCCGGGCAGCAGGTGGCGCAGCGCGGCGTGCTCGGCGACCAGGTCGGGGTGGGTGGCCGCCAGCGCCCCGACGATCTCGGTGAACGGCAGGTACGGCAGCGCCGACTCGGCGGTGTCGAGGCAGCGGCCGACGAGCACGGTGAAGCCCGCGGCGGCCGCGCGTTCGGTGGCCTCGGCGACGAGCCGGGACTTGCCCACCCCGGCGTCGCCCGACATCAGCAGCCCGGTGGGCTTGCCGGCCACCGCCCGCTCGAGGGCCGCGGTGAGCACCGACACCTCGTGCCGGCGCCCCACCAGCTCGATGCCGACCCCCAGGCGCGCCACGCCGGTCATCGTGTCACGGCGTACCGACGATCTGCCTCGTGTTTCGGCTGCCGGTGAACGGGCGGTGGCGGTCCGCTCGGGGGCTCCTCGCGGCGTCTGCGGGTGGCCCGGCGGGCCAGCCGGGCGAGGCGGAAGTGCTCCGCGTCGGCGAGCAGGCAGGCGCGGTGGTCCTCGGAGCGGGTGGACAGGGTGCTGAGATCGGTGAACACGAGACCCAGGCTCGGCCTGAGGGCCCCGGCCCCGCATCGGGCGATCACGTCGTCGTCGCCGGTGCGCGGGCGCCGCCGGGGTAAGGGCGGTGCGGCCGGACCCCTTACCCGGCCCCGACCTGCGGGGCGCGCGGCCCGCCGCCGGCGCGGGCGAAGGGGGGTGGGACCCGTTGCCGGGCCCTCGGGAGGGTTGTGTAGCATCGAAAGCGGCCGGGCGGGAGAGACCGCCTGCCTGGTCTGCCGCCCCTTTAGCTCAGTCGGCAGAGCGTCTCCATGGTAAGGAGAAGGTCTACGGTTCGATTCCGTAAAGGGGCTCTGCGGAGCGGCCCGACCCGGCTCCGCGAAGCGGCGTAGCTCAGTCGGTAGAGCAAGCGGCTCATAATCGCTGTGTCGCCGGTTCAAGTCCGGCCGCCGCTACCAGCTCTCGATCCACCACAGGCAGCAGGAGGCACGCGATGGCGAAGGCCACGGACGTCCGGCCGAAGATCACGCTGGCGTGCGAGCAGTGCAAGCACCGCAACTACATCACCAAGAAGAACCGGCGGAACGACCCCGACCGGCTCACCATCAAGAAGTTCTGCCCGAACTGCGGAACCCACCGCGAGCACCGCGAGACCCGCTGAGCGTGCCGGACGCCTCCTTCGTCGGGAAGGCGCTGCCCCCGACCGCTCCCTACCGGGTCGGCCGCGAGAAGATCCGGGAGTTCGCCCTCGCCATCGGCGAGGGCGCTTCCGTGTGTCTGGACGTCGACGCCGCCCGCGCGGCCGGCCACCCCGACGTCGTCGCACCGCCCACGTTCCCGGTCGTGTTCACGATGCCGGCGATCGAGCGGTTCCTGCGCGACCCGGCGTTCGGCTGGGACTACCTGCGGATGGTCCACGGCGACCAGTCGATCACGCTGCACCGCCCGATCCACGGCGGCGACGACCTGGTCACCACGATCCACGTCGACGACCTGAAGACCCGCGGCGGCAGCCACTTCCTCACCCTGCGCTGCGAGGTCGCCGACACCTCCGGTGAGCCCGTGGCCACCACGAAGCTGCTGCTCGTCACCGCGGCGGAGGAGGGCGCATGACCGCGGCCGAGGTCGGCACCGAGCTGCCGCCGCTGTCGGTGCGCGTCACCCGCGCCGACCTCGTCCGCTACGCGGGCGCGTCCGGCGACTTCAACCCGATCCACTGGAGCGACCGCGTCGCCGCCGCGGCGGGCCTGCCCGGCGTCATCGCCCACGGCATGCTCACGATGGCCATCGCGGGCCGCCTCGTCACCGACTGGGCGGGCAGCCCGGCCGCCATGCGCAGCTACGGCGTGCGCTTCACCCGCCCCGTCGTCGTGCCCGACGATGACGAGGGCGCGCTCGTCGAGATCAGCGGCAAGGTCACCGACATCCGGGAGTCCGAGCGCGGCGAGCGCATCGCCAAGGTCGCCATCACCGCCACGTTCGAGGGCAAGTCCGTGCTCGGCCGCGCGGTGGCCGAGGTGGCGCTCCCGACCGGCTGACCCGGGCCGGGAGCGCCTGCTCCCGGCTAGCGCGCCTCGGCGAGCAGCGCGCCCATGCGCTCCACGCCGGTACGCAGGTCGTCGTCGCCGAGGGCGTAGGACAGCCGGAAGAAGCCGGGCGTGCCGAACGCCTCGCCCGGCACCACCGCGACCTCGGCGTGCTCCAGCACGGCCGCGGCCAGCTCCACGCTCGTCCGCGGGCGCGAGCCGCGCAGCTCCTTGCCCAGCAGCCCCTGCACCGAGGCGTAGGCGTAGAACGCGCCGCGCGGGGTGGGGCACTCCACGCCCGGGATCGCCCGCAGCAGCTCCACGATCGTGCGGCGCCTGCGGTCGAACGCCTCCCGCATCTCGTGCACCGCGTCGAGCGGGCCCGTGATCGCCGCCAGCGCCGCCCGCTGCGAGATGTTGCAGACGTTCGACGACACGTGCGACTGCAGGTTGGTGGCCGCCTTGACGACGTCGGCGGGCCCGGCGAGCCAACCCACCCGCCAGCCGGTCATCGCGTAGGTCTTCGCGACGCCGTTGACGATCACGCAGGTGTCGGCGAGCTCGGGCACGACGACCGGCATCGACACCGCCTCCGCGCCGTCGTAGACGAGGTGCTCGTAGATCTCGTCGGTGATCACCCAGATGCCGTGCTCGACGGCCCAGCGCCCGACCGCCTCGGTGAGCTCGCGGGAGGCCACCGCGCCCGTCGGGTTCGACGGCGAGCACCACAGCAGCACCTTCGTGCGCTCGGTGCGGGCCTCCTCGAGCTGCTCCACCGACGGCAGGTAGCCCGCCTCCGGGCCGCAGACGACCGGCACGGTGACGCCGCCGGCCAGCGCGATCGCCTCCGGGTACGTCGTCCAGTACGGCGTGGGCAGCAGCACCTCGTCGCCCGGGTCGACGAGCGTGGCGAACGCCTGGTAGACGGCCTGCTTCCCGCCGTTGGTGACGAGCACCTGCGACGGCGAGATCTCCAGGCCGGAGTCGCGCAGCGTCTTCTGGGCGATCGCCTCCCGCAGCTCGGGCAGGCCCGCGGCGGGCGTGTAGCGGTGGTTGCGCTGGTCGGCGCACGCCGCCTCGGCCGCCGCGACCACCGCGGCCGGCGTGGGGAAGTCCGGCTCCCCGGCGCCGAAGCCGATCACGGGGCGCCCGGCGGCCTTCAGCGCCTTCGCCTTCGCGTCCACCGCCATCGTCGCCGACTCGGCGATGCCGCCGATGCGGGCGGAGATGCGGCGGGTGGCGGGGGCCGAGGTGGTCGAGGTGCTGGCAGCCATGGCAGCATCCTCCCTCAGCGGGTCGCGCACCGCCCCGGTGGGCCACGGGGGGTGTGCGGTGGAAGGCGCCCGAATGCGGTGCCGTACACTCGACCTGCTGGGTGTGTCGCATCAGCGGCGCTCCCCTCCGGCCGTGGGCCGGAGCTGGTCTAGGGGCGTAGCTCAATTGGCAGAGCAGCGGTCTCCAAAACCGCAGGTTGCAGGTTCAAGTCCTGTC
Organism: Pseudonocardia sp.; assembly: GCF_035305885.1. Classification (GTDB taxonomy): domain Bacteria; phylum Actinomycetota; class Actinomycetes; order Mycobacteriales; family Pseudonocardiaceae; genus Pseudonocardia. The sequence continues at coordinate 91,944 of NZ_DATGOP010000065.1, forward strand.
GCCCCTGCCACTGCAGGATGTGCTGGATCGGAGCAAGTTGCGAACAGCGGCTCGGGCCGCGGGTGAGCTGGAGGATGCGAGCGTGACTGAGGAACGCGAGGCGCGCGGGGACGGGCGGGAACGCCCGCGCACCGCCGCCGACCGTCGGGGTCGGCGCTCCGGGCCTGCGCCCACCGGCGACTCCCGGGGCGGGCGGGCCGCGGTCCGCGAGGCTCGCCCGGCGCGCGCGTCGCTGTTCGGCAGGATCGCCCGGTTCCTGCGCGAGGTGGTGGCCGAGCTGCGGAAGGTCATCTGGCCGACCCGCAACCAGCTCGTCACCTACACGATCGTCGTGCTGGTCTTCGTGTCGTTCATGGTCGCGCTGGTCTGGCTGCTGGACTTCGTGTTCGCGCAGGGTGTCTTGTACCTGTTCGGCACGTGACGCCGGCCGCCACAACGCACGACACGGACGAAGGAAGCGAGAGGCACGTGACCGAGCGCGAGGCTGACCAGCTCGATGGCGCGGCGGAGGCCGCGGACGCCGTCGAGGAGCCGGCCGAGGCCGCCGACGCCGGGCTCACGGACGCGGACGACACCACCGACGCCGGCGACGACGCCGCCGAGGCTGCTGACACCGAGGCCGACGACACCGGGGCCGACGACGCCGAGGCCGAGGACACCGCAGGCGACGCCGAGGACGGCGACGAAGAGGTCGACCCGGTGGAGGAGATGCGGGCCGCGCTGCGGCGCGCCCCCGGCGAGTGGTACGTCGTGCACTCCTACGCGGGCTACGAGAACAAGGTCAAGCAGAACCTCGAGACCCGCATCCAGACGCTGGACGCCGAGGACTACATCTACCAGGTCGAGGTCCCGACCGAAGAGGTCACCGAGATCAAGAACGGGCAGCGCAAGCAGGTGCAGCGCAAGGTGCTGCCCGGCTACATCCTCGTGCGGATGGAGCTCAACGACCAGTCGTGGGCCGTCGTCCGCAACACGCCCGGCGTCACCGGCTTCGTCGGCGCCACGTCGCGCCCGTCGCCGCTGTCGATCGACGACGTCATCAAGTTCCTGCTCCCGAAGACCGAGCCCAAGCAGCAGGCCGCGGCGGGCGCAGGCGCCAAGGCCGACGTCGACACCGGCGCCCCGGGCAAGCCGGCCGTCGAGGTCGACTTCGAGGTGGGCGAGTCGGTCACCGTCATGGACGGCCCGTTCGCCACGCTCCCGGCCACGATCAGCGAGGTCAACGTCGACGCGCAGAAGCTCAAGGTCCTCGTGTCGATCTTCGGCCGCGAGACCCCCGTCGAGCTGGCGTTCAGCCAGGTCTCGAAGATCTGACCCCCGCCGCGGTAGGCAGGTCCGCGGCGCGTAGGACAACCACGACAGGGAAACGACATGCCTCCCAAGAAGCGGAAGCTCTCCGCGATCATCAAGCTCCAGATCAAGGCGGGTGCCGCCACGCCCGCCCCGCCCGTCGGCCCCGCGCTCGGCCAGCACGGCGTCAACATCATGGAGTTCTGCAAGGCGTACAACGCCGCCACCGAGTCGCAGCGCGGCGACGTGGTGCCCGTCGAGATCTCGGTGTACGAGGACCGCTCGTTCACCTTCGAGCTCAAGACGCCGCCCGCCGCCAAGCTGCTGCTCAAGGCCGCCGGTGTGGAGAAGGGCAGCGGCGAGCCGCACAAGACCAAGGTCGGTTCGGTCACCATGGAGCAGGTGCGGCAGATCGCGCAGACCAAGATGCGCGACCTCAACGCCAACGACGTCGACCAGGCCGCCAAGATCATCGCCGGCACCGCCCGGTCGATGGGCATCACCGTCAACGGCTGACCGGCCGACGAAGCACGCGTGGGAGAGCTGGCTCGGCTCGCACCACCACTCGACCGAGGAGTACAGAGCAATGGCAAAGCGCAGCAAGGCCTACCGCCAGGCCGTGGAGAAGATCGAGCCGGGGCGCCTCTACACCCCGCTCGAGGCCGCCCGGCTGGCGAAGGAGACGTCGACCACCAAGATGGACGCCACCGTCGAGGTGGCCATGCGGCTCGGCGTCGACCCCCGCAAGGCCGACCAGATGGTCCGCGGCACCGTGAACCTGCCTCACGGCACCGGCAAGACGGCGCGCGTCATCGTGTTCGCCACCGGTGAGAAGGCCGCGGAGGCCGAGGCCGCCGGCGCCGACGTCGTCGGCTCGGACGACCTCATCGAGCGCATCCAGGGCGGCTGGCTGGAGTTCGACGCGGCGATCGCCACGCCCGACCAGATGGCGAAGGTCGGCCGGATCGCCCGCATCCTCGGCCCGCGCGGCCTCATGCCGAACCCGAAGACCGGCACCGTCACCCCGGACGTGGCCAAGGCCGTCCAGGACATCAAGGGCGGGAAGATCAACTTCCGGGTGGACAAGCAGGCCAACCTGCACATCGTCATCGGCAAGACGTCGTTCGACACCGAGAAGCTGGTGGAGAACTACGCCGCCGCCCTCGAGGAGATCCTGCGGGCCAAGCCGTCCGCGGCCAAGGGCCGGTACCTGAAGAAGGTCACGTTCACCACGACGATGGGCCCCGGCATCCCGGTCGACCCGAACCGCACCCGCAACCTGCTGGTGGACGAGGCGGCCGCCTGACGCAGGCCCCACCCGCTCGCGAAGCCCCCGGCGCACCTCCCGCGCGCCGGGGGCTTCGTCGCGTCCAGCCCCCGACTCGCGCGCACCCACACCGCGACTCGCCGACACCTCGGCGAGTCGCGCCCTGGTGTGCGCGAGTCGCGGGCTGGGTGCGGGTGAGTCGGGGCCGGACGCGTCAGCGGGACCAGTCGGCCAGGACCTGCTCCACCGGCTCCGGGTCGGCGAGCGGCCCCGGCACCGCGGGCGCGGTTCGGGAGAACCGCGGCGCGGGCGCGGCCTGGGGCACCCCGTCCCGCTCGACGATGGTGCCGCGGGCGGCCAGGTGCGGGTGCTCCCGCGCCTCGGCGAACGACAGCACCGGGGTGACGCACGCGTCGGTACCGGCGAACACCTCCGCCCACTCGTCGCGGGTGCGGGTGGCGAACACCTCGGTGAAGCGGGCGCGCAGCGCCGGCCAGCCGGACTGGTCGTACTGGGCGGGCAGGTCCTCGCCGTCGAGGCCGAGCCCGGCGAGCAGCGCGGCGTAGAACTGCGGCTCGAGCGCGCCGACGGCGACGTGCCTGCCGTCCGCGCACGTGTAGGTGTCGTAGAAGGGCGCGTGCCCGTCGAGCAGGTTGGACCCGCGCTCGTCGCGCCACATTCCCTGCGCGAGCATCCCCCACACCATCTGGACGAGCAGCGAGGAGCCGTCGACCATCGCGGCGTCGACGACCTGGCCCCGACCGGACCGCTGCGCCTCCCAGAGCGCGGCGAGCACACCCACGAGCAGCAGCATCGACCCGCCGCCGAAGTCGCCGACGAGGTTCAGCGGCGGGACGGGCCGGTCCCCGGCCCGGCCGATCGCGTGCAGGGCGCCGGTCAGCGCGATGTAGTTGATGTCGTGGCCGGCGCGCGGCGCGAGCGGCCCGTCCTGGCCCCATCCGGTCATCCGGCCGTAGACCAGCCGCGGGTTGCGCGCGTGGCAGTCGGCAGGGCCGACGCCCAGCCGTTCCGTGACGCCCGGCCGGTACCCCTCGAGCAGCACGTCGGCGTGCTCGACGAGGCGCAGCACCGTCTCCCGGCCCGCCGGGTCCTTGAGGTCGGCCGAGACCCGCCGCCTGCCGCGCAGCGTCGGGTCGACCGCCGGGTCGCCGAGCTGCAGCCCGCCGGACGGCCGGTCGACGCGCACGACGTCGGCGCCGAGGTCGGCGAGCACCATCGCGGCGTGCGGGCCCGGACCGATCCCGGCGAGCTCGACGACCTTCAACCCGGCCAGCGGTCCCGTCGCAGTGCTCATCCGCCTCCGTCCGACCCCGGATCCGACCACGGGGACCCTACCTCCGCGAGAGCGCGGAGATCAGGCGACGGCGACGGGTTCGCCCTCGAAGGCGGGGCCCGCGCGGTCGAGCGCGGCCCAGGCGGCGGCGAGCCGGTCGACGGCTTCGTCCAGCCGGTCCGGCCGCAGCGTGTAGGGCAGCCGCAGGTACCGCTCGAACGCCCCGTCGAGGCCGAACCGCGGTCCGGCCGCGAGCAGGACGTCGTGGCGCCGCGCGGCGGCGGTGAGGCGGCTCGACTCGGGCCTGCCGAGATCGACCCACAGGGCGAGCCCCCCGGTGGGGCGCGACGGCCGCCAGCCCGGGAAGGTGCGGGCGAGCCGGCCGAGGAGGTGGTCGCGGGCGGCCGCGAGCTCGCGGCGCCGTTCGGCGAGGACCTGCTCGTCGTGCTCGGCGAGCAGCCGCGCGACGGTGAGCTGCTCCAGCGCGGGCCCACCGAGGTCGACCCCGGCCCGCGCGGCCGCGAGCCGGCGCACCATCGCGGCGGAGGTGCGGATCCAGCCGATCCGCAGTCCGCCCCAGAACGACTTGCTCGCCGAGCCGATGGAGAGCACGAGCGGGGAGTCGGCGGCGCCGTGCGCGGCCACCGGCACCACCTCCTGGCCGTCCAGCGCCAGGTCGGTGAGGGTCTCGTCGACCAGCAGCGGGGTGCCGGTGCGCCGGGCGAGCTCCACGAGCCGGGCCCGGTCGGCGTCGTCGAGCAGGGCGCCGGTGGGGTTCTGGAAGTCGGGGATGAGGTAGGCGAGCCGGGGCGCGGCGTCGCGGACGGCCGAGGTGAGGAGGTCCAGGTCCCACCGGCTGCGCCCGTCCGCGTCGGGTGCCATCGGCACCGGCACGGGCCGGGCGCCGCGGGTGGTGATCGCGCCGAGCGCGTTGGGGTAGGTGGGGTGCTCGACGAGCACGCGGTCACCCGGCCCGGCCAGCACGGTGAGCGCGAGGTGGATGCCGTGCACGGCGCCGGCCGTGACCAGCACCTGGTCGGGCGAGGTCGGCAGCCCGCGGGCGGTGTAGCGGGCGGCGATCGCGGCGCGCAGGGCGGGCTGGCCGCTGAGGTCGTAGCCGTGCCCCGCGAGCAGGACGTCGAGGTCGCGCACCGCGGCCGCGGCGGCCGCCCGCAGCGCGGCGGACGGGGCGGACGGGGCGGCGTGCGCGAGGTCGTAGAGCGCGTCGTCGCCGAGCGGGGAGAACGGGGCCGGGCCCGCGTCGTCCGGCGGGCCGGCCGGGAGCTGGGTCCAGCTGCCCGCCCCGCGCCTGCTGCGCAGCACGCCCTCGCCGCGCAGCGCGTCGTACGAGGTGGCCACCGTCGTGCGGCTGACCCCGATGGCCGCGGCGAGCTCGCGTTCGGCGGGCAGCCGCGTGTGCAGCGGCAGCCGTCCGTCGAGCACGAGCAGCCGGATCCGCTCGGCGAGCGCGTCGGCGAGGCCCCGCCCGTCCGGCGGGCGCCAGTCGCCGAGCAGCCGGGCGAAGCTGCGGGCGCCGATCCGGCGCTCGGCGGTGCGGTCCACCCGGCCACCTCCAGGATTGGCTTTGCTTGAGCAGGCCAATCCTAGGCGGCGGCATCAGCCCGGGGCAGCGGTCGGTGTCCACTCCCACTGGCCCCGGGTCAGCACGGCGACCGCGTGCCCGCCCACGTCGCGGCGTTCGGCCTGGTAGGCGTAGCGGCCCGGTTGCCACCCCTCCCCCCGCGCGACGGCCTCCAGGTAGGCCACGGCCCACCGTTGCCACTCACCCTCGTCGGCCGGTGGTGGGTCGGGCGCCTCGCAGGCGACGTCCATGTACGGGTGGAAGGTGCCGCGCAGGCCGGTCCACATGCTGACGTCGAGCCACACGGTGTCCACAGGGGAGTATCGGCGTAGGCCCGGCGGCCCAACCGCGGGTCACCCGTTCGGGCTCACGCGCTGAGGAGATCGGTGCGGCCCGCGGCCTCCAGCTGCTCCCGGTACGGCCCGAACATGCCCTTCGCCAGCGGCAGCACGGTGAGCAGCTTGGCGACCGGCCCCTTCGCCCGCACCTGCCCCTTCGCGAGCGCGACCGGCAGGACGACCTTGCCGAGCCAGAACCGGTTGCCGGTGTCGGCGGTCATGAACAGCTCGACGTTCGGCTCCGGCCCGTTGCCCGCCCCTTCGTGGAGCTCGGCGTTCGGCATGTCCACCGTGAGCACCGCGTCCGGCTCGGTGTAGGTGATGCGCAGCACGATCCCGGTGGGGCGCAGCTTCTCCACGAGCACCGGGTCCTGCATGCCGCGTCGGAAGATCCCGCCGAGGTACTCGTAGACCTCCGCCTCGTCGCGAAACGCCGCCACCGCGAGCCTCCTCATCCGTCGGGGACGCCGAGGAGTCTCGCCGAGCCCGCGGTGCGGCGGCGACCCCACGATCGGGCCACTCTCGGCCCGCACGGGCCAACGGGTCGGTGCCAACGCCGGTCAGGGCGAGCGCAGCGGCGCGTCGTCCAGCAGGCCGTACCGGCCGGCCAGCGCGGCCGCCTCGATCCGGTTGGCCGCGCCGACCTTGTGCAGCAGGCTCGCGATCATGCGTTTCGCCGTGCGCTCGCTCACGAGCATCGCCTTGGCGATCTCGCTGGTCTCCAGGCCCCGCGCGAGCAGGACCCACAGCCGCAGCTCCCGCTCCTCCAGCCGGTCGACGACCTCGTGGCCCGCGCGGCACCCCGCCGCGAGCAGTGCGTCGAGCAGGTCGGCCGGCACGACCCGGACGCCCGCTGCGATCGTGAGCAGCGGCGCCACCAGCACCTCGGGGTCGGCCGACTTCGCCAGGAACCCCGCGGCCCCGGCCCGCAGGGCGGCGATCGCGAGGCCCGGGTCCTCGGTGCCGGACAGGGCGAGGGTCCGGGTGCGCGGGTACGCGGCGGTGATCCGCCGGATCGCCTCCACGCCGCCCAGCGGTGGGAGCGCGAGGTCGACGATCGCGATGTCGGCGGCCTCGCGCCCCACGAGCGCGACGGCCTCCTCGCCTGCCGTCGTCGAGCCCGCGACGGTGAACGCGTCCCCCGCCCGCGACTCGAGCAGGAGCGCGAGGCCCTGGGAGAACAGGGCGTGGTCGTCCACGATGACCACGACGTACCGGCCGTCCCGCACGCGAGGACCGTAGCCGCCGCGCGGTGGGGAATGCTGGCGCGGTGCACACCGACGGTCCCACCGGCCCGCTGCGGTCGGTCGAGGAGCGCACCGCCGTCGTCATCCGGCTGCTGGCGGTCGGCTCGGTCGGACTGGCGCTCGCCGTGGACCCCGGCCTCGCCCGCGGCCGGGCGTCGTTGCTCGGGGCGCTCGTGCTGGCCACCCTGGGCTACGCGCTGGTGCTCGCGGTCGCGCAGTGGCGCGGGCGGCGCCTCGTGCCGCCGCGCCTCGCCACGTCGATCGACGCGGTGCTCGCGGTGGTGGGCTGCGGCCTCACCGGCGGCGCCGACAGCGTGCTCGTCGCGATCCTGCCGCTGGTCGTGATCGCGGGCGCGCTGCGCGGCGGCGTCGTGGTGGGCAGGCTCGGGGCGCTCGCGGTGGGGGCGGGGTTCACGGTCGCGGCGCTGGCCGGCTCCGACCCGGACGTCCCGGTCTCCGACCGGTGGTGGACCGGCGTGTGGTGGACCGGCTACCTCGTCGCGGCCGCCGTGCTCGTCGGGGTGCTGCTGCGGATGCTGGAGCACCAGTACGAGGCGGCCGCCGAGTCGCGGGCGCAGGCGCGCGCCGAGCACGAGGCGTTCCTCGAGGAGCGCGACCTGCGGGCCCGGCTGCTCGCCGCCCAGCAGGCGCGGATGGACGGCGTGCGCGTCGTGCTGCACGAGTTCCGCACGCCGGTCGCCTCGCTGACGGCGCTCTCGGCGGACCTCGCCGCGGGCAGGCTCTCCGGCTCCGCGCGGGAGACGGCCACCCGCCTGCTCGCCGAGCACGCCGTCCACCTGCGCGACATGCTGGACGGCCTCGCCGACGTCGCCGTGCAGGAGGGCAGCCCGCTGGGCCGGGTCCGCGAGCGGACCGTGCGGCTCGCCGAGCTCGCCACCGCCGTCCTCGACGCCGCGGCGGTCGCCCCGCAGCGGCGGGTGGCGCGCGTGGAGCCACCGGACGCGGCCGTGCGCTGCGACCCGCAACGCCTGCGGCGCGTGCTCACCAACCTCGTCGAGAACGCCGCCCGGCACAGCGGCGACGCCCCGGTCGAGCTCGACCTGCACCACGCCGACGGGCGGCTCGTCGCCGAGGTGCGCGACCGCGGCCCCGGCCTGCCGCCCGGCCAGGAGGGCGTGGTGACGGCCAAGGGGGTCGCGCTCGGGGAGCGGCGCGGCACCGCGGGGCTGGGGCTGTGGATCGTCGAGGCCATCGTCGCGGCGATGGACGGCGAGCTGCGCCTCCTCCCGCGCGACGGGGGCGGCCTGGTGGCCCACCTGGAGCTCCCGCTCCCCGCCGCGTGACGGCCCGTGACGGCCGGTGGCACCCGCGGGCCACGACAGGACCCCGTGGCCCCCTGCGGGACGGCGTGATCGCCGTCATGCTCGTCGCATGAAGACCACGGCGGCGGTGCTCTGGGAACTCGGCGGCAAGTGGGAGGTCGAGGAGGTCGAGCTCGACGGCCCGCGGGCCGGCGAGGTGCTCGTGGAGCTCGCGGCGAGCGGCCTGTGCCACTCCGACGAGCACCTGGTCACCGGGGACCTGCCGGTCGCGTACCCGATGGTCGGTGGCCACGAGGGCGCGGGCCGCATCGTCGAGGTCGGCCCCGGGGTCACCGAGGTCGAGGTCGGCGACCCGGTCGTCATGACCTTCCTGCCCAGCTGCGGGCGTTGCAGCTGGTGCGTGCGCGGCTTCACCGCGCTCTGCGACGACGGCGCGGGCGCGACCCTCGGCCCGCAGCTGGACGGCACCTACCGCTTCCACGCCCGCGGCCAGGACGTCGGCCAGATGTGCCTGCTCGGCACGTTCGCCCGCCACACGGTCGTGCCGGTCAAGTCCGTCGTCAAGATCGACGAGGGGTTCCCGCTGCACCTCGCGGCGCTCGTCGGCTGCGGCGTCACCACCGGGTTCGGCTCGGCGGTCCGCTCCGCCGACCTGCGCGCGGGCGACACCGCCGTCGTGATCGGGGTCGGCGGGATCGGCGCGAACGCCGTGCAGGGGGCGCGGATCGCGGGCTGCCGCTACGTGGTCGCGGTCGACCCGGTGGGGTTCAAGCGGGAGAAGGCGCTGGAGCTGGGCGCCACGCACGTCGCGGCGAGCATGGACGAGGCGTGGAACACCGTCTCGTCGATCACCCGCGGCCAGCTGGCCGACGCCGCGATCCTCACCACCGGCGTCGCCGAGGGCGACCAGCTGCAGCCCGCGCTCCAGCTCGTCGGCAAGCGCGGCCGGGTGGTCGTCACGGCGCTGGGCCACCCCGGCGAGGACACCGTGTCGATGTCGCTGCTCGAGCTCACCCTCTACGAGAAGCAGGTGCGCGGGGCGCTCTTCGGCAGCTCCAACGGCCAGCACGACGTGCCCCGGCTGCTGGAGATGCACAACCTCGGCCGGCTCAAGCTCGCCGAGCTGATCACGCGCGAGTACCGGCTCGAAGAGATCAACACCGGCTACCAGGACATGCGCGAAGGCCGCAACATCCGCGGCCTCATCCGGTTCTAGGGAGGACGACGATGTCCGAGCGCACCGGCTTCACCAGCCTGCGGAAGGGCGGCATCAACTTCGACTCGTTCCCGATGCGGCTGTTCGCCAAGGGCAACGCCCGCCAGTGGAACCCGGCCGACATCGACCTCGGCCAGGACGCGGCCGACTTCGCCGCGATGACCGACGCCGAGCGGTACTGGACGTGCTCGCTCGCCGCGCAGTTCATGGCGGGCGAGGAGTCGGTCACCCAGGACCTGCAGCCGTTCCTCGCGGCGATGGCCGCCGAGGGCAGGCTCGCCGACGAGATGTACCTGACCCAGTTCGTCTACGAGGAGGCCAAGCACACCGAGGCCTTCCGCCGCTGGTTCGACGCCGTCGGCATCACCGACGACCTGCACTCCTACATCGCCGACAACGAGCCGTACCAGCAGATCTTCGCCAAGGAGCTGCCGGAGAGCCTGCACGCGCTCGCCGACGACCCGTCGCCGCGCAACCAGATCAGGGCGTCGGTCACCTACAACCACATCGTCGAGGGCACGCTCGCGCTCACCGGCTACTTCTCCTGGCAGAAGATCTGCGCGAGCCGCGGGATCCTGCCCGGGATGCAGCGGATCATCAAGCACATCGGCGACGACGAGCGCCGCCACATGGCGTGGGGGACGTTCACCTGCCGCCGCCACGTCGCCGCCGACGACGCACTGTGGGACGCGGTCGACGAGCGGATGCAGGAGCTGCTCGTGCCCGCCATGGGGGTGGTCACCGCGACGTTCGAGCGCTGGGACGGCCCGCCGCCGTTCGGCGTCGACATGAACGAGATGGCCGAGTACGCGATGGACAAGGTGGGCCGCCGCCTCGGGGCCATCGAGACGGCCCGCGGTGCCGACCTGCGCACCATCGACCTGGACGCGAGCCCCGAGGCGCTCGAGGAGCGCTTCCACGAAGAGGACGCCGTGCAGCTCGCGGCCGCGGATCAGGCGTGGCGCAGCTCGCCCGCCACCACCGGCGACCACACGTCGGAGCCCGGCGCCCGGAACTCCTTGCTCCACCGGTAGCCGTCCGGGGTCGGGGTGAACCTCGTGCGGGCCGACCCGCGCTCCGTGGTGCGCTCGAGCACCTGCTCCTCGCCGTGCCACGTGCCACGGGCGGCCGGCTCGGGCGGGTAGCCGACGCTGTCGAACGCGTAGAGCAGGACGTCGCCGGTCGCCGGGTCGGTGGTGAAGACGTTGAGGGTGCCGAACACGGCCGCGCCGTCGCGCTCCTGCACGTGGTGCTGGACGAGCAGGCCGCCGTCGAGGGCCCACTCGCCGGTCGCCCGCGCGGTGGCGGGCCCGCCCTCGGCCCACGGCGTGGCGCTGACCTCCTCCCGCCCGGTGAGCTCGCCGACGAGGAACCCCAGTCCGTCGAGGGACACGCCGAAACTCCTTGGCGGATGGACCCGGCCCCGCTGCTCGATCTCACGGTCTACCTGCTGTCCCGGGTGGGTCGGCTGGGCAAGCACGCGCTCGACGACCGGCTGGCCGAGCGCGGGCTGCCCCTGCGCCACATGGCGGTGCTCGCCGCCCTCGCCGACTCCGGCGCCGCGAGCCAGCTCGCGCTCGCGCGCGCGGTGCGCCTGGACCCCAGCGACACCACGACCACCCTCGACGAGCTGCAGCGGCGCGGCCTCGTCGAGCGGTCGGTGGACCCCGCGGACCGGCGCCGCCGCGTCGTCTCGCTCACCGACCGGGGGCGGGAGCAGCTGGACGAGATGTGCGCGCTCGCCGACGAGGTGGCCGCCGAGCTGCTCGCCCCCCTCGAGCCGACCGAGCGGGCGGCACTGCACGACGCGCTGGGCCGGGTGCTCCGGGCGCGCGCCTGACGGCGGTGTTCCCCCGCCGCTCCACCGGGCGAATAGGCCGTTCGCACGAGCCGAATCGAAGATCGAAATGAGGGCTCAGGGTAAGCGCGTACTGCTCCCGGTGGACCTGCTACGGTCCGATCGGAGCAACTTCCGGCTCGGTACCTAACTGGCGAGTAACCCGCCTCGGCGGGTGTCGTTGAGCCGTTACGGGCAGCCGGCCGCCCCGCACTTCGCCAGCGTCGGCCCTGCCCGGAACGGAGAGGTTTCAGGAGGCGTCGGTGGCGGGTGTCGAGGTGAGGGTGGAAGGGCTGACGAAGTCCTTCGGCCGCGCCAACATCTGGTCCGATGTCACGCTCACGCTGCCGCCGGGCGAGGTGTCGGTGCTGCTCGGCCCGTCGGGCACGGGCAAGTCGGTGTTCCTGAAGACCCTGATCGGGCTCCTGAAACCGGACCGGGGCTCGATCTTCATCCACGACACCGATCTCGTGCGCTGCTCGGAGTCGCGCCTCTACGAGCTGCGCAAGCTGTTCGGCGTGCTGTTCCAGGACGGCGCGCTGTTCGGCTCGATGAACCTCTACGACAACATCGCGTTCCCGCTGCGCGAGCACACCCGCAAGTCCGAGGCCGAAATCCGCGACATCGTCGAGGAGAAGATGGCGATGGTCGGCCTCACCGGCGACGAGGACAAGCTGCCGGGTGAGATCTCCGGCGGGATGCGCAAGCGCGCCGGGCTCGCGCGGGCGCTGGTGCTCGACCCCGAGATCATCCTGTTCGACGAGCCGGACTCGGGCCTCGACCCGGTGCGCACCGCCTACCTCAACCAGCTGATCATCGATCTGAACGCGCAGACCGACGCGACGTTCCTGATCGTCACCCACGACATCAACACCGCCCAGACGGTGCCGGACAACATCGGGATGCTCTACCGCAAGCACCTGGCCATGTTCGGCCCGCGGGAGGTGTTGCTGACCTCGGAGGAACCGGTGGTCGCGCAATTCCTCAACGGCCGCCGCGAGGGCCCGATCGGCATGTCGGAGGAGAAGGACAGCGCGCAGATCGCCCGGGAGATGGAGCAGGCGGGCGAGCTGGAGGGCCTTCCCCCGCTCAAACCGCAGCTGCAGCCGAGCCCGGGGCTGGGGGAGCGCAAGGCCGTCGCGCGCAGGCGCGAGCGCGTGCTGCAGATGCTGCCGACGCTGCCGCCCGCCGCGCAGCAGGCCATCCGCGAGGCCTACGCCCACGACGACGTGCCCGGCGAGCCGGCGACCGGCCCGATCTCCCGGCCGCTGCCCCGGCCGCGGTTCGCCTCCCGGGAGCTCACGCGGGACGAGCCCACCGAGGTGATCGGCGGCTTCGACCCCGGGTACGACGACCCGACGGCCCGCGACCAGGGCCGGCAGTAGGGGCACGATGACCGCTCCGGCCCCGATCACCCGTGCCCTCACCCCGGTCGGCAGGATGTTCGGCCTCGGGGTGGCGGTGGTGCGCAACACCTTCCGCCCGCCGTTCCAGCTGGCCGAGTACATCGAGCAGACCTGGTTCGTCACCAAGGTCTCCGCGCTGCCGACGGCGCTGTTCACGATCCCCTTCGGCGCCACGATCGCGCTGCTGCTCGCCGAGCTCACCCGCCAGTTCGGCGCGCAGAGCCAGACCGGAGCGGGCAGCGTGCTCGCGATCGTGCAGCAGGCGGCCCCGATCGTCACGGCCCTGCTGATCTCCGGCGCGGGCGGGAGCGCGGTCTGCGCCGACCTGGGGGCGCGCACGATCCGCGAGGAGATCGCGGCGATGGAGGTGCTGGGAATCTCGCCGATCCAGCGCCTCGTGGTGCCGCGGGTGCTCGCGATGGCCACCACCGCGGTGGTGCTCAACGGCCTCGCCAGCGTGGTCGGCGTGGCGGGCGGCTACTTCTTCAACGTGATCGTCCAGGGCGGCACGCCCGGGGCGTACATCGCGAGCTTCTCCGCGGTCGCCCAGGTCTCCGACATCGTGGTGAGCGAGATCAAGGCGTTCCTGTTCGGGTTCACGGCGGGGATCGTCGCGGCGTACCGGGGGCTGAACCCCCCGCCCGGCCCCAAGGGCGTCGGGGACGCGGTGAACCAGTCCGTCGTCATCTCGTTCGTCCTGGTGTTCCTGATCAACCTCGTGGTCACGGGCCTGTACCTCGAGCTCGTCCCGCCGAAGGGGTCGTGAGGTGGCGCTGCTCAACGGCCGGGCGCGGCGTGCGGTGAACGCCCCCCTGAACGTCCTCGACCAGCTGGGCGACCAGCTCTCGCTCTACGTCCGCGCGATCGCGTGGACCCCGCGCACGCTCCGCCGTTACCGCGGTGAGATCGGCCGCCTGCTCGCCGAGGTCAGCTTCGGGTCCGGCGCGCTCATCGTCATCCTCGGCACCGCGGGCGTCATGCTGTCGCTGTCGCTGTTCGTCGGCAGCCTCGTGGGCCTGCAGGGCTTCCGGGCGCTCGACTCCCTCGGCGTCGAGGCGCTCACCGGCTTCATCACGGCCTACTTCAACACCCGCGACATCGCGCCGCTGGTGGCCGCCGCCGCGCTCACCGCGACGCTCGGCGCGGGCTTCACCGCGCAGCTGGGCGCGATGCGGATCTCGGAGGAGGTCGACGCGCTCGAGGTGATGGCGGTGCCCAGCGTGCCGTTCCTCATCACCACGCGCATGATCGCCGGCGTCATCGCGATCATCCCGATGTACACGATCGGCCTGCTCGCGAGCTTCGCCGCGTCCCGGCTGAACGTCACGTTGATCAACGGGCTCGCCGGCGGCACGTACGACCACTACTTCGACCTGTTCCTGCCGGTCAGCGACGTCCTGTACTCGTACCTCAAGGTGATCGTCTTCGCGATCGTGATCATCTTGATCCACTGCCACTACGGGTACACGGCCAAGGGCGGCCCGGCGGGTGTGGGCACCGCGGTGGGCCGCTCGGTGCGGCTGTCGATCGTGAGCACCGCGATCCTCGACTTCTTCCTCACGCTGGTGCTGTTCGGCACCGAGACCTCGGTGCGGGTGGCGGGATGAAACGCAGGCTGCAGGGGCTGCTGTTCGTCGTCGTGCTGCTGGCGCTCGTCGGGCTGTCGGTCGGCAGTTACGCCGGGGCGTTCGACCGCGGCGTGCCGGTGACGCTCCAGGTCGACCGGGTCGGCAACCAGCTCGCCGAGAAGGCCGACGTGAAGGTGCGCGGCCTGGACGTCGGGAAGGTCACCTCCGTCTCCACCGACGGGCAGAAGGCCACGGTCGAGATGCTCATCGACCGGGACAAGGCGGAGCTGATCCCGTCCAACGTCTCGGCGCGGCTGATCCCCAAGACGCTCTTCGGCGAGCGGTACGTCTCGCTCGTGCTCCCCGACGGGCCCCGGGCGCAGCCGCTGTCGGCGGGCGACGTGATCCCGATGGACCGCAGCGAGTCGGCCCGCGAGCTCGAGCGCGTGCTCGACGGCCTGCTGCCGCTGCTCACCGCCGTCGAGCCGCAGGAGCTCGCCACCACGCTCGGCGCGCTGTCGCAGGCCCTCGAGGGCCGCGGCGAGCAGCTCGGGGAGACGCTCGTGCGGCTGCAGGAGCTGACCTCCGGCCTGCGCCCGTCCATCCCGGACCTGCAGGCCGACATCACCGAGCTCGCCGACTTCGCCCGCAACGTCGACGCGGCCGCGCCCGACCTGCTCGACGCGCTCGAGGACTTCACCGTCACCAGCCGCACGGTCGTCGAGCAGCGCGACGACCTGCGCACGCTGTTCACCAGCGTCACCGCGGCCTCGGACGACCTGCGCGCGTTCCTGGACGCCAACGGCGAGAACATCATCGCGCTCGCCGACTCGGCCCGCCCGACGCTCGCCACGCTCGCCCGGTACGCGCCGGAGTTCCCGTGCCTGTTCAACCAGCTCGCGGGCCTCGTGCCCCGGCTGGACGAGGCGTTCGGCGCGGGCACCGAGAACCCCGGCCTGCGCGCCACGATCGAGATCCCGGCGAGCCAGGGCAAGTACATCCCGAACCAGGACGAGCCGCGCTACCTCGACGACCGCGGCCCGCGCTGCTACCCGATCGTGATCCCGGGGCCGGACCAGCCGCCGGACGGGCCGTTCGAGGACGGCACCGAGCCGCACGCCAACCCGCCGACCACCACCCAGTTCGGCGACGCGGAGGACTTCGGGGCCGTCCCGACCTCCTACTCGGGCGCCGACATGGGCGTGCCGAACTCGCCGGGTGAGCGGCAGGTCGTGAGCGAGCTGCTCGCGCTGCAGCAGGGCACCTCGCCCGATGCGGTGCCCGCCTGGAGCACGATGCTCGTCGGTCCGCTCTACCGCGGGACCGAGGTGAAGCTGACATGAGGCGGATCCCGGTCGCGCCGCTGGTCAAGTTCGTGGTGTTCGCGGTCGTGGTGGCGATGTGCACCACGGTGCTCGCCCTGACCATCGCCAACGCCGCGGGCGGCGACCGCCTCACCTACACCGCGCGCTTCACCGACGCGAGCGGCCTGCTGCCCGGCGACGACGTGCGGATCGCGGGCGTGGTCGTCGGCTCGGTCGAGGACGTGCGGATCGCCGACCGCCGGTTCGCCGAGGTCGAGTTCAGCGTGGCCGCCGACCAGCCGCTCCCGGCGTCGGTGCAGGCGTCGATCCTGTACCGCAACCTCATCGGGCAGCGCTACCTCGCGCTGGAGCAGGGGGCGGGCCCCACGGGGGAGACGCTGCCGCCGGGCGGCACGATCCCCGTCGAGCGCACCCGCCCGCCGCTCAACCTCACCGTGCTGTTCAACGGGTTCAAGCCGCTGCTCACCGCGCTCGACCCGGAGCAGGTCAACCAGCTCGCCTTCGAGATCATCCAGGTGCTGCAGGGCCAGGGCGGCACCGTGAAGAGCCTGCTCGCCCACACCGCATCGCTCACCAACACCCTCGCCGACCGCGACGAGGTGATCGGCCAGGTGATCGACAACCTGAACGCGGTGCTCGACACCGTCAACGCGCGCGACGAGCAGCTGTCGGAGCTGATCAGCTCCCTGCAGGCGCTGGTCTCCGGGCTGGCCGAGGACCGCGAGCCGATCGGCGAGGCGATCGTGTCGATCGGCGAGCTCACGCACGTCACCGCGGACCTGCTCGAGGACGCCCGGCCGCCGCTGAAGGACGACATCCGTCTCCTCGGCGAGCTGGCCGAGAACCTCAACGCCCAGGACGAGCACCTCGAGCGGACGATCCGGAACCTGCCGCCGAAGCTCAAGAAGGTCATCCGCGCGGGCAGCTACGGCAGCTGGTTCAACTTCTACCTGTGCGGGGCGAGCGGGAGCATCGGGCTCGAGCCCTACATCCCGGCGTTCGAGATCCCGGTGTTCCGCAGCGGCGTCGAGCGCTGCGGCTCCGACCCCGACGGCGGCGACAGCGGGAACACCGACGAGCTCGTCGGGATCCCGCTGCCCGAACTGCCGCTCCCGGGCGGCGACGGGGGCGTGCCGGAGCTGCCCGTGCCCGACCTGCCGCTGCCGGGCGGTGAGGAGGGCGCGCCGCAGCTCTCCGCGCCCGACCTGCCGCTGCTGTCGAACCTGTTGCCGGGGGGCAGCTGATGCCGCAGACGCGCAACCCCGTCGCGACCGCGATCATCGGCCTGCTGGTGATCGTGCTCGTCGTGGTGCTGGCGTTCAACGGCCCCGCGATCTTCGGAGGTGGCACCACCTACAAGGCCGAGTTCCGCGAGGCCGCCGGGCTCGCCGAGGGCGACATGGTCACGGTGGCGGGCGTCGAGGCGGGCCGCGTGCAGGACGTCGAGCTCGCGGGCGACCGCGTGCTGGTCACGTTCCGGGTCACCGACGCCTGGGTCGGGGACCGCACGTCGGCGTCGATCGAGATCCGCACGCTGCTCGGCGCGAAGACGCTCGCCCTCGACCCGCAGGGCGACGCGGAGCTCGAACCGGGTGCCACGATCCCGCTCTCGCGCACCGCGTCGCCGTTCGACGTGGTGGAGGCGTTCGACGGGCTGTCCGGCACGCTGGACCAGGTCGACACCGCGCAGCTGGCGGAGAGCCTGGACACCCTCTCGGAGACGTTCCGGGACACCCCGCCGGAGATCCGCGGCGCGCTCGACGGGCTGTCGCGGCTGTCGACCACGATCGCGAGCCGCGACGAGGAGATCCGCAGGCTGCTCGCGGGCACCCACGAGCTCGCCGGCGTGCTCGCCGACCGCAACGCCGAGGTCGAGAAGCTGTTGGAGGACGGCAACCTGTTGCTGGCCGAGCTGCAGCGGCGCCGCGAGGCGATCAGCAGGCTCCTCGACGGCACCATCGCGCTGTCGGAGCAGCTGCGCGGCCTCGTCGCCGACAACTCCGAGCAGCTTCGCCCCACGCTGGAGCAGCTCGACCGGGTGGCGGCGCTGCTGCAGCGCAACCGCGACTCCCTCGGCGCGGGCATCCGCGACCTCGCGGTGTTCGTGCGGTACTTCGCCAACGCCACGGGCAACGGCGAGTGGTTCGACAACTACGTCTGCGCGCTGCTGCCGCCCTCGGCGGGCCCGATCAACCCGGAGGGATGCTGACATGCCCCCCGCCGGATGCACGCTCCCCGTTCCCGCGCCCAGCACCTCCCACGGGGAGCTCTGATGCCGCTCACCGACACCGACCGCAGGCACCTGCAGTTCACCGGCCTCGCCGCGGTGATCGCCGTGCTGCTGGCGAGCGGCGTCTACCTCGTGATGAACCAGCCGGCGCGGATGATCACCGCCTACTTCACCTCGGCCACCGGGGTGTTCGAGGACAACTCGGTGCGGGTGCTCGGGGTTCCGGTCGGCGACATCGTCTCCATCACCCCCGAGGGCACCCGGGTCCGCGTCGAGATGCGCATCGACGACCCCGACCTGAAGCTGCCCGCCGACGCCAAGGCGGTCGTCGTCTCGCCGAGCCTGGTGACCGGCCGCTTCATCCAGCTGACCCCCACCTATTCGGGCGGCCCCGAGCTGCGCGACGGGGACGTGATCCCGCTGGAGCGCACGGCGGTGCCGCTCGGGGTCGACGACCTCGCCCGCACCGCCGACGAGCTCGCCAAGGCCCTCGGACCGGACGGGGTGAACTCCGACGGCGCGCTGGCCGACGCCCTCGACGTCGCGGCGGCCAACCTCGACGGCAACGGCCAGGCCGTCAACGACACGATCCGCAACCTCGGCGAGCTGTCGGGCACGCTCGCCGACTCCCGCGAGGACCTCTTCGGCACGGTGCGCGAGCTGCAGTCGTTCACGTCCATGCTCGCCGCCAACGACGCCGAGGTGCGCGAGTTCAACGAGCGGCTCGCCGACGTCGCCGGGTTCCTCGCCGACGAGCGGGGCGAACTCGCCACCGCGGTGCGGGAGCTGTCCATCGCCCTCGGCGAGGTGGCGGCCTTCGTCAAGGACAACCGCGAGCTCGTGAAGTCGAACGTCGACCGGCTCACCGACGTCACCGAGGTGCTCGTCGACCAGCGCAAGGCGCTCGCCGACGTCCTCGACGTCGCGCCGCTCGCGCTCGGGAACCTCTCGCTCGCCTACAACGGCGCCTCGGGCACCCTCGACACCCGGGCGAACATCAACGAGCTGACGATGCCGATCCCGGCGCTGGTGTGCGAGCTGCTGCGCCGCGGCGCCGGCGGCATCCCGATCGACCTGCAGCCGGCCTGCGACAAGCTCGCGCCGGTCCTCGACGGTCTCGTGCCCCTGCCCAGCGCCGCCGACGTCATCACGGCGCTGCAGAGCGGCCAGCCGCCGCCCGTCCCCGGGCTCGCGCTGCCCACCGAGGGGGAGCCGCCCGCGAACCTGCCCGAGCTCCCGCTGCCCGAGCTCCCGCTGCCCGGCGCGGAGCCGAGCGCGCAACCCGATGAGGAGCGGGCGGAGTCGGAGCCGACCTCGGCGCCACCGCGGCCCGGACCGACGCCGACGGCCGAGCCCGAGGAGGACCGCGAGGAGGCCGAGGAGACCGAGCAGACCAGGAGCTCCGTGCGCAACCAGGGCGAGGAGCAGGACGAGTCCGAGGAGCGCTCCGGCGGCTTCTCCTGGCTGTTCGGGGGTGGCCGGTGATCCGCCGCCTCGCCGCCGCCGCGACCGCGGCCGCCGTGCTCGCCACGAGCGGCTGCGGGGTGCTCTCGGGCGGCCTGCGCGGGGTCGACCTGCCCGGCGGGGCGAACCTCGGCGACGCCCCCTACTCGCTCACGATCGAGTTCACCGACGTCGTCGACCTCGTGCCCCAGTCGCTCGTGAAGGTCGCCGACGTGCCCGTCGGCACGGTCAGCGACATCGAGGTGGGACCGGACTGGACGGCGCAGGTCACCGTGCTCGTCAACGGCGACGTCGTGCTGCCGCCCGACGTCAACGCGCGGGTGCGCACCACCAGCCTGCTCGGCGAGAAGTTCGTCGAGCTGCTCGCCCCGCGCGACCCGGCGCCCGGCCGGATCGCCGACGGCGCCACCATCCCGCTGCTGCGCACCAGCCGGGCCGCGGAGGTGGAGGAGGTGCTCGGCGCGCTGTCGCTGCTGCTCAACGGCGGCGGCGTGGCCCAGATCCGGACCATCGCGAGCGAGCTCAACCAGGCGCTGACCGGCAACGAGGAGGAGATCCGCGCGCTCCTCGACGACCTCGACGTGCTGGTCGGGGCGCTCGACGAGCACAAGGGCGAGATCACCAGGGCCATCGACGAGATCAACCGCCTGTCCGGCACGCTGCGCGACCGGCGCGGGCAGATCGAGACGGCCCTGGAGGACCTGTCGCCGGGCCTGCGCGAGCTGGAGGACCAGCGGGCCAAGCTCGTCGACATGCTGCAGGCGCTCGACCGGCTCTCGGGCGTGGCCACCGACGTGGTGAAGCGCAGCCACGACGACGTGGTCGCCGACCTCGAGCTGCTCCGGCCGGTGCTCGCGAAGCTCGTCGAGTCCGGGCCCGACCTGGTCAACTCGTTGAGCCTGCTGCCCACGTTCCCGTTCAGCGACGGCACGGTCGACGCGTTCGCGGGCGACTACGCCAACCTGTACGCCACGCTCGACCTCGACCTCAGCAACCTGCTCGCCGACCTCGCGCGCTCGGGCGAGCCGTTCCCCGGCCCCGACGGCCCGCTCGGGATGCTGCCGCCCACCTCGCAACTGCTCGGCCCGCTGCTCGGCCCGCAGAGCCCGTCGCTGCCGGACTTCCCGCTGCTGGGCGAGGGCGACCTGCTGCCGATCCCCGGTGAGGTCGAGCCCCTGCCGACCTCGGGCTCGCCCGAGCCGCCGGAGGACGAGGACGAGGACGACGACGAGGACCGGGGGCGCCGCGAGGGCGGGCTGCTCGGCGGCCTGCTGGGAGGTGGCCGGTGATCACCAAGGTCGTGCGGCTGCAGCTGGTGGCGTTCCTGCTGATCACCGTCATCGGCGTCGGCTACGCGGGATTCCGCTACGCCGGGCTCGGCGAGCTGTTCGGCGCGACGACCTACCCCGTGCGCGTCCAGCTCGCCACGTCCGGCGGGATCTTCACCGGCGCCGACGTCACCTACCGCGGGGTGAGCGTCGGGCGGGTCGGGGAGCTGTCCATCACCCCGGGCGGGGTGGAGGCGCGGCTGGACATCCGCCGCGACGCCCCGCCGATCCCCGCCGACGTCGACGCGGAGGTGCACAACCTGTCGGCGATCGGCGAGCAGTACGTCGACCTGCTGCCCGCCTCCGACGGCGGGCCGTACCTGGCGGACGGCTCGGTGATCCCGGTCGGGCGCACGAGCACGCCGGTGCCGGTCGAGGAGCTGGTGGTGAGCCTCGACGACTTCGTGCGCTCGGTGCCGCTGGGCTCGCTGCGCACCACCGTCGACGAGCTCGGCGCCGCCTTCGCCAACACCGCGCTGCCGCTGCAGAAGCTGCTCGACACCACCGACGCGTTCACCGAGGACGCCGTGGACGCCCTGCCGGAGACGGTGAAGCTGATCGAGGACGGCCGCACCGTGCTCACCACGCAGAACGACGTCGCGGGCTCGTTCCGCAGCTTCAGCGAGGACCTCGCCCTGCTCGCCGACCAGCTGGCCGAATCCGACCCGGACCTGCGCCGGCTGATCGACAACGGCCCGAAGGCGTCCCACGAGATCAGGGCGCTGCTGCGGGAGAGCGGCACCGGCCTGGGCCAGCTCATCGCCGACCTGCTCACCACCTCCCGCGTCGCCGAGCCGCGCCAGGCCGCGCTGCGGCAGATCCTCGTCACCTACCCCGGCGTCACGTCCACGACCTACACGGTGGTGCCCGGCGACGGCACCGCGCACCTCGGACTGGTGATCAACCTGTTCGACCCGCCCCCCTGCACCCGGGGCTACGAGAGCACCGACCGGCGGCCCGGCAGCGACACCTCGGAGGTCGAGCCGAACCGCAAGGCATACTGCGCGGAACCCGAGGGAAGCCCGATCAGCGTCCGCGGGGCCCAGAACGCCCCGTACGGCCTGGACATCCCCGAGAACGAGAAGTGGATGCCCCGGGCCGAGGCGCCGTCCGGGCCCCCGAGGGGTGGCCTGCCCGCCGGATCCGCTCGCGTGATCCCCGACCGCGTCGGTTCGCTCCCGCCGCTCAGCTCCCTGGCACAGATCCTCGGTTGACCCCGGGATACCGGCCCCGACCCCGACGGAGAGCCGTATGACCGTCCTCGAGAAGCCCACGACGCAGCAGAAGGACCCGGAGCGGGCGCCGTCGTGGCGCCGCGTCGAGATCACCCCCGTCCGCGCGCTCGCGGCGCTGGTGGCGCTCGCCGCGTGCGCCGCCCTGTTCTTCGGCGTGCGGTGGGTCCTCGCGGCCACCGACGACGACCTCGAGCTCGCGGCCGAGCGCGAGGTCGTCCTGGTCGACGCGCGCCAGGCCGCCATCAACATCAACACGCTCGACTACCGCGACGTCGCGGCCGGGCTGGACCTGTGGGAGCAGTCGTCCACCGGCACGCTGCTCGACGAGTTCCGCCGCCTGCGCGGGGAGTACGAGCAGGTCGTCACGCAGGCCAAGCGCGTCACCGTCGCCACCGTGCCCGACGCGGCGGTCGCCGAGCTGGACCTGCGCGCGGGCACCGCCCGGGTGCTCGCCGCCGTCGACGTCGAGGTCCGGCCGGAGGGCCAGGACCCCGTCATCACCCGCCAGCGGCTCGAGCTGGAGATGACCCGCACCGACCAGGGCTGGAAGGCGAGCCGGGTGCACCCGGTCCGCACGCCGAGCTGACAGGAGCGCCCCGATGCCACCTCGTCCGCGTCCCCCGCGTCCCCGCCCGGCCGCGTCCCGCCGCCCCCGCGTCGCCGGGATGGCGCCCACCGCGGCCCGCCCCGCCGAGCGCGTCGAGGAGCCCGCGGAGCTCACCGTCGCCGCGCCCGAGCGGGGTGCGGCGAAGCCCGCCCGCCCGAAGCCCACCCCCGCGGGCGAACGGGTCGACCGCGAGGTCCCCACCGAGGAGAAGCCGCCGAAGCCCGGGCGCAAGCCGCGCGGCAAGCCCGCCCGCCGGGAGGAGGCCGAGCCGGCCGCCGACGGGACCGAACGCCTGCCGGTCGTCGCCGAGGAGGCCGACGAGCCCGAGACGACCACCGAGACCCGCGACGCGTCCGCGGGCGAGGAGGCCCCCGAAGCCGCCCCCGGCCGCGGCGCGCGGCTCGTCGCGCTGGTGCGGCGCCGGGCCGTCCCGCTGCTCGCGGTGGCGGCGCTCGTGCTCACCACGGTCGCCGTGGTCGCGGGCGTCCAGGACGCCCGGCTGCGCGGCGCCCCGTCGGCGGCGAACACCGCGCTCGTGGACGTGGGCGCCACCGCCGAGGTGGCGGCGCAGCTGTCCGACGCGGTCGAGACCGTGTACTCGTTCGACTTCGCCCGGCTCGACGAGAACGAGCGGGCCGCGCGCGAGGTGATCACGCCCGCGTTCGCCGCCGAGTTCGACCGGCTGTTCGCCGAGGTCAGGGCGCGGGCGCCGGAGCAGCAGGCCGTGGTGTCGGCCACGGTGACCCACACCGCGGTCAAGGAGATCACCGGCGACCGGGCCGTGGTGGTCGCGTTCGTCGACCAGCTGGCCACGCGCGCCGCACCGGACGCCGAGTCGCAGCAGCTCGCCGCTGCGGGGAGGCTCACGGTCACCGGCGAGCGGGTGGACGGCCGCTGGAAGATCGCGGCCGTGACGCCCCTGTAGGAGACCCCGACCTGCCAGGTCGGGGACGCGGTCGCGTATCCTCGTCGACGGTTCCACCGAAGACCGCAGGTCTGCGCCCTCCCGGGGGCGCACGAAGGCCCCGCACCCGCGGGCGGCCCGCGCAGGAGGACGAGGTCATCTCGAGGTGTGCGTCGCGCACGCCTCGATTCCGCCCCGTGCGCTCCTGCGCCGGGGCGTTCGTCGTCTCCGAGGTCGTCGTGTCCGAGGTCGCCACGGTGCGAACCGCAGGAATGACACCGACCACGACGAGAGGAGGCGAGGATGGCCCGACCCGACAAGGTCGCTGCGGTCGAAGAGATCGCTGAGAACTTCAGGGGCGCGTCCGCCTCGGTGGTCACCGAGTACCGCGGCCTGACGATGTCCCAGCTGACGACGCTGCGCCGGTCGCTCGGCGACGGTGCGACCTACCGCGTCGCCAAGAACACGCTGGTCAAGCGCGCCGCGCAGAAGGCGGGCATCGAAGGGCTCGACGATCTGCTCGTCGGCCCGACGGCGATCACGTTCATCCAGGGCGAGCCCGTCGAGGCCGCCAAGGCGCTGCGCGAGTTCGCCAAGACCAACCAGGGCCTGGTGATCAAGGGTGGCTTCATGGACGGTCGCCCGCTGACCGTCGACGAGGTCAACCGGCTCGCCGACCTGGAGTCCCGCGAGGTCCTGCTGGCCAAGCTGGCCGGCGCGATGAAGGGCACCATGGCGAGGGCCGCCGGCCTCTTCGCCGCCCCAGCCTCGCAGGTCGCCCGCCTGGCCCAGGCGCTGGCCGACAAGCGCGCCGCGGAAGAGGGCGGCGACGCCGCCACCGAGGCCTGATCCCACCCCAGCTCAGCAACACCCCAGAGAGGCACCACCATGGCGAAGCTGTCCACCGACGAGCTCCTCGAGGCCTTCAAGGACCTCACCCTCATCGAGCTGTCGGAGTTCGTGAAGAAGTTCGAGGAGACCTTCGACGTCACCGCGGCCGCCCCGGTCGCCGTGGCCGCCGCGGGCGGCGCTCCGGCCGCCGGTGGCGAGGCCGCCCCGGCCGCCGAGGAGAAGGACGAGTTCAACGTCGTCCTCGAGGCCGCAGGCGACAAGAAGATCCAGGTCATCAAGGTCGTCCGCGAGCTGGTCTCGGGCCTGGGCCTGAAGGAGGCCAAGGACCTCGTCGAGAGCGCCCCGAAGCCGATCCTCGAGGGCGTGGCCAAGGACGCGGCCGACGCCGCCAAGGCCAAGCTCGAGGAGGCCGGCGCCAAGGTCAGCCTGTCCTGACGCGGCACGGCGCACCCGAAGCGGCACCCCCGCCCAGCGGTTCCGGGCGGGGGTGCCGCTTCGCGTTCAGCCCCGTGCGCGCAGCTCGCGGCGCAGCAGCTTGCCGGTGACCGTCTTCGGGATCTCGTCGAGGAACTCCACCTGGCGGGGGTACTTGTAGGCGGCCATCCGCTCCTTGCAGAACGCGATCAGCTCGTCGGCGGTGGCCGTGCGGCCCGGACGGAGGCTCACGTAGGCCTTCACGGTCTCCCCGCGGTAGGGGTCGGGCACGCCGACCACGGCCGCCTCCCGCACGGCCTCGTGCTCGTAGAGCACGTCCTCGACCTCGCGCGGCCAGACCTTGTAGCCGCCCGCGTTGATCTGGTCCTTCTTGCGGTCGACGATGTAGAACCAGCCGTTCGCGTCCATGTAGCCGACGTCGCCGGTGTGCAGCGCCCCGCCGGGGATCGCGCGCTCGGTCTCCTCCGGCTTGTTCCAGTACCCCGACACGACCTGCGGGCCGCTCGTCACGATCTCGCCGATCTCGCCGGGCGGCAGCTCCTCGCCGTCGTCGCCGAGGATGCGCACGACGGTCGAGTAGATCGGCACCCCGACCGACAGCGCCCCGGAGGCGTCGTCGACGGGGGCCTCGACGCCCCGCGGCACGCCGTGCGAGGGCGACGTGGTCTCGGTGAGCCCGTAGATGTTGTGGATGTACTGGCCGAACGCCGCCGCGAACGCCTTCACCGTCGACGGCGGGATGGGCGCGCCGCCGGACCAGATCTTCGTGAGCGACGCGAGCGCGTCGCGCTCGGCGTTCGGGGCGTTCATCAGCGCGATGAACACCGTGATCGAGCCGACGGTGAACGTCGGGCGCTCCTCGCGGATCACGTCGATCGCGAGCGACGGCTCGAACCGGTGGAACAGCACGAGCGGCGCGCCGAGCAGCAGCGCCGTGGTGACGCCCGCGATCAGCCCCGTGATGTGGAACAGCGGCGCCACCCCGAGCACCACGTCGTCGGGCGTGAGGTGGCACCACTGCCGGTAGGCCTGGCTGTTGAACACCACGTTGCGGTGGGTGTTCATGGCGCCCTTCGGCGGGCCGGTCGTGCCCGACGTGTAGGTGAGGAAGGCGACGTCGTCGAGCGACAGCGACACCGGCGGCGGCGACTGCCCGCGGAAGCGGGCGATCAGCTCGCCCATGTCGACCGTGCCGGGCACGTCGATGCGCTCGGACCCGCCGAAGGCCCGCGGGTCGTTGCGGGTCTGGTACTCCAGCTCGGAGGTGGTGACGACGGTCTGCACGCCGGTGCGCCCGACCACCTCGCCCGCGACGTCGCGGTACAGGCTCTGCAGGCACACCAGCACCCGGGCGCCGGAGTCGGTGAGCAGCAGCTCCAGCTCCCGGGCGCGGTTCATCGGGTTGATCGGCACCGCGATGCCGCCCGCCTTCCACGTGCCGAGCAGCCCGATGACGAACTGCGGCACGTTCTGCAGGTACAACGCCACCCGGTCGCCCGCGGTGAGGCCGGCGTCGAGCAGGCCCACCGCGAACGCGTCGGACAGCTCGTCGAGCTCGCGCACGGTGATGCGGCCGTCGAAGTAGCGCAGCGCGTCGCCGTCGGGATTGCGCTCCAGCGCCGCCCGGAACATCGACAGCGCGTCGGTGTGCTCGAGCTCCAGGTCGTGCGGCTGGCCCTCCTCGTAGCGCGCCAGCCACGGACGTTCGTCGTAGATGCTCGTCGTGGACACCTTCGTCCTCCCCAGCTCGCCCCCGGCCGGCTGATCGTCAGCTCGGCCGCGCGGGGGTGTCAAGCGGGGCGGCGCCCGCCTGACCGGGAGTCGGGTGTCCGAGGTGACGGGGTGGGCACGGTCCGGCGACGGAGCGGTGACGGCGCGGGCGGCGGTGCCCGGGCCACGCGGCCCGTCCGAAGATCACCCCAACGGGCGGGGGGCCGTCGGTGAGCGGCAACTTGCCCGCTAGATGAGCCCCTCCGTGCCGTTCGTCCCGCGAAAAGGACCACTTACCGGCGCGTAGAGTCTTGACGGGGCGCGCTCGTCAAGTCACTCTTAGGTCTCGATGGTTGTCTCGGCGACCTGTCTCGACAGCGGCTGCATTTGCAGCTAGACTGCCTCTTTGCGCTGCCCTCGTCCAGCCGCGCGCGTCCGAGGAGTCCTCCCGCTCCAGGGTGTCCCTTCAGGGCCCACGTGCGTCTGGCGATGGCCGCGTCATGACAACAGACGGCGTGCGCCGCATCCCGCCAGTCCGCGAGCCCGTTCGCCCCGGACCTCCCGCCCGGGGCGGACGAGCAGACGGTAGCGCGTGGATGCCGGTGCCCGCCAGACGAGAGCGCAGTTCTCGGAAGGACGCATCTTGGCTTCGTCCCGCGCCACCAGCCCCCTCGCGACCCCCGCTGCCGTCTCGGCCAACCCGAACTTCCCCGGTGCGCCCACCCGGGTCAGCTTCGCGAAGATCCGTGAGCCGCTCGAGGTGCCCGACCTCCTCGACATCCAGATCCAGTCCTTCCAGTGGCTGATCGGTTCGGAGGAGTGGTTCCAGCGCCGGATCGACGCAGGCGACGAGAACCCGGTCGGCGGGCTCGAGGAGATCCTGCAGGAGATCTCCCCGATCGAGGACTTCTCGGGCTCGATGTCCCTGTCCTTCTCCGACCCCCGCTTCGACGAGGTCAAGGCCTCCGTCGAGGAGTGCCGGGACAAGGACATGACCTACGCCGCCCCGCTGTTCGTCACGGCGGAGTTCACCAACAACACCACCGGCGAGATCAAGAGCCAGACGGTGTTCATGGGTGACTTCCCGATGATGACGGACAAGGGCACGTTCATCATCAACGGCACCGAGCGCGTCGTCGTGTCCCAGCTGGTGCGGTCGCCCGGCATCTACTTCGACCACACCATCGACAAGACCACCGAGAAGGACGTCTACTCGGTCAAGATCATCCCGAGCCGCGGCGCGTGGCTGGAGTTCGACGTCGACAAGCGCGACACCGTCGGCGTCCGCATCGACCGCAAGCGCCGTCAGCCGGTCACCGTGCTGCTCAAGGCGCTGGGCTGGACCAACGAGCAGATCCGGGAGCGGTTCGGGTTCTCCGAGACCGTCCTCGCCACGCTGGAGAAGGACCACACCGCGGGCCAGGACGAGGCGCTGCTCGACATCTACCGCAAGCTGCGCCCGGGCGAGCCGCCCACGCGCGAGAGCGCCCAGACGCTGCTCGAGAACCTGTTCTTCAAGGACAAGCGCTACGACCTGGCCAAGGTCGGCCGCTACAAGGCCAACAAGAAGCTCGGCCTGGACATCGACCTCTCGGTGGGCATCCTCACCGAGGAGGACATCGCCACCACCATCGAGTACCTGGTCCGGCTGCACGCCGGCGAGACCACGATGCGGGTCGGCGACAAGGAGATCCCGGTCGAGGTCGACGACATCGACCACTTCGGCAACCGGCGCATCCGCACCGTCGGCGAGCTGATCCAGAACCAGGTCCGCGTCGGCCTGTCCCGCATGGAGCGCGTCGTCCGCGAGCGCATGACCACGCAGGACGTCGAGGCCATCACGCCGCAGACCCTGATCAACATCCGCCCGGTCGTGGCGGCGATCAAGGAGTTCTTCGGCACCTCGCAGCTGTCCCAGTTCATGGACCAGCACAACCCGCTCGCGGGGCTGACGCACAAGCGCCGGCTCAACGCGCTGGGCCCGGGCGGTCTGTCCCGGGAGCGGGCCGGCATGGAGGTGCGCGACGTGCACCCCAGCCACTACGGCCGCATGTGCCCGATCGAGACCCCCGAGGGTCCGAACATCGGCCTGATCGGGTCGCTGTCCACCTACGCGCAGGTCAACCCGTTCGGCTTCATCCAGACGCCGTACCGCAAGGTGGAGAACGGCCGGGTCACCGACCAGATCGACTACCTCACCGCCGACGAGGAGGACCGCTTCGTCGTCGCGCAGGCCAACTCGCCGCTCGACGAGGAGGGCAACTTCGCCGAGGAGCGGGTCCTCGTCCGGCGCAAGGGCGGCGAGCTCGACCTCGTCCCGCCGGCCGCGGTGGACTACATGGACGTCTCGCCGCGGCAGATGGTGTCGGTGGCCACGGCGCTCATCCCGTTCCTCGAGCACGACGACGCCAACCGCGCGCTGATGGGCGCCAACATGCAGCGCCAGGCGGTGCCGCTGCTGCGCAGCGAGGCCCCGCTGGTCGGCACGGGCATGGAGCTGCGCGCCGCGGTCGACGCCGGTGACGTGCTGGTGGCCGAGAAGGCCGGTGTGGTCGAGGAGCTGTGCGCCGACTACATCACGATCATGGCCGACGACGGCACGCGCACCACGTACCGGCTGAACAAGTTCCGCCGGTCCAACCAGGGCACGTGCAACAACCAGAAGCCGATCGTCGACGAGGGCCAGCGCGTCGAGGCCGGCCAGGTCATCGCCGACGGGCCGTGCACCCAGGACGGCGAGATGGCCCTGGGCAAGAACCTCCTCGTGGCGATCATGCCGTGGGAGGGCCACAACTACGAGGACGCGATCATCCTCTCGCAGCGCCTCGTGCAGGACGACGTGCTGACGTCGATCCACATCGAGGAGCACGAGATCGACGCCCGCGACACCAAGCTGGGCGCCGAGGAGATCACCCGGGACATCCCGAACGTCTCCGAGGAGGTCCTCGCCGACCTCGACGAGCGCGGCATCATCCGCATCGGCGCCGAGGTGCAGCCGGGCGACATCCTCGTCGGCAAGGTCACCCCGAAGGGCGAGACCGAGCTGACCCCCGAGGAGCGCCTGCTGCGTGCGATCTTCGGCGAGAAGGCCCGCGAGGTCCGCGACACCTCGCTGAAGGTGCCGCACGGCGAGAACGGCAAGGTCATCGGGATCCGCGTCTTCTCCCGCGACGACGACGACGAGCTGGCGCCCGGCGTCAACGAGCTCGTCCGCGTCTACGTGGCCCAGAAGCGCAAGATCCAGGACGGCGACAAGCTCGCCGGCCGCCACGGCAACAAGGGCGTGATCGGCAAGATCCTGCCCGTCGAGGACATGCCGTTCCTGCCGGACGGCACGCCGGTGGACATCATCCTCAACACCCACGGCGTGCCGCGCCGCATGAACATCGGCCAGATCCTGGAGACCCACCTCGGGTGGATCGCGCACTCCGGCTGGGAGATCGAGGGCAAGCCCGAGTGGGCCGAGAAGCTCCCCGAGGAGCTGTACTCGATGCCTCCGGGCACCCGCACCGCCACCCCGGTCTTCGACGGTGCGCGCGAGGACGAGATCACCGGCCTGCTCGCCTCCACGCGGCCCAACCGCGACGGCGAGCGGATGGTCGGCCCCGACGGGAAGGCCACGCTGTTCGACGGGCGTTCCGGCGAGCCGTTCCCCTTCCCGGTGGCCGTCGGCTACATGTACATCCTGAAGCTGGCCCACCTGGTGGACGACAAGATCCACGCGCGCTCCACCGGCCCGTACTCGATGATCACGCAGCAGCCGCTGGGCGGTAAGGCCCAGTTCGGCGGCCAGCGGTTCGGCGAGATGGAGTGCTGGGCCATGCAGGCGTACGGCGCCGCCTACACCCTGCAGGAGCTGCTCACCATCAAGTCCGACGACGTGGTGGGCCGCGTGAAGGTGTACGAGGCCATCGTCAAGGGCGAGAACATCCCCGAGCCGGGCATCCCGGAGTCGTTCAAGGTGCTCCTCAAGGAGCTCCAGTCGCTGTGCCTGAACGTCGAGGTGCTCTCCAGCGACGGTGCGGCGATCGAGATGCGTGACAGCGACGACGAGGACCTCGAGCGGGCCGCCGCCAACCTGGGCATCAACCTGTCCAGCCGGCCGGGCTCCGACTCGACGACGCTCGACGACGTCGTCAACTGACCCGCCCAGAGCCGAGACAACGAGAAGGACACATCTTGCTCGACGTCAACTTCTTCGACGAGCTTCGCATCGGCCTGGCCACCGCCGAGGACATCCGCCAGTGGTCGCACGGCGAGGTGAAGAAGCCGGAGACCATCAACTACCGCACCCTCAAGCCGGAGAAGGACGGGCTCTTCTGCGAGAAGATCTTCGGCCCCACCCGGGACTGGGAGTGCTACTGCGGCAAGTACAAGCGCGTCCGGTTCAAGGGCATCATCTGCGAGCGCTGCGGCGTGGAGGTCACCCGCGCCAAGGTGCGCCGCGAGCGGATGGGCCACATCGAGCTGGCCGCCCCGGTCACGCACATCTGGTACTTCAAGGGCGTCCCGAGCCGGTTGGGCTACCTGCTCGACCTGGCCCCGAAGGACCTCGAGAAGATCATCTACTTCGCGGCGTACGTGATCACCTCGGTGAACACGGAGCTGCGGCACCAGGACATGTCCACGCTCGAGAACGAGATGAGCGTGGAGCGCAAGCGCGTCGAGCAGCGGCGTGACGCCGACCTCGAGGCGCGGGCGCAGAAGCTCGAGGCCGACCTCGCCGAGCTGGAGGCGGAGGGCGCCAAGAGCGACGTCCGCCGCAAGGTGAAGGAGAGCGGCGAGCGCGAGATGCGCCAGATCCGCGACCGGGCCCAGCGCGAGCTGGACCGGCTCGAGGAGATCTGGAACACCTTCACCAAGCTCGAGGTGAAGCAGCTGATCGCGGACGAGGGGCTCTACCGCGAGCTCTACGACCGCTACGGCGACTACTTCACCGGCGCCATGGGCGCCGAGGCGATCCAGACGCTGCTGCAGAACTTCGACATCGACGGCGAGGCCGAGCGCCTGCGCGAGACCATCCGCAACGGCAAGGGGCAGAAGAAGCTCCGCGCCCTGAAGCGGCTCAAGGTCGTCGCGGCGTTCCAGTCCACGGGCAACAGCCCGATGGGCATGGTGCTCGACTGCGTGCCGGTCATCCCGCCGGACCTGCGCCCGATGGTGCAGCTCGACGGTGGCCGCTTCGCGACCTCCGACCTGAACGACCTGTACCGCCGGGTCATCAACCGCAACAACCGCCTCAAGAGGCTGATCGACCTCGGCGCGCCCGAGATCATCGTCAACAACGAGAAGCGGATGCTGCAGGAGGCCGTCGACGCGCTGTTCGACAACGGCCGTCGCGGCCGTCCGGTCACCGGCCCGGGCAACCGCCCGCTCAAGTCGCTGTCCGACCTGCTCAAGGGCAAGCAGGGCCGGTTCCGCCAGAACCTGCTCGGCAAGCGCGTCGACTACTCCGGCCGTTCGGTCATCGTGGTCGGCCCGCAGCTCAAGCTGCACCAGTGCGGCCTGCCCAAGGGCATGGCGCTCGAGCTGTTCAAGCCGTTCGTCATGAAGCGGCTGGTCGACCTCAACCACGCGCAGAACATCAAGTCCGCCAAGCGCATGGTGGAGCGCGGCCGCTCGCAGGTGTGGGACGTGCTCGAGGAGGTCATCTCCGAGCACCCGGTGCTGCTCAACCGCGCGCCCACGCTGCACCGCCTCGGCATCCAGGCCTTCGAGCCGCAGCTGGTGGAGGGCAAGGCCATCCAGCTGCACCCGCTGGTCTGCG
This sequence comes from Pseudonocardia sp., assembly GCF_035305885.1. GTDB lineage: Bacteria > Actinomycetota > Actinomycetes > Mycobacteriales > Pseudonocardiaceae > Pseudonocardia. Next base: position 124,129 of record NZ_DATGOP010000065.1, read on the forward strand.
AGGCGTTCAACGCCGACTTCGACGGCGACCAGATGGCGGTGCACCTGCCGCTGTCGGCCGAGGCGCAGGCCGAGGCCCGGGTGCTGATGCTGTCGAGCAACAACATCCTGTCGCCCGCGTCGGGCCGCCCGCTGGCCATGCCCCGCCTGGACATGGTCACCGGCCTGTACCACCTGACGCGCAAGCGCGACGACGCCCCGGGCGCGGGCCTGGTGTTCTCCTCGCCGGCCGAGGCGATCATGGCCTACGACCGGAAGACCCTGCACCTGCAGGCGCCGTGCAAGATCCGGCTGAAGGGCGTCGTCCCGCCGCCGGAGCTGGCTGCGAAGCTGGCCGAGGACGGCTGGCAGCCGGGCGACCCGTGGCTCGCCGAGACCACCCTCGGCCGGGTCATGTTCAACGAGCTCCTGCCCGACGACTACCCGTTCGTCAACGAGGAGCTGCCCAAGAAGCGCCAGGCCACGATCATCAACGACCTGGCCGAGCGGTACTCCATGACCGAGGTCGCGCAGGTGCTCGACCGCCTCAAGGAGGCCGGCTTCTACTGGGCCACGCGCTCCGGCGTCACGCTGTCGATCTCCGACGTGGTCGTGCCGCCGAACAAGCAGGAGATCCTCGACGCCTACGAGGCCAAGGCCGACCAGATCAACAAGCGCTACCAGCGCGGTGCCCTGTCGCACCAGGAGCGCAACGACGAGATGGTCAAGATCTGGACGCAGGCCACCGAAGAGGTGGCCAAGGCCATGGAGGAGCACTTCCCCGAGGACAACCCGATCCCGACGATCGTGAAGTCGGGCGCGGCGGGCAACATGACCCAGGTCCGGCAGCTGGCCGGTATGCGTGGTCTGGTGGCCAACCCGAAGGGTGAGTACATCCCCCGGCCGATCAAGTCCAACTTCCGCGAGGGCCTGTCGGTGGGTGAGTACTTCATCTCCACCCACGGCACCCGGAAGGGTCTGGCCGACACGGCGCTGCGTACCGCCGACTCGGGTTACCTGACCCGGCGCCTGGTGGACGTGTCGCAGGACGTCATCGTCCGCGAGACCGACTGCGGCACCGAGCGCAGCATCACGATGCCGGTCACCGAGGAGCTGGCCGACGGGTCGCTCATCCCGCACCGGTTCGTGCGCACCTCGGTGTACGCCCGCACGGCCGCCGAGGACGTCCAGGGGCCCGACGGCGAGTACATCGTCCGCAAGGGCGACGACATCGGCGACCCGGCGCTCGACGCGCTGGTGGCGGCCGGCGTCAAGACGATCAAGGTGCGCAGCGCGCTGACCTGCGCGTCGGCCACCGGCATCTGCGCCATGTGCTACGGCCGCTCGATGGCCACCGGCAAGCTGGTGGACGTCGGCGAGGCGGTCGGCATCGTGGCCGCGCAGTCGATCGGTGAGCCCGGCACGCAGCTGACGATGCGCACGTTCCACCAGGGTGGTGTCGCCGGCGACGACATCACCACCGGTCTGCCCCGCGTCACGGAGCTGTTCGAGGCCCGCGTGCCGAAGGGAAAGGCGCCGATCGCCGACGTGGACGGCACGATCCACATCGAGGACGGCGACCGGTTCTGGAAGATCACCCTCACGCCGGACGACGGCAGCGAGGAGATCGTCTACGACAAGCTGTCGAAGCGGCAGTGGCTGGCGATGACCACCGTCGACGGGGTCGAGCGGCCGCTGCAGGACGGCGACCACGTGAAGGTGGGCCAGCTGCTCCTCGAGGGCACGGCCGACCCGCACGAGGTGCTGCGCGTCATGGGCCCGCGCGAGGTGCAGCTGCACCTGGTGCGTGAGGTGCAGAAGGTGTACCGCACGCAGAGCGTGGACATCCACGACAAGCACATCGAGGTCATCATCCGGCAGATGCTCCGCCGGGTCACGATCATCGACTCGGGCTCCACGGAGTTCCTGCCCGGTGCGCTGGCCGAGCGCGCCGAGTTCGAGGCCGCCAACCGCAAGGCGGTGGCCGAGGGCGGCGAGCCGGCCTCCGGCCGTCCGGTGCTCATGGGGATCACGAAGGCCTCGCTGGCCACGGAGTCGTGGCTGTCCGCGGCTTCCTTCCAGGAGACCACGAAGATCCTCACCGATGCCGCGATCAACGGGAAGCGCGACAAGCTCGTCGGGCTCAAGGAGAACGTGATCATCGGCAAGCTGATCCCCGCGGGCACCGGCATCAACCGGTACCGCAACATCCAGGTCCAGCCCACGGAGGAGGCCCGCGCGGCCGCCTACGCGCTGCCGAGCTACGACGACGGCTACTACAGCCCGGACGTGTTCGGCACGGGCAGCGGCGCCGCGGTGCCGCTGGACGACTACGACTTCGGGCGCGACTACCGCTAGGTAGGCGCGAGCCGGCCGGGGGCCACGGCCCCCGGCCGGGCCGCCCGATGCCGCTGAACGGGGCCGGCCACCTCTCTCCCGTGGAGGTGACCGGCCCCGTTCGCATGTCAGCGGCCGGTCTGACCCGGGTTCCGCGGAACTCGTCCACCACCGGTTCTCGTGGTGCTTCAGCAGGAGGAGCAGGCCGCAGGAACGACGGCGCCGGGTATCGCGCACACCTCATCACCTGTGTTCGAGGCAACGATGACGCCCGGGTCTGACGATTTCGGGGCCCGAATTCGGGTTCCGCGGAACCCGGCGGTGCAGGGTGGCCACCTTCCCGAAATCGAGCGGGGGTCGGGACTGCCCGGCGAAGGCCTGCCCGTAGCAGCCGTGAAGACTCGCAGGTCGAGGGCCGCGGCAGCGATCGCGCGGCGGCGACCCCGGAGGCACCCTCGACCTGTGCGGAGCGGCCCCGCACGATCGGGGCGCCGCCAGGAGGCCCACCGGCCCGAGACAGCGCCGAGATCAACCTGAGAACTGGGGAATTCTGAACAACGATGTGGACAACTTCCCCACCGCCTAGCTCGCCGCCCTCTCCGCGAGCCGCGTGAACGCCGGCCGGAACGCCCGGCTCGACAACACCCGGTAGACCAGGTTGCGCCTGCGGATCCTCGCCGCGGTGGGCGGCGCGAGGAACGGTCCCGCGTGGCGGGCCTGCCGCTGCGCCTTGGCGACGGCCTGGCGCATCGTCGCCTCGTACCGGGCGAACGCGCCCGCGTGGTCGCCGCCTGCCGCGAGCTCGGCGGCGAGTACGGACGCGCCCGTCATCGCGAGGCCCGTGCCGCCTCCGCCGGGGCCCGTGGCCCACGCC
>NZ_DATGOP010000066.1:0-26345 GCF_035305885.1 Pseudonocardia sp.
ATGCTCACGGCGATGCTCGCCGTGGAGAACGTCCTCGGCGCCGACCACGACATCTGGTCGGTGAACGTCGACGCCGACTACCACGAGGAGATCAGCACCGGCCGGGACGCGCCGGTGCTCCCGCGCCGGGGCTGAGCGGACTTCAGCAAAGCCACTTTCATGAAGCTGGGCTACAGCAATGTGGCTTTCCTGAAGTTCCGATCGGCGGACGGGGAGGTGCTCGCGCGCCGGCCGAGGCCGTTACGAGCCGGGGTCAGGACCGGGGCACGGGCGGGGTGCCGCCGCCGGGCCGGTGCCACAGCCTCACGAGCACGACCACCGGAACGAGCCCGACGAGCACGATGAGCAGCGCGGGCAGGGCGGCGGTGTCGAACCGGGAGTCCTTCGTCGCCTCCCACGTCATGATCGCGAGCGTGTCCCGGCCGAGTGGGCGCAGCAGCGCGGTGGCGGGCAGCTCCTTGATGACCTCGACGGTCACCAGGAGCGCCGCGGTGACGATCCCGGGCCACAGCAGGGGCAGGTGGACGTCGGTGAGCACGCGGGCGCGGTCGGCGCCGAGGGCGCGCGCGGCGTCGTCGAGGTGCGGGTGGATGCGGCTCATGCGGGACTCGATGGCGGAGTAGGCCTGCGCGTGGAACCGCACCACGTACGCGCCGACCAGGCCGAGGATCGTGCCGGTGAACAGCAGCCCGATGTCGGCGCCGAACCAGCTCGCGATCGTGATGAGCCGCCGGTCCACCCAGACCAGCGGCACGTAGATCGCGACGGCGATGACCGCGCCGGGCACCGCGTACCCGACGGCGGCGAGGCGGGCGGCGACGGCGCCGACGCGGGTGGGCGCGACCCGCTGCCCGTAGGCGACGGCGGTGGCGGTGCAGACGGCGACGGCCGCGGCGGCCACGGCGAGCAGCAGCGTGCTGAGTGCGGCCTCGCCGAGCCGGTCGGCGACCCGCCCGGTGAGGACGGTCTCGACCGACCAGGCCGTGAGCTGGACGACCGGCAGGACGAACACGATCCCGAGGAGCAGGGTGGGCAGCGCGCAGGCGAGGAGCGCCCGCCATCCGGTGAGCCTGCGGGGGACGACGGCGTCGCCGTGGGCGAGGGCCTGGTGGTAGCGGGCGCGGCCGCGCAGCGCGCGCTCCAGCACGACCGCGAGCAGTGCGAGCCCGACCAGCACGGTGGCCAGCTGCAGGGCCGCGGCCGTGTCGAAGGCGCCGTACCAGACGCGGTGGATCGCGTCGGTGAGCGCCTGGTAGCCGAGCAGGTTCACGGCGCCGAAGTCGGCGAGCGCCTCCATCACCGCGAGCGCGACCCCGCCGGCGAGCGCGGGCCGCGCCAGCGGCAGGGCCACCGTCCGCACCGCGCCCAGGTAGCCGTGGCCGAGGCTGCGGGCCGCCTCGAGGGCCTGCCGGGACTGCCCGAGGAACGCGCTGCGCCCCAGCACGTACACGTACGGGTAGAGCACCGCGGTGAGGACGCCGATCGCCCCGGCCGGCCCGCGCAGGCCGGGCAGCTGCAGTCCGCCGAACAGGCTGCTGTGCAGCGGGTCGGCGTGGCCGAACTGGCCGAGGAGCACGAACACCAGCACGTAGCCGGGGATCGCGAGCGGGAGCACCAGCGCCCACTCCAGGACCTTGCGGCCCGGGAAGTCGTAGAACGACACGAGCACGGCGAGCGTCCCGCCCAGCACGAGCGTCCCGGCACCGACGCCCACCCCGAGCAGCACGCTGCGGCCGAGCGCGGGCGGCAGCAGGGTGAGCGTGACCGCGTCGACGCCGGGCAGGAAGCTCAGCGGCAGCGCGGCGAGCGGCCCGGCGACCCCGAGGGCGACCAGCACCCCGAGGATGGCCCAGCCCGACGACCCGCGCCGACGGGTCGCTACGTCCACCCCACCCTCAGCATCATCTCGACGGCCTGCTGCAGCGCCGGGCCCGCTCGTTCGCCGTCGATCGGGTCGATCCTGACGCCGGCCCAGTCGCTGATGTGCGCGGGCGGCGGGACCTCGGGGTTGGCGGCGAACTCGCTTCCGGCGATGATCTGCTGCTGCGCGGGTGGCGAGGTGAGCCACTCCATGAGCGCGACGGCGGTGGGCACCGCGTCCGAGCTCGCCACCACCCCCACCCCGGAGACGTTCGCGTGCGCGCCCGCGCCCTGCTGGTCCGGCCACGCGGGCGCCACCGGGAAGTCCGGGTTCTCCTTGAGCGCCCGGCCCAGGTAGTAGTGGTTGGCCAGGCCCACGTCGCACTCGCCGGCCGCGATCATCGCGAGCATCTCGCCGTCGGAGTTGATGATCTGCGGCTCGTTGGCCATCCACGACCGCAGCAGCTCCTCGGTCGCCTCCGGCCCGCGCTTGACGATCATGTCGGCGACCAGCGACTGGTTGTACTCGTTGTTGGACGTGCGCAGGCAGACGCGGCCCCGGAAGCGGGGGTCGGCGAGCGACTCGTAGCTCGTCACCGCGCCCGGCGGGACCCGCTCGGTGGAGACCACCGGCACCCGCAGCCGCGTCGAGACCGCCCACCAGGTGCCGTCCTCGTCGTGCAGGCCCTCGGGCACCTGCGCGCGTAGCTTCGGGCTGGTGACGCCCTGCAGCAGGCCGGCCTCCTCGGCCCGCCACAGGTTGGCGAGGTCGGTGGTGACGAGGACGTCCGCCGGGGTGTCGGCGCCCTCCCGGCGCAGCCGCTCGAACAGCTCCGGCCCGGTGCCGCCGCGCAGCTCGAGGCGAACGCCGGTGGCGGCCTCGAAGTCGCGGAACACCTGCTCGTCGCCGTAGTGGGAGCGGCCGTTGTAGACGACCAGCGTCTCGGCGTACTGGATGCCGTCGGTGTTGACCTCGGTCGGGCCGGACTCCGGGGGCGGCGCCGCCTCGAACCCGCCCGGTTCGGATCCGCCGTCGAAGGCGGCGACGGCGAACGCGACGACGAGCGCCACGACGACGACCGGCACACCGATCAGCAACCACAGGCGTCCGCGGGAGGATGCGGCCATAGCGCTCCAGTTCAGCGAGGCTCAGATGGAGCGAGCTTAGGCTAAGTTGAATGCGCCATGACAGAGCTCGCGATCGACGCCACTGGCGTGACCAAGTCCTTCGGCGCGCACCGTGCCGTCGACGGCGCCGACCTGCGGGTGCGCCCGGGTGAGCTGGTGGCGCTGCTCGGGCCGAGCGGGTCGGGCAAGACCACCCTGCTGCGGCTGCTCGCCGGGTTCGAGGTGCCCGACGCGGGCACGGTCCGCATCGGTGGACGCCTCGTGGCGGGCGACGGGATCTGGGAGGAGCCGGACCGCCGCCGGATCGGGATGGTGTTCCAGGACGGGGCGCTGTTCCCGCACCTCACCGTGGTGGAGAACCTCGAGTTCGGCCGGCCGCGCCCGGGCCGGGCGGCCGACTGCCTGGCCCTCGTGGGGCTCGCCGGCCGGGCGTCGGCCTACCCGCACGAGCTCTCCGGCGGGGAGCGGCAGCGCGTCGCGCTCGCGCGGGCCCTCGCGGTCGACCCCGACGTCGTCCTGCTCGACGAGCCGTTCGCCGCCCTCGACGAGGGGCTGCGGGTCGGGCTGCGCGAGGAGGTCGCGGCCGTGCTGCGCGCGGCCGGGGCGAGCGCCCTGCTCGTCACCCACAACCAGGAGGAGGCGCTCTCGCTCGCCGACGTCGTGGCGGTGATGCGCAGCGGGCGGATCGAGCAGGTCGGGCCGCCGCGCGAGATCTACGAGCGTCCCGTGTCGCGGTGGGTCGCGGAGTTCCTCGGCGACGCCGATGTGCTGCCGGGTTCGGTCTCGGGCGGCATCGTCGCCACCGAGCTCGGCTCGTTCCCCGCGGCCGGAGGCCTCGCCCGCGCCCAGGTCCTGCTGCGCCCCGAGCAGGTCGAGATCGTCGACGACGGGGCCGGCCCGACGGCCACCGTGGTCGGCCACTCCTACTTCGGCCACGACCAGATCGTGCGGCTCGAGCTCCCGAGCGGGGCCCGGCTGCGCAGCCGGGTGCTGGGCCGGGCGTCCTGGCGGCCGGGCGACACGGTCCGGGTCCGGTTGAGCGGCGAGCCGATCGTCCTGCCTGCATGAGCGGCCCGGCCGTCGCCGAAGCGCCGGCGGTGCCCGCCGCCGCCCGGCCGGCCGTGCGCGGTCCCCGGTACGCGGGGCTCGCCGTGTTCGCCGGGTGCACCGGGATCGCGGCGGCGTCGCTGGCGGTGCCCGCGCTGCTCGGCTTCGACCCCTGGGTGTGGTTGATCTGGGGCCGGGAGGCGCTGCGCGGCACGCTCGCGACCGACGGGTCGGTGGCATGGAAGCCGCTGCCGGTGCTGGTCACGGCCCCCGCCGCGCTGTTCGGCGACGCCGCGCCCGCGCTGTGGACGCTCGTCGCGCGGGCCTGCGGCCTGTTCGGCGTGGTCGTGATCGTGCGGCTCGCCGCGCGCACGGCGCGGCCGCGGGGCGGCACCGCGGCCGGTGCGGTGGCGGGCGTGGTCGCCGCCGCTGCGTTCCTGCTGACCCCCGACGTGGAGTCGCGGTGGCTGCGGCACCTGCTGCAGGCCAACATCGAGCCGCTCACCGTGATGTGCCTGTTGTACGCGGTGGAGCGGCACCTCGACGGGCGGCGGTGGCACGCGCTGCTGCTGCTCTGCGCCGCCGCGCTGACCCGGCCCGAGGCGTGGCCGTTCCTCGCCCTGTACGCCGGGTGGCTCACCTGGGCGCTGCGCCACCGGTGGTGGTGGGCGGGGCCCGCGGTGCTGGCGGTCCTCGCGGCGGTGCCGGTGCTGTGGTTCGCGGGCGACCGGCTGGTGTCCGGGGACCCGCTGAGCGGCGCGGTCGTCGCGCAGGTCCTCAGCGACACCACCCCGACCCAGCGCTGGATCCTCGCGATCGAGAACGTCGCCGCCTGCGTGATCGCGCCGGTGTGGGTGGCCGCGGCGGTGTGCGTGGTGTGGGCGGCGCACCTGCGCCGCGGGCTGCCCGCGGCGCTCGCCGCGTGCGCGGTGGTGTGGGCGGCCGAGGTGGCGGTGATGGCCGGGGTGTTCGGCTACGCGGCGCTCGGCCGGTTCCTCGCCCCGGTCTCCGCCGTGCTGTGCGTGCTGGCCGGGGTCGCGGTCGGGTGGGTGGTGACCGCGCCCCGGGCGGTGCTCGGCCGGGCCGCGGTCGCCGCCGCGCTCGTCGCGGCCGCCGCCCCGTTCGCGGCGCCGCGGGTGGCCTGGCTGCCGCTGCAGGTGCAGCACGCCGCGGAGCGGTCGGCCGCCGAGCACGAGCTGTACGAGGTCGCCGCCGCGCTCGGCGGCCGCGAGGGCCTGCTCGCCTGCGGGAACCTCGCCATCGACACCGTGCGGCCCGCCGTCGAGCTGCGCCCGGCGCTCACCTACCGGCTCGACGTCCCGATGCGCGGGATCACCCACACACCCGGGCCCGGCACGACGATCGCGCAGGTGGGGAGCCCGCTGCACGCGGCGATGGCCGCCCGGCCCGCGGGCCAGGTGACCCTCGTGGCCCGCAGCGAGCGCTGGGCCGTCTACACCGAGTCCTGCGGGAGCCCGCCATGACCACGCTCTCGGTGGTGGTCCCGGCCACCGACTCACCGCCCACGCTGCCCGCGTGCCGGGCCGCGCTCGACCGCGCGGTCGCGGCGCTCGCCGAGGCGGGTGGCTCGGCCGAGGTGCTGGTCGTCGACCGGCCCGCGTTCCAGCCGGTCTGCACGGCCCGCAACGCGGGGGCGCGGCGGGCGCACGGCGACGTCGTGGTCTTCGTCGACGCGGACGTCGAGGTGCACCCGGACGCGCTGGTCCGGATCGCAGAGGCGTTCGCCGATCCCGGCCTCACCGCGCTGTTCGGCTCCTACGACGACTCCCCGTCGCGCGGTGGCGCGGTCGCGGCGTTCCGCAACCTGCTGCACCACCACGTCCACCAGAACGCCGCCGGGCGGGCACAGACGTTCTGGTCCGGGCTCGGCGCGGTGCGCCGGCAGGCGTTCCTCGCCGCGGGCGGGTTCGACGAGCGGCGCTACCCGCTGCCGTCGGTGGAGGACATCGACCTCGGTGTCCGGCTCGTCGCGGCCGGCGCCCGGATCGAGCTGGACCCGCGGATCCAGGGCACCCACCTCAAGGCGTGGACGCTGCGGTCGATGGTGGTCACCGACTTCGCCCGCCGCGGCGTGCCCTGGGTGGCGCTCGCGCTGCGGCACGGGGGCACCGCCTCCACCGCCCTGAACCTGGGGTGGCGGCACCGCGTGAGCGCGCTCGCCTGCCTCGTCGGCGCGCTGGGCGTCGTGGCGCGGCGGCCGGCCGCGGCGGGCGTCGCGCTCGCGGTCCTGCTCGGGCTGAACCGCGACTTCTACCGGCTGCTCGCGCGCAGGCGCGGCGTGGGCGAGGCGGTGCTCGGCGTGGGCCTGCACGCGGTGCACCACCTCACGGCGGTGGCGTCCGTGCCGTTCGGCGTGGCACGCCACGTGCGGGATCGGAGGAACGATGGCTGAGTTGCGGATCGGGCTCGTGGGCGCGGGCCGCCTCGGCGAACAGGGCTACGTCCCGGCGCTCGCCGCGGCGGCGGGCGTGCGGCTCGCGGCGGTCGCGGAACCGGACGAGGCCCGGCGGGCGCGTGTCGCCGGCGCGGCGGGCGTACCCGGGTACCGCTCGGCGGAGGACCTGCTGGCCGCAGGCGGCGTCGACGCGCTCGTGCTCGCGACCCCGGCCTCGGCGCACCTCGCCGACGCCCGGCTCGCCGCGGCCGCAGGCCTGCCCGCGCTCGTGGAGAAGCCACCCGCGGCCGACGTGGCGGAGGCCGCGGAGCTGGCGGCGCTGGAGCCGACGCCGTGGATCGGGTTCAACCGCCGCTTCGACGACGGGGTGGCCCGGCTGCGGGAGGCCGTGCCGCGCGGCGCCGAGGTGGGCGTGTTCTGCGAGATCTCCTACCGCCGCGCCGGGTGGGACGCGCACACCGTCCGCGACGATGCCCTGACCGACCTCGGCCCGCACCTGGTCGACCTCGCCCGGTGGCTCACCGGGGCCGACGTCACCGACGTCCGGCGCGCGGACGTGCGCCGGGAGCGGGCCGGGTTCGATCTCGTGCTCGGGGCGGCGCGGGCCCGCATCCGGTGCGCGACCGACCGGCCGTACCGCGAGCGCATCGAGGTCCGCCACCGCGACGGCAGGCTGGTCGGGCGCCTGTCCCGCGGCGGGCTGGTCGCCGCCGTGCGCGGCCGCCTCGCCTCGCGGGGCCCGCACCCGCTCGTCGCCTCGCTCACCGCTCAGCTGGAGGCGTTCGCCCGCGCCGTGCGCGGCGAGCTCGAGCCGACCCTGGCCACCGCCGAGGACGGTGTGGCGGTCATGGCGGCCCTGGACGCGGTGCGGGCGGCGCGGCTCAGCGGGTGAGCAGGGGACGGCCGGTGAGGTCCGTGTCGACGCCGGCGAGCGCGGCCGCCGTGGCGGCCACGTCCTCGAGGCGGGGTTTGTGCTCCGGCCGCACCGGCGTCGAGGACCCCGGCACGACCAGCGCCCACGCGTCGCCCTCGGTGTGGTTGCCCGAGCGGCCGCTGCCCACGCCGTGGCGCAGCACGGTGCCGTACTGCGGCGAGGTCACCCCGCTGACCCGGGTGGCGGGGGTGTCGACCCACCTCACGATGAGGTCGGGCAGCTGGTGGGCGCGCGAGCCGGTGCCGAACAGGTCGGCGACCCGCTCGATCGACCGGATCACCGGGGAGCCGTCGAGGTGGGTGAACGTGAGCAGGCCGGCGGTGATCTCCTCCATGACGTCCTTGGCCTCCTCGGGCGCCACGATCCCGTCGCGCTCCCGGCCCTTCAGGTTCAGCCGGATGTAGCCCTGGTTCTCCGCGGGGTGGGCGAACGCCTTCGTGCGGCTCCAGTCCACGCCGCGCATCTCCAGCCGCGAGGTGAGGTCGAGCGCGATCCGCTCCGGCAGCGCCGAGGCCACCTTCGCCCGCAGCCCGCTGGGCAGGGCGGCGCGCAGCCGCCAGATCGAGGAACCGCCGTTCGGTTGCGCGTCCGCGCTCGGGGCGGGGTCGAGCACGGCGCGCAGCATCTCCGGCAGCATGTCGGCCCGGCTCGTGTTGACCTCCATGCCGACGGGGGAGACGACCATCAGGTCGGCGTCGGGCGGCAGGGCGGCGACGATGCGGCCCATCGCGGCGTCGACGGCCCGGTAGACCTCGTCGAGGGTGCCGCCCAGCACCCGTTCGGCGGCCGGGTCGAGGCCGGCGGGGTCGAGCTGGGAGAGGTCCCAGAACTGGTGGCCCGCGACGTGCGCGGCGCAGAACGTGAGCCACGCCAGGTCGAAGGGCTGCTCACCGAGGAGCAGGGTCGCGGCGTCGGCGACCCGGCCGGGGGCGGCGAGCAGGCGGCGGCGCAGGCCGAGCATCTCGTCGGCGGTGTGGCGGCCGAACACCTCGTCCACCGGCTGCGGCGGTCCGAACAGGCGCTCCAGCCTGCGGTGCGCGCCGGACGGGGACGACCAGCGGCGCAGCACCACCCGGTCGTGCAGCTGCCAGCCGCAGACCAGCTCGCCGGGCGGGGGCGCGGTGGGTGGGCGGCTCTCGTAGGGGTCGACGGCGAGGGTGCGCGCGCCGAGGCGCTCCCAGATCGGTGCGGGCGCGGGGAACGCGTCCATGTAGCGCACCCGCTGCTCGGCGGCCGACCACTGGAACGGGTAGAACAGCCCGTGCTCTTCCAGCTCGACGCCGCTGTAGAGGGTGTGCTGCGCGCCCGCGGCGAACTGCGTGGCCGGGGCGTCCAGCTCGTGCCACTCGCCGCGCTCCCGCAGCGCCGCGAGGGTGGGCAGGTCGCCCGCCGCGAGCAGGCGCTGCAGCACCGAGGCGCTGGCGGCGTCGAACTGCAGGATCGTGAGCATGATGGGTAACTTAGCCTTACCTGGCTTCGCGGGCGAGCGCCTCCCGGGCCACCCCCCACGCGGTCGCGACCTGCGCGAGGCACACCAGCGCCCCCGCCGCGGCGCCCTCGGCGAACCCGCGCCGCAGCAGTCCCGCGTAGAACGCGGGGGGCTCGGGTCGGCGCAGCGTGCCGTGGTCGGCGCGGAAGCGGTAGGCGCCGCGTCCGTAGCGGACCTGCTGGCGCCAGAACGTCCGCGCCCCGAGCTCCTGGTGGTGGCGCACCACCGCGGCCGGCTCGAAGACCAGGGTGCGGCCCGAGCCGACCAGCCGGGCGCACCAGTCGCGGTCCTCGCCCGCGGCCAGCGGGTAGCGCTCGTCGAAGGGGAGGGCGCTGATCACGTCGGCGCGGCAGGCGAGGTTGCTCGTCGGCGCGAACCGCATCCGCCCCGCCGCGTCGATCGACGCCTCCGCGAGGTGGCTCGCGATCGTCTGCGCGGCCGCGGCGAACGGGTTCTCCGGGCGGGCGTTGCGGGTCGGCCCGGCGACGGCGTGGACGCCCGCCTCGCCCAGCCGGGCGGCGAGGCGGGCCGCCCACCCCGGCACCGGCTCGCAGTCGTCGTCGGTGAAGCAGACGACCGTCCCCTCCGCGGCCGCGGCCCCGCGGTTGCGAGCCGCCGCGGGCCCGCGGCCCTCGCCGCGCACGAGCCGGGCCCGGGGCGCGCCCGCCACGACCTCGCCCACGGCGCGGGCGTCCCGGGAGGCGTCGTCGACGACGACGATCTCCATGTCGGTCGCGGTCTGCGCCTCGAGGGCGGCGAGGCAGACGGCGAGCCGGTCCGGCCGGTCGCGGGTCGGCACGACGACGCTGATCCGACTCATGCCGCCACCAGGACGGCCGCAACCGAGCCGGCGGTGCCGAGGGCGAGCCCGGCGCCGGCCGCGCGGGGGAGCAGCAGCAGCGACACGAGCGCCGTGACCGCCGTGCCCGCCAGCGCGGCGGTCGTCGCGCCCGCGGCACCCCAGCCGGGGACGAGGGCGAGGCACACCGCGACGAACGCGGCGGCGCCGGCGAGCCCCGCGTACAGGGCGGCGTCCGGGCGCAGGCGCAGCGCGCTCGCCTGCACCGCCAGCGCGTTCAGCGGGGCGAGCACGACCATCGCGATCGCCGGCACGAACGCCGCCGCCGCGTCGGCGTAGGCGGCGCCGAACACCGCGGGCACGACCGCGTCGACGACGAGCGTCGCGCCCACCGCGCCCGCTGCGACCGGCACGAGCAGCAGCCCGGCCAGCCTGCGCAGCGCCCGCTCGCCGTCGACCCGCGCGGTGAGCGCGGGCAGCGTGACGGTGAACAGCTGCGCGACCGCATAGGTGGCGGCGAGCGCGATCCCGATCGGCAGCGCGGCGAACCCGGTCTGCACGGCCGACCCGGTGAGCACGACGACCGCGAGCACCCCGCCGCGGTGCACGAACTGGGTCAGCGCCCCGCCCGCGGCCTGCAGCAGCCCGAAGCGCAGCGCGCCCTCCGGCAGGGCCACGCGGCGTCCCGGGGCCGCGCGGAGCGACCCCGACGCGGCGGCGGCGACCGCGGCGCCCGCCACGCCCGCCGCGAGGATCGCGACCGCGCCGCCGGTGATCCCGGAGCCGCCGTGCAGCGCGAGGACGACCGCCACCAGTACGGCGTTCTGCACCGGGTAGCGCAGGCACCAGCCGGCGGCCCGGCCGAGCCCGAGGTCGGCCTGCAGCACGAGCGTCGCCGCCACGTTCAGCCCGAGCGCGAGCACCACGCACGCCACCACCGGTGGCGGGAACACCGCGGGTGTGCCCACCGCGAGCCCGGCGCCCGCGAGCGCCGCCACCGCGAACACCGCGGCGCGGTTGCGGGCGAGCCGCAGCGTCAGCGCGCGGGCGACCGCGGGCCGGTCCTCGGGCGCGGCGGCGGGGACGTAGCGGGACAGCGTCGTCGCCCCGCCGAGCGTCATGGCGAGCGAGCCGAGCGTCACCACCGTCAGCGCGACGGAGAACCGGCCGTAGTCGGCCGGGCCGAGCACCCGCGGCACCACGGTCGCGAGCAGCACGAGGGTGGCGGCCTCGGCGACCTTGCCGCCGGCGCCGACCAGCACCGGCCCGCGCAGGCTGGTCGCGTGGGACGTCACGAAGGCGACCCTAAGCCACGGCGCGGGACGTCAGGAAAGCCACATTCATGAACCTGGACTGCAGGAAAGCCACATTCCTGACGTGCGTCACCGCACCGCAGTCACCGCACCGCCGTCGACGCGCCGGCCACCGTGCGCGGCTGCGTGGTGAGGGCGTAGGCGTCGCGGGCCAGCGGGGAGCCGAACACGAACACCTGCAAGTAGGGGTCGGCCGGGGCGACGGTGGCCAGCTGCAGCACCGACTGGGTGCGCGGGACCTGGGCGAACACGCCGCCCCGCGCCGGCTGCCAGGCGATGTCGCCGAGGCCGCCGAGGGGTTGCGAGCCGCGCAGCACGCCCAGCGCGGGCGGCTCGGTGACGCCGTGGACGACCGCCGCCGGGCGTAGGCACGGGAACCCGAAGGCCACCTGCCAGGCCAGAGCGACCGGGGTCTGCGGCGGGGCGAGCTCGCTCACCGGGACCGGCCGCGCCGCCGCCGGGGCGCTGAACGCGAGCCACCCGTGGGTGCCTGCCAGCGCGTCGACCGCCTCGATGCGGACGGTGTCGGCCTCGGCGGGCGGGTCGAGGGTGAACGTGCGCCACACGGGGGACGCGACCCCGTCGGTGAGCGGCTGCGCGCCGACGGGCGCCTGCCCCCGCCCGTAGACCGCCGTGAGCGCGTTGCCGCGGTCGAGGGTGCCGGCCGCGATCACCATCACCGGCTCGTCGTCGTCCGGTAGCCGGTACCAGCCCGTCGCCGTGGCACCGGTCGGCGCGTCGGGCGAGGGCCCGTGGTGGCTGCCCCAGACCTGGCCCGCGAGCGACCCCTGCGGCGCGCTGCCGGGGTAGTGGCCGCCGGCCACGAACGCGCCGCCGGGCCCGGTGGGCGTGACGGCGGGCAGGGGGCGGGCGGTGAACGGGTCGAGCACCCGCAGCGCGTCGCCCACGGCGCACGGCGACCCCGCCCACGACTGCGCCCACACCGAGTCGCGGGGCGTGCCCGCGGCCGCCGCGGCGGTGAACGTCCCGAGCAGGTGGACGGTGGAAGCCGCGAGCGAGAGCGCGAGCACGGCGGGCGTCGCGCGCAGCAGCGCCTCCACCGGGCCGGCCCGGCGCACCACGACGAGCGCCCCGACGGCGATGGCGAGCGCCCACAGCACCGGCCGGTCGAGGGCGAGCCCGCCCGGCGCGGGCGGCCGGTACGCCGACGGCATCCCCTCGAGCCACGCGTACGGCCACGAGTTCGGCCCGCGCCAGGCCAGCGCGGCGGCGAGGGCGGCGGAGGCCGCGACCACGAACACCGCGCGCGCCGGGACGCGGCGCCCGAACGCAGCGGCGGCCAGTGGCACCCCGAGCAGGAGCATCCCGGCGAGGAACACCGCGCCCACGCCGGCGAGGGAGCCGAAGTGGTGGGTCCACTTCGACGGGGTGAGCGCGAGCGAGGCGAACCCCAGCGCCGTGGCGCCCGCCGCGACCGCCAGCGGCTGCGGGACGGCCACCCGGCGGGCCCGCGCGACGAGGGCGACCACCGCGTACCAGGCGAGCGCGACCAGGCAGGCGAGGACCGCGGCCCGCTTCGCGTAGGAGCCCATCGGGATCTGGTCGAGCAGGAACGCGTAGCGCTCCGGTTCCTCGGCCCATCCGTCCTGCGGGTAGACCGACTCGGTCACGAGCTGGCCGCGCAGGAACTCGCGCAGCGCGCCGTCGGCGAACCCGAGCAGCAGCGCGGTGGCGCCGCCGGAGCCGACGGCGAGCGCGCGCCAGGCCGTGGCGCCGCGGTCGCCCGGGACCCGCACGCATCCGGCCAGCAGTGGCAGCCCCGCCACCAGCGGCGCGACCGCGACGACCCCGCTCGGGTGCGCGGCGAGACCGGCCCCGGCGACCGCGCACGCGGCCCACGCCGCCCACAGCCGCCCCGACAGCACCAGCAGCAGCGCGACCGCCGCGCAGAGCGCGACCACCGGTTCCGGCCGCACCCCCATGTCGTAGGGCAGCCACCAGGCGAGGAAGGCGACGGCGAGCGCGGCGCGGGCCACCGCGTCGCGCCGGCGCGACCCGGGCGCGGCCGCGAGCAGCGCCGCCAGCACGCGCCGCAGCACGAGCCAGGTCAGCACGCCCGCGACGAGCGCGGGCACCCGCTGGACGACCGGGGTGAGGCCCACGACCTGCTGCCACCACGACAGCGCCCGGTGGACCCAGGTGAACGGGGTGAAGCTCTGGTCGTACAGCTGGAAGTAGTTGCCGACCTCGCCGGAGAGCGCGGCGTTGCGGGCCTGGGTGGCGAACCAGCCGTCGTCGTCCGTGGCGGGCGCGACCACGAGCCACAGCGCGAGCGCCACCACCGCGACGGCGTCCACCACCCGTGGCCGGGGGAACCGCGCTCGCCCGCGCGGCGGCCCGCGGCCGGCGACCGCGAGCAGGGCGCCGGCGGCCGCCCACGCCACCAGGGCGGCCGCGATCAGGACGATCTTGGCCGGGGACGGGCGGCTCGCGGACTCGTCGTCGAGGCGCAGCGCGACCGACAGCGGTGCATCCGGGCCCGCGGGCCGGGTGAGGTCGGTGACGAGGACGGCGACCTCGGGCAGCTGCGGCGCCCGGTCGACCGCCAGCGGGATACCGTCGCGGCCGACCTCGAGGCGCGCGTCCTCCGGCCCGGCGAACCGGCCCGGGTCGGCGGTGGCACCCCCGAGCGGGACGGCCGGGTCGAGCCGGGTGGCCGGGCTCGGCGGGCCCGCGACCAGCAGCGGCCGCCCCGAACCCTCGCCCGTGATCCGGTACTCGCACGGCCCGGGCGGGACGGGCTCGTCGACCACGAGCCTGCCCTGTGCCCTGACCTGCAGGCGACCGTCGAGAGAGGTCACCAGAAGGCCCGTGGCCTCGGGCGAGCCGGGCGGGACGGTGGCGAGCACCACGCCGTCGGTGCGGGCGACGGCGCAGCCGAAGCGGACGTCGATCTCGAGCGGCCGGTGGGCGGTGGTGGTCAGCAGCGTCGACCGGGGCGCCGACGGATCCAGCGGCCAGCGCACGGTCGGCACGTCGACCTCGACCGGGGCGAACGGCAGCGAGAGCGCGCACGCCAGCCCGACCAGACCGGCCAGGCCGGCCCACCTGCGGGCGGACCACCGCCCCGTCCCGGCCTGCGCCTGCGCCTCGCGGATGTCGACGCCTGTGGCCACGGTCTCCTCGGGTGTGTGCGCGCCCTCGTGCGGGCTCGAACGATGCCACGTCTTCGCGCCGAACAGCAGGAACGGCCGGCTTGCCGCGGTTCATACCTTGTGCTTCTATGCATAGCGCCGCAAGTCATGGGAGGCGCGGGTGCAGATCGACAAGGACCTCGTCGCGGCGTCGGCCACGCCGCTCGTGCTGGCGATCCTCGCCGAGGGGGAGAGCTACGGGTACGCGATCCTGAAGCGGGTGCGCGAGCTCTCGGGTGGTGAGCTCGAGTGGACCGACGGGATGCTCTACCCGCTGCTGCACCGCCTCGGCAGGCTCGGCTACGTGACGACCGAGTGGCGGACGCCGCCGGAAGGCCGTCGCCGCAGGTACTACGCGATCACCGAGGCCGGCCTCGCCGCGCTCGCCGAGCAGCGGCGCCAGTGGGAGGCCGTCACCCGAGCGCTCGGGAACGTGTGGCGCGGCCCCGGCCTGATGCCCGCGCTCGGGGAGGCGTGAGCCGTGGACCGGGTGGAGGCGCAGATCGCCGAGTGGCGCGCCCACGTCGCGAAGGCCCCTGCCGTGGACGAGCGGGACCTCGACGAGCTGGAGGCCCACCTGCGCGACCAGATCGCCGAGCTGGACGGGGCGCACCTCAGCCGTGACGAGGCGCTGCTCGTCGCGGTGAAGCGGATGGGCCACGTCGACGGCATCGCGCGGGAGTTCGCCCGCGAGTACAGCGGCCGGCTGTGGAAGCAGCTGGTGCTCGGCGACGGGGTCGGTGACGCTTCCCGGCGCCCGCCCGGCGGCCTGGTGGAGGTGTTGGTCCCGGCCGCGGGCGCGGCCGTCGCCGCCCAGGTCGCGCGGCTGGCGGCGGGCTTCCCCGCCGAGGAGCCGGGGTGGCTGCTGCGCAACGCGGGTCTGCTGGTGCTGCCGTTCCTCGCCTGCTACTTCGCATGGACCCGGCGGCTGGACCCCCGGCGGTGGCTGCTCGCCGCCGCGCCCTTCGCGGTGGCCGCGTTCGTGGTGAACCTCTACCCCTACCGGGCCGACTCGGCCACCGAGGTGCTCGTCGCGCTCCACCTGCCGGTCGCGCTGTGGTTCGCGGTCGCCTACCCGTACATGGACGGCACGCTGCGCTCGCACGAGCGGCGGATGGACTTCGTCCGCTTCACCGGCGAGTGGGTCATCTACTACGTGCTGATCGCGCTCGGCGGGGGCGTGCTGCTCGCGCTCACCGGCGCGGTCCTCGACCCGATCGGCATCGACTTCGACCTGGTCGCCGAGTGGGTGCTGCCCTCGGGGGCGGCCGCCGCGGTGGTCGTGGCGGCCTGGCTGGTGGAGTCCAAGCAGCACGTCGTGGAGAACATGGCGCCGGTGCTCACGGTGCTGTTCACCCCGTTGTTCGCCGTGATGCTGACGGTCGCCGCCATCACCTACGCCGTGGCGGGCGGCGCCGCCGCCGCGTTCGACCGCGAGCTGCTCGGCGTCTTCGACGCGCTCATGGTGGTCGTGCTGGGCCTCGTCCTCTACGCGCTGTCGGCCCGGGATCCGGCACGGCCCGCGGGGCGGGCCGATCGCGTCCAGCTGCTCGCGGTGGCGAGCGCCCTCCTGCTCGACGCGATGGTGCTCGGGGCCATGGTCGCCCGCGTCGGCGAGCTCGGCTTCACGCCCAACCGGCTCGCCGCGCTCGGGCTGAACCTCGTCCTGCTCGTGAACCTCGCCGGGGCCGCCTGGTTCGCGGCGCGGTTCCAGCTCGGCCGGGCCCCGTTCCTCGCCGTCGAGCGGTGGCAGACCCGGTACCTTCCCGTATTCGCGGCGTGGGCGGCGGCGGTCGTGGTGACGCTCCCGCCGCTCTTCGCCTTCGGCTGAGAGCGGTCGATTCGGCGTTCCGTCACGCGGACGAGTGACGTGCGCGAGCGCCGTCGCGGGGTCCGGAATGGACAAGTCGCCGCTCACCTGCGCAAACGGTCGGGACGCCATTCGTATCGGCGCTCCGGGTGCCCCGGGATGGCATCCGGAGTCGCGGCGTGAGTAGCATTTTTCGTCACCGAAGGCTCCCGACGGGACATCGAGACGTGTGATCATGTACTCTCTGGGAGGCCTACCGACACAGAGAGTGAGTGCGTCAACGACATGAGCAGCGAGTCCACGAGCTCAGGCGCCGGGCCGGTGGTCGACGAGTCGGTTCCCCACTCGGCGCGCATCTGGAACTACTGGCAAGGCGGCAAGGAATACTACGCCGTCGACAAAGAGGCCGGTGACGCGTACATCGCGGTCTTCCCGGGAATCGTCGACATCGCGCGCAGCATGCGCTACTTCCTGCGCCGTAGTGTCCGCTTCCTGGCCGGTGAGGCCGGAATCTCGCAGTTCCTGGACATCGGCACCGGCCTGCCCACCGCCGACAACACGCACCAAATCGCGCAGTCGATCAATCCGGCCGCGCGGATCGTGTACGTCGACAACGACCCCACCGTGCTGGCGCACGCGCGCGCGCTGCTGACCAGCACTCCCGAGGGGGCCACCGCGTACATCGACACCGACCTCACCAACACCGAAGTGGTGTTGCGGGAGGCGGCGAAGACGCTCGACCTTTCGAAGCCGGTCGGTGTCACGATCAACGGCGTGCTCGGCCACACCAACGATTACGGCGTGGCGAAGTCGGTCGTGACCGGAATCCTGGACAACCTCGTTGCCGGCAGCTATCTCGCGTTCTCCGATTCCACCACCGAGGACGAGGCGTTCAACCGGGCGCAGCAGGCCTACGACGAGACGGGCGCGGTCCCGTACAAGCTGTGGACGCCGGAGGAGCTGCGCGGCTTCTTCGACGGCCTCGAGCTGGTCGAGCCCGGCCTCGTGCCCATCCCGCACTGGCGGCCCGAGCCGGGCGACAACCCCAAGGACCTCCCCACCCTGGCCGGCGTCGGCCGCAAGCCGTAGGCGCACGCACACTCACTCCACCACGGGCCGGTGGGCCGCTCGACGGAGCGGCCCACCGGCCCGTTGGTGTCGTGGGCGGGGCCGTCTGGAGTACCGGGGAAAGGGGCGCGGTCAGAGCGCGTCGCGCACGGACTGGATCAGCTCGGTGGACCGCTCGGGCGTCAGCGCGCCCGCGGCCAGCCGGTTCATGATCTGGAGGTAGTTCATCACGTCGACGTCCTTGTTGAGGTACAAGGCGCTGTTGAGCTGCTCCAGGTAGACGATGTCGGGCAGGTCCGGCTCGGCGAAGCGCAGCAGCGTGAACGGGCCTCCGACGGCCGCGACGTCGCTGCGCTCGAACGGCACGACCTGCACCGTGACGTTCGTACGCCGGCTGACCTCGAGGATGTGGTCGAGCTGCTCGCGCATGACGTCGGGCCCGCCGAGCTTGCGGCGCAGCACCGCCTCGTCGATCACGGCCCAGTAGTCGGGGGCTTTGGGCACGTACAACAGCTGCTGGCGGTGCATCCGCAGCTCGACGCGTTTGCTCACCTCGTCGGGCCGGACGGCCTCGCCGAGGTTGATCACGGCGTTGGCGTAGGCCTCGGTCTGCAGCAGGCCGGGCACGTACTGGGCCTCGTAGCAGCGGATGATCGTGGCCGCCTGCTCCAACCCGACGTAGGTGGAGAACCAGTCGGGCATGCTGTCGCTGTAGCGGTGCCACCATCCCGGTTCGTTGGCCTGTTCGGCCAGGCTGAGCAGCAGGTCGCGGGCCGAGCCGTCGGTGACGCCGTACATCGTCAACAGGTCGGCGACGTCGCGCGGTTTGAACCCGACCCGGCCCGACTCGATACGGCTCATCTTCGCTTCCGAGCCGCGGATGGCATAAGCAGCTTCTTCGCGCGTGATACCGCTGGCCTCACGAAGTCGGCGGAGCTGGGCGCCGACCAGGATGCGCAGGACGGTTGGGCCTCCCCGTGCCTCGGCGAATCCGCCATCGGTCGGCTCGTCCTCCTGGCCGTCGGCCATAATCACCCCCTCGCAGAGGACCTCGGATCTCGCGCATCGGGCCATACGGTACCGCGTGCTATGTAGCCGCGGACCTGCCGCTGCATACCTTACGACGTCGACCGGGTGCAGAGCGAATTCAGTCTAGCGTGGGCGCCGATGAGATCCGTCTCCCTCCGCGGGAGCGCGGGGGTGCCGTTGTCGATTTGCGCCGACCCGCGCGCTGCGCGGCCACTCGGCAAAGCGCCGCGGCCTCGGGTGGACGCGGGAGTGCGACCCCTCCGATCGGGCAGGTGAGTTGCTAAGCGCCCTCGGCGAGGTCGTCGAACTCACCGCGCTTGGCCCCGAGCAGGAAGGTCCGGAACTCCTCCGTGGTGTGGACCAGCACATTCCCGTTCGGGAAGCGCGAGTTGCGCATCGCGACCCGCCCATCGGCCATCGGGGCGAGCTCGACGCACGAGCCGTTGGGGTTGCTGTGCGCGCTCTTGCGCCACTTGAGAGAGGCGGTGTCCCCCGTGGAGGTCGCCGACTCGGTGAAGTCCTGCATGCTCCGGTCACCCTCCGGCATCTTGATGTTCGTTCGGCGACCCTCTGTGGTCGCAATTGCATATGAAACTGCATCGTGTCTTGCATCTGCAACCCGAGTGCGAGGTATCGCCGATCTTGTTCGCCGAAGGGCATACGGGCGCCGCTCAGCGGGTGAGCGCGGCCCGGCCCGCGTTCACCGGTCGCCTGGCGGGGCCGGCGAGAAGCGGTGGACGGGCGGCCGGGAGGACCGTGCGCGGCCGGGTCTCGGCCGCCTGCTGCCCCGCCCCCGCGGCCAACCGCTCGGCCAGGCAGCGCAGGGCGCGTGAGGTGGCCGGGCCCGCCCCCAGCTCCGACGCCGGGCGCTGCACCGGGACGACGTGGGCGATGCCCTCCCCCTCGAGGCGGTCGGAGGTGCGGTCGTGGAGGCGGGCGAGGGCCCGGACGGCGCCGTGGTCGTTCGCGATGTCGACCACCACGGTCCAGCGCTTGCTGTCGTGCGGGGCCGGCTCGTCGTCGAGCCCGTCCCCGGCGGGCGCAGCCGGGTCGGCCTCAGCCGATGCGGTGACGAGCCGGTCGGCGAGGTCGGCGAGCGCGGCCGCGGCGGCGCGCTCGTCGCCGGTGCCGGGCGCGTCCGGTCCGGTCGGGTGTCGGTGGGCGAACCCGGTGCCCACCTGTTCGCCGCGGCGCGTGCGCAGGCGGGCGACCGCGCGCGTGCGCCGGTAGTCCTCGTCGATCTGGATCACCACGTTCCACCGCGAGAGCAACAGCACCGGGCGATCGTCGGCCGCGGGCGGGGCCGCGGGGCAGAGCCGTCGGTCGGGACTCGTGGGGGACCGTCGTCCCGGGGCGGGGCGGGCGGCCGCTCGGTAGATCTGCGGATCCGCAGGCGGGCCGCGGTGGTGACGATCGGCCCGTGCGCAGAACCCCGTGGCTCGCGGCGGCCCTCGCCGCCCTCGCCGCCCTCGTCGCCGCAGTGGTCGCTGCGGTGGTCGCGGTCATCGCCCTCCGCCCGGAGCTGTCCGCGCCGTGCGGACACCTGCTCGCCGAGCCGCGGGGCGAGCTGCGCGAGGACGCCTCGGTGCTCCGCGCGGCCTGGACGGCGCTCACCGACCCCGACGCCGACACCGTCGGGGAACTCGACGGCTCCCGTCCGGTCGTCGGTCGCACCTGCCTGCTCTACGCCGGGGTGCTCGCGGGCACGAGCGGGCCGACCGTCGTGCTGGCCGAGACGACCGTCTCCGGCTACACGAGCCTGCTGCGGGTCTTCGAGGTGCTGCTACCCGCGCCGGAGGGCGGGGCTGCGCGGGTGGGCGTGACCGGGATGCCCGCGCAGCTCGGCTCGGAGTTGCGCGCGGGGTTGGTGCTACCGCTCTCCGGCGCCTATCTCGCCCCGAGGCGCGACGCCGTCGACGTGACGGGCGTGTTCGTGGTCCGCGCCGACGGCACCGCCGAACCTGCCTCGGCGATCGGGGAGGGGGTGTACGAGCCGGTGCCCGACGCCGGCGCGGTGCTGGTGCTGGACCGCGCCGAACCGTACGGCGACCGGGCGGTCGTCGTGCCGGTGGTCGACCCGGTCCGGGAACCGGCGCCGCCGCGCAGGGCGCTGCGGCTGTGGGTCGGCGGCACGGCGATCGCCGGCCCCGCCGAGGCGCCCGCGCTGGCGGCGTTGGCCGCTGCCCTGCCCGCCGTGACGGAGGAGCCGGGGTTCGCGCGGTTGCTCGACCGCTGGCCGCCGTTCCCCGCGCTCGCCCTCGATCCCGTTCCCGGGGGCTACGCGCTCGGCGCGGGCGAGCCCCGCCCCGGCCTGCCGGTGTTCACCGTGCCCGCGACGGGGTGAGCCGCCCGCCGGTCGCGGCCGACCGGCGCCGGCGGCGCGGTGCAGCACCACCCCGGCGCCCGCGGCGAGGGCGAAGACCACCGCCTCGTAGCCCATCGCGTGGGCGAAGGCGGCCCCCGCGGTCGCGGCGGGCGCGGTGTAGGCGACGCCGGCGAGGGCGACGCCGAACGTGCCGCCGAGCTGCTGGGCGGTCGGCAGCAGTCCGGACACCGAGCCGGCCGCCGCGGCCGGCACGGTCCCCAGCACCAGGGCGAACGCGCACGCGGTGAACGCCCCGAACGCGACGCCGCCGGTGGCGAGCACCGCCCAGAGCGCGGGGCCGGGGCTGCCGATCAGCGCGGCGGTCAGCAGCGCGACCAGGCCGAGCGCGCCTGCGGAGCCTGCCAGCAGTCGCGCACCCCACCGCCGCGCCGCCGCCTCGGCGAGGCCGCTGCCCAGGAGCGCCCCGACCGCGTACGGGGTGATCGTGAGCGCGGTCGCCAGCGGGCCGAGGCGCAGGGCCCCCTGCAGGTGCAGCGACAGCAGCAGGACGAACGAGGGCACGCCCGCGTTGAACAGCAGGATCCCCGCGATCCCCCAGCGCGTGGTCCGCCCCGAGAGGGCGGCGCGGTGCACCAACGGGTGGGCGACGCGGCGCTGCACCGCGACGAACGCCGCCAACAGCGCCGCGGAGGCGGCGAGGCTCGCCCACACCCAGGCGGGCCAGCCCTGGTCGCCGCCCACGGTCAGCGGGAGCACCAGCAGCAACAGCCCGGACAGGCTGAGGCAGGCGCCGAGCCCGTCGACCCGTTGCCCGGCCCCCGTGGCGCCGCCCGGCGGGAGGGCGGGGGCCAGCGCGAGCGCGGCGGCGCCGACCGGCACGGTCAGCGCCATCGCGGCCCGCCACCCGAGGCCGAACGGGTCGAGCTCGAGCAGGAACCCGCCGAGTACGGGCCCGGCCAGGGACGCGACCGCCATCGTCGCGCCGTAGCCCGCCATCGCGCGGGCCCGCCGGGCGGCGGGCACCGCGGTCTGGACGATCGAGAGGATCTGCGGGGCCATGAGCCCGCTCCCGAGGCCCTGCACCAGCCGGGCGGCGACGAGCACCGAGGCGTCCGGCGCCGCAGCGCCCGCCGCCGCGGCGAGCGTGAACACCGCCATGCCCATGGCGAACAGCCGCCGGTACCCGTAGCGGTCGCCGAGCCGGGCCGCCGTGATCAGCGAGCACGCGAACGTCAGCGTGTAGCCGGCGACCACGAGCTGCGCCGCCCCGGGGCCCGCGCTCAGGTCCGCGCGGACGGCGGGCACCGCCACCTGCAGGACGGTGACGCTCATCAGCTGGACGAAGGTCCCCGAGTACAGGACCGGCAGCAGCAACCCGCTCACGGCCGGCGCACGGTGGCGGCCAGCAGCGCTGCGAGCCCGTCGGGTCGGGTGAGGAAGGGGGAGTGGCCGCCGGGCAGCGAGTGCACCTCGGTCTTGCGGTCCGGGGTCACCTCGTCGGCCTCGGCGATCATCAGGTCCTGGGTGACGACCGGGAGCGCGAGGTCGTCGGTCAGCCGGATGTAGCTGCGGGGGATGCGGCCCCAGCGGTCCGCGGTGACCGGGACCGGGGCCGTCAGCGACGCGATCGGCTCGTCCGGGTGCAGCAGCAGTCGCCAGTTCGGCCGGTCGGCGGGCCAGTCCCCGAGGAACGAGCGGTGGATGGTCGCCACCTCGTCCGGGTCGGGCGACAGCGGGTTGATCCGCAGGGCGCCGATGGCGCCCGCGTCGCCGACCCGCGGCACGTGGACCGCGCCCGCGTTCTCCGGCGCGTCGACGTAGTCGATGAACCGCGGCCTGCCCGCCGGCAGGAACGCCGACAGGTACACGAGGTGGTCGACGAGCTCCGGCGCGCGCTCGACCGCGGCGGACGCGGGGCCCCCGCCCGCGCTGTGCGCGACGAGCACGACCCGCTCGAAGCGCGGGCGGACGTCGGCCAGCCGGTCCAGCAGTTCGTCGGCGAGGTGGTCCATCGTGATGCCTGCGAGGGCGGACCGCTCGGTGGTGAAGCCGGGCTGGCCGGGCTGCAGGTAGCCGGTCGGCACGGGCGCGCCGACGCCGTGGCCGGGCAGGTCGACCGCGACGCTGGGCACGCCGTGGTGGGCGAGGGCGCGCTGGGTCGCCGCCCAGTGCAGCGAGGAGTGCCATGCGCCGTGAACGAGCACGGCCACGGCGGGGGAGTGCGACATGGTGTCCTCCCGTCGGTGGGTTGGTCGATGCCCAGCCCACCGGCGGCCGCCCCCGTCATCCATCTCCATATCTCACAGACCGCTGCGCGATATCTGTGACGTATCGTCGCCGCCGTGGAAGCGCGTCACCTCCGCTACGCCCTCGCCCTGGCCGAGCACCAGCACTTCGGGCGGGCAGCCGCGTCGCTCGGCATCGCCCAGCCGCCGCTGTCGGCGCAGATCGCCGCGCTCGAGCGGGAGGTCGGCGAGCGGCTGTTCGACCGCACCTCGCGGGGCGTCTTCCCGACCGCGGCCGGCGCGGCGTTCCTCGCCCGGGCCCGGCGCGCCCTCGACGAGATGGGCGGCGCCGTCGTCGACGCGGGGCGGGCGGCCCGCGGCGAGACCGGGCGGCTGCGGCTCGGGTTCATCGGCTCGGCGCTCGTGGCGCCGCTGCCGGGGGTGCTCGGGCGGTTCCAGCGCGCGCGGCCCGACGTCCGCCTCGACCTGCGGGAGATGAGCAGCCCGGCCGGCGCGGCGGCGCTGATCGCCGGTGACCTCGACGTGGCGGTCGGCCGCGGGGCCCCGCGCGGCGCCGGGGCGGAGGGGCTGGTCACGGTGCCGATCGGGGCCGACGACCTCATCGCGGTCGTGGCGAGGACGCACCCGTTCGCCGGTCGCGACGTGGTGCACCTCGACCAGCTGGCGGGGGAGAACCTCATCGTCGCCACGGCCGACCAGGAGCCGGCGGTCGTGGCCGCGCTGCGCGCCGCGTTCGGCCCCGGGCCCTCCCCGCTGGACTGCCCCACCGCGGCCCGGGACGTCCACACGATCATCGGGCTGGCCGCCTGCCGGGTCGGGGTCGGGCTCGGGCCCACCCGGATGCGCCTGCTGCACCGCGACGACGTGTGGTTCTGCGACGTGCAGCCGCGGGTGCGCCTGCCCGACCTGCATCTGTCGTTCCGCGCGGCCGACCTGTCGCCGGTGCTCGCCGCCTTCCTGGACGTGGTGCGCGCGAACTGCCACGAGGTGGGGTCGCGGCTCGACGAGGTGCTGGCCCGGCACCCGGCGGCGGTCGATCGCGCCGCGGCGCCGACCTGAGCCTCCGACGTTGCCGGGGACCGGCAGCCCGGGGCGGCGGAATCGACCGGTGGGAGTCCCTGCCGCGGACGCGTCCGGCAGGCAGGCTCGAAGGAGCCCGGGGTCCTCCGGGCCGGGCATGCGGGCTGCTCTCCCACCTCCTTCGCCGGCCCGCATGCCCACACCCCGAAAGGCGCGGATCCGGGGGATGCTTGTCGCCATGACCTCCTCGACCCGACCCCGCGACCTGCACGACGTCCGCGCCCGCGTGGCGGCATCGTCCGCCCGGGAGGTGATCGCGGAGTCGCTCGCGGCGGCGCGGGACGTCGCGCCCCTCGGCGCGTTCCTCGCGCTGGCCGACCGCGTGGAGGCGGGGGAGGGCCCGCTGGCGGGGGTCCCGCTCGCGGTCAAGGACAACCTCGACACCGCCGACCTGCCCACGACGGCGGGCACCCCGGCGTTGCGCGGCTCGCGGCCGGGACGTGACCACCGCGCCGTCGAGCGGCTGCGCGCCGCGGGTGCCGCGGTGATCGGCAAGACCAACATGCACGAGCTCGCGCTCGGGATCACCAGCAACAACTCCGCGTTCGGCCCGGTGCGCAACCCGCACGACCCGAGCCGCTCGGCAGGCGGGTCGTCGGGCGGGTCGGCGGTCGCCGTCGCCGCCGGGGTCGTGCCGCTCGCGCTGGGCACCGACACCGGCGGGTCGGTGCGGGTGCCCGCCGCCCACTGCGGGATCGTGGGCTGGCGGCCGACCGTGGGCCGCTGGCCGGGCGACCGGATCGTCCCGATCTCGCGGACCCGCGACACCGCGGGCGTGCTCGCCGCTCGCGTGGCCGACGCGGCGCTGGTCGACGAGCTCGTCACCGGCGACGCCCCGGCCCCGGCGCCGGACCGGCTGCGGCTCGGGGTGCCCCGGGCGGGCTTCTACACCGACCTGCACCCGGAGGTCGCCGAGTGCGCGCGTCGGACGCTGGACCGGCTCGCCGACTCGGGCGTCGAGCTGGTCGAGACCGAGGTCGTCGGCGCGCACGAGCTCGACGTCGACTGCGGGTTCCCGATCGTGTTCTTCGAGATCGTCGAGGACCTCCCCGCCTACCTCGCGACGCTGCCCGGGCCGGAGCGGGAGCTGACCTTCGCCGACGTGGTGGCGCAGGTCGCCTCGCCGGACGTGCGCTCCGCGCTCGAGTTCGCCGCGAGCGGCGCGATCACCGCGGACGTCTACCGGGCGGCGCTCGACACACGGGAGCGGCTGCGCGAGGCCTACCGCGCCGCCCTGCGACCCGACGGGGAGCGGCTCGACGCGCTGGTCTACCCGACGGTGCCGCTGCCCGCCCCGCCGGTGGGCGACGACGAGACGACGGAGCTGAACGGCAGGCAGGTGCCGGTCTTCACCACGACGATCCGCAACACCGGCCCGGGCTCGGCCGCCGGGATGCCCGCGATCTCGCTGCCCGCGGGCGTGACGGCGGGCGGGCTGCCGATCGGGATCTCGCTGGAGGCTCTCCCCGGGGACGACCCGCACCTGCTCGCGGTGGCGCGCCGGGTCGAGCAGATGCTCGGCTAGTGGCACCCGTGCGGATCACCGTGCTCGGCAGCTGCGGCGCCTTCCCGGAGCCGGGCCGGGCGTGCAGCGGGTTCCTGGTGGAGGCCGACGGCTTCCGCCTCGTGCTCGACCTCGGCTACGGCACGCTGCCGCGCCTGCTCGCCCACCTGCCGGACGCCGCTGTCGACGCGGTGGCGATCACGCACGAGCACCCCGACCACTGCATCGACCTGCACGGCCTGTTCCGGATCCGGCTGTACGGCGGCCCGGCCGGGCCGAGGCTGCCGCTCTACTGCCCGCCGGGGGTGCTCGACCGGCTCCGCGGCCTGGAACCGGAGGTCGACCTGCGTGCGGTCTTCGACGTGCACCCGCTGCCGGGCACCCACCGGGTCGGGCCGTTCGCGATGACCACCACGCCGCTGCCGCACTTCGTGCCGAACGTCGGCATCCGACTGCGCACGGCCGATGCGGTCGTGGCCTACACCGGCGACACCGGGCCGGACCCGGCGCTGGCCGAGCTGGGCCGTGATGCCGACCTGTTCGTCGTCGAGGCCACCGACCGCGCCGGCGAGACCGACCGCAACCCCCGCAACCTGCTGACCGCGGCCGAGGCCGGGCACTGGGCGCGCCGGGCGGGCGCCCGCAGGCTGCTGCTCACCCACTTCTGGCCGGGCAACGACCGGGCGAGGGCGGTCGCGGCGGCCCGCGCGGAGTTCGGCGGGGCGGTGCTGGCGGCCGACGAGGGACTTGTCGTGGAAATCTAGGGCCGGGCCAGCTCGAGCAGCGCCTTGACCACCGTCGCCGCCGACCCGAGCAACGCCACGCCCGCGACGAGGAGGCGGGCCGGCCCGGGCTGGACGTGCCGGGTGAGCCGGTGCCCCGCCGCGGCGCCGACGGCGAGCGCGCCGAGGGCGACGACCCAGACGGCGGGTGCGAGGACCGGCCAGCCCTTCGCCACGATCGACGCCCCGTTGAGCACCACGAAGTACAGCTGCACGGTCGCGACGAACGGGGCGTGCGGCCACCCGGTGGACAGCCCGTACAGGCTGATCGCCGGGCCACCGACGCCCGCGGTGACGTTCATGAAACCCGACGCCGCGCCGGCCACGACCGCGCCGGGGGTGCCGCGCAGCACGCGGGC
>NZ_DATGOP010000067.1:0-137910 GCF_035305885.1 Pseudonocardia sp.
CGTCGTTCTACGCAGCGTCACCAACCCGCACAACCACGGCCGCTCCTACTGGGTCGAGCACCGACCCGCCGAACCCCGAACTTCCCAGAACCCCGAAAGAAACCTCGCAAACCCGCAAACCGCTGGAACAGGGCAGTGACCAGCACAAACACCACAAGTCGATCTTGCGGTTTGACTCGGGGGGCAGACCCGCAAACCCGCAAACCGCGCGGTTTGCGGGTTTGGCACCCACCCCTCCCAGCTCAAACCGCAACCCCGAAACGCCAGGTCAGAGCGGGTTTCTGCGGGTTTGCGGGTTTGAACCGCCGCTCGCCGCCTCCCACACACCACACCAGCAGACCCCCACCAGACCACGTCCCGGCCGCCGCCAGCCGCCGTCACCCTCCGCACACGCCCCCCACCTGTTCCAGCCTCGATCCACGGAGAAGCCAACGTGAGCACCCCACCCGCCAGCCGTGCCCGGCTCACCGTCCAGGAGGTCTGCGCCGAGCTGGGCATCTCCCGATCCACCTTCTACGAGTGGCGCGCCAAAGGGCGCGCCCCCCGCTGCCTCAAGCTGCCGAACGGTGAGATCCGCATCCGCCGCGCCGACTTCGAGCGCTGGCTCGACAGCCTGGAAGAGGCTGCTGCCTGATGCCCACCACCTACGACGTTCGGATCTGGAAGATCGACGTATACAACGGGAAGCGCGGCACTACGTACACCGTGCGGTGGGCTACGGCAGGCAAGCGCCATCGCGTGACGTTCGCCACCAGCGCTCTGGCCGACAGTTTCCGTTCCGACCTGGTCACCGCCGCCCGCAAAGGGGAGGCGTTCGACATCGGATCCGGTCGCCCGATCTCGATGCTGCGGGCGAAGGATTCGAGGAGCGGCGCGAACTCGGGGAGCGTTTGGCTCCCATTCGCGTGTGACTACATCGACATGAAGTGGCCGCTCGCTGCGGCGACGTACCGGCGCAGCCTCAGCGAGGCCCTGACGGCGATCACTCCCGCCATGCTCGCCGCCGGGCGCCCCGGTGAGCCCGCTGGACCGGAACTGCGGCGCGCCCTCCACCTGTACGCCTTCAACACACTTCGACGCGACGAGAGCCCCAGCGAGGTACGAGACGTGCTCGACTGGGTTCGACGGCACTCGCTCCCAGTCAGGCACCTGGCCAAGCCCGATGTGCTGCGCCGAGTGCTGACCACGATTGCCGTCCGCCTCGACGGCCGGCCAGCCGCGGCGAGCGTGGTCAGCAAGCGACGGCGTGTGCTGTACAACGTCGCTGAGTACGCCGTGGAGCGCGGCCTGCTCGACTCGAACCCATTGCCGTCGATGAAGGGCAAGTGGAAGCCACCGAGGCCATCTGTTGCCGTCGATCGACGCTCAGTGGTGAACCCGGTGCAGGCCCGCTCGTTGCTCCAGGCGGTCCGCGGCGTGCAACGCAGCGGGCCGCGCCTCGTGGCCTTCTTCGCGTTGATCTACTTTGCGGCCTTGCGGCCGGAGGAAGCCGCCAACGTCAGCAAACGGAACCTCGCCCTGCCGGCAGAGGGGTGGGGTGAGATCTACCTCGAGGAGTCCACGCCACACGCCGGCTCGCACTGGACCAACGACGGGCGCCCCCGTGATCGTCGGCAGCTCAAGAACCGCGAGCGCGGTGAGGGACGCACGGTCCATGCCCGCCGGAACTCACGGCGTTGCTTCATGCCCATATCGCTCAGTTCGGGACCGGACCTGATGGGCGGCTGTTCGTGGGGGAGCGGGCCGACGAGTTGCCGAAGCTGACCTACATGCGGGTGTGGCGAGCCGCTCGCCGAGCGACCTTCACTCCCGAGGTGCTGGCCGGCCCGTTGGCGGCGACGCCCTACACGCTGCGGCACGCGTGCGTGTCGACGTGGCTCAACGGGGGAGTGCCGGCCCCACAGGTCGCCGAGTGGGCCGGTCATTCCGTCGAGATGCTGCTGCGGGTCTACGCCAAGTGCATCGACGGGCAGGACGAGGCGCTCCGACGGCGGGTGATGGAAGCCCTCGGCTACCGGGAGGGCTAGCAGAACTTCAGCACGTATTCAGCACAGACGCCCGTCGACGGCTCGCCACAGCCGCAGACGGCCGGACACAACAAGATCGGCCCCTCACCTGGTTTTCCCAGGTGAGGGGCCGTTTCTCGTGGTCATCGCGGTGGTGCCCCCGGCAGGATTCGAACCTGCGCTCCCGCCTCCGGAGGGCGGTGCTCTATCCCCTGAGCTACGGGGGCCGTGCGTTGGGGCCAACCCTAGCGCACGCCCGGATCTACAGCGGCAGGGGCTGCCCCCCGCGCTCGGCGAGCAGGCGTCGCAGGGTGTCGCTCTCGGCGCTCTGGGAGCGCAGCATCTGCGCGGCCAGGTTGCGGACCTGCGGGACCTCGGCCCGCTCGGCCGCGTACCGCATCATGCCGGCGCCGCCCTCGTGGTGGCGGAGCATCAGCTGCAGGAACAGCACGTCCAGCTCGCGGCCGGTCGCGGCGCGCAGCGCGGCGAGCTCCTCGTCGCTCGCCATGCCCGGCATGGTGGCGGCCCCGCCCGCGGGCATCGGGCCGTGCTCGTGGGTCGCCTCGGTCATCCAGGTCATGTGGGGGCCGGTCGGGAGGCTGGGTGCACCCCACAGCTCGAGCCAGCCCTGCATGCGCCCGATCTGGGCGGTCTGGGTGGCCTCGATGTCGGCGGCGAGCTGGTGCAGCACCGGGTCCTCGGTGTGGTCGCGCTCCCACGCGGCCATCGTGACGGCCTGCTGGTGGTGGACGGTCATGTCCTGCGCGAACCCGACGTCCACGGAGTCCAGCGCGGGGACGCCGGGCGGGCTCGCCGCGGGGTTCCCGCTGAGCAGCAGCCCGCCCGCCGCGCCGAGCAGCAGCAGCCCGACGGCGGCCACGACGGCGAGCACGGGGCGGATCCAGCGGGCCTCCCGCGGGGCGGGCTGCTCCGCGTCGGGCGGCGCGGTCGGGGCGCTCACGGCCATCAGGATCCCGCAGCCGGGGCCGGGGCCTCGGGAGCCGGAGCCGCGCCCTCGGGGGCCATCCCGCCCTGTGGGGCGCCGTCCGGGACCGCGCCGGCGGGCGCACCCGTCACGGTCTCCGGGTACGCGCCGGGCGTGCCCGGGGCCGGGGCCGGCTGGAACGGCGGCGGGTTGTCCTGCTGGAAACCGCCCTCCTGCGGGCCGATCTCGTTGCAGCTCGCGCCGGGCTCGGGGTGCTGGTACTGGTTCAGCCGCAGGGCCTGGATGAACTGGTCGATCCGCGGGTCGTTCGCGTCGGACAGCTTGAGCTGGTGGCCCCAGGACTGCAGGGAGATCGGCTGGTCCTGCCCGGGGTAGGGCGACATCAGCGTGTAGGGCTTGCCCTCGACCTTGCTGCGCAGCGTCTCCAGCGCGTCGCCGGTGACCTGGTCCGGGTTGTAGGTGATCCACACGGCGCCGTGCTCGAGCGAGTGCACGGCGGTCTCGCTGCGGATCGCCTCGTCGTAGACGACGCCGTTGCAGGTGGCCCAGCTGTAGTCGTGGGCGCCGCCGATCGGCGGGGAGAAGGTGTAGGCGACCTGGGTGGCGCGGTCGACGTGCAGCCCGCCCTCGAACGGCTGGACGACGACCCCGGGGATCGCGGCGGCCGGGTCCTGGTTCTCCGCGGTGGGCGTGAACGGCGCCAGCGCCTCGGCCTGCGCCTTGTTCTCCTCGTTGCGCATGAAGGCGTAGCCGAAGACGACGCCCGCGAACAGCGCGACCACCGTCACGCCGGCGATGAGCCCCCACGGGATGTTGCGCCTGGGGGCGGCCACCACCACCGGACGGGACTTGCGGGCCGCCTTGCTCGTCTTTCCGCTGACCATGAATAGTCCAGACCTCGGAATCGGGTCGTCGCACCGTCACCCTGACGGCCCCTTGCGAGAACGCAGTGTAGGTGCGGCGCATGAGGCCGCCGTGAGCGCACTGCCTAGACTTGCCGGGTGACTCCCGACGCCCTCGCCGAACTGGTCCGTGCCGCTGCGTCCGACGTGCTGACGCGACGCGGCCTGGACCGATCGGCGCTGCCCGCGGACGTCACGGTCGAGCGGCCGCGCAACCCGGAGCACGGCGACTACGCCACCAACGTCGCCATGCGCACCGCGAAGAGGGTGGGTGTCGCCCCGCGCGAGCTGGCCGGGTGGCTGGCCGAGGAGCTGGCCGGGCGCGAGGGCATCGCGAGCGCCGAGGTGGCGGGCCCGGGGTTCATCAACCTCCGGCTGGCCGCCGACGCGCAGGGCTCGATCGTCGGCGAGGTGCTGGCGGCCGGGGCGGCCTACGGCACGGGCGACGAGCTCGCGGGCCAGAACATCAACCTGGAGTTCGTCTCCGCGAACCCGACGGGGCCGATCCACCTCGGCGGCGCCCGCTGGGCGGCCGTCGGCGACGCGCTGGGCCGGGTGCTCACCGCCCGCGGGGCGAAGGTCTACCGCGAGTACTACGTCAACGACGCCGGCGTGCAGGTCGACCGGTTCGCCGACTCCCTGATCGCCGCGGCGCTGGGCGAGCCCACGCCGGAGGACGGCTACGCGGGCCAGTACGTGCAGGAGATCGCCGAGAAGATCGTCGCCGCCCAGCCGGGGGTGACGCAGCTGCCGCCCGAGGAGCGCCACGCCGCGTTCCGCCGCGCCGGCCTGGAGCTGATGCTCGCCGACATCGAGCGCACCCTGCACTCGTTCGGCACCGACTTCGACCTGTTCTTCTCCGAGAAGAGCCTGCACGACTCGGGCGCGGTGGACGCCGCCGTGCAGCGGCTCAAGGACTCCGGCGCGCTCTACCACGCCGACGGCGCGTGGTGGCTGCGGTCGACCGAGTACGGCGACGACAAGGACCGGGTCGTCATCAAGAGCGACGGCCGCCCCGCCTACATCGCGGGCGACATCGCCTACTACGCCGACAAGCGGGCCCGCGGCTTCGACAAGCTCATCTACATGCTCGGCGCCGACCACCACGGCTACATCGCGCGGCTCAAGGCGGTGGCGGCGGCCTCCGGCGACGACCCCGACACCGTCGAGGTGCTGATCGGGCAGCTGGTGAACCTGCTGCGCGGCGGCGAGCCGGTGCGGATGAGCAAGCGCGCGGGCAACGTCCTCACGATGGACGACCTGATCGACGCGATCGGCGTCGACGCGGCCCGCTACGCGATGGTCCGCTCGTCGGTGGCCTCGACCCTGGACGTCGACATCGAGCTGTGGACCAAGCGCTCCAACGACAACCCGGTCTACTACGTGCAGTACGCGCACGCCCGGCTGGCCTCGCTCGCGCGCAACGCCGCCGAGATGGGCATCGAGCCGGGCGACGCCTACGGCCTGCTGGAACACCCGCGCGAGGGCGACCTGATCCGCACGCTCGGCGAGTTCCCGTCCGTGGTCGCCGCGGCCGCCGAGCTGCGGGAGCCGCACCGGGTGGCCCGCTACCTGGAGCAGCTGGCAAGCGCTTACCACAAGTTCTACGACACGTGCCGCGTGCTGCCGATGGGCGACGAGGAGGTCACCGACCTGCACCGGGCCCGCCTCGCGCTCTGCGCCGCGGCGCGCCAGGTGTTCGCCAACGGGCTCGGGCTGCTCGGGGTCAGCGCGCCGGAGCGGATGTGATCCGGATGCGGGCGGTGACCGGCGGTTCGGCGCGAAAACGCGTCGAACCCACCCGCTGATGCACCCGAACCACTGATCAAGAGGCTTCCCGATGAACGTCCACCCCGCCGGCCCGCTCCACGCCGGCATCACCGTCCCCTCGGAGACCGCGGGCCCCCGCCCGCAGGACGCCGCCGGGCTCGACGAGCTCGCCCCCGCCGTCTGGCCGCGCAACGCCGGCCGCGGCGCCGACGGCGCCGTCGAGGTCGGGGGCGTCGACGTGCGCGACCTCGCCGAGAGGTACGGCACCCCGCTGTTCGTGATCGACGAGGCCGACTTCCGCTCCCGCGCGGCGGAGTTCGCCGCCGCGTTCGGCGCGGAGGCGGTCCACTACGCCGCCAAGGCGTTCCTGTGCACCGAGGTGGCCCGCTGGGTCGCCGACGAGGGACTGTCCCTCGACGTCGCGAGCGGCGGCGAGCTGGCGGTCGCGCTGCGGGCCGGCTTCCCGGCCGAGCGGATCGCGCTGCACGGCAACAACAAGTCCCTCGACGAGCTGGTCGCGGCCGTGGAGGCCGGGGTCGGGCGGATCGTGCTCGACTCGTTCCACGAGATCGCCCGCCTGGACGCGGTGGCGCGCGAGCGTGGCGTCGTCGTGCCGGTGATGGTGCGGCTCACGGTCGGCGTCGAGGCGCACACGCACGAGTTCATCGCCACCGCGCACGAGGACCAGAAGTTCGGCTTCTCGATCGCGGGCGGCCCGGCGAGCGCCGCCGCGGAGGCGGTGCGCCGCGTGCTCGCCGCCGACGGGCTCGCGCTGGTCGGCCTGCACAGCCACATCGGCAGCCAGATCTTCGACACCGAGGGCTTCGAGGTGGCCGCGCACCGCGTGGTGCGGTTCCTCGCGAAGCTGCACGAAGAGCACGGCGCCGAGGCGATGCAGGCCGTCACCACGCTCGACCTCGGCGGCGGCTTCGGCATCGCCTACCGCGCCGACGAGACCCCGGTGGACGTGGCGGAGCTGGCCGAGGAGCTGCGCCAGATCGTCAAGCGCGAGTGCCACGCCGAGGACCTGGACGTGCCGAAGATCGCGGTGGAGCCGGGCCGGGCGATCGCCGGCCCCGCCGGCATCACGCTCTACACCGTCGGCACCCTCAAGGACGTCCCGCTCGGCGGCTCCGCGACGCGCCGCTACGTGAGCGTCGACGGCGGCATGAGCGACAACATCCGCACCGCCCTCTACGACGCCGTCTACGACTGCAGGCTCGCGTCGCGCTCCTCCGAGCGCGACGGCAGCGGTGACGCAGTGCTGTCGCGGGTGGTCGGCAAGCACTGCGAGAGCGGCGACATCGTGGTGCGCGACTGCTGGCTGCCCGCCGACCTCGCCCCCGGCGACCTGCTCGCCGTGGCCGCCACGGGCGCCTACTGCTACTCGATGGCGAGCTCGTACAACCGGCTGCCGCGGCCCGCCGTGGTGGCCGTGCGCGACGGCGAGGCGCGCGTGTTGCTGCGCCGCGAGACGGTGGAGGACCAGTTCCGGCTGGAGGTCTCGGCGTGAAACCCCGCACCCGGGGTGCAGCCCGGCTGGGCACACCAGCGAGGATCGGGGCGTGAAACCGATCCGCGTGGCCATGCTGGGCTGCGGCACCGTCGGCCGGGAGGTCGTGCGGCTGCTGCACGAGCAGGCCGACGAGCTGGCCGCCCGCGCGGGCGCGCCCGTCGAGTTGGCCGGGGTGGCCGTCCGCCGCCCGCACAAGCACGCCGACCTCGGCGACCTGCTCACCACCGACGCGACCGGCCTCGTGACCCGCGACGACGTGGACGTCGTCGTCGAGGTCATCGGCGGCATCGAACCGGCCCGGACACTGCTGCTCGAGGCGCTCAAGGGCGGCAAGTCGGTGGTCACCGCGAACAAGGCGCTGCTCGCCGAGGACGGCCCCGCGCTCGCCGAGGCCGCCGACGCGTCGGGCGTCGATCTGTACTACGAGGCGTCCGTCGCCGGGGCGATCCCGCTGCTGCGCCCGCTGCGCGAGTCGCTCGCGGGCGACCGGATCACGCGGGTCGCCGGCATCGTCAACGGCACCACCAACTTCATCCTCTCCGCGATGGCCGCGTCCGGCTCCAGCTACGCCGACGCGTTGGAGGAGGCCACCCGGCTCGGCTACGCGGAGGCCGATCCGAGCGCCGACGTCGACGGCTACGACGCCGCGTCCAAGGCCGCGATCCTCGCCTCGCTCGCCTTCCACACCCGGGTCACGGCCGCCGACGTGCACTGCGAGGGCATCCGCGCGGTCACCGCGGGCGACATCGCGGCGGCCACGGCCATGGGCTGCGTGATCAAGCTGCTCGCGATCTGCGAGCGCACCCCCGCCGAGGACACCGTGCCCGAGTCGGTCTCGGCGCGGGTCTACCCGGCGATGATCCCCGCCACGCACCCGCTCGCGGCCGTCGACGGGGCGTTCAACGCCGTGTTCGTCGAGGCGGAGGCCGCGGGCCAGCTGATGTTCTACGGGCAGGGCGCGGGCGGCGCGCCCACCGCGAGCGCCGTGCTCGGCGACCTCGTCGCGGTGGCCCGCAACCGCGTGCTCGGCGGGCGCGGGCCGCGGGAGTCGGCCTACGCGAGCCTGCCGGTGCGGCCCATCGGCACACTGCGCACCCGCTACCACGTGAGCCTCGAGGTGGCCGACCGGCCCGGCGTCCTGTCGGCGATCACCGGCGAGTTCGCCCGCCACGGCGTGAGCATCGCCGCGGCCCGGCAGACGGGCGAGGGCGACGACAACGGGTCCGCGCGGATCGTGATCGTCACGCACCGGGCGCCCGAGGCGGCGCTCGCCGCCACGGTGGACGTGCTGGCCGGGCTCGACGTCGTCCACGGCGTGCACAGCGTGCTCCGGGTCGAGGACCTGGGCCGGAAGGGGGTTGCGGGATGACCGCGGCGCAGAAGCTCACCCGGTGGCCCGGCGTGATCGAGGCCTACCGGGACCGCATGCCGGTGCAGGACGGCTGGAAGGTCGTCACGCTCGGGGAGGGCGGCACGCCGCTGTTGCCCGCGCCGCACCTGTCGGCGGCCACCGGGTGCGAGGTCTTCCTCAAGGTCGACGGCGCCAACCCCACGGGCTCGTTCAAGGACCGGGGGATGACGGTCGCGGTCACCCACGCGCTCGCCGAGGGCAAGCAGGGCGTGCTCTGCGCGTCCACCGGCAACACCTCCGCCTCCGCCGCCGCCTACGCCACCCGTGCGGGCATGACCTGCGCCGTCCTCGTGCCGCGCGGCAAGATCGCGCTCGGCAAGCTGGCCCAGGCGGTCGCGCACGGCGCCAAGATCCTTCAGATCGACGGCAACTTCGACGACTGCCTCGAGCTCGCCCGCAAGACCACGGCCGACTACCCGGTGGCCGCGCTGGTCAACTCGGTGAACCCCACCCGGATCGCCGGGCAGGCGAGCGCGGCGTACGAGATCTGCGACGAGCTCGGCCGCGCCCCCGACGTGCACTGCCTCCCGGTGGGCAACGCGGGCAACATCACCGCGTACTGGAAGGGCTACCAGGCCTACCTCGCCGACGGGCTGATCCACACCCCGCCGCGGATGTTCGGGTTCCAGGCCGCCGGCGCGGCGCCGCTGGTGCACGGCGCACCCGTGAAGGCCCCGGAGACGGTCGCCACCGCGATCCGCATCGGCGCGCCGGCCTCGTGGGCGGGCGCGATCGCCGCGCGCGACGAGTCCGACGGCCGTTTCGCCGCGGTCACCGACGACGAGATCCTCGCCGCGTACCGGCTGCTCTCGGCGCGGGAGGGCGTGTTCGTCGAGCCCGCGTCGGCGGCGAGCGTGGCCGGGCTGTTGCAGTCCGCCGCCGACGGCACGCTGCCCCGCGGCTCGCTCGTCGTGTGCACCGTCACCGGCCACGGGCTCAAGGACCCCGACAGCGCGCTGCTCACCGCCCCCGAGCCCACCGTGGTGCCGATCGACCCCGGCGCCGTCGCCGCGGCGCTGGAGCTGCGCTGATGGGCCGCCCACGGGAGGTCCGGGTGCGGGTGCCGGGCTCGTCGGCGAACCTGGGGCCCGGCTTCGACGCGCTCGGGCTCGCGCTCTGCCTCTACGACGAGGTCGAGGTGTCGGTGGCGCCCGAGGGCGTGCAGATCGAGGTGTCGGGCGAGGGCGCGGGCCGCGTCCCGTGCGACGAGGCGCACCTCGTGGCGCGGGCGATGCGCACGGCGTGGGACGTGGTCGGGGACGCACCTCCCGGCATCCGGATGCGCTGCCGCAACGCGATCCCGCACTCGCGGGGCCTCGGCAGCTCGGCGGCGGCGGCCGTCGCGGGGGCGACCGCGGCGGTGGTGCTCGCCGGCCGCGACGCCGAGCTGGAGCGCGACACGATCCTGGACGTCGCGGCCGGCATGGAGGGCCACGCCGACAACGCGGCGGCCAGCCTGCTCGGCGGTTTCGTGGTGGCGTGGGAGTCGTCCGGGAATAACTCGCAGCGCTTCCACGCTGTACGACTCGAGACGCACCCGGGCATCCACCCGGTGGCGCTCGTCGCGGGGGTCGAGTCGCTGACCAGCACCACGCGCGGGCTCCTGCCCGAGCGGGTCCCGCTGGCCGACGCGGCCTTCACCGGCAGCCGCACGGCGCTCGCCGTGCTGGCCTTCACCCAACGGCCCGAGCTGCTGCTCGCGGCCACCGAGGACCGGCTCCACCAGAACTACCGGCGCCCGGCGTACCCGGCGTCGGCCGACCTGGTCGACGCGCTGCGCCGGCGTGGCATCCCCGCCGCGATCTCGGGCGCGGGCCCCACCGTGCTGGCCCTCACCGAGGACGGCGTTCTGCCGTCCGACCTGGACCTTCACGGGTTCACGGTCCGCCCGCTGCCCGTCGACGGCGTGGGCGCCGCGGTCGAGGTGGGCTGAGCCCGGCCACCCGGCGCGCCATGACCGGGGGTTGTTGCCGCGGTCAGGGCCGACCGTCTACGCTCGGCACCGCAACGGCGATCCACGCGGCATCCGCGTGGCCACTCGAGCCGGAATCCGCAGATCCATCGCGCCAGACCCGGTTCCGACCCGAGCGGCCTCTTCCCCGGAGCGTCGCGGCGATCGTCCCCATTGCTGTCGGGACGGCCGCTATCCCCGCGACCCGTTGACCGACATGTCGTCCGGCACACCGTCCGGGCGAGTGTGTGAATCCCGCTGACCAGGGCTGGAAGCCCGGTCGGTCAGGAAGGACATCTGTGAGCGAGACCAATCTCGTCAGCACCGAGGCTGCCCCAACTCCTCCTCGCAAGCGCGGTGGCCTCAGCGGCATGGTGCTGGCGGAGCTCCGCCAGCTGGCCGGCGAGCTGAACATCCCGAACATCTCCGGGATGCGGAAGGGCGACCTGATCGCTGCCATCAAGGAGAAGCAGGGTGCGCCGCCGAGCCGCAAGCGCTCCGCCGACGCCCAGCCCACCCTTCCCGGCACCGGGGAGCAGGACGCCGCCCCGAAGGCCGAGGCGTCCGGCGCGAACGGCGCCGCTCCCGCCGCCGACGCCGCTCCCGCTGCCGAGGCCGCTCCTGCCGCCGAGGCCGCCCCGGCTGCCCCGAAGCGGCGTCGCCGGGCCGCGTCGCGCCCCGCGGGCGCGCCGTCGGTCTCCTCGTCGGTGAACGGCGCCGCGGCCACCGAGTCCGCCCCCGCCGCCGCCGACCCGGCCCCCCCGGTCGAGGCCGCCGCCCCGGCCGAGAAGGCCCCGGAGGCCGACAAGCCCGCTGACAAGGCCGCCGAGAAGCCTGCCGAGAAGCCTGCCGAGAAGGCCGCTGAGAAGCCTGCTGAGAAGGCCGCCGACGGGCCGGCTCCCGCGCAGACGGACAACGGCGCCGCCCCCGCGGCCGAGGCGGCCACCGAGACCGCCGAGCCCGCGGCCCCGAGCAGGCGCTCCCGGCAGAGCCGGCGCAACCGCGCCGAGCAGCAGGCCGAGCAGGCCCAGCAGCAGTCCCAGCCGCAGGTCGAGGCCACCGCTGCCGCGCCCGAGGAGCAGCGCGACGGCGCCCGCGACGGCGCCGAGGCCCGCCCGGACACCCGCCGCGAGGGCGGCCGGGGCGAGCGCGGCGGCCGCGGGGACCGCCCGGACAACCGCACCGACACCCGCACCGACACCCGCGGCCCGCGGGACAACCGGCCCGACGACGACGGCGGCGAGGAGGAGGCCGAGGGCAGGGGCAGGCGCGGCCGCCGGTTCCGCGACCGCCGCCGCAACCGCGACCGCGACCGCGGCCAGAACAACGTCGACACCGAGGTGCGCGACGGCGACGTGCTGCTCCCGGTCGCGGGCATCGTCGACATCCTCGACAACTACGCGTTCGTCCGCACCACCGGCTACCTGTCCGGGCCCACGGACGTCTACGTGTCGATGTCGATGGTGCGCAAGTACGGCCTGCGCCGCGGCGACGCGATCACCGGCGCCGTGCGCGAGCCCCGCGAGGGCGAGCAGTCGCGGCAGAAGTTCAACCCGCTGGTGCACGTCGACACCATCAACGGGCAGGACCCGGAGACGGCGAAGCACCGGCCGGAGTTCCACAAGCTCACGCCGCTCTACCCGAACGAGCGGCTGCGGCTGGAGACCGAGCCGCACAAGCTCACCACGCGCGTGATCGACCTGGTCATGCCGGTCGGCAAGGGCCAGCGCGCGCTGATCGTGTCGCCGCCGAAGGCGGGCAAGACCACGATCATGCAGGCGATCGCCAACGCGATCACGACCAACAACCCCGAGTGCCACCTCATGGTCGTCCTCGTCGACGAGCGGCCGGAGGAGGTCACCGACATGCAGCGGTCGGTGAAGGGCGAGGTCATCGCGTCGACGTTCGACCGGCCGCCGACGGACCACACCACCGTCGCGGAGCTGTCGATCGAGCGGGCGAAGCGCCTGGTCGAGCTGGGTCACGACGTGGTCGTGCTGCTCGACAACATCACCCGCCTCGGCCGGGCCTACAACCTGGCCGCGCCCGCGTCGGGTCGGATCCTGTCCGGTGGTGTCGACTCCACGGCGCTGTACCCGCCCAAGCGGTTCCTCGGCGCGGCGCGCAACATCGAGGACGGCGGGTCGTTGACCATCTTCGCCACGGCGCTCGTCGAGACCGGGTCCACGATGGACACGGTGATCTTCGAGGAGTTCAAGGGCACCGGCAACGCCGAGCTCAAGCTCGACCGCAAGATCGCCGACAAGCGCGTGTTCCCGGCCATCGACGTGGGCGACTCCGGCACCCGCAAGGAGGAGCTGCTCATGTCGCCGGACGAGTACGCGGTGATGGTGAAGCTCCGCCGGGTGCTCGCGGCGCTGGACGACCAGCAGGCCATCGACCTGCTGCTCGACCGGCTCCGCAAGACGCGCACCAACATCGAGTTCCTGATGCAGGTCGCGAAGAACGCCCCGGGCCCCGACAACGACTAGCAGCAACCACCCCGTCCGGGCCGCCCACGGGAATCCGGGGGCGGCCCGGATGGTTCAATGGACAAGTCACGTTCCGGCTCCGGTTCACCTCGCGCCGCGGGGACCCGGCGCCACTGGGAGAGGAACCACCGTGCGTTCAGGCATCCACCCCGAGTACGTCGAGACGCAGGTCGTCTGCGGCTGCGGCAACTCGTTCACCACCCGCAGCACCAAGACCAGCGGAAAGCTGCACGTCGAGACCTGCTCGGCGTGCCACCCGTTCTACACCGGCAAGCAGCGGATCCTCGACTCCGGTGGGCGCGTCGCCCGCTTCGAGGCGCGCTACGGCAAGCGGGCCGCGAACAAGAAGTAGCCGAGACGACGGCGCCCATTCCAGCGGGGATGGGCGCCGTCGGCATGTTCGGACGAGGGAGGAGGAGCCGCCATGACCACAGCGCCGGCCGTCGAGGCCGTGCTCGCCGAGCACGCGGAGCTGGAGCTGCGGCTCGCCGACCCGTCCGTGCACGCCGACCCCGCCACCGCGCGCAAGCTCGGCAGGCGCTACTCGGAGATCGGCCCGATCGTGGCCGTCGCGCGCGAGCTGAACGCGGCCCGCGCGGATCTGGCGACGGCCCGCGAGCTGGCCGCCGAGGATCCGTCGTTCGCCGCGGAGGCCGAGGAGCTCACCCAGCGGATCGCCGTGCTGGAGCGCAAGCTCGCCGAGCTGCTCGTGCCGCGCGACCCGCACGACGGCGACGACGTCATCCTCGAGATCAAGTCGGGGGAGGGCGGCGAGGAGTCGGCCCTGTTCGCGGGTGACCTCGCCCGCATGTACATGCGCTACGCCGAGCGCCGCGGATGGGTCACCGAGATCATCGACGCGGTGCCGTCGGACCTGGGCGGCTACAAGGACCTCACGATGTCGGTGCGCTCCCGCGAGCCGGTTGCCGACGGGGTCTGGTCGGCGCTGAAGTTCGAGGGCGGGGTGCACCGCGTCCAGCGGGTGCCGGTCACCGAGTCGCAGGGGCGCATCCACACCTCCGCCGCGGGCGTGCTCGTCTACCCCGACACCGGGGAGGACGCCGACATCGAGATCGACGAGAACGACCTGCGCATCGACGTCTTCCGCTCCTCGGGGCACGGCGGCCAGAGCGTCAACACCACCGACTCGGCGGTCCGCATCACGCACCTGCCCACCGGCATCGTCGTGAGCTGCCAGAACGAGCGCTCGCAGCTGCAGAACCGGGCGCGGGCCATGGAGGTGCTGCGCGCGCGGCTGCAGGCGCTCGCCGAGGAGGAGGCGGCCGCGAAGGCCTCCGACCAGCGCCGTTCCCAGGTGCGCACGGTCGACCGCTCCGAGCGGATCCGCACCTACAACTTCCCGGAGAACCGCATCTCCGACCACCGCGTCGGCTACAAGGCCCACAACCTGTCCGCGGTGCTCGACGGCGACCTGGACGGTGTCATCGAGGCCCTGCAGGCGGCCGAACGCGCGGAGGCCGTGGGCAGATGACCGGCGATCGCCGAGGGGCACGGCCGTGAGCCGCACCCCGCTGCGGTTGGCCATCCTCGAGGCCGAGCGCGTGCTCGCCGACGCAGGGGTGGCCTCCCCGCGCGCCGACGCCGAGCTGCTCGCCGCGCACGTCGTCGGCGTGGACCGGGGCAAGCTGATGATGCACCCGCTGGTCGACCCGCCGGTGCTCGAGGCGTTGCGCGAGCTCGTCGAGCGGCGGGCGAAGCGGGAGCCGTTGCAGCACCTGCTCGGCACCGCGGTGCTCGGGCCGGTGGAGGTCGCCGTGGGCCCCGGGGTGTTCACCCCGCGCCCGGAGACCGAGCTGCTGCTCGAGTGGGGGCTGCGCGAGATCGCCGACATCGCCGCCCCGGTGGTCGTCGACCTGTGCACGGGTTCCGGCGCGCTCGCGCTCGCCGTCGCCGCGAAGCGCCCGGACGCCGTGGTGCACGCCGTGGAGCTGGACCCCGACGCGCTCACGTGGGCGCACCGCAACGTGGCCGCCCACGTCGCCGCGGGCGGCACCCCGGTCACGCTGCACGCCGCCGACGTGCGCGCGCCCGACCTGCTCGTCGAGCTGGAGACCCGCGTCGACCTGGTGCTGTGCAACCCGCCGTACGTGCCCGACGGCACGCCGTTGCCGCCCGAGGTCGCGGGCTGGGACCCGCCGACCGCGGTTTACGGCGGGCCGGACGGGCTGGAGGTCATCCGCGCCGTGGTCTCGGCGGCCGCCGCCCTGCTGCGCTACGGCGGCGCGCTCGCCGTCGAGCACGACGACACGCACGGTGAGGCCGTGCCGGCCCTGCTGCGCCGCCGCCGCGTGCTCACCGACGTCGAGGAGCACCTGGACCTCGCGGGGCGGCCCCGCTTCGCCACCGCGCGCCGCCGCCCGCTGCACGGCGCCTGAT
The DNA here is from genome assembly GCF_035305885.1 of Pseudonocardia sp. GTDB lineage: Bacteria > Actinomycetota > Actinomycetes > Mycobacteriales > Pseudonocardiaceae > Pseudonocardia. The sequence continues at coordinate 15,392 of NZ_DATGOP010000067.1, forward strand.
CCCGCCGCATAGGCTCCGCCCGTGGCTTCCACGTACGACTGCGCGGTCCCCGACCAGCGCGCCGACGGTCTCGCCGACGCGGCGAAGGCGGTGCGGGCCGGGCGGCTCGTGGTGCTGCCCACCGACACGGTCTACGGCATCGGATGCGACGCGTTCAGCGGCCCGGCCGTGCGCAACCTGCTGAACGCCAAGCAGCGGGGCCCCGACCTGCCCGTCCCGGTGCTCGTCGGGTCGTGGTCGACGATCGACGGGCTCGTGCTCTCCGTGCCGAAGTCCGCCCGCGACCTGATCGAGGCGTTCTGGCCGGGCGGGTTGTCGCTGGTGTTGCAGCACGCCCCGTCGCTCAAGTGGGACCTGGGCATGACCAAGGGCACGGTGATGCTGCGGATGCCGCTGCACCCGGTGGCGATCGAGCTGTTGCGCGAGGTCGGCCCCATGGCGGTGTCCAGCGCGAACGTCTCGGGCCGCCCGCCTGCGACGACGGTGGCGGAGGCGCAGGAGCAGCTGGGCGAGAAGGTGGCGGTCTACCTCGACGGCGGGCCGTCCGGTGAGCCGGTGGCGTCCACGATCGTCGACCTCACCGGCGACGCGCCCCGCCTGCTGCGCGAGGGCGCGGTCCCGGCCGAGGCGGTGTCGGAGGTGCTGGGCCGCGAGGTGCTGCCCGCCTGACCCCGGGTCAGGGCAGCCCGACGAGCGTGGCCAGCCGGTGGGCGGTGGCGTCGAAGTGGCGCTCGTGGTCGGCCACCACGTTGCGGGTCTGCCCGAACACCTCGAAGCCGATCGCGCCGTACAGGCTGCTCCACGCGGTGACCACGCGCGAGCCGAGGCCCGCGGGCAGGCCGAAGCGCTCGACGACGTCCGGCACGAGCAGGTCGTCGGCACCCGGCCCGTCCGGCGCCGGGTCGACCACGCCCGCGTCGACCCCGTCGGCGACCACGCGGCACAGCAGCTCCCCGACCCGCGAGGCCGGGCCGATCGTGCGCTCCGGCGCGGCGTAGCCCGGCACCGGCGAGCCGTAGACCAGCGCGTACTCGTGCGGGTTGGCGATCGCCCACGTCCTGGCCGCGCGGCAGGTGGCGAGCCACCGCCCGCGCAGGTCGGCGCGCTCCACCGCCTCCTCGGCCCGCTCCGCGGCCTCGCCGAGGGCGTCGTATGCGTCGATGATCAGGGCGGTGAGCAGCTCGTCGCGGCTGGCGAAGTAGCGGTAGACGGCGGAGGAGGCCATGCCGAGCTCGCGCGCGACGGCCCGCAGCGACAGCCCCGCGGCCCCGTCGGTGGCGAGGTGGCGGCGGGCCGCCTCGACGATCTCCCTGGTCAGCTCGGCGCGCACGCGGGCGCGGGCTCCGGCGGCTGTCACGCCCGCAGTCTCGCACGGAAGCGAGAGCACTGGCAACAAACGCGATCGATGCTCTGAGAGGAACGCCCGGACGGGCCGCAGGTGGCAGCGGGTACCGTTCAACCGTGAGCGAGAAGAGCACCCCGTTCTGGGGCCCGGACTTCGACGCGCTGCAGCACCAGGACCCGGAGATCGCCGGAGTGGTGCTCGACGAGCTGGCCCGGCTGCGCGGGGGACTCCAGCTCATCGCCAGCGAGAACCTCACCAGCCCCGCCGTGCTGGCCGCGCTGGGGTCCACGCTGTCGAACAAGTACGCCGAGGGCTACCCCGGCCGGCGCTACTACGGCGGCTGCGAGGTCGTCGACCGCGCCGAGGAGATCGGCAACGCCAGGGCGAAGGCGCTCTTCGGCGCCGAGCACGTCAACCTGCAGCCGCACTCGGGCGCGTCGGCCAACTTCGCCGTCTACGCCGCGTTCACCGAGCCCGGCGACACCGTGCTCGCGATGGACCTGAAGCAGGGCGGGCACCTCACGCACGGCAGCAAGGTGAGCTTCTCCGGCTCCTGGTTCAACGCCGTGTCCTACACGGTGCGCGAGGACAACGAGCTCATCGACTACGACCAGGTGCGCGACCTGGCGCGCCGGCACAAGCCGAAGCTCATCATCGCGGGCGCCACCGCGTACCCGCGCCTGATCGACTTCGCCGCGTTCCGCGAGATCGCCGACGAGGTCGGCGCCAAGCTCATGGTGGACGCCGCCCACTTCATCGGCCTGGTCGCGGGCAAGGCCATCCCGTCGCCGGTGCCGTTCGCCGACGTCGTCACGGCCACCACGCACAAGGTGCTGCGCGGCCCGCGCGGCGGCATGATCCTCGCCAAGGCCGAGCACGCGAAGGCCGTGGACAAGGCGGTCTTCCCGTTCTCGCAGGGCGGCCCGCTGATGCACTCGGTGGCCGCGAAGGCGGTCGCGATGGCCGAGGCGGCCACCCCCGAGTACCAGTCGTACGCGGCGCAGGTGGTCGCCAACGCCCAGGCGCTGGCCAAGGCCCTCGAGTCGGAGGGCATGCGGCCGGTCTCCGGCGGCACCGACACCCACCTCGCGCTCGTGGACCTGCGCCCCATCGGGGTCAGCGGCGACCAGGCCGAGATCCGCTGCGACGCCGCGCGGATCACCCTCAACAAGAACTCGATCCCGTACGACCCGGCGCCCCCGCTCAAGCCGTCCGGCCTGCGCGTCGGTTCGCCCTGCGTCACCACGCAGGGGATGACCGAGGCCGACATGGCCGAGATCGGGGCGCTGCTCGGCCGGGCGGTCCGCGCCGAGCACGGCACCCCGGCCGGGGACGCGGAGCTGGCCGAGGTGGCCGAGGCCGTGTCGGCGCTCGTCGCGCGGGCCCCGGCGTACCCGCGCGCGTAACCCCCGCCTCGCCGTGGCGGCCACCACGCTCGTCCTGCCCATCCGGGAGTTCCTGCTGTCCGGGCTCACGGCCACGGTCGTGACGTTCCTGCTGGTCGGGCCGGTGCGGGTGCTCGCGTTGCGGCTCGGGGCGGTGGCGTGGCCGCGCAAGCGCGACGTGCACGTCATGCCGACCCCGCGGTGGGGTGGGCTCGCGATGCTCGCCGGGGTGCTCGCCGGCGTCGCGATGGCCTACCAGCTCCCCGCCCTGCGCCTGGCGTTCGACAACAACGCCTCCGAGGTGGGCGGCGTGCTGCTGGCCGCCCTGCTGCTCTCGGCGGTCGGGGCGCTCGACGACCGCTACGACCTCGACGCCCTGACCAAGCTCGCGGGCCAGACCACCGCCGCCGGGATCCTGGTGATCTTCGGCGTGCAGTGGACGGTGTTCTTCGTGCCGTGGGGCGGGTCGGACTCCACCGAGTCCGGCTCGCTGCTCGTGCTCGGCCAGGAGCAGGGCGTGCTGCTCACGGTCCTGCTCACGGTCGCGCTGGTCAACGCCATGAACTTCGTCGACGGCCTGGACGGGCTCGCCGCGGGCGTCGGCATGATCGCGGCCGCCGCGGTGGGCCTGTTCGCGATCGGGCTGGTGGGTCGGGTCGGCAACGACCCGTCGGTGTACTCGCCGGCCCTCATCGCGGCCGTGCTGGCGGGGGCGTGCCTGGGGTTCCTGCCGCACAACTTCAACCCCGCCCGCATCTTCATGGGCGACTCCGGGTCGATGCTGATCGGCGTGCTGCTCGCCGCCGCCACCACGAGCGCCTCGGGCAAGATCTCGATCATCGGGGCCGACGGCAAGGACGTGCTGGCCCTGTTCGCGCCGCTCATCGTGCTGGCCGCGGTGGTGTTCGTGCCGCTGCTGGACCTGCTGATGGCGGTGGTGCGGCGCACCCGCAAGGGCCTCTCGCCCTTCGCGCCGGACAAGATGCACCTGCACCACCGGCTGCTCGAGATCGGGCACAGCCAGCGGCGCGCGGTGCTGTTGATCTACTTGTGGGCGGGCGTGCTCGCGTTCGGCGCGGTGGCGCTCGCGCTGATCGACGACCCGTTCATCGTGCTGTGGGCGGTGGGGATCGGCCTGCTCGTGGCCGTGCTCGCCTCCGCCATCCCGAGAGTGAGGGCTCCCAGATGACCGACGAATCGACCAAGGACGCCCCGCACGTCGCCACCGTGCTCCGGCTCGCCGCCGCGATGCAGCGCCACGCCGCGCTCATCTCGGCGGTCGTGGCGGTGGTCGCGCTGGTCGTCGCGGTGGTGCTGCGCGGGGGCCAGGGGCTGGTCGGCGCGCTGATCGGCGCGGTGGTCGCGGTGGGTCTCGGCTGGATGGGCGTCTGGGTCATGGCGAAGACCGCGCGGACCTCCCCGGCCGGTGTGATGATCGGCGCGATGACCGCGTTCGGCGCGAAGATCCTCTTCATGCTGGTGTTCCTGCTGCTGTTCCAGGGCACCACGCTGTTCGACAGCCGCTCGTTCGCGTTCACGATGCTCGCGGTGACCGCGGCCTGGATCGTCGGCGAGGTGGTCGGGTTCGTGCGCACCCGCATCCCGGCGGTGGACGTCTGACCACCCCGAACGGGTGGCCGGCGCTGGGAGTGACCGGCCTCTCGGTGGGATCCCGGTCACTCCCAGCCTCATCTTCTACGGCTGATAGAGCCACGTCGGCGGCCGGACGGGCCCGTCGAGCGGCCCCACCGGGGCCGTTCGCGCGTCCGCCGAGGTCATCCCTGGTAAAGAGCTGCTAACGCGCCTGATATGGTCCGTCCTGATGGAGCCGGACCAGTCGCGCGGCGACGGCGCCAAGCCACCGCCGCCGGGCGACGCGTGGACCGCTCTGTCCTACCTCCTGTCCGGTGTCCTGCTCTTCGGCGGGATCGGTTGGGGGGTGGACGAACTGCTGGGCACGGGTGCGTTCCTGCCGATCGGACTGCTGTTCGGCGGGGCCGCCTCGTTGTACTTGATCTATATCAGGTACGTTAAGTCCTGATCGTCACGATTCCGCCGGGTTCGGGTCGCCCGGACGGCGGAACCGGAAGGAGCACTGGGTGACCAACCCGGCCACCGCCCCCGCCCCGGGGTTCGACGCCCCGGGACCTGAGGACTTCCAGCTGCCGCCGATCTTCGGCGAGGTCACGAAGCCGGTGCTGCAGCTCGTGCTGGCGGCTGTCATCGTCTACGCGTTCTTCGCGTGGACGACCCGCCGGCCGTCGCTCGTCCCGAGCAAAGCGCAGTTCCTCGGTGAGTCCTTCCACGGGATCGTCCGCAACTCCATCGCCCGCGACAACATCGGGCCGGAGTTCCTGAGGTACGTCCCGTTCCTCACCGCGCTGTTCGCCTTCATCCTGGTGAACAACCTGTTCGGGATCATCCCGTTCATCCAGTTCCCGACGTTCTCCCACCCGGGCGTGCCCTACGCGCTCGCCGGGCTGGTGTGGCTGCTCTACAACTTCGTGGGGATCCGCCACCACGGGTTCGTCGGGTACCTGCGGGTGTCGACCTGGCCGCCGGACGTGCCGTGGTGGGTGCGGTTCATCCTGACGCCCATCGAGTTCATCTCGAACATCCTGCTGCGGCCGGTCACGCTGTCGCTGCGGCTCTTCGGGAACATGTTCGCCGGGCACCTGCTGCTGCTGGTGTTCATCCTCGGCGGCGAGTACATGCTGCTGCACTCGCACTCGATCCTGCTCGGGGTGCTGTCCCCGTTCGCCTTCGGGCTCGGGATCGTGTTCACCTTCTTCGAGGCGTTCGTGCAGGTCGTGCAGGCCTACATCTTCACGATCCTCACCGCCTCCTACATCGGCGCGGCGCTCGCCGAGGACCACTAGGTCCGTCCCCCACGACCTGACAGGTCCGCGGGACGTCGCGGACCGGAGGAAAGGAAGAAGCTCAGAAATGATCAGCGGCAACTTGAACGTCATCGGCTACGGCCTCTCCGCGATCGGCCCGGGTATCGGCGTCGGCATCGTGTTCGCGGCGTTCATCAACGGTGTCGCCCGCCAGCCGGAGGCCCGCGGCCAGCTGCAGGGCATCGCGTTCATCGGGTTCGCCCTGTCCGAGGCGCTGGCCATCCTGGGCCTGGTCATGGCGTTCGCGCTCTGAGTACCGGCGGTCCAGCGCCGGGTAGGCGGAGGAGAAGACCATGACCACCACCGTTCTCGCGGCCGAGGAGCTCAACCCCCTCGTTCCGCACACCGTCGAGATCATCGTCGGTCTGATCGCGTTCCTGCTGCTGTTCTGGCTGCTGCAGAAGTTCGCGATCCCGCAGTTCGAGAAGGTCTACGCGGAGCGGCGGGACAAGATCGAGGGCGGCCTGAAGCGGGCCGAGGAGGCCCAGGAGCAGGCCGCCGAGCTCAAGCGGCAGTACGAGGAGCAGCTCGCGGGCCTGCGGGCCGAGGCCGCGCGCATCCGCGACGACGCGCGCGCCGAGGGCCAGCAGATCAAGGCCGAGCTGCGGGCGCAGGCCGAGGAGGAGGCCGCCCGGATCCGGCAGCGCGGCGAGGAGCAGCTCGCCGCGGCCCGCGAGCAGGTCGTGCGCCAGCTGCGCGGGGAGATCGGTGGGCTGTCGGTGCAGCTCGCCGAGCGCATCGTCGGTGACTCCCTCGCCGACGAGGACCGTCGCCGGGCCACCGTCGACGCGTTCCTCTCCGAGCTGGACTCCCTCGGCCCCCGTGAGACCACGACGGCGGGCGGGGCCAGCTGATGGCGGAGGTCCTGCAGGCCGCCAGCCGTGAGTCGTTGGCGACGGCCACCGACCGGCTGAACGCCTACGCCGACTCGGCAGGGGCCGCCGACCTGCAGCGGCTCGGTGACGAGCTGTTCGCGATCACGCGCCTGCTCGACGAGCAGCGCTCGCTGCGCCGGCTGCTCGCCGACCCGTCGTCGCCGGAGGCGTCCCGCACGGGGCTGCTCGAGCGGCTCGTCGGGCAGCAGGTCGCCGAGCCGACGCTCGACTTCGCCCGCGGCCTCGCCGCGTCGCGCTGGTCGCGGCCCGGTGACCTGGTCAGCGCGTTCGAGGCACTCGCCCGGCAGGCGCTGCTCGCCGTGGCCGAGAAGGACGGCTCGCTCGACGACGTCGAGGACCAGCTGTTCCGGTTCGGCCGCGTGCTCGACCGCGAGCCCGAGCTGGCCGCGTTGCTCGCCGACACCACCCGTCCGGCCGACGGGCGCATCGCGCTCCTCGACCGGCTGATCGAGGGCAAGGTCTCCCCGGTCGTCGCAGGGTTGCTGCGCCACAGCGTCCGGCTCCCGCGCGACCGGCACCTCGACGTCGTGTGCGAGGAGCTCGCCGAGCTGGCGGCAGCGCGCCGCGACCGGTCGATCGCGCGCGTCACCACACCGGTCGCACTCTCCCCGGAGCAGGAGCAGAAGCTCGTCGACTCGCTGAACCGCCTCTACGGGCGGCCGATGTCGCTGCAGATCGAGCTGGACCCCAGCATCCTGGGTGGTCTGGTCGTGCAGGTCGGCGGCGAGGTCATCGACGGCAGCGTGGCGAGCAAGCTCGCCGCCGCGCGCCGCTCCCTTCCCCGCTGACCACAGAACGTTCCGAAGAGAAGGACAGACGACAGCCATGACAGAGCTGACGATCTCCTCCGAGGAGATCCGGAGTGCGATCTCCAGCTACGTCTCGTCGCTGGAGACCAGCACCACCCGCGAAGAGGTGGGCACCGTCTCCGACACCGGCGACGGCATCGCCCACGTCGAGGGCCTGCCCTCGACCATGACCAACGAGCTCCTCGAGTTCGAAGGCGGCGTGCTGGGTGTCGCGCTGAACCTGGACGTCCACGAGATCGGCGCCGTCATCCTCGGCGACTACACGCACATCGAGGAGGGCCAGCAGGTCCGCCGGACCGGCCGCATCCTCTCGGTGCCGGTCGGGGACAACTTCCTCGGGCGCGTCATCGACCCGACCGGGCGGCCCATCGACGGGCTCGGCGACATCGAGGCCGAGACCGAGCGCGTGCTGGAGCTGCAGGCGGCGTCGGTGGTGCAGCGGCAGGAGGTCAAGGAGCCGCTCCAGACCGGCATCAAGAGCATCGACGCCATGACGCCGATCGGACGCGGCCAGCGTCAGCTCATCATCGGCGACCGCAAGACCGGCAAGACCGCGATCTGCGTCGACACGATCATCAACCAGAAGGCGAACTGGGCCACGGGCGACCCGAAGCAGCAGGTGCGCTGCATCTACGTCGCGGTCGGCCAGAAGGGCTCGACGATCGCCGGTGTCCGGCAGTCGCTCGAGGAAGCGGGCGCGCTGGAGTACACCACCATCGTCGCCGCCCCGGCCTCCGACCCGGCCGGCTACAAGTGGATCGCTCCCTACACCGGCTCGGCGCTCGGCCAGCACTGGATGTACCAGGGCAAGCACGTCCTGATCGTCTTCGACGACCTGTCCAAGCAGGCCGAGGCCTACCGCGCCATCTCGCTGCTGCTGCGCCGCCCGCCGGGCCGCGAGGCGTACCCGGGCGACGTGTTCTACCTGCACTCGCGCCTGCTGGAGCGCTGCGCGAAGCTGTCCGACGACCTGGGCGGCGGCTCGCTGACCGGTCTGCCGATCATCGAGACCAAGGCCAACGACGTGTCGGCCTACATCCCGACCAACGTCATCTCCATCACCGACGGCCAGTGCTTCCTCGAGTCCGACCTGTTCAACCAGGGCGTGCGCCCGGCCATGAACGTCGGTATCTCGGTGTCCCGCGTCGGTGGGTCCGCGCAGGTCAAGGCGATGCGCAAGGTGTCGGGTTCGCTGCGCCTCGACCTGTCGCAGTACCGCGAGCTGGAGGCGTTCGCCGCGTTCGGCTCCGACCTCGACGCCGCGTCGGCGGCGGCCCTGGACCGCGGCGCCCGGCTGGTCGAGCTGCTCAAGCAGGCGCAGTACCAGCCGTTCCCGGTCGAGGAGCAGGTCGTGTCGATCTTCCTCGGCACCCGTGGCCACCTCGACTCGGTGCCGGTCGGCGACGTGCGGCGCTTCGAGGCGGAGTTCCTCGACCACGTCCGCCGCAACCACGAGGGGATCCTCGCCGAGATCCGCGACACCGGTGAGCTCTCCGACGAGCTGTCCGAGCGGATCGAGAAGGTCGTGGGCGACTTCAAGAAGGAGTTCACCGCGTCCGACGGGTCGTCGGTGGTCCCGAAGGAGGCTCCGGCCGAGGCGCTGGACGAGGACGAGGTCGACCGCGACACCGTCAAGGTCAACAAGCCGGCCCCGGCCTCGAGCTAGTCGACCGGGAGCTGAGGAGTAGCGCATGGCGGCACAGATTCGCGTGCTGCGGCGGCGGATCCGGTCGACGCAGTCCATCAAGAAGATCACGCGCGCGATGGAGCTCATCGCGACCTCGCGGATCATGAAGGCGCGTGCCCGGGTCGAGGCCTCGCGGCCGTACGCCGAGCAGATCACGGCCGTGCTGTCCGAGCTGGCCAGCAACTCGGCGCTGGACCACCCGCTGCTCGTCGAGCGGGAGAACCCGAGGCGCGCCGCGGTGCTGGTGGTGACGAGCGACCGCGGGCAGTGCGGCGGGTACAACGTCAACGTCCTCAAGGAGGCGGAGCAGCTGCAGCAGCTGCTCCGCGAGCAGGGCAAGGAGCCGGTGCTCTACGTCATCGGCCGCAAGGGCGTGAGCTACTACCGGTTCCGACGCCGGAAGATCGAGCAGGCCTGGACGGGCTTCTCGGAGCAGCCGACCTACGCCGACGCCGCGGAGGCGACCCGCGTGCTGGTCGAGGCGTTCATGAAGGGCACCGAGGACGGCGCCGACGGCGTCGACGAGCTGCACCTGGTGTACACCCAGTTCAAGAACATGGTCACCCAGGTGCCGCAGGCCCGCCGGATGGCCCCGCTCGAAGTGGAGTACGAGTCCGACACCGTCGGCGCCCCCGGCGGCGAGATCGAGGAGCGGCGGGAGGCGACGCGGCAGTCGGCCGATTCGGTCAAGCCGCTGTACACCTTCGAGCCGAACGCCGACACTCTGTTCGACGCGCTGCTGCCCAAGTACATCGGAGCGCGGCTGTTCGCCGCGCTGCTCGAGGCCGCTGCTTCGGAGTCGGCCGCCCGCCAGCGGGCGATGAAGGCCGCCACCGACAACGCCAACGAGCTGATCCGTACCCTGACACTGGAAGCGAACCAGGCCCGTCAGGCGCAGATCACCCAGGAGATCAGTGAGATCGTCGGTGGGGCCGACGCTCTCGTGAGCGCAGGGAGTGAGAGCTGAGATGACCGCCACCGCAGATACCCAGACCACGACCGGCCGGGTCGTCCGCGTCACCGGCCCGGTCGTCGACGTCGAGTTCCCCCGCAACGCGGTGCCGGAGCTCTACACGGCCCTCACGGTCGACGTCGAGTTCGGCGACCTGGCCAAGAAGCTGACGCTCGAGGTGGCCCAGCACCTCGGCGACAGCATGGTGCGCTGCATCTCGATGCAGCCCACCGACGGTCTCGTCCGCGGCCAGACCGTCACGTCGCTGAACCGGCCGATCTCGGTGCCGGTGGGCGACCAGGTCAAGGGGCACGTGTTCAACGCGCTCGGCGACTGCCTCGACGACCCGAGCTTCGAGCCGACCGGCGAGCTGTGGAGCATCCACCGCAAGGCCCCGGCGTTCGACCAGCTCGAGGGCAAGACCGAGATGCTGGAGACCGGCATCAAGGTCATCGACCTGCTCACCCCGTACGTGCAGGGTGGGAAGATCGGCCTGTTCGGCGGCGCCGGCGTGGGCAAGACGGTGCTCATCCAGGAGATGATCACCCGCGTCGCCAAGAACTTCGGTGGTACCTCGGTGTTCGCCGGCGTCGGCGAGCGCACCCGTGAGGGCAACGACCTCATCACCGAGATGACCGAGTCCGGCGTCATCAAGGACACCGCGCTGGTGTTCGGGCAGATGGACGAGCCGCCCGGCACCCGTATGCGGGTGGCCCTGTCGGCGCTGACGATGGCGGAGTACTTCCGCGACGAGCAGAACCAGGACGTGCTGCTCTTCATCGACAACATCTTCCGGTTCACCCAGGCCGGCTCCGAGGTCTCCACGCTGCTGGGCCGCATGCCGTCCGCGGTGGGTTACCAGCCGACGCTGGCCGACGAGATGGGCGAGCTGCAGGAGCGGATCACCTCGACCCGCGGCCGCTCGATCACCTCGATGCAGGCGATCTACGTGCCGGCCGACGACTACACCGACCCGGCGCCCGCCACCACGTTCGCGCACCTCGACGCCACCACGGAGCTCTCCCGCCCGATCTCCCAGAAGGGGATCTACCCGGCGGTGGACCCGCTGACGTCGACCTCCCGGATCCTCGACCCGCAGTACATCGGCGAGGAGCACTTCCGGGTCGCGAACGAGGTCAAGCGGATCCTGCAGCGCTACAACGACCTGCAGGACATCATCGCCATCCTCGGTATCGACGAGCTGAGCGAGGAGGACCGCCAGCTCGTCGGCCGGGCCCGCCGCATCGAGCGCTTCCTGTCGCAGAACCTGCTGGTCGCCGAGCAGTTCACCGGCCAGCCGGGCTCGACGGTCCCGCTCAAGGAGACCATCGAGGCGTTCGACAAGATCGCCAAGGGTGAGTTCGACGACGTGCCCGAGCAGGCGTTCTTCCTCTGCGGTGGCCTGGACGACCTGGACAAGAACCGCAAGAAGCTCGAGGGCCAGGGCTGATCGTGGCGACGATGAACGTCGAGCTGGTCGCGGTCGAGCGGCGGATCTGGTCCGGTGAGGCCAACTTCGTCCTCGCCCGCACCACCGAGGGCGAGATCGGCATCCTGCCGGGCCATGAGCCCACGCTCGCGCAGCTGGAGGACACGGCGGTCGTCCGCGTCGACGGCACCGACGGGAAGTCCACCACGCTGGCGGTGCACGGTGGGTTCCTGTCGATCACGCCGGACAACGTGACCGTGCTCGCCGAGTACGCCGAGCTGGCCGACGAGATCGACGTGGCGCGCGCCCGCAACGCGCTCCAGCGCGCCGACGCATCCGATCCCGAGGGTGCCCGCGCGGCGGCCAGGGCGCAGGTGCGGCTCAAGGCCGCGGGCGTGTCCGAGTAGCGGAGGCCGCGCAGGTGGGAGCGACAGCGCTGCTCATCAGCATCCTGTTGCTGCTCGCCTGCCTCTGTCTCGGTTACCTGGCCGTCCGTCGGGTGAGACTCATGCGGGGCGGTGGTGTGGACGTCTGTCTGCGCCGCCGCCCCGTTCGTCTTTCCCGGTTCCGCGCCCAGGACGGCACCGCCGGGTGGCACTTCGGCGTGGGGCGCTACCGCGGCGACGAGCTCGCCTGGTTCCGCCTCACGTCGCTGCGGCCCGGCCCGACGGTCGTCGTCGACCGCACCGAGCTGGAGATCGTCGACCGGCGCACGCCGGTGAACCCGGAGGCCTACGTCATCCCGCAAGGCGCGTCGGTGCTGCGCTGCCGGGTCCGGGGCGCGGAGCTGGAGCTGGCCATGTCGCCGGGGGTGCTCACCGGCTTCCTGTCGTGGGTGGAGGCCACCCCGCCCGGGCGTACCACCGGGTATCGGCAGGCCTCGTAGCGTCCGGCGCGTGGACGGCGCGGCGCTGCTCGGGGGTCCGCGGGGCCGGCGGTTGGCGCCGAGCTCGCCCGCACGGGGCCGGGGTGGCGCCGGACGGGGCCGCCCTGCTCGACCGCCTCGCGGACGCGGTGGCCTCCGCACGCTACTGGCAGGCCCCGGACGAGGAGGACCCGCAGCCGGCCGACCCGGGCGCGGTCGCACGGCTGCGCTCGATCGCGGACGCGCGGCGTCGGCGACATGGCGGTGGTGGACCTCCCCGCTCGACGCGGGCGCGCAGGCGCACGTGCGGTGGATGGGCCCGAACGGCACGCCGCCCCCGCGGCGCCGGTGAGCGGATGCCGGTGGTCGACGCCCGCGCAGGGGCGGCTCGTCACGACGACGTCCCACGCGGCCCGGCCTCGGCGCGACGCAACTGCTGCTCGTGGAGGACGACCTCGGGTGGACCGAGGCGCTGGTGTCCCCGCTGCGGCCCGCCCCGGGGCGCGGGTCTACGAGATCGACGACCCGCAGGCGTGGGTGGGCCACCCTGCTCGCCGGCTGGGACCCCGATGCCACGTACTGGCCGGCGGACCTCCTCGTCCCGGCCGGCGAGCCGGTCGCGTGGCAGCGGGCCGACGACGGGCGGTGGCGGCCTCCTGACCCGGCTCCCTACCGCCGATCCGCCCCGCCCGGCCGCCAGAGCACGTCGCCGTCCGGGTTGGCCACCCGGGCGAGGATGAACAGCAGGTCCGACAGCCGGTTGAGGTACCTCGCCGTGAGCGGGTTGGTGCGCTCGGCGTCGGCCTCCAGCAGCGCCCACACCGAGCGCTCGGCGCGGCGCGCCACCGTGCGGGCCACGTGCAGGTAGGCCGCCCCCGGCGTCCCGCCCGGCAGGATGAACGAGTCCAGCTTCGGCAGGCCCTCGTTGAACTCGTCGCACCAGCGCTCGAGCCGGGTGATGTAGTCCTCCGTGACCCGCAGCGGCGGGTGCTGCGGGTTCTCGACGATCGGCGTGCACAGGTCGGCGCCGACGTCGAAGAGGTCGTTCTGCACCTGGCGGAGCGGCCTGAGCAGCTCGTCGGCGAGACCGCCGACGCTGATGGCGACCCCGAGCGCGGCGTTGCACTCGTCGGTGTCGGCGTAGGCCGCGAGCCGGGCGTCGGTCTTGCGGACCCGGCTGAAGTCGCCCAGCGCCGTGGTGCCGTCGTCCCCGGTCCGCGTGTAGATCCTCGTCAGGTGCACGGCCATGGGCGCAGCCTATGCCGTCAGGCGTTCGCCCCCGAGTCGACGAGGAGCGCGGTGCCGGTGATCGTGCGCCCGCCGGGGCCCGCGAGGTGCGCCACGGTGGCCGCCACGTCGTCGGCGGTCTGGAACCGGCCGAGCGCGGTGAGCGCGACCTGGTCGGCGGCCGCGGGACCGTCGGCCGGGTTCATGTCCGTGTCGGTCGACCCGGGGTGCACGACGTTCACGGTGATGCCGCGCGGGCCCAGCTCCCGCGCCAGCGCCCGGGTGAAGCCGGTCAGCGCGGACTTGGTCATCGCGTAGAGCGCGATGCCGGCGTGCGGGGCGCGCTCGGCCAGGTTGCTGCCGATGTTGATGATCCGCCCGCCCGGCCCGAGGTGCGCCGACGCCGCCTGGGCCGCGACGAACGCCGCGCGCACGTGGATCGCGATCGTGCGGTCCAGCTCGTCGGCGCCGACCTGTTCGAACGGCCCGTACGGGAACACGCCCGCGTTGTTGACGAGCACGTCGAGACGGCCCAGCTCGGCGGCGGTCCGGTCGACCGCGTCCCGCACGGCGCCCGCGTCGGCGCTGTCGGCCTGCAGGGCGAGCCCGCGCCCGCCCGCGGCCTCGATCTCCCGGACCACCTTCGCGGCGCTGTCGGCCGCCTCCCGGTAGGTGAGCGCCACGTCGGCGCCCTCGCGGGCCAGCCGCACCGCGATCGCGGCGCCGATGCCGCGGCTGCCGCCGGTCACGAGGGCCACCCGGCCGCTGAGGTCGTTCATCCGGCTCCCTTTCTGTAGCGAACGCTACGGAAGTCTGCGGCCGGGTGGATCGTTCCGTCAAGGGGCTTTCTTGAGTGAACGCTACAGATCGTGGCGTTCGGCCCACGCCGCGATGGCGTCGCCGATCTCGGTGGGTCGGTCCTCCGCGGCGTGGTGGCCGGCCGCGCCGCACGGAACGATCTCGACCGACGCGACGTTCGCCGCGCACCACTCGGCCATCTCCGGGCTGAGCAGCGTGGGCGAGCCGTCGAACGTGAGCAGCAGCTTCGGCACCTCGGTGCTCTCGGCGAGCCACGCGTCGAACGCCTCGATCCGGGCGATGACCTCGGCGGGCTCGCCGTCGATCGGCAGCTGCTGGGCCCACGCGAGGACGGGGCGCCGCTCCCGGGGCGACGGGAACGGCCGCAGGTACTCGGCCAGCACGTCGTCCGCGACCGGGGTGAGCACCCCGCCGGTGTAGGCGGACCGGATGAGCAGGTCGGACTCCAGCAGCTCCGCGCCGCGGGTGCGGATCATCTCGCCGCGGGCCCGCGCCTGCGGGCTGATGCCCGACGAGTCGATCGGCTTGACGATCGCCTCGAACACCGCGATCCCGCGCACGCGCTCCGGGTGCCGGGCGGCCCAGTCGCAGGCGAGCGTGCCGCCCCAGTCGTGGCCGACGAGCACCACGTCGTCGAGGCCGAGGGCGTCGAACCAGGCGTCGAGGTAGCGGGCGTGGTCGGCCAGCGAGTAGTCGACGTCCGGCTTGCCGGACCGGCCCATCCCGATCAGGTCGGGCGCGATGAGCCTGCCCCTTCCGATGCGGGGGAGGACGTTGCGCCACATGAACGACGACGCCGGGTTGCCGTGGAGGAAGACGAACGGCCGTCCGGAGCCGGTTTCGGCGTGGTGGATGGTCGAGTCGAGGACCGGGGTCTCGGGCATGGTGTTCCTCCGCTAGTGCGACGGCGGGTCGAGGGGGTTGTCGAGCAGCTCGGTGAGCTCGCGCACGAGGGCTTCGGTGCGGGCGCTGTGGCGGCCGCCGAGCGGGGCGAGGAGTCGCTCCAGGAGCTCCTGGACGATCCGCATCGCCTCCCGCACCGTCCGCTCTCCGCCTTCGGTGAGCGCGAGCTGCACGGCGCGGGTGTCGTGGGGGTCGCGGCCGCGGGTGATGAGCCGCTTCGCCTCGAGCGTGCGCGCCAGCTTCGAGACGTACAGCGGCTCGAGCCCGGTCTCGTCGGCCAGCTCGCGCTGGCTCGGCTCCCGTCCGTCCCGCTGCAGCCCCCACAGGGAGGCCAGCAGGACGTACTGGGCGTGGGTCAGGTCCAGCGGGGCCAGCGCGCGGTCGACCGCGACCCGCCACTTCGTCGCGAGCCGCCACACGACGGCCCCGGCCGCGGTTCCAGGAGCTCCAGGCACGGCATTTACTGTACATGGCAACTATAGCCATGGCTACTATCTGCCGGGCGGGGTATCTTGATGGGTCGCTACAGAAGGAGCGCTGATGGCGGTGCGAGGACGTCCACGCGGGTTCGACCGCGAGGCGGCGCTGCGCCTGGCGATGGAGGCGTTCTGGGAGCACGGCTACGAGGGCACGTCGATCGGCGACCTCACCGCCCGGATGGGCATCCGCCCGCCCAGCCTCTACGCCGCCTTCGGCAGCAAGGAGGCGCTGTTCCGCGAGGCCGTCGCGCTCTACGAGGGCATGGAGGGGGAGCCGGCGCTCGCGGCCCTGCGCGAGGCGCCCACGGCGATCGCGGGCATCGAGGCGATGCTGCGGGCGAACGTGTGCTCCTACACCGCGCCGGACAAGCCGAAGGGCTGCATGGTCGTGCTCGCGGCCACCACCTACACCCCGAGCACCGAGGGGATCCGCGACTTCCTCGCCGAGCAGCGTCGGGCGGGCACGGCGGCCGTCCGGGAGCGGCTCGAGCGCGGGCAGGCCGAGGGGGACGTGCCGCCGGGCGCCGACACCGCCGCGCTGGCCGCGTACGTCATGTCGGTGCAGTTCGGGCTGTCGCTGCAAGCCCGCGACGGGGCCACCCGCGAGGAGCTCGACACCGTGGTGGACTGCGTCCTGGCCGGATGGGAGGCGACGGTGGCCGCCCGCACCGCCCGGGCGGGCACCGGATAGCGTCGCGGGCGTGGCAGAGCACTTCGCGGTGACAGGCGGCGCCCGCCTCGTCGGCGCTGTCGACGTGGTCGGGGCGAAGAACAGCGTGCTGAAGCTGATGGCGGCGGCGCTGCTGGCCGAGGGGACCACGACCATCACCAACTGCCCCGAGATCCTGGACGTGCCGCTGATGGCCGACGTGCTGCGCAGCCTCGGCTGCACGGTCGAGGTCGACCACGACACGGTCACCATCGACGTCCCGGCGCACCCGGGCGCGCACGCCGACTACGCGTCGGTCTCGCGGCTGCGTGCGTCGGTGTGCGTGCTCGGGCCGCTCGTGGCCCGCTGCCGGCGCGCCGTCGTGCCGCTGCCCGGCGGCGACGCGATCGGCTCCCGTCCCCTGGACATGCACCAGGCGGGGCTGCGCAAGCTCGGCGCGAAGACCGAGATCGAGCACGGGCGGGTCGTCGCGGAGGCCGGGGGCCTGCGCGGGGCGCAGATCTGGCTGGACTTCCCCAGCGTCGGCGCCACGGAGAACATCCTGATGGCGGCGGTGCTCGCCGAGGGCACCACGGTCATCGACAACGCGGCGCGCGAGCCGGAGATCGTCGACCTCTGCACGATGCTCCAGCAGATGGGCGCCAAGATCGACGGCGTCGGCAGCTCGACGCTCACCGTGCACGGCGTGACCGAGCTGCAGCCCACCCAGCACCGCGTCATCGGGGACCGCATCGTCGGCGCCACCTGGGCGTTCGCCGCCACGATGACCCGCGGCGAGGTCACCGTGCGCGGCGTCGACCCGCACCACCTCGACCTGGTGCTGGACAAGCTCCGCTCCGCGGGCGCCGAGACCGAGATCGGCGGCGCGCAGGAGTTCACCGTGCGGATGGACCGCAGGCCGAAGGCCGTCGACTTCGTGACCCTGCCGTACCCCGGCTTCGCCACCGACCTGCAGCCGATGGCGATCGCGCTCTCCGCCATCTCCGACGGCACCTCGATGATCACGGAGAACGTGTTCGAGGCGCGGTTCCGGTTCGTCGACGAGATGATCCGGCTCGGCGCCGACGCCCGCACCGACGGTCACCACGCCGTCGTCCGCGGCGTCGAGCGGCTCTCCAGCGCGCCGGTGTGGGCGAGCGACATCCGGGCCGGCGCCGGCCTCGTGCTCGCCGGGCTGTGCGCCGACGGCGTGACCCAGGTCTGGGACGTCGAGCACATCGACCGCGGCTACCCGCGGTTCGTGGAGAACCTGCAGGCGCTGGGCGCCGACGTGCGGCGGGTCCGGTCGTAGGGCGACAACCCCTGATCGAACAGGGGGGATATCCCCACGCGGGTTCAGGGGCTCCCCGGATGGGCTTTCGCGGCGCCGAGACGCCAGAGTGGACGGGTGATCACCGAATGGCTCGCCACGTTCTTCGCGATGCTCGACGCGATCCCGGCGTGGCAGCTGTACGCGGTGGTCGGCGTCATGCTGGTGCTCGAGACGACCGTGCTGGTCGGGCTCGTGACACCGGGCGAGGTCGTCCTGCTCGCCGCGGCGACGACCGTCGGTGACGCAGGGGAGTACCTGGCGTTGGCCGCGGTCGCGGCCATGGCCAGCTTCACCGGGCAGACCGGGGGGTACCTGCTCGGACGGAGGTTCGGGGGGCGGATCCGGGACAGCTGGGCCGGCCGGAAGATCGGCGAGGCGAACTGGGCCCGGGCCGAGCGCGTGCTGCGCGGGGGGACCGGGCGCACGATCGCCGGGTCGAGGTTCCTCGCCGTGGCGCACTCGCTCGTCCCGGTGCTCGCCGGCACGCTGCGCATGCCGTGGGGGCGGTACGCGCGGTGGACCGCGGTCGGCGCGTTGGTGTGGGGCCTGGTCTACGTCGGGCTCGGCAGCGCCGCGTCGCTCGCGATCCGCCAGTCGGCCCACCTGCTCGGACCGACGGCCACGACCGTCGTCGTGGTGGCGGTCGTGACCGTGTTGATCGTCCGCGCGGTGCGCAAGCGCAGGCGGCCCGCTGGGGAGCCGGCCGCAGGCGACGCACCGACCGTGGTGATCACCACGGGGGAAGCGCCCGAGCGGCGCTGAGCGGAACCGGTGCCGTGGGGGCGGCGCCGGTTTCCGTACGCGGGGGAAGGGTGGTCGTGCTCCGACGACGGGGAGCACGGCCACCTCCGCGTGTGCGCCCGGGTTCCGCGCGGAACTCGATTCCCGTCGATCCGGCTGCCGGTGGGCGCGCCTGGTCACCGCGCCCTCTGATTCGGGTTCCGCGGAACCGGCTTCTCACGCGGCCGGGGTGATCCGCTTCTGCAGTAGCGGGCTCGGGACGTGGTCCACGTCAAGTGGGGCGCCGTCCCGGTTCGGTGTGATCGTGGTGCGGTCGATGCTGAGGATGGCTCTGGTGTGCATCTCGACCAGGCTTTCGGCGTTCCCGCTCAGCGGCTCGGCTGCGTCGGAACGAGGGTTCAGGAACGAGGTGCGGAACGGAGAGACGGCGCCGGACATCGCTCCTCACCGGTGTGCGAGGCAGGGATGACACCCGGGTCCGACGGTTTTCGGGGCGCGAATCAGATTCCGCGGACCGGAAAGCGGAACCGCTCCTGGCGGCGCCGCACGCCAATCCGGGCAGGCTCCGGGCCTGCCCGGTGAAAGCCTGTCCGAAAGGGGCCGCAGAGGCTGGTTGCGTGAAGGTGGCCATCCTGTGCCCCGCGGAGGTTCCGCGGAACCCAAAAGCGCCACCAGGAGGCCCAGGCCCCCTACCACCGCTCCTGCCCCACCACCAACCGCGCGTTCACCTCGTCGGCCGGAAACACGAGCAGCCGGTACGCCTCACCGGCCCGCCCGACGGTGGACCGGATCCCGGCCTCCGCCAGGCGCGCGCGCAGCACCTGCGCCGCCGCCTCCGTCGGCACCCGGGACACCTCGGTGAGCAGCCCGTCACCGGTCGGGTCGTCCGGGTCGGGGACCGGGGGCACGGGGAGGTCGCGCCCGGTGCCGAACGTCCACCGCAGCGCCAGCAGGACGACGCCCAGCATCACGACGGCGCCGATGAGGACGCTGAGCGGTGCCTCGAGCATGGTGTCGATCGTGCGCCCCCCGCCGGGGCGCGTCCACCCCCCGCGGGAAGGGCCGGAAGACCCTCGCCCCGCGCCGCGCCGTCCTCGACACTTGTCCGTGCACCGCGGGCGCTCGTGCGCCTCGGTCCGGGGGGACCGACCGACAGCGGAGGCCCGAGATGGCACCACCGGCGCCGCACCCCCGCCCGTGGCGGAGCCTGGCCCTCGCCGCGACCGCCGCGCTCCTGCTGGCCGGCTGCGGTCCGGGCGTCGCGACCGCGCCCCCGGTGAGCCCGGATCCGGCGGAGCCCGCCTACGCGGCGGCGCTGCGGCCAGAGCTCGAGGCGCTCGTCGACGACATGCTCGTGACGGGCGCGGTCGTCCAGGTCCGCTCGCCCGAGCTGGGCGACTGGACCACCACCTTCGGCACCCGGACGTTCCGGGGCACCGAGCCGGTGCAGACCGGCGACCACATCCGGATCGGCAGCGTCACGAAGACGTGGACGGGTACGGTCGTGCTGCAGCTGGTCGAGGAGGGCGTGCTCCGGCTCGAGGACCCGGTGGCCGCGTACCGGCCGGACGTGCCGAACGGGCAGGCGATCACGATCGAGCAGCTGCTCACGATGCGCAGCGGGCTGGGCAACTACACGCGGTCGGCAGACCTCGCCCGGCGGCTGGACCAGAACCCGGGGACCGTCCTCGCCCCCGAGGAGCTGATCGCGATCGGGCTGGCGATGCCGGCGCAGTTCCCGCCCGGTGAGGGCTTCTCCTACTCCAACACCAACACCGCGCTGCTCGGGCGCATCGTCGAGCAGGTCACCGGCAACTCGCTGGAGGAGGAGATCCAGCGCCGTGTCCTCGACCGGGTGGGCATGCCGGGATCGTCGTTCCCCACGAAGACGAGCGTCCTGCCCGAGCCCCACCCGCAGGGCTACACCTACGGGACGTTCGTCGAGACCGTCGACACGAACGTGCTGCCGTCGGAGAAGCAGGAGGCCGCCCGGGCCGGGACGCTCGCCCCGCTCGACGTGACCGGGACCAACCCGTCCTGGGCCTGGAGCGCGGGCGCGGGCATCTCCACGTCCGACGACCTGATCGCCTACGTGCGGGAGCTGGTCGGCGGCGGGCTGCTCTCACCCGAGATGCAGCGGGTGCGGCTCGAGAGCGTCCGCCCGATCGACCCGGCCGATCCCGAGAGCCCCGGCTACGGGCTCGCGCTCGCCCGGTTCGGACCGTTCTACGGGCACACCGGCGAGCTGCCCGGGTTCAACACCTTCGCGGGTCACGACCCGGAGCGCGACACCACGGTCGTGGTGTGGACCTCGCTCGCGCCGTCCGTCGACGGGCGCGACCCCGCCGCCCAGATGGCCCGGACGATCATCGGGGAGCTCTACGGCGGGGGAGGCTGACGCCGCGCTGGATCGATCCGAGGGTGTGACGCCGCTCCGCGGGCCCGGTACCGGGGGCTACGCGCCAGTAGCATCGTTCTCCTCGCTCATCTCGACGCGGAGGTGCCCGGTGCCGTACCCGACCGACCGCGAGCGCGACCGCCCCTGGGTGATGCGCACGTACGCGGGCCATTCGTCCGCCCGGATGTCGAACGCGCTCTACCGCCGCAACCTCGCCAAGGGACAGACGGGGCTCTCGGTCGCCTTCGACCTGCCGACGCAGACCGGCTACGACCCCGACGACGAGCTCGCGAAGGGCGAGGTCGGCAAGGTCGGGGTGCCGGTGAGCCACATCGGGGACATGCGCACGCTGTTCGACGGCATCCCGTTGGGCGAGGCCAACACGTCGATGACGATCAACGCGCCGGCCATGTGGCTGTTCGCGCTGTACGTCGCCGTGGCCGACGAGCAGGGCGTCCCGCGCGATCGCCTCACGGGCACCACGCAGAACGACATCATCAAGGAGTACCTGTCGCGCGGCACGTACGTGTTCCCGCCCGCGCCGAGCATGCGCCTGATCGCCGACACGATCGCCTGGTCGGTGCGCAACACCCCGAAGTGGAACCCGATCAACATCTGCAGCTACCACCTGCAGGAGGCCGGGGCGACGCCGCCGCAGGAGCTGGCGTACGCGCTGTCCACGGCCATCGCCGTGCTCGACGCCGTGCGCGACTCGGGGCAGGTGCCGCAGGAGCGGTTCGGCGACGTCGTGGGCCGGATCTCGTTCTTCGTGAACGCCGGGCTGCGGTTCGTCGAGGAGATGTGCAAGATGCGCGCGTTCGCCCGGCTCTGGGACGAGATCACGCGCGAGCGCTACGGCGTGCAGGACCCGAAGCAGCGGCGGCTCCGCTACGGCGTGCAGGTCAACTCGCTGGGCCTCACCGAGGCACAGCCGGAGAACAACGTGCAGCGCATCGTGCTGGAGATGCTCGCCGTCACGCTCTCGCGCGACGCGCGGGCGCGGGCCATCCAGCTGCCCGCCTGGAACGAGGCGCTCGGCCTGCCCCGCCCGTGGGACCAGCAGTGGGCGCTGCGCATGCAGCAGGTGCTCGCCTACGAGACCGACCTGCTCGAGTACGAGGACCTGTTCGACGGCAGCCGCGTGGTCGAGGCGAAGGTCGCCGAGCTCGTCGAGGGCGCCCGCGCCGAGATCGACCGGGTGCAGGAGATGGGCGGCGCGGTCGCGGCCGTCGAGTCCGGCTACATCAAGGGCAGGCTGGTCAGCTCGCTCGCCGAGCGGCGCAGGCGCATCGAGACGGGCGAGGAGGTCGTCGTCGGCGTCAACCGGTTCACCACCACGGAACCGAGCCCGCTGCAGGCCGAGGGCGCCGCCGCCATCGAGACGGTGGACCCGGCGACGGAGGCGGCGGCGATCGAGGCCATCCGCGCGTGGCGGGCCGGGCGGGACGCGGCCGCGGTGGAGGCCGCGCTCGAGGCGCTGCGCGACGCCGCCAAGACCGACGCGAACCTGGTGGAGCCCTCGATCGCGTGCGCGAAGGCGGGCGTGACCACCGGCGAGTGGGCCGGGGTGCTGCGGGAGGTGTTCGGCGAGTACCGCGCGCCGACGGGGGTGTCGGCGGCGGTCGGGGGCGGCTCGACGGCCGCGGAGATCGCGCAGGTGCGCGAGCGGGTCAAGGCCGCGAGCGAGGCGATCGGGTCGCGGCTGCGGATGCTGGTCGGCAAGCCGGGCCTCGACGGGCACTCCAACGGGGCCGAGCAGGTCGCCGTGCGGGCTCGCGACGTCGGGTTCGAGGTCGTCTACCAGGGGATCCGGCTCACGCCGTCGGAGATCGTGGCCGCGGCCGTGCAGGAGGGCGTGCACGTGGTCGGCCTGTCGGTGCTCTCCGGGTCGCACCTGGAGGTCGTGCCCGCGGTCGTGGACGGCCTGCGCGCGGCGGGGGTCGACGACGTGCCCGTGGTGGTCGGCGGGATCATCCCGTCGGAGGACGCGGTGAAGCTGCGCGAGCGCGGGGTGGCCGCGGTCTTCACGCCGAAGGACTACCAGCTGACGGCGATGATGGACGAGATCGTCACGCTCGTGCTCGCCGCGCACGGCGTCGACTGAGGCCGGCTGTCAGCCGGGCTGGTCCTCCTCGGCGTCGTCCCGCTCGCCGCGGCGGCTGAAGAACCGCAGGCCGGGGATGCCCTGGATCGCCTGGCGCACCTGCTTGAGCTGCTCGAGCAGCTCGTGGACGTCCGGGCCGACCCGGTCGAGGGTCGCCAGGATCGGCATGATGTCGCGCTCCATGTGCTCGGTGAGCTGCGGCAGCTGGTCGACGAGCCGGACCGCGGCGTGGATCTCCTCCTCGGAGAACTCCTCCACGAACCGCTCCGCGAGCGGGGCCGCCCGGCGTGCGATCGGCTGGTAGACGGCGAGCAGCTCGGTCGCTCCGTCCGCGGCGCCGGAGGCCCGGTCGACCACGCCGCCCGCCCGGGAGGCGACCGCGGCGGCCCTGCCGATCACCTCGTTCGCGCCCTCGGCCACCCCGCCCGCCCGCTGCACGAGCGCGGCGGCGCCGTCGGCGACCCCTCCGGCGCGCTCGACCAGCCCGCTCGCGGCCTCGGAGACGGTGCGGACCTCGACCAGCAGGGTGTCCACCGTGCGGACCAGGGCGTCGGCGTCGCCGAGCACCTCGTCGACCCGGCTCGCCGCCGCCCGCACGGTGACCAGCAGTTCGTCGACCGTCCGCATGACCCCGTCGACGCGCTCGACGATCGCGTCGGCGCGGTCGGCCACGGCGCTGATCCGCCGGACCAGCCCGTCGGCCTCGTCGAGCAGCCCCGCCACCCGCGTGGGCAGGGCGGACGCCACCTGGACGGCCTCGTCGCCCCAGCCGACGACCGCCCGCGCGCCCGCGACGACGTCGGACGGTCCGACCCAGACCGGGAGCCCTGCGATGCGCAGCATGCGCCGATCCTGTCGCATGGCGCGCGCCCCGGCTCGGCGGGACCCGGGGCGCGAAAAGCCAACTTCCGTACCCCGTTTTCCCATCGGTCATGGCGTCCGATCGGGTGAAATCGCGCGCGGAACCTCCTGGTCAATTGCGGTCCCGTAACGAGTGGCGGTCTGGGGCGCCCGGGTGAACGCGTGCGCGCGGAGTTCACCTACGTTCGTACGTCAACGGCGGTGGCCGGAGGGGGGCCGCGTTTCCGACGGGAAGGAGAACCACCATGACGCAGCGAGGCTGGAGCAGGCGGGACTTCCTCCGCCGCACGGCGACGGCCGGGGCCGTCGCGCTCGGCGGGGGGACGCTGCTGGGTGCCTGCCAGGCCACCGGCGGCGGTGGCGCCGCGGGCAGCGGTGAGAGCGCGCTGGAGCGCGCGCGGAGCGCGGGCTCGATCAAGATCGGCATTGCGGGCGAGGAGCCGTACGGCTTCACCGACGTCCAGGGGAACGTCACCGGCGAGGCGCCCGAGGTCGCCCGCGTGGTGCTGCAGGCGCTGGGGATCGGCGAGATCCAGGCGGAGCAGGTCGACTTCGGCTCGCTGATCCCGGCGCTGAACGCCAACCGGTACGACATGGTCTGCGCCGGCATGAACATCACGCCCGAGCGCTGCGGCCAGGCGGCGTTCTCGATCCCGGACTACTCCGCGCTGACGGCGTTCCTCGTGCCCAGCGGCAACCCCGAAGGGGTCGCCACGTTCGAGGACATCGCGAGCAAGGGGCTCCCGCTCGCCGTGCTCAGCGCGGCCGTGGAGCAGGGCTACGCCGAGTCGGCCGGGGTGCCGTCGGGGAACATCAGCGTGTACGACGACCAGAACGCGCTGCTGCAGGCCGTGACGTCGGGCCGCGCCTACGCCGCGGCGCTCACCGACATCTCGCTCAAGTGGCTGGCGGGCAAGAACCCGGACGCGGGCGTCGAGGTGACGCCGGGCTTCACGCCGACGGAGAACGGGGAGCCGGTCGTGTCCGCGGGCGGCTTCGTGTTCCGGCAGGCCGACAACGACCTGCGGGAGGCGTTCAACGCCGAGCTGGAGAAGGCCCACGGGGACGGGCGCTGGCTCCAGGCCGCGAGCCCGTTCGGGTTCTCCGAGGACAACCTGCCCGCCGAGGGACTGACGACCGAGCAGCTCTGCTCGGCCTGATCCGACCGTGGAGAACATCAGTACCTGGCTGACGATCCTCAACCAGGGCCTGCCGTACACGCTGATCGCGACCGTCGGTGGGATCGCGCTGACGATCGTGCTCTCGCTCGTCGCGGGGCTCGCGCTGCTGTCCCCGTGGCGGTGGGTGCGGGTGATCAGCCGGATCTACGTGGAGGGGTTGCGCGGCACGTCCGAGGTCGTGCAGCTGTTCTGGATCTTCTTCGCGCTCCCGGTGCTGGTCGGGTTCGAGTTCATCCCGATCTGGGGCGGCGTCGCCGTGCTGGGGCTCAACCACGGCGCCTACGGCGCCGAGATCGTCCGCGGCGCCGTGCAGTCGGTGCCGCGCGCCCAGTACGAGGGCGCGCTCGCGCTGAGCCTCTCGCCGGCCCAGCGGATGCGCCGCGTGATCCTTCCCCAGGCGCTGGTCGAGATGATCCCGCCGTTCAACAACCTGTTCATCCAGCTGCTCAAGAGCACGTCGATCCTGTCGTTCGTCTTCATCCCGGAGATCACGCGGCAGGCCACGGAGGTTCTCGTCCCGAACTTCAACCCGTGGGTGATCCAGATCATGCTCCTGCTGCTGGTCTACTACCTGGTGCTCTCGTTGGCCATCACGGCCGTGATGCGGGCACTGGAGCGCGCGGCGGCGAGGCGGCTCGGGCGCCGCCCCGCCCGCGGTGCCTCCCGAGCGCTGGCGGGGACCCACTGATGACCATCTGGGACTGGGAGTACGCGTTCTCGATCCTGCCGGCGCTGATCGAGGGGCTCGGGCTCACGCTCGTCGCCACCGTGCTGGGATCGATCATCGCCATGCTGCTCGGGCTCGTGTTCGCGGTGCTGCTGCGTGGCCCGCGCCCCGTGGCGATGATCGTGCGGGGGATCGTCGAGTTCGTCCGCAGCACGCCGCTGCTGGTGCAGATCTTCTTCCTGTACTTCGGCCTGCCCGCGTTCGGGATCGTGCTGAGCGGCCTGACGGTGGGCGTGATCGCGCTGGGCGTGCACTACGCCTGCTACACGTCCGAGGTGTACCGCGCCGGGATCGACGCGGTGCCGCGCGGCCAGTGGGAGGCGGCGACGGCGCTCTCCCTGCCGCGGTCGCGCGTGTGGACCGGGGTGGTGCTGCCGCAGGCCGTGCCCCGCGTGATCCCGGCGCTGGGCAACTACGTGATCTCGATGTTCAAGGAGGTCCCGCTGCTCGTCGCCATCGGCGTCCTCGACGTCGTCGGGAGGGCCGAGGAGGTCGGTAACACCTACTTCCGCTACGTCGAGCCGTACACGCTGGCGGGGCTGTTCTTCCTCCTGCTGAGCTACCCCGCGTCCCTGCTGGTGCGGAGATTGGAACGCCGTGTCGGAACCATCTGAGCCGATGATCGTGTTCGACCGGGTCGAGAAGCGGTTCGGGGACAACGTCGTGCTCTCCGACCTCAGCTTCACGGTCGCCCCGGGCGAGCACGTCACGCTGATCGGGCCGTCCGGGTCGGGCAAGACCACGATCCTGCGGCTGCTCATGTGCCTCGAGTCGGTGACCGGCGGCACGATCAAGGTCGGCGGGAAGTACCTGTCGCACATGGAGAAGGGCGGCAAGCTCGTCCCGGCCGACGAGAAGTACTCCCGCGAGGTGCGCAAGCGCATCGGGATGGTGTTCCAGCAGTTCAACCTGTTCCCGAACATGACCGTGCGCGGCAACCTCATCGAGGCGCCGACGCGGGTGCTCGGGCTGTCGAAGGAGGAGGCGAACGCACGGGCGGAGGAGCTGCTGGACCTCGTCGGCCTGAAGGACAAGATCGACGAGCACCCGACCCGCCTGTCCGGCGGGCAGCAGCAGCGGGTGGCGATCGCGCGGGCGCTCGCCATGCAGCCCGACGTCCTGCTGCTCGACGAGGTCACCTCCGCGCTCGACCCCGAGCTGGTGGCCGGCGTGCTCGCACTGCTGCGCGACATCGGCGAGAACACCGACATCACGATCCTGTGCGTGACGCACGAGATGGGCTTCGCCCGTGACTTCTCGCACCGGGTGATGATGTTCGACAGCGGGCAGGTCATCGAGGACGCGCCGCCGGAGAAGCTGTTCACCGATCCGGACCACCCGCGGACGCAGGAGTTCCTCAAGGCGGTGCTGGCGGCGGGTTAGGGCCGTTCCGGCCGGCAGAGGTCCTCGGTGGTGAGCTCGGGCGGCGGCAGGTTGTCGCGGGTGAAGCCGAAGGGTTCGGTGATCCGCAGCCACTCGCCGGAGGCCTGCAGCGCCGCGAGTTCGCGGTCGAACTCCGCCAGCAGGTCGGTCTCGCCGTGGCGGACGGCGAAGCCCGCGGCGGGCACCACCGGGCGCCCGTCCGCCGTCGGCTCGACGGGGGCGGTGACGACGAGGCCGGACCCGGGGTTGCGGCGCAGCTCGTCGAGCAGCGAGAGCCGGGTGAGCGCGCCCGCGTCCACCCGGCCCTCCGACACCGCCCGCAGCATCTCCGACTGGCTCGCGACGATCACGAGCTGGTCGTCGGTCACCCCGGCCGCCCGGGCGTAGTCGATCTCGACGGTGCCCTCGATGACGGCGAGCCGCAGGTGCGCCCGGGCGACGCCCTGGAACGTCCGGACCCCGGGCGGGTTGCCCTCGCGCACCAGGAAGGCGGGGTAGGCGACGAAGTCGGGCCGGGAGAAGGCCACCTCGCGGCACCGCTCCGGCGTGATGGTCATCCCGGCGGCGACGAGGTCGTACTGGCCGTCGCGCAGCCGCGGCAGGAGCTGGTGGAACGGCACCCGCACCGCCTCGAGCCCGGGCACCCCGATCCGGTCGAGCACGATGCGCGCGACCTCCGGCTGCGCGCCGGTCACGCGGCCGTCGGGGTTGGTGTAGGAGTAGGGGCGCTCGCCGGAGATCCCGATGCGGATCGCGCCCACCGCGCGCGCCCGCTCCAGGCTCGTCCCCTCCGGCCTGCTGCACGCCGCGAGCGCGGCGGTCGGGACCGCGAGCGCGAGGAGTCGCCGTCGGGAAAGCATCCCGAGCAGCGTAGGTGCTGCAGGCCGGACGGCTGATCTCAGTCCGGCCACACGGGCGGGCGCTTCTCCAGGAACGCGGCCATGCCCTCCTTGGCGCCGGGGGTCTGGGACATCGACGCCATCACCTCCACCGCGATGGCGTAGGCGTCGGCTTCGGGCCGGTCGAGCTGGGCGTACAGCGTCTGCTTGCCGACGGCCTTCGCGAAGCGGCTGCCGCGGGTGGCGCGGGCGAGCAGCTCGTCGACCCTGGCGTCGAGCTCGGCATCCGGCACGGCGTAGTTGACGAGCCCCCACTCGGCGGCCGTGCGCGCGTCGATCGGGTCGCCGGTGAAGGCCATCTCCATGAGCCGCTTGCGGCCGATGTTGCGGGCGACCGGCACGGCGGGGGTGTGGCAGAACCAGCCGCCCTTGCCGCCGGGGATGGCGAACGACGCCGACTCGCCCGCGACGGCGAGGTCGCAGGACGCCACGAGCTGGCACCCGGCCGCCGTCGCGATCGCGTGGACGCGGGCGATCACGACCTGCGGGACCGACTCGATCGTGCGCATCAGCCGCGTGCACAGCTGCAGCAGGTCGCGCACGCCCGCGAGGTCGCGGGCGGCGACGTCGGCGAAGTCGTGGCCCGCGCAGAACGCCTTGCCCTCCCCGGCCAGCACGATGCCGGTCGCGTCCGAGCGGCCCGCGGTCTCGAACGCGTCGAGCAGCTCGCGCATGTGCGCCTCGGTGAGCGTGTTGCGCCGCTCCGGCCGGTTCATCGTGATCCGCACGGTCGGACCGTCCTGCTTCACCAGCAGGTGCTCGTAGTCGCCCATGGGCCCGACGGTAGCCCGGGTTGCGGCGCCCGGCGAGGGTCCGTACCGTGACCGTATGACCGGATGAACGAATCTGGTCACAACGTTCAGGGGGTTGGGCATGGTGACGGCGGAACCGCGGGTCGAGCGGGTGCTCGACAGCGCGGCCGAGCTGTTGGTCCGGTGGGGCTACCAGCGCGTGACGATCGAGGACGTCGCGCGGCACGCCGGCATCGGCAAGGGCACCGTCTACCTGCACTTCCGGTCGAAGGACGCGCTCTTCGTCGCCGTGCTGCTGCGGGTCCACCGCGGCTTCGTCGAACGGATGACCGACCGGATGGCCGCCGACCCACGGGCGGTCCTGCCGAGCCGGATGATGCGCCGCGTCTACGAGGAGATGACGGCCGACCCGGTGGCGCGCACCCTCTACCTGGGCGACACGGAGGTGCTCGGGAGGCTCGTGCACGAGGCCTCCGACACCCTCGGCGGGTTCATCGCGCGCCGCGAGGAGGCCGTCGCCGACCACCTGCGCCTGCTCGCCGAGGGCGGTTGCCTGCGCCCGGGCCTCGACGCCGACTCCGCGCTGTACGTCCTGACCGCCGTCGGCACGGGCTTCGTCGTCATCGACGGCATGAGGAGCGGGATCGCGCAGCTGGACGTCCCGCGCGCCGAGCTGCTCGAACGCACCCTCGCCAACGCGCTGGAAGCCGCCGACCCACCCGCCGGCGTGCTCGAGCGGGTCGCCCCGAGGATCGCGCAGCGCTACCGGTCGCTGCTCGAACACGTCGACGAGGAGTGGAGCCGCCGTGTCCGCTGATCCGGCCACGCGCGGGGATGAGGAGCCACCGATGACCCAACCGATGACGGGGACCGCGCCGGCCGATCCCGACATCATGGACCCCGGCCTGATCGCCGACCCGGTCGGCGGCTACGGGCGCCTGCGCGAGCAGGGGCCGGTGGTGCGCGGCAGGGCCCCGGACGGCACGCCCGCCTGGTTCGTCACCCGGCAGGCCGACGTGCGCGCCGTCCTGTCCGATCCGCGCTTCGTCAACAGCGCCCGCTCGGTGCCGGGGGTGGACGTCGACAGCGTGCGCGACAACCTGATCGAGCAGATCGGCATCCCGCCCGACCTGGTGCACTACTTCGCCGACTCGATCCTCGACACCGACGGCGCCGACCACACCCGCCTGCGCAAGCTCGTCTCGCGCACGTTCACCGTGCGGCGCGTGACCGAGCTGCGGCCGCGGGTGGAGGAGATCACCGCCGCCCTGCTGGACCGCATGGCGGGTCTGCCACAGCCGGTCGACCTGGTCGCCGAGCTCGCCTACCCGCTGCCGATCACCGTGATCTGCGAGCTGGTCGGTGTGGCGGAGGAGGACCGGCCCGCCTGGCGGAGGTGGGGCAGCGCCTTCGTGCGCATGGAGCCGCGGACCGTCGTGCCCGCGGCCCGCGAGATGGTCGACCACGTCCGCGAGCAGATCGCCCGCCGCCGGGCCGAGCCCACCGACGACCTCCTCGCGGCGCTGGTGCACGTGCAGGAGGAGGACGGCGACCGGCTCGGCGAGGACGAGCTCGTCACGATGGTCATCACGCTCGTGATGGCGGGCCACGAGACCACCGCCCACCTCATCGGCAACGGGGCGCTCGCGCTGCTCACCCACCCGGACCAGCTCGAGCTCCTGCGCCGGGACCCCGACCTCTGGCCGGGCGCGATCCACGAGCTGATGCGCTGGTGCAGCCCGGTGCAGATCGCGCGGATGCGCTACGCGGCCGAGGACGTGGAGCTCGGCGGCGTGACGATCCGGCGGGGCGAGGTCGTCCAGCCGGTGCTCGTCTCCTCCAACCACGACCCGCGCGAGTACCCCGACCCGGAGCGGCTGGACGTGACGCGGCGGCCGGCCGGGCGCGGCGAGGGCCACGTCGGGTTCGGCCACGGCATCCACTACTGCCTGGGCGCCGCGCTCGCCCGGCAGGAGGGCGAGGTGGCGTTGCGGGCGCTCGTCGAGCGGTTCCCCCGGCTCGCCCTCACCGAGGACCGCCCCGAGTGGGTCCCGGTGCCGGGGATCCGCCGCCTGGCCCGCCTCCCGCTCCGGCTGGAGTAGCCGACACGGACTCCGGTGCCGTCGCCGCCCTGGCCCGGATCCCGACCGGGGATTGCCCACCGCCCGCCGGTGGTCAACTCTCTCCGGTGAGGGGGTTCGGAGAGGGGTGAGGGCGTGATGGGCGGCGACGGCACCGGCGACGCTCGGGACGCGACGAGGGGCACGACGGAGGGTTCGGCGGACGGCACGTCCGAGGACAGGGCCGAGGACGACAGGGCCGAGGACGACAGGGCCGAGGACGAGGGCGCCGGCCCGGTGGCGTCCGCGGAACCGCCGGCGGAACCGGCCGAGGCGCCCACCGCGGAGGCCGGGGCCGCGGAGGCCGGGGCACGGGCGGTGGAGCCGCCCCCGCGGTCGGCCGCCGCGGCGGCCCTGCTCAACCTCACCGGGCTCGGGCTGGGCTACCTCTACCTGCGGTGCCGGCTGCGGGCCACCGCCTGCCTGATCGTCGTCGCTCTGATGGTGTGGGTCGCGTTCGCCAACGACGCGGCCGGCTCGCCGTGGCTGTGGCGGATCCTCGCCGCGGCGTGGGCGGTGGCGACCGCGCTCGACGCGTGGTTCGCCGCCGGGGCGTCCCCGCGGCCCGCTCCGCCCGCGGCGGCGCTGCGCCCGGTCGCGCTCGGCGTCGTCGCCGTCCTGGCGGTCGTCGCCGGGCACGTGGCCTACGCCGAGGCCGCGCGGGCCACGTACGCGGCCGGCCTCGCGGCGCAGGCGGGCGGCGACTGCACCGCGGCGGACCGCTCCTTCGCCGCGCTCACCGGGCCGTACGAGCTCACGTTGAGCCGCGACGTCCCGGCCGCGGCGCTGCGGCGCGCCGAGTGCGCCGCCTTCCTCGGCGCGCAGGAGGCGGAACGAGCGGGCGCCCTCGCCGGCGCGGTCGCGTCCTACCAGGCGTTCCGCCGCGACCACCCGGACAGCCTGCTCGAGCCGTTCGCGCGCGAGGGCGCCCGACGCACGCTGGGGGCGTGGGCGGAGGCGCTGCGCGGCGCGGGCGACCTGTCCGGCGCGATCAGCCGGTACCGGGAGCTGCTGGCCGAGCTCGGCGCCGACCCGGCCGCGGCCGCGGTGCGCGAGGACCTCGCCGCCACGCACGTCGAGCGGGCGGCCGCGGCGCGGGCGACGCTGGCCGGCGCCTCCGGGCAGGCACGCGTCGCCGCCCTGCGCGCTGCGATGGAGGACCTGCTGCTGGTCGCGCGGGAGCTACCCGACACCGCGGCCGCGGCCGGGGTGGCGCAGGCCGTCCTCGACACGTTCGCCGAGGCCAACACGGCGGTCGCCGAGGGCCGGTTCTGCGATGCGCTGCCCGTGCTCGACTACGCCGTCACGCTGCCCGACAGCGCCGGGCTCGCCGGGGCGGCCCACGGCGACCGGGCCCGCTCGCTGACCGGGTGCGCGCTCACGAGCTTCGAGGCGGGCGACTACACCGGCGCCGCGGACCGGTTCGGGACGCTGGTGGCCGAGTACCCGGACGACCCCGCCGTGCCGCAGGCGCGCTCGGCCCTCATCACGGCCGAGGTCGGCCGGGCCGCGGGCGTCCCCCTGCCGCTGCCCGCACCGATCGACGCGCCCGCGAGCGAGCCGGTGCTGGTCTACAACGCCACGAGCACCCCGGTCCGCGTGCTGGTCGCGGGGCCGACGGCGCAGGAGGTCACGCTGCCCGCCTGCGCCGGCTGCCCCGTGTCGTACGCGGCGGGCGCGGAGTCCTGCCCGGGGGCGGCGGGCAGGCCGTCGACGCCGATCCGGCTGCGCACGGGCACCTACTACGTCCTGCAGGACCGGGGCGTGCTCGGGCCGGACGAGTCGGTGAACGTGCCCATCACCGTGCGGTCGGGCGGGGGCGAGCTGTGCCTCACGGTCACGCAGCAGTGAGTCCGCCGCGTTCGCGCAGCACCAGCAGCAGGTAGGCGGCGAGCGTCTGGGCGTCGACCACCTCGGAGCGGCGGACCATGTCCTCGAACTCGGCGATCGTGAACCAGCGGGTCCGCATGTCCTGCTCGCTGTCCTCCCGGTTGACGGGACCCTCGCGCAGGTCGGTGGCGAGGTAGACGTGCTCGCGCTGGCTGGACGTGCCGGGGGCGAGGTCGAGGTCGCCGAGGAACTCCATGTGCCCGGCGATGAGGCCGGTCTCCTCGGCCAGCTCGCGGGCGGCCAGCTCGGCGGGGTCGACCTCCGCGCGGTCGGGGGCGGTGCCCATCGGGAACTCCCAGCGCCGCTTCCCGACCGGGTACCGGAACTGTTCCACCAGGTGCAGCCGGTCGCCGTCGCGGGGGATGACGATCGCGGCCGTCGGCTTGTCGACGACCCCGTAGATGCCCCGCGAACCGTCCTCGCGCACGACGGTGTCCTCGCGCACCGTCATCCACGCGTTGGCGTACACCTGGCGACTGCTGATCCTCTGCACGCCACAACGGTGCCCCGTGTGCGGATCGGGCACGATTCCGGGGTGCGTGCATCCCGGCTCGTCACCCTGCTGTTCACGCTCCAGCGCCTGCGCGAGGCGACGGCGGCCGAGCTGGCCAGGGAGCTGGAGGTGTCGGAGCGCACGATCTACCGCGACGTCGCGGCGCTGTCCGCGGCGGGCGTGCCGCTGTGGACCGAGCCCGGCCGCGGCGGCGGGATCCGGCTGCTGGACGGCTGGCGCACGCGGCTCGACGGCCTGACCGCCCAGGAGGCCGCGGCGATCTTCGCCGTCGGCGCGCCCCAGGTGCTCGCCGAGCTCGGGATGAGCGCGGCGCTCGCCGGGGCGCAGGCGAAGCTGCTCGCGACGCTCCCCGAGGGGCTGCGCGAGCACGCGCGCACCGTGGGGGAGCGGTTCCACCTCGATGCGCCCGGCTGGTTCCACACCCCGCAGCAGGTCACCCAGCTGGCCGCCGTCGCCGAGGCGGTGTGGGGCCAGGAGCGGCTGCGCATCCGCTACCGGCGCGGCCGCGACCAGCACGTCGAACGGACCATCGACCCGCTGGGGCTCGTGCTCAAGGCGGGCACCTGGTACCTGGCCGCCGGGGTCGACGGCACCGTCCGCACCTACCGGGTGGACCGGATCACCGAGGCGCAGCCCACCGGCGAGCGCTTCGAGCGCCCGGCCGACTTCCAGCTCGCCGAGTGGTGGGAGGGCGCCGCGGCCGAGTTCGAGCGCCAGATGCTGCGCGCCACCGTTCGGGTGCGGGTGGGCCCGCGCGGGCTGAAGGTGCTGCCGCACGCGGTCGACCACGACGCGGCCGTCCGCGCGATCGCGCACGCCGGGCCACCGGACGCCGAGGGCTGGCGCGAGCTGGAGCTCGACGTCGAGAGCATCCCGGTCGCCGCGGGCCAGCTCACGGCGCTCGGCGGCGAGGTCGAAGGGCTCGACCCGCCGGAGCTGCGGGCCCGGCTCGCGGAGGCGGGCATGGCGCTGGCCGCCCGCAACGCGCCGCGCTGACCCCCCTACGCTCGCCCCCGTGCGTCTCGTCATCGCGCGGTGCCAGGTCGACTACGTGGGGCGGCTCACCGCCCACCTCCCGATGGCTCCCCGGCTGCTGCTCGTCAAGGCCGACGGATCGGTCAGCGTCCACGCCGACGACCGCGCCTACAAGCCGCTCAACTGGATGAGCCCGCCGTGCTGGCTGGAGGAGCGGCCCGGCGTCTGGACGGTCCGCAACAAGGCCGACGAGTCGCTGGTGATCACGATCGACGAGGTGCTGCACGACTCGCAGCACGACCTGGGCGTCGACCCCGGGCTCGTCAAGGACGGCGTCGAGGCGCACCTGCAGGAGCTGCTCGCCGAGCACCCGCACGTGCTCGGCGAGGGCTACACGCTGGTGCGCCGGGAGTACATGACCGCGATCGGGCCGGTGGACCTGCTGTGCCGGGACGCCGACGGCGGCTCCGTCGCGGTGGAGGTGAAGCGGCGCGGCGAGATCGACGGCGTCGAGCAGCTCACCCGCTACCTGGAGCTGCTCAACCGCGACCCGCTGCTCGCGCCGGTCGCCGGCGTGTTCGCCGCCCAGCAGATCAAGCCGCAGGCGCGCACGCTGGCCGAGGACCGGGGCATCCGGTGCGTCACGGTCGACTACGACGCCCTGCGCGGGATCGAGAGCAACGACCTGCGCCTGTTCTGACGCCTCGGGGGTGCACCGGGGGTATGCCGGTCGAGCGGCGCAGGAGCGCAAGCTCCCCTTGTCGGCGCTGACGCTCCCTCCGGACCCGTGCCGCCGCCGCGTTCGGGGTAGGCCCGGCCGGGCCGTCGGCGGCCTGCGCGGGCCGGTGCCCGCGCCCTACTCTGGGGTGATGACCGCGACCGAAGCTCCCGCCCCGGTGACCTTCGAGTCCCTCGACCCGCGCACCGGCGACGTCGTCGGCACCCACCCGGTGCACGACGAGGCCGCGGTGCGCGCCGCGGTGGCCAGGGCGGCATCGGGGGCGCAGTGGTGGGAGGGCATCGGCGCCGGCGAGCGCAAGCGGCTCCTGCTGGACTGGCGGGCGGCGCTCGTGCGCAAGCTCGACGACCTCGCCGCCGTCGTGGTCGAGGAGACCGGCAAGCCGCTCGACGACGCGCGCCTGGAGCTCGTCCTCGCGATCGACCACCTGGACTGGGCCGCCAGGCACGCGGAGAAGGTGCTGGGCAGGCGCAAGGTGGCGCCCGGGGTGCTGATGGGCAACCAGGCCGCGAGCGTGACCTACAAGCCCTACGGCGTCGTCGGCGTGATCGGACCGTGGAACTACCCGGTGTTCACGCCGATGGGATCGATCGCCTACGCGCTCGCCGCGGGCAACGCGGTCGTGTTCAAGCCGAGCGAGCTCACCCCGGGCGTCGGGGTGGCGCTGGCCGACTCCTTCGCCGAGATCGTCGACGGGCGGCCGGTGCTGCAGGTCGTGACCGGGTTCGGCGAGACCGGCGCCGCGCTGTGCCGCGCACCGGGCATCGGGAAGATCGCCTTCACGGGGTCGACGGCCACCGGCAAGCGGGTGATGGCGGCCTGTGCCGAGAACCTGGTGCCCGTGCTCGTCGAGTGCGGTGGCAAGGACCCGATGATCGTCGACGCGGACGCCGACCTCGACGCGGCGGCGGACGCCGCCGTGTGGGGCGGCATGTCGAACGCGGGCCAGACGTGCGCGGGCGTGGAGCGCGTCTACGTGCTCGACGCCGTCGCCGACGAGTTCACCGCGAAGGTCGTGGCGCGCTCGCGAGGGCTGCGGGCGGGCACGGGTGGGGCCTACGGGCCGATGACCATGCCGGAACAGGCCGAGGTCGTGCGCAGGCACGTCGAGGACGCGCTGGCCCGGGGCGGGCGCGCGGTCGTCGGCGGCGTGGAGTCGGTGCAGCCGCCGTTCGTGGAGCCGATCGTGATCGTCGACGTCCCCGAGGACAGCTGCGCGGTCACCGAGGAGACGTTCGGGCCGCTGCTCGTGGTCAACCGGGTGCCGGACGTCGACGAGGCGGTGCGCCGGGCCAACGCCACCGCCTACGGGCTGGGCGCGTCGGTGTTCTCCCGCGCGCGGGGCGAGGAGATCGCCGGGCGGCTGCGCTGCGGCATGGTCGCCGTCAACGGGGTGATCTCGTTCGCGGCCATCCCCGCCCTCCCCTTCGGGGGAGTCGGCGACTCGGGCTTCGGGCGCATCCACGGCGAGGACGGGCTGCGCGAGTTCGCGCGCCCGCAGGCGGTGGCGACCAGGCGGTTCCCGCTGCCGGTGCCGGTCACGAGCTTCTCCCGGAGCCCGCGCACGATGAAGGCGCTGGTGGGCCTCGTCCGCGCACGTCACGGGAGGTAGCGGTCACAGTCCGCGGTCACCTCCCGCGGTGGATGGGAGGATCGCGGCGGTTCGTCCCTCGGGGAAGTGGGAGGTCTGGCGTGCGCGAGTTCCGGACGGTCGGGGTCGTCGGCATGGGCACCATGGGGGCGGGCATCGTCGAGGTGTTCGCCCGCAACGGGCTGCAGGTGCTGGCCGCCGAGGTGGACGAGGAGGCGGTGGCGCGCGGCCGGGCGCACCTGGAGACGTCCACCTCGCGTGCGGTGAAGCGCGGCAAGCTCACCCAAGAGGCCGCCGACGAACTGCTGGCCCGCGTCACGACCACCACGTCGCTCGCCGACCTCGCCGCGGCGGACCTCGTGGTCGAGGCGGTGCCCGAGAAGCTGGAGCTGAAGGCGCAGGTCCTCGGCGAGCTCGACCGCGTCTGCCGGCCCGAGGTGATCCTCGCGTCCAACACCTCGTCGCTGTCGGTCACGGAGCTCGCCGTGCGCACCGGCAGGCCCGGCAAGGTCGTCGGGATGCACTTCTTCAACCCGGCCCCGGTGCAGAAGCTCGTCGAGCTGGTCCGCACCGTCGTCACCGAGCCCGACGTGATCGAGGACGCCCGGGAGTTCGCCGCGTCGCTGGGCAAGGTGCCGGTCGTCATCGGCGACCGCGCCGGGTTCATCGCGAACGCGCTGCTGTTCGGCTACCTCAACCACGCGGCGCGGATGTACGAGTCGCGCTACGCCACCCGCGAGGACCTCGACGCGGCCATGCGCTACGGCTGCGGCTACCCGATGGGCCCGCTCGCGCTGCTCGACCTCATCGGTCTCGACACGGCCTACGAGATCCTCGACACGATGTACCGGCAGTCGCGCAACCCGCTGCACGCGCCGGCGCCGATCCTCAAGCAGATGGTCACGGCGGGCCTGCTCGGCCGCAAGAGCGGGCGCGGCTTCTACACCTACGCCAAGCCGCACAGCTCCGAGGTCGTCCCCGACTCCCTCACCCCGGCCTCGAAGATCCCCGCCGACGCCGCCGTGCGCGACGTGCAGCGGGTCGGTGTCGTCGGCACGGGGACGATGGCGACCGGCATCGTCGAGGTCTTCGCGAAGGCGGGGTTCGACGTCGTGGTGCGCGGGCGCAGCGCGTCGAAGGTCGAGGGTGCGGTCGCGGCCATCCGCAAGTCGCTGGACAAGGCCGTGGTGCGCGGCAAGCTCGAGGAGCCCGAGCGGGAGGCCGCGCTCGCCCGCATCACGCCGACCACGCGGCTGGAGGACCTCGCCGACGTCGACCTCGTCGTCGAGGCGGTCGCCGAGGAGCTCGACGTCAAGCGGGCGGTGTTCGCCGCGCTCGACGAGATCTGCAAGCCGGGCGCGATCCTGGCCACCACCACCTCGTCGCTGCCGGTCGTCGAGTGCGCGGCCGCCACCAACCGCCAGGAGGACGTGCTCGGCCTGCACTTCTTCAACCCGGCCCCGGTGATGAAGCTGGTGGAGGTCGTCTCCACCATCACCACCGCGCCCGACGTCGCGGCCACCGGCCTCGCGCTGTGCGAGCGGCTGGGCAAGGTCCCCGTCTCGTGCACCGACCGCGCCGGGTTCATCGTCAACGCGCTGCTGTTCCCCTACCTCAACGACGCGGTGAAGATGCTGGAGGCGCACTACGCCACGGCCGACGACATCGACGCCGCCATGAAGACCGGCTGCGCGCTGCCGATGGGGCCGTTCGAGCTGCTGGACGTGGTGGGCCTGGACGTGTCGCTGGCCATCATCCGCACGCTCTACCAGGAGTTCCGGCTCTCCGGGTTCGCGCCGGCGCCGTTGCTCGAGCACCTGGTCACGGCGGGCAGGCTGGGCCGCAAGACCGGGCACGGGTTCCGGGACTACACGCCTCGCTAGTGCCTCGCTCGAACCGCTACCGCAGGCCGCGGCACGTTCCGCTGCGGTCGGCCACGACCACCCGCCGGGAGTCGGCTCCGGACGGCGACTGGGTGGTGCGCAGCGTGCCCGGCTCGGCGGCGGCGAAGGACTACCGCTGCCCGGGCTGCCAGCAGCTGATCCGGCCCGGCACCGGCCACGTCGTGGCCTGGCCCGCCGACGAGACGGGCTCCGTGGCCGACCGCAGGCACTGGCACTCGGCGTGCTGGGCCGCCCGGGCGCGGCGCAGGCCGGGAGGCAGGTGGTGAGCCGGACCCCTCAGCGGCGGGTGGAGCCGGCGCGTGAGCGTCGGCGCCTGCGGCGCGCGGAGGCGCGTGAGCCGGTCACCTGAGCGGAGGGCTCCTCGACGGGCTCCCCGTCGGCGGTCTGCGGCTCGGCCGCCTCCTCGACCGCGCCGTTCGGAGAGGTTTTGCTGCCGTCCCCGTTGGGGTGCGCGACCTGGTCGACCTCGAGGAGGGCCCGGTGGTTGTCGTGGGGCGCGGCGGTCGCCGCCTCCTCGACGGCCGGGCGGGCTTTCGCGACCAGCTCCTCGGGCGGCGTGGCCAGCGAGTCGAGGGTGCCGTCGAGCAGGGCCCGCGTGCGGGTGAGCTGCTCGGCCAGGCGGGCGCGCATGGCGGTGAGCTCGTCGACGCGGCGCTGGGCCTCGTCGATGCGCTCCCGGGCCTGCTGTTCGGCCCGGGCGACGGTCTCCCGGGCCTGCTGCTCGGCCTGTGCGACCGTCTCGCGGGCCTGCGCCGCGGCGGACTCGCGCACCTGCTCCGCCTCGCGCTCGGCGGCGGCGTGCTTGGCGGCGAGCGCGGTGAGCGCCTCGGCCCGCCGCTGCTCCATCGCGATCTTGAAGTCCTCTTCCTCGAGCCTGCGGCGGGCCTCCGACTCCGCCCACGCCCGCTCCCGCTCCTTCTCGGCAGCCTCGACCCGTGCGGCGAGGTCGGCCTCCACGGCGGTGCGTTCGGCCGCCAGCTGCTCGAGCGCGGTGGCGCGCTCGCGGGCGAACGCCTCGCGCTCCTGCTCGAGCTCCCGGCGCATCCGCTCGGCGTCGGTTCGGCCCGCCTCGCGGATGGACTCGGCCTCGGCCCGGGCGGCGGCGAGCGTCTGCTGCGCCTGCTCGTCGGCCTCCTTGATGCGCCGGTTCGCCTCGGTCTCGGCGCGGGAGAGCATGTCTGCGACCTCGTCCTCGGCGAGGCGCAGCATGGCGCGGATCCGCTCCGTGGTGTTCTGCGGGCTCTGGTTCGGGCTGGCCAACGCCCGCACCTGCGCCCGCAGCTTCTCCGCCCGCATCCGGGCCTCGTCCAGCTCCCTCGACAGCTGCACGGCCTGCGCGAGAGCGGCGTCCCGGTCGGTCACCAGAATGCTGATCTCGGCGTCCAGCCGGCGCAGGTGGGCTTCCACCTGTCCCTGGTCGTAGCCCCTTCGAACGACCTCGAAGCCGACTTCGGACGGGGGTGGAGAGGGGTTCCCGGCCATGAATTCACCGTACCGGGCGTGCGTCGGAGGGTGGCCGGTAAAGCGTTGGCGGGGTGAACAGCCTCACCCGGCCGGGTGGAGCCGGTTGCGGTCAGACACCACGGAAGCGGTTGATCGCTTCCAGGTGGCGCTCGCGCTTCTCCGGATCGGTGACGCCGAGTCC
Source organism: Pseudonocardia sp. (assembly GCF_035305885.1). Lineage (GTDB taxonomy): Bacteria > Actinomycetota > Actinomycetes > Mycobacteriales > Pseudonocardiaceae > Pseudonocardia. The sequence continues at coordinate 55,494 of NZ_DATGOP010000067.1, forward strand.
CTCCCGCGGAGCGAGTGCGAGCACGCCGACCTTGCCCTGGTGGCTGTTGCTGTGGACGTCCAGCGCGGCCTGCCCGGTCTCGGCGAGCGGGTACACCTTCGACAGCGTCGGGTGGATGAAGCCCTTGTCGATCAGCCGGTTCGCCTCGTAGGACTCGCGGTAGTTCGCGAAGTGCGACCCGACGATCCGCTTGAGGTTCATCCACAGGTAGCGGTTGTCGTAGGTGTGCTCGTAGCCCGACGTGGACGCGCAGGTGACGATCGTGCCGCCCCTGCGGGTGACGTAGACGCTCGCGCCGAACGTCTCCCGCCCCGGGTGCTCGAAGACGATGTCCGGGTCCTCGCCGTCGGTGAGCTCGCGGATCCGGGCCCCGAAGCGCTTCCACTCCTGCGGGTCCGGGGTGCGCTCGTCCTTCCAGAACCGGTAACCCTCGGCCGAGCGGTCGATGATCAGCTCGGCGCCCATCCTGCGGCAGATCTCGGCCTTCTGCGGCGACGACACCACGCACACCGGGATCGCGCCGCCGTTGAGCGCGTACTGGGTGGCGTAGGAGCCGAGGCCGCCGGAGGCGCCCCAGATCAGGACCGTGTCGCCCTGCTTCATGCCCGCGCCGTGCCGCGAGACGAGCTGGCGGTAGGCGGTGGAGTTGACCAGGCCGGGGCAGGCAGCCTCCTCCCAGGTGAGGTGGGCGGGCTTGGGCAGCAGCTGGTTGGCCTTCACGAGCGCGAGCTCGGCGAGCCCGCCGAAGTTGGTCTCGAAGCCCCAGATGCGCTGCTCCGGGTCGAGCATCGTGTCGTCGTGCCCGTCAGGGCTCTCGAGCTCGACCGACAGGCAGTGCGCCACCACCCGGTCACCCGGCTTCCAGCGCGTCACGCCGGGGCCGGTGCGCAGGACCACGCCCGCGAGGTCCGAGCCGACCACGTGGTAGGGCAGGTCGTGCCGCTTGGCCAGCTCCGACGTGCGGCCGTAGCGGCGCAGGAACGTGAACGTCGGCATCGGCTCGAAGATCGAGGTCCAGACCGTGTTGTAGTTGATCGCGCTCGCCATCACGGCGACGATCGCCTCACCCGGCCCCAGCTCGGGGGTCGGGACCTCGTCCAGGTGCAGGCTCTTGCGCGGATCCTTCTCGCGGGTGGGGATGCCCGCGAACATCTCGACCTCGTCGGCGTGCACCGTCACGCCCCGGTAGTGGTCGGGAACGTCGAGGCCTGCGAGGGCGTCGAGCTCCTCGGCGAGGATGGCGTCGCGGATCTCCTGCACGGCTGGCCTCCGTTGGCTCGAGTCGCACCCGGCTCGTTACTGAGCGGTAGGGTAACCGCGATTTTCGCTGATCACGGGCGTGACGGTGCCCACGTCAGGGGTGCGGGGCGGGCTCCACCAGCTCCACGAGCACCCCGCCTGCGTCCTTCGGGTGCACGAAGTTGATCCGCGAGCCGGCCGTGCCGCGGCGCGGTTCGTCGTAGAGCAGGCGCATCCCCTTGGCCCGCAGCGCCGCGCAGCTCGCGTCCACGTCGGCGACGCGGTAGGCCAGCTGCTGGATGCCGGGGCCGTTGCGGTCGAGGAACTTCGCGATCGCCGAGTCGGGGCGCAGCGGGGCGAGCAGCTGGATGGCGGCGCCCGAGTCGCCGGGGGCCGACAGCATCGCCTCCCGGACGCCCTGCTCCTCGTTGGTCTCGGTGTGCGTCGCCACCAACCCGAAGGTGGAGGCGTACCACTCGATCGCCTCGTCGAGGTCGGCCACCGCGATGCCGACGTGGTCGACCGCGATGATCTTGTGTTCGCCCATTCCCGGAATCTAGCCCGGCCCGATGGCGTCGAGGGAGCGCTCGCCCGCTCGGACGGCACCCGGACGGTGGCTCGCGGGCCGACGTCGCCGTGCGGGGGAGGCGCGCGGGGAGCGAGGAACGAGCGACCGAGCAGCGGAGGAGGAACGCGACGTCGCACGGGCCCTGCGGGCCTGCCGGAGCGACAGCAGGCGATCACACGCTGTGCCGGTCGTCACGGCCGCGGAAAGGGCTACCCGCGGGTATCGTCGAGTCGCCCGCCAGCGCAGCCGATGGAGGTCAGCCGTGACCGGATCCGTGATCGTCGCCGGGGCCCGCACACCGATGGGCAGGCTGTCCGGTGCGTTGAAGGACTTCAGCGCCGCCCAGCTCGGCTCCGTCGCGATCAAGGCCGCCCTCGAGCGGGCCGGCGTGGCACCCGAGAACGTCCAGTACGTGATCATGGGCCAGGTCCTCACGGCGGGTGCGGGCCAGATCCCGGCCCGGCAGGCCGCGGCCGGGGCCGGCATCCCGATGGACGTCCCGGCGCTCACGATCAACAAGGTCTGCCTGTCCGGTCTCGACGCGATCGCGCTCGCCGACCAGCTGATCCGGGCGGGCGAGTTCGACATCGTGGTCGCGGGCGGCCAGGAGTCGATGACCCAGGCGCCGCACCTTCTGCCCAAGTCGCGGGCCGGGTACAAGTTCGGCGACGTCACGCTGCTCGACCACATGTCCCACGACGGGCTGTTCTGCGCGTTCGACCAGCTGCCGATGGGGGCGTCCACCGAGAAGTTCAACGCCCGCTACGGGATCACGCGCGAGGAGCAGGACGCCTTCGCCGCGCGCTCGCACCAGCTCGCCGCCAAGGCCGCTGCGAACGGCACCTTCGACGCCGAGATCGCGCCGGTCCAGGTTCCGCAGCGCAAGGGCGACCCGGTCGTCGTCTCCGCCGACGAGGGCATCCGCGGCGACACCACCGTCGAGACCCTCGCGAAGCTGCGCCCCGCGTTCTCCTCCGACGGCACGATCACGGCGGGCTCGTCCTCGCAGATCTCCGACGGCGCCGCCGCGGTCGTGGTGATGAGCCGCGCGAAGGCCGAGGAGCTGGGCCTGTCCTGGATCGCCGAGATCGGGGCGCACGGCGTGGTCGCGGGCCCCGACGCGAGCCTGCACGAGCAGCCCGCCAACGCGATCCTCAAGGCCTGCGAGAAGGAGGGCATCGCGCCCACCGACCTGGACCTCGTCGAGATCAACGAGGCTTTCGCCGCGGTCGGGCTGGTGTCGACCAAGAAGCTCGGCATCGACCCGGACAAGGTCAACGTCAACGGCGGGGCCATCGCGCTCGGCCACCCCATCGGCATGTCCGGCGCCCGGATCGCGCTGCACCTCGCCCTCGAGCTCGGCAGGCGCGGCGGGGGCGTCGGCGCCGCCGCGCTGTGCGGTGGCGGCGGCCAGGGTGACGCGCTGATCGTCCGGGTGCCCGCCAAGAGCTGAGCCGGCGCCGAAGGGATGGCGCGGCGGGTCGACGTCCCCGGGCTGGTCGAGCGCGCGCGGCGCGGTGAGCAGCTGGCCGTCGCGCGGCTGATCTCGCTCGTCGAGGACGGCGCCGACGCCGCGCTGCGCGAGGTCGCGGCCGCGCTCGCCGGCCGCACCGGCCGCGCGCACGTGGTCGGGGTGACCGGGCCGCCGGGCGTCGGCAAGTCGACCCTCACCTCCGCGGTGGTCGGCCACCTGCGCCGGCAGGGCCGCAGGGTGGGGGTGCTCGCCGTCGACCCCTCGTCGCCGTTCTCCGGCGGTGCCCTGCTCGGCGACCGGGTGCGGATGGGTGAGCACGCCACCGACGACGGCGTGTTCATCCGGTCGATGGCCACCCGCGGTCACCTCGGCGGGCTCGCCTGGGCCACCCCGCAGGCGCTGCGGGTGCTCGACGCGGCCGGGTGCGACGTGGTGCTGGTGGAGACCGTGGGCGTGGGCCAGTCCGAGGTGGAGGTCGTCGCGCTCGCCGACACCACCGTGGTGCTGCTCGCCCCGGGGATGGGCGACGGCGTGCAGGCCGCGAAGGCGGGCATCCTCGAGATCGCCGACGTGTTCGCGGTGAACAAGGCCGACCGGGACGGGGCCGCCCAGACGGCGCGCGACCTGCGCCAGATGCTCGCCTTCGCCGAGCAGGGGGCCGGGCAGGATGGCGGGGCCGGGTGGCGCAGGCCGGTGGTGCGCACCGTCGCCTCCCGCGGCGAGGGCGTGGACGACCTGGTGGCCGCCCTCGACGCCCACCGGGACTGGCTGGAGCGCAGCGGGGAGCGGGCCCGCAGGCGGCGGTCCAGGGCGGAGGCGGAGATCGAGGCCATCGCGCTGGAACAGCACCGCCGCCGCATCGGCGACCTGCGCGGCGGGTCCGGCCTCGCGCGGCTCGCCGACCGGGTGCTGGCCGGCGACCTGGACCCCTACGCCGCAGCGGACGAGCTCGCCCGCCACCTGGGCATCGGCTGACCGACGGGGCGTTCCTGCTCACCCACCTCGCGCGGGTGGGAAGCGGCTCAGGCGCCGCCGGGTGCGGGTCGAGCCGATGCGTTCGGCGAGCTCGCGGGCCGCGCGGGCGTGCCGCGCCGCGTCGTCGGGCTCCTGCGGGGCGAGCGCCACCGCGAGATCGGCGTGGACCGCGGCGCGGTGGCGCGCCGAGCGGGGCGGGGCGGCCAGCGCCCGGCGCAGCGGGTCGACTGCCGCGGGGTCCCCGAGGACGGACAGCGCGTGGCCGTGCCAGCGGTCGAGGTCGGCGAGCTCGATCGCGACGGCCGGGTGCGCCCCGTCGGGCGGCGGGGGCTCGACCGCGGCGGCGATGGCCCGGCGGGTGGCGGCGGCGTCACCGAGCGCCGCGGCCGCCCCGGCGCGCGCACCCGCCAGCACGGGCCGGGCGGAGCGGGGCAGCTCGGGCTCGGCCGCGTCCAGCAGCGTGATCGCGGCGGCCGGCTCGCCGACGTCGACCAGCACGGCGGCCTGGCCCGCGAGGGCCTCGGCGGCCGGGCCCGGCTGCCGCGCCTCGGCGGCGGCGGTGCGGGCGCGGTCGTAGCGCCGCCACGACAGGTCCGGCCGGCCGCGGTCGAGCTCCTGCTGCCCGGCGAGGGCCGCGGCCCGGGCCAGCACGGCGGCGACCTCCACGCGGCGGGCCGGGTCGATCGCGTGCCGGGCGGTCTCGTCCAGCCGCTCGACCAGCGCCCCGACCAGCTCTCCCGCGCCCGCGACGCCGAGCTCGTCGTCGAGGCGCACGGCGAGGTCGAGCTGCTCGCGCCACAGGGCGAGCGCGTCCTCGTCGACCGCGCCGGCCGCGGCGAGGGCGGCCCGGAGCCGCGCGGGCGCGTCCTCCGCCTGCGGGTCGGCCGGGGGGCCCGCGATGCCGAGCTCGGCGGGCGTGCGGCCGTAGAGCTCGGCCAGCAGGGCCCGGTACTGCGGCTCGGGCACCGCGTGGCCGTTCTCCCAACGCGAGATCAGCGTCTTGAGGCTCGCCGCTCCCGCCGCGGGCGCGCCGCGCGCCCGGGCGAGGTCGGCGAGCTCACGGGCGGCCCGCGACTGCGACCAGCCGCGTGCCGCGCGCGCTGCCCGGAGGCCGCCTGCTCCGCGTCCGGCCACCGCTCACCCCGCCCCGTCCAGGGCCCAGCCCTCGACCGCGCCCTCGGTGCGGACCTGCGGGCCGACGGCCATCCGGCCCTGCACGCGCGCGGGCGCCGCGGCCGTGACGTCGAGGAACGAGCCGACGGCGGCCCCGTCGAGGACCACGTCGTCGTCGAAACGGGCGCGCTGGAACGACACGCCTCCGCCGAGCCGGGCCCCGCGCAGCTCGAGCCGGCCGAGGAAGGCCGCGTCGGTGAACAGCACCGGTTTGGCCGCCTCCAGCCGGCCGAGCCGGGTGATGCCGTGGAACCGGGCGCCGCGCGCGGTGAGCCGGCCGATCCGCCTGCCCTCCAACCGGAACTGCTCCAGGCGGGCCCCGGACAGGTCGAGGTGGTAGTTGCGCCGGTCGGGGTCGTCGCCCCACGGGAGGACGTCGGCGATCAGCCGCTGGGCGGTGAGCCGCACCTCCCGCTCGCGGTCGGCCCCCGGGTCGGGCGGCGCGTCGGCGCCGGACCGCCCGTCGCGCAGCGCGGGGTGGTCGAACGGCCTGCGCAGGTAGGCGCACAGGATGTCGAGAACGGTCTGCTTGTAGCGGGGGTTGGTGCCCGCGAGCCACACCAGCGAGTGCAGCGCACCGACCCGCACCTGGTCGGCCTCGTTGCCGAGCAGCTCGACGGAGCGGGCGAACCGCTCGTCGGCGACCTTGATGCCCTCGAGCTCGTGGCGGCCCTCCTCGACCCGGCGCCTGCGGTCGTTGAGCCACAGCGCGTACAGGGCGACGACGGTGCCGCCGCTGATCGCGCCCGTGCGCACGGCCTCCGACCGCGGTGCCGTGGGCTCGACCACCACCAGGATCGCGGTGGTCAGCACCGTGACCGCGATCGCCGCCAGCACGGTGGCCAGCAGCATCAACCGACCCTTCACGAGCTTCCCCCCCGCGGTCGATCCGTCGCGGATCCAGGATGTCGGGGGTGCGACCTATGGTCAACGGCGTTGCCGCAACAGGGCGATAACACCTGGGAAGGGGAGTGCCGTGGATTCCACGACGTGCTCGGTGTGGGCGCTGGCCGCCGGATCGACGGGCGGCGCGATCGGCGGCTACTGCCTGGGCCGCAGGCGCAGGCGCAGCGGTGCGAGGAGGGCGGCGGGAGCGGGCAGCCGGCCCGCGGTGCGGCGGCGGCGCCGATCGAGGGGCGCGCCCACCATGCGCTCGTGGCCCGGTGGCTCCGGGCACCCGGCGCCACCGGCGGGCGACGGGGAGGGGCCGGCCGCCGGGGAGCGGTAGCCGCGTCAGCGCCGCGGCGGCGCCTCGCCCTCCACGAAGTCGCCCGCGGCCCGCCGCACCCGCGCGAGCAGCGCGGTGAGCTGCATCTGCTCGTCGGGGGTGAGGCCGTTCAGGCCGAAGTCGATGGCGGTCACCGACTTGGTGGCCGCCTCCTGCAGCGACGACCCGGTGTCGGTGATCTCCACGAGGGTGGCGCGCCGGTCGGTCGGGTGCGGGATCCGGCGCACGAGGCCGTCGGCCTGCAGCCGGTCGACGATGTTGGTCACGCTGGTGGGGTGCAGCTGCAGGCGCTCACCCATCACCCGCATCGGCAGCCGCCCGGTCCGGGAGAACGTGAGCAGCACGAGCGCCTCGTAGCGGGCGAAGGTCAGCCCGTGCGGCCGCAGGGCGCCGTCCACCGCGGAGAGGAGGATCTGCTGCACCCGCATCACGCTGGTGACGGCGGCCATCGTGTGCGACGGGCCGATCCGTTCGTTCCACAGCTCGGCCGCGCGCATGATCGGGTCGAAGGGCAGCGGCTGCCGGCGGGCCATGACTCGCGACGTTAGCAGTGCCGCTGTCACGAGCGGCGTGACCGGCGCCGCAGGTCGGTCGCGTGATCGCGGCGACGCCGCGGGCGGTCGCGGTCATGGGCTGCGCTGGGGCATCGTGGCGTCATGCTCTTCGCCTTCAGCATCGCGCCGTCGGGTACGGGCAGCGACAGCGTCAGCAAGGCCGTCGCCGACGCCGTCCGCGTGGTCCGCGAGTCGGGCCTGCCCAACGAGACCACCTCGATGTTCACGACCATCGAGTCGGAGACGTGGGACGAGGGGATGGAGGTGATCAAGCGGGCGGTGGAGGCCGTGCAGGCCCACGCCCCGCGGGTGAGCCTGGTGCTCAAGGCCGACATCCGCCCCGGCTACACCGGCCAGCTCCGGTCGAAGGTGGAGCGGGTGGAGGCCCACCTCAAGGAGGAGGACTAGAGAATGCGAAGAGGGGGCCGCGCGGCGCCCGCGCGGCCCCCTCGTTCTTAACCGGCGTCAGTGCATCGCGACGTTCAGGGTGAAGAAGAAGACGCCGACCAGGATCGCGGCGACGCCGAGCGCCATCGCGATCTTCGCCTGCTTCGCGGCGGCGGGCCTGCGGACCGCGGCCGCGCCGAGGCCGAGGGCCGTCGCGCCGACGATCCAGCCGACGATGGAGATCGGGCTGACGAGCAGGGCGATCGCACCCACGATCAGGGCCACCTTGCCCAGCACCGGGCTCTCGCTCTTGGCGGCCTTCTTGCGTGCGTCCTCGAGCAGGCGGTCGGCGACGGTGTTCTCCGTGCTCATGCAGGTTCCTTCGAGTGAGGGAAGCCGCGGGGTGCGGCCGTGCGGATGTCTACGCAGAGCGACCGTCCGGTCACTCCAACATGCTCAACGAGTGGCCCGCCGCTCTGGTGCTCGCCCGGTTCGGTGATCGGTGGCGCTGTGCGATCGGGCGATCGCCCTTCGTGATCACCGGGCGTGACGAGTTCCTGGCGGGCGGATCTCGATCGGCGGATGTTCGGCGGCTGCGCGCGGTGGGTGCCGCCGGTGGCAGGATGAGTGGCGTGTCTCGACCCGATCCTCGTCAGGCGGCACAGACTGCCGCGTTGTCGCGTGCGATGGCCGGTGCCGTGGATCTGTCCGCGCTGAAGGCCCGTTCCGAGGCCGCCGCCCGGCAGAAGGCGGCGCCCTCGCGGCCTGACGGCGGCGGTGCGGGCCAGTTCGTCGTGGATGTCACCGAACAGACCTTCCAGGCCGACGTCCTGGAGCGCTCGCTGCAGGTCCCGGTCGTCGTCGACCTGTGGGCCGAGTGGTGCGGCCCCTGCAAGCAGCTCTCGCCCGTGCTGGAACGCCTCGCCGAGGCGGGCAACGGCGCGTGGATCCTCGCCAAGGTCGACGTCGACGCCAACCCGCGGATCGCGCAGGCCTTCGGCGTCCAGTCCATCCCGATGGTCGTCGCCGTCGCGGGTGGGCAGCCGGTCGACGCGTTCACGGGCGCGCTCCCCGAGCCGCAGGTCAAGCAGTGGATCGGCGCCCTGCTCGACGCGCTGCGCGACCGGATGCCCGGCATCGCCCAGGCCGAGGCGGGCGCGAAGGGCGGCCAGGCCGAGGAGCCGGAGGACCCGCGGTTCACCGCGGCCGAGGAGGCCCTGGAACGCGGCGACTACGCCGCGGCCGAGGCGGCCTACGAGCAGATCCTCGCCGCGGAGCCGGGCAACGAGCAGGCGAAGGCCGCGCTCGCGCAGGTCAGGTTCCTCGCGCGCGCCGAGTCGGCGGACCCGTCGGCCATCGCGAAGGCCGACGCCGCGCCCGACGACATCGACGCGCAGCTGAAGGCGGCCGACGCCGAGGTGGCGGCCGACCGCGTCGAGGCGGCGTTCAACCGCCTCGTCAGCACGGTGCAGCGCACCTCCGGCGACGAGCGCGATCGGGTGCGCCAGCACCTCGTGAGCCTGTTCGAGCTGTACCCGGCCGACGACCCCCGGGTCAGCACCGCGCGCAGGGCGCTCGCCAGGGCCCTGTACTGACGTCCCCGCCGCCCGCGCCGTCAGGCGTGGGCGGCCTCGGCGCGGTCGATGCCCGCGAGCAGCTCGGCCCGCAGCTCGGGGGAGCAGAACGCGGCGCGGGCACCGGCGCGGGCGATGTCGGCGAGCTCGGCGACGCTCATGCCGAAGGCCTCGTGGCAGACCAGGTACTCGGCCTCGAGGTCGGTGTGGAACATGCCGGGGTCGTCGGTGGCCAGGGTGACCGGCACGCCCGCGGCCACGAGCCTCGGCAGCGGGTGCGCCGCGATGTCTTCCACCGCGCCGGTGCGCAGGTTGGAGACCGGACACACCTCCAGCGTGATCCCGCGCTCGGCGAGGTGCTCGAGCAGCCGGGGGTCGGCGGCGGAGCCGATCCCGTGGCCGATCCGCTCGGCGCGCAGCTCGGTGACCGCCGCCCACACCTCCTCCGGGCCGACCGTCTCGCCCGCGTGCGGCACGCTGTGCAGGCCTTCGGCGATCGCCCGCCGGAACGCGGGCGCGAAGTCCGCCCGGCGCACGCCGCCCTCCGGCCCGCCGAGCCCGATCCCGACCGTCCCCTCGGGGCGGTGCCCGATCGCGAAGTCGACGGTCTCCTCGGCGCCCGCGGGCCCGAGCGTGGTGTCGGCGTCGAAGACCCAGCCCAGCTCCACGCCGTGGCGTTCCCGGGCCAGCGCGCGCCCGTCGGCCAGCGCCGCGGCCAGGTCGGCGTAGGGGATCCCGGCCATGCGGTTGCGCACCGGCGTGACCTGCACCTCCGCATACCGCACGGCGCGGCGAGCGAGCTCGGCGGCGAGACCCTCGAGCAGCGTGACGACGTCCGCGCCCGTGGTGACCAGCCGGTTCACCCGGTGGTAGACGCGCAGGAAGTGCCCGAAGTCGGTGAACGCGTAGAAGCGGCGCAGCGCGTCGGGCTCGGTCGGGACGCCGCGGCCGGGGTGGCGCCGGGCCAGCGCGAGGACGGTCTCGAGCGAGGCGGAGCCGATCAGGTGCAGGTGGAGCTCGACCTTGGGCACGGCGGCGACGAACGCCGCCACGGAGGACGTGGGCACGGGACGGGCCTCTCCGGTGGTGCGGACGGGGACGGCGGGCGGCAGCGCGCCCGCTACCAGTCGGCGTCGCCCCGCTCGTAGCACTGCCCGTACAGCGGCCGCCGCAGCAGCTCGGCCGTCCGGAGATCCACGACCGCCACCCTGCCCGGGCGCTCGGCGCGGGTCAACCGGATTCGGGCCGCTAGCGGCAGGCGCCCGGGCCGTCGAGCAGCCCGGTGCGGAAGCGGCCGATGCGCTCGAACCCGTGGTCGTCGGGGTCGGACTCGCCCGCGGCGTCCCGGGCCACCCAGTCGGCGGCGAGCAGGACCTGCACGGCCTCGTCGAGGTCGCCGGGGGAGAGCTGGAACCCCTCGACCGCCTCGAACAGCCGGCCGGTGTACGCGCCGGTGAGGCAGGTGGCCGCCGCGCCGGCCTGCGCGCCCACCGGTGACCGCCCGCTCGCGTCGAGCGCGGCGATGCCGTAGCGGCCGGCCAGGACGGTGGCGCCCGCGAAGTCGCCGATCTCCTCGTGGAGCTGCTGCAACGCCGCGACGTCCACCGCCACGCCGCCGTCGGCGCGGCAGTAGGCGGCGGGGCCCTGGACCTCGAGCTCGGCGACGCTGCAGGCACCGCCGGTGGACAGCTCCGGCGGATCCCACCCGGGGACCAGGCCACCGAAGAACTCCGCGGCGTCCCGCTCGACGAACGCGAGCAGCTCGCGCAGCGGCAGGTTGCCGCCCCGGGCGAGGTCGGCCTCGGAGGCGAACCGGCGCTGGGTGAAGGTGCGGTTCTCGATCGTCATCCCGGCGCAGAGCGTGGCGCCGTCGGTCCAGCCGTCCTGGAACGCCGACACCCGGTCGAACGCGTTGCCGTGGGCCGCCGCGTCGCCCGCCTCGACGCCGAGCGGGTCGCGGAACCCGACGAGCGCCTGCATCGCCCGGTCGCGCTCCTCAGGGCCCAGCGGGAGGCCCGCGACCGGGTTGTCGGAGAAGTGGGCGAGCGCAGCACCCGCGTAGCAGTCGGCCATCGACTCGAGCAGGATCGTCGGGAAGCGCTGCGGGGCGCGGGCCTGCTCGGCGTCGACGCCCAGCCGGGACTGCACCGCGTGGCCCACCTCGTGCGCGATCACCACCGCGACACCCGCCGGGCCGAACCGGTCGTGCAGCGCCGGGATCAGCCCGTCGGCGTCCCACGCGACGACGTCCGCGGAGGGGCAGTAGAAGGCCTGGTCGACGACGTCGGTCGCGCGGTTGACGCACGGCGGCGCGGGCGCCGCCGGGTCGCGGGTCTCGACCGCGGCGAACGAGCCGATGTCGCGCCACTCCCGCCCGAAGGCGGCGGGGAACTCGGCGCGCCAGAACTCCTGCACGGCCTCCGCCGTGGCGGCGGCGACCCGCCCGGCCGGGTCGGACCGGGCGGCCACGGCCGGGGTGGCCGGGGACACGGCGGCGGCGAGGCCGGGGCGCGGGCTGCCGGGCACCACCTGGCTGCACGCGGTGGCGAGCAGCAGGAGCGCGGCGACGAGCGCGGCCGCGGGGGCGCGTCGCGGTGCTGACACGCGTCCCATCATCCCGTGCCGGCCGCCGCGGGGGAGGCGTTTCGGCCGAACCCGCACCGGCGGGATAGCGTCAGGCACCGTGCCAGTGCAGAACCGACGGCTCCCGTCCACCCGAGGGCCGGACCGGTACCCCCCGGCGTCGAGCGGCGCGGCCGCGCGCCGGGCGGTGTCCTGCGTGGTCGTGCTGGCGTCGCTCCTCACCGCGGTGGTGCTGCACGTGCGGCACCCCGACGCGCTGGTGACGATGTTGCCGGCGCCGGACATGCGCGACCTCCACGTCGACTTCGACACCTTCTGGCACTCCGCGGTCGCCCTCACCGCGGGCCAGGACATCTACGACACGCCCGCGAAGCTCACCAACCTCAACCCGCCGCTGCTCACGGTGCTGCTCGTGCCGTTCGCGTGGCTCGACGCGCTCACCGCGTACCGGGTGTTCATGGTCGCCACGCTGCTGCTGGTGGTGGCCGCGGTGCTCGCGGTGACCCGGGAGCTGCGGCTGTCGCGCACCGCCACCGCGCTCGCGCTGCTCGCGGTGCTGGCCTCCTCGCCGCTGCACGGCACGCTCGTGCTCGGCCAGATCTACCCGCTGCTGCTCGCGGGGCTCGTGGCGGGCTGGATCGCCGAGCGGCGCGGCAGGCCGGTGCTCGCCGCGGTGCTCTACGGCGTCACGGTGGCGCTCAAGCCCTCCCTCGCGCCGATCCTGCTCCTGCTCGCCGTCCAGCGCCGCTGGGTGCCGCTGCGGGCCGGGGTGGCCGCGGCGGCGGTGGCGACGCTCGCCGGCGTGCTGGTGGCCGGGCCGTCCAGCGGCGTCGAGTGGCTGCGGATCGCGTTCAGCGAGCCGGTGCCCGACACCGTCGACAACGCGTCGCTGCCCGGGCTCGCCGTGCGCTTCGGCGTGCCGCCGGTGTTCGGCAGCGTGGTGGGGCTCGCCGTGCTGGTCGGCACGCTGGTGTGGATCGGCCGCAGGCGCGACCGGATCGACCCGGCGGGCACCGCGCCGTGGGCGGTGCTCGCGGCCGGGCTGCTGTTGTCCCCCATCGCGTGGCACAACTACCTCATGCTGCTGTTCCCCGGCGCGCTCGCGCTCGTGCCACTCGGCCTCGGGGCGCTGACGGCGGCGGGGCTCGCGCTCGCCGTCATCCCGGTGTCCTGGAACGCCGACTGGCCGCCGGACGGCGTCGTCGCCGACCTGGGCCGGTCGCTCTACTGCGCGATCCTGATCGGCTACTGGGCGGTGCTGCTGTCGTCGTCGGTGCGGTCGGCGGCGGAGGAGCCCGAGCCGGTCCCCGCGTCGTCCGGCTGAGCCGCGTCCGCGACGGACGGCGTCGGCGGCGCCTCCCGCGGCGCGTCGGAGGCGGGTGGCGCGGCCGGGCCGGAGTCGAGCACCGTGTCCGTGCCGGGCGGGGGCTCGTCCGGCACGGCGGCGCCCGCCTCCGGGCCGGGCTCCACCGGCAGCTCGCCGGTGTCGGCCGCACCCGGCTCGGTCGAGGGCGTCGTGGCGCCGCCCGCCCGCGCGGAGCTCCACGGCGCGTCGATGAGCGAGGACGGGTCCTGCGTCGCCAGGCGGACGCCGTTCTGCGCCCCGGGCTCGGTGCGGGCCGACGGGCGTTCGGGTGCGTCGGTGGCCGGGACCTCGTCGGCGACGTCGGCGTCGTCGGCCGCCTGCGGCGGTGACGTGTCGGCGCTGCGGCTCGGCTCGGTGGCCGGTTGCGGGTCCGGGGTGGTCGCGGGCCGGGTGACGGGTGCGCTCGTGCCGGTGGCGACCGAGGCGGGGCCGGCGACGGAGGTCGGGCGTTCGGGGGCGTCGGTGGCCGGGATCTCGGCGTCGAGGTCGGGGTCCCCGGCCGGCGCGCTGGGCGCGGGCGGGGGTGCGGGCGTGCGGGCCGGCGCGTCGGAGGCGGGGACCTCCTCGGCGAGGTCCGGCTCGTCGCCCCGCGGCGCGGCAGGGGGCGCGCTCGCGGTCGCCGCGGTGCGGCGGCGCACGGCGCCCTCACCCGGCTCCGGCACGAGCCACAGCACACCCGAGGGCGGCAGCTGCAGCACGGCGGACGCGGGTCGCCCGTGCCACATGGTCTGCTCGGCCTCGACGGCCCCCAGGTTGCCGACGCCGGATCCGCCGTAGATCTGGGCGTCGGTGTTGAGCACCTCGCGCCACCGGCCGGCGAACGGCAGCCCGACCCGGTAGTCGTGCTTGGGGCTGCCGGAGAAGTTGGCGATGCAGGCGAGCACGGTCGGCTTCCCGTCGGGGTCGACGCCGTGGCGCAGGAAGCTCAGGACGTTGCCCGAGGCGTCGTTGGCGTCGATCCAGGAGAAGCCCTCGGGTGTGGTGTCCTTCGTCCACAGCGCCGGGGTGGCGCGGTAGGTCCGGTTCAGGTCGGCGACCAGCTGCTTCAACCCTGCGTGCAGCGGGTCGTCGAGCAGGTGCCAGTCGATCGAGCGGGACTCCGACCACTCCTGCTCCTGGCCGAACTCGCCGCCCTGGAACAGCAGCTGTTTGCCGGGGTGGGCCCACATGTAGGCCAGCAGCGCCCGCAGGTTGGCCGCCTTGTTCCAGGCGTCGCCCGGCATGCGCCCCCACAGCGAGCCCTTGCCGTGCACGACCTCGTCGTGGGAGAGCGGCAGCACGAAGTTCTCGCTGAACGCGTACATCAGCGAGAAGGTCATCTGGTTGTGGTGGTAGGCCCGGTAGATCGGGTCACGCCCGGCGTAGTCGAGCGTGTCGTGCATCCAGCCCATGTTCCACTTGAAGCCGAAGCCGAGGCCGCCGAGGTGGGTGGGCCGCGTGACGCCCGGCCAGGCCGTGGACTCCTCGGCGATCGTGACGACGCCGGGGTGGTTGCGGTAGACGGTGGCGTTCATCTCCTGCAGGAACGCCACCGCGTCGAGGTTCTCGCGTCCGCCGTGGACGTTGGGCAGCCACTGCCCCTCGGGGCGGGAGTAGTCGAGGTAGAGCATGCTCGCCACGGCGTCGACGCGCAGGCCGTCGATGTGGAACTGGTCGAGCCAGTAGAGGGCGTTGGCCACGAGGAAGTTGCGGACCTCGCGGCGGCCGAAGTCGAACACGAGCGTGCCCCAGTCGGGCTGCTCGCCACGGCGCGGGTCGGCGTGCTCGTACAGCGGCGAGCCGTCGAACCGGGCCAGCGCCCACTCGTCGCGCGGGAAGTGCGCGGGCACCCAGTCGATGATCACCCCGTAGCCGCGCTGGTGGAGGTGGTCGACGAAGTAGCGGAAGTCGTCGGGCGTGCCGAACCGCGAGGTGGGCGCGTAGTACGAGGTGACCTGGTAGCCCCACGACCCGCCGAACGGGTGCTCGGCCACGGGCAGCAGCTCGACGTGGGTGAACCCGGTCTCGTCGAGGTAGTCGGCGAGCTGGTGGGCGAGCTCGCGGTAGCCGAGCCCGGGCCGCCACGAGCCCAGGTGCACCTCGTAGATGCTCATCGGCTCCGCGTGCGCCTGCTTGAGCGCCCGGGCGGCCATCCACTCCTCGTCGCCCCACACGTGCTCGGAGGCGTCGACGATCGAGGCGGTGGCCGGCGGGACCTCGGTGCGGAACGCGAGGGGGTCGGCCTTGTCGCGCCACCGCCCGTCCTGGCCGAGGATGCGGAACTTGTAGCGGGTGCCGGGCGCGATGCCGGGCACGAACAGCTCCCAGACGCCGGAGCTGCCGAGCACCCGCATCGGGTGCGCCCAGCCGGACCAGCCGTCGAAGTCGCCGGTGACGCGCACGCCCTGCGCCGTCGGCGCCCACACCGCGAAGCTCGTGCCGGAGACGGGGCCCGCCGGCGTGTCGTACTCGCGCACGTGCGCGCCGAGCACCTCCCACAGCCGCTCGTGGCGGCCCTCCCCGATGAGGTGCAGGTCGATCTCGCCGAGCGTCGGCAGCCACCGGTACGGATCGTCGACGATGTCCACCCGGTCGCCGTAGCGCACGGCGAGGCGGTAGTCGGAGGGCGGACCGGGCACCACCCCGGAGTACAGGCCGGAGTCGTGCACCTTGACCAGCGGGACGCCCTCCCCGCCCTCGCGCACGACCTCCACCCCGTCGGCGTGCGGGCGCAGGACCCGCACCACGGTGCCGTCCGGGTGCGGGTGCGCCCCGAGGACCGAGTGCGGGTCGTGGTGCGATCCGCCGAGCAGCCGGTCGATCGTGTGCGGGTCCGGCGGGCACGGGTCGACCCGACCACTGATCGTCTGGGTGCGGTTCTCCTCACGATCCACGGGCGCACCTTAGTGCGCTCAGGCCGAAGTCGCCGAGCCTGGGAACAACGATCCGATCACCCTGCGCCAGGATGTGGGTCCGAAGGGTGAACGGAGGCGGCATGTGGTGGCGGGTGCTCCTCGGAGGGCTCCTCGCCGTGCTGCTCGCGGCCCTACTCGCGGTGGGGGTGGCGTTCCCGGCCGTCGGCGCCACGACCTGCCCCGGCTGCTACGGGTTCGACGAGGTCCGCCCGGGCCTGCACGTCGAGCCGGGGGCCACCGCGGCGCAGCGGGGGCAGGTCGTCGACGCCGTCGACGAGGGCACCCGGCGCGTGGCCGCGTTCCTCGGCGGGCTGCGCAGCGAGCCGCGGTTCCTCGCCTGCCTCACCGATGCGTGCTACGCGCGGATCGGCGGTGGTGGCGAGCGCGGGGTCGCGGTGCTCAACCGCGCGGTGATGCTCTCGCCGCGGGGGATCGACCCCGTGATCGCCGCGCACGAGCTCACCCACGTCGAGGTGCACGCGCGGCTCGGGTCGGTGCCGCAGTGGTTCGACGAAGGGCTCGCCGTGCTGGTCGCGGACGACCCGCGCTACCTGCGGCCCGGCGGCGACCGCTGCCTCGTCGAGCCGGCGGGGCCGCTGCCTGCGACCCTCGACGGGTGGCTGCGTGCGGCGAGCGCCGACGCCCGGGGTCTACGCGCAGGCGGCCTGCGCGGTGAGCCGGTGGGCGGCGGGGCGCGACGTCGGCGCGCTCCTCGCGGACCTCGCGGCGGGCGGGGCCTTCCCCGCTCCTCGCTAGACGCCGGCGTCGGACTGGGCGTCCGCGGTGAGCCGGGAGATCGACGCCAGCGGGATCGGTGCCCAGGAGGGGCGGAACCGGGTCTCGTAGACCACCTCGTACACGGCCTTGTCCAGCTCGAAGGCCCGCAGCAGGACGGCCTGGTCGCGCGGGTCGGCGCCGGCGCGCAGCGCGTACCCGTCGCAGAAGGCGGAACGGTTGCGGTCGGCCCACTCGCGGGCCCGCCACTCCAGCTGGGACTCGTGGTCCGGGTCGGTCCACACCGCGTCGTCCCACTCCGCGAGCTGGTGGAACGCGGCGTAGTCGAAGGAGCGCAGCATGCCGGCGACGTCGCGCAGCGGCGAGTCCGGCCGCACGCGCTCGGCGAGCGGGGCCGCGGGCTCGCCCTCGAAGTCGATCACGAGCCAGCCCTGCGGGGTGCGCAGCGTCTGCCCGAGGTGCAGGTCGCCGTGCACGCGCTGGGTGGGGATCGGGTCGGGCAGCGCGCCCACCGCGTCGTAGACGGCGCGGATCGGCGCGGCGTGCTCGGCGAGCGCGGGCACCTCGGCGACGGAGGCGGTGAGCCGGTCGTGCCACGCGCCGGCCAGCTCGCGCGGGTCGGCCTGCGAGGTGTCGAGCGCGCGGCGCAGCTCGGCGTGCACCACGGCGACGGTCTCGCCCAGCCGGGACGCCTCGGCCGCGAAGTCGCCGCCGACCTCGTCGGCCCGCAGGTCGCCCTCGGCGAGCAGGTCGCGCACGCTGGCGAGCGCCATGGACCAGCCGTCGGCGGAGTTGGCGGCGAAGTCCTGGAGCATGCCGAGCGTGACCGGCTCGCCGTTGAGGACGCCCTCGATCGCGCCCTGCAGGGCCGCGACCTCGTGGCTGTCCACGGAGCGGAGGGCGCGGTGCAGCTCGAGGTCGGGGTTGACGCCCGGCTGGAGCCGCCGGAACAGCTTGAGGATCGACTGCTCGCCCCACGACACCGAGGTGTTGGACTGCTCGACCCCGAGCACCCTGCCGGTGGCGCCCTGGGCGATCTCGGCGCCCGGCTCGGGTACGAACCGCAGGTCACCCACGGTGTGCCCGGTGCGGATCGCGTCGAGCAGCCACTCGGTGACATCGGGGTCCCACAGCCCGTCGTAGGCGACGAGCCCGCCGGCGACGCCGATCACCACGTGCTCCAGCTCGCCGCGCGGGTGCTCCCGCCGCGCGACGATCAGCTGGTAGTGCTGGGCCGGGGAGTCGTCGTCGAGCTCGACGGTCAGCAGCAGGTGGTCGACGAGGGGCTCCCCGTCCGTGACCAGCGGCGTGGACGACGCGATCGCGACCGACCGGACCGGCCTGGCCTTCGCGGCGAACCAGCGCTGTTTCGGCAGCCACTCGCGCAGCAGCTCGGGGAGCTCCTCGTCGAGACTCATCCAGTCTCCTCCACCAACTTCTTGATCGAGAACCAGTAGAAGCCGTGCCCGGGCAGGGTGAGCAGGTAGGGCAGCTCCCCGATCCGCGGGAAGGGCACCCCGCCGGTCAACTCGTGGGGACGGCAACCCTGCCACGGCGAGAGGTCCAGTTCCACCGGCTGCGGGAAGCGCGACATGTTGTTGACGCACAGCACGATGTCGTCCTCGTAGGACCGGACGTAGGCCAGCACGGACGGGTTCGAGCCGCCGAGCTCGTGGTACTCGCCCAGCCCGAACGCGGGGTGGCGCTTGCGAACCTCGATCATGTGGCGCGTCCAGTGCAGCAGCGAGGTGGTGCTGTTGAGCTGCGCCTCGACGTTCACGGCCTGGTAGCCGTAGAGCGGGTCCATGATCAGCGGCAGGTACAGCCGGCCGGGGTCGCAGGTGGAGAAGCCCGCGTTGCGGTCGGGGGTCCACTGCATCGGGCTGCGCACCGCGTCGCGGTCACCGAGCCAGATGTTGTCGCCCATCCCGATCTCGTCGCCGTAGTAGAGGACGGGCGAGCCGGGCAGGGACAACAGCAGCGCCGTGAACAGCTCGAGCTGGTTGCGGTCGTTGTCGAGCAGCGGGGCGAGCCGCCTGCGGATGCCGATGTTGGCCTTCATCCGCGGGTCCTTGGCGTACTCCGCGTACATGTAGTCGCGCTCTTCGTCGGTGACCATCTCGAGCGTGAGCTCGTCGTGGTTGCGCAGGAAGATGCCCCACTGGCAGCCCGACGGGATGGCGGGGGTCTGGGCCAGGATCTCCGAGATCGGGAACCGGTTCTCCCGGCGGACCGCCATGAAGATGCGCGGCATCAGCGGGAAGTGGAACGCCATGTGGCACTCGTCCCCGCCGACGGCCGGGTCGCCGAAGTACTCGACCACGTCGCTCGGCCACTGGTTGGCCTCGGCGAGCAGCACGCGGCCCGGGTACTCGTCGTCGATCACCTTCCGGCAGCGCTTGAGGAAGGCGTGCGTCTCCGGGAGGTTCTCGCAATTCGTGCCCTCCCGCTCGTACAGGTAGGGCACGGCGTCGAGGCGGAAGCCGTCGATGCCGAGGTCGAGCCAGAAGCGCAGCACCTCGAGCATCGCTTCCTGCACGGCCGGGTTGTCGTAGTTGAGGTCCGGCTGGTGGGAGAAGAACCGGTGCCAGTAGAACTGCCCGCGCACCGGGTCGTAGGTCCAGTTCGACGTCTCGGTGTCGACGAAGATGATCCGCGCGTCCGGGTAGCCGGAGTCGTCGTCGGCCCAGACGTAGAAGTCGCCGTAGGGGCCGTCGGGGTTGCGGCGGGATTCCTCGAACCAGGGGTGCTGGTCGGAGGTGTGGTTCATCACCAGGTCGGTGATGACGCGGATGCCCCGCTTGTGCGCCTCGTCGAGCAGCACGACGAAGTCCTCGACGGTGCCGAACTCGGGCAGGACCGACCGGAAGTCGCGGATGTCGTACCCGCCGTCGCGCAGCGGCGAGTCGTAGAACGGCGGGAGCCAGATGCAGTCCACCCCGAGCCACTGGATGTAGTCGAGCTTCTCGGTGAGCCCGCGCAGGTCTCCGGTGCCGTCGCGGTTCGAGTCGGCGAACGCCCGGACGAGCACCTCGTAGAAGACCGCTCGCTTGTACCACTCGTGGTCGACGTCGAGCGTGCGCGCGTGATCGAACTCCCCCGACGAGGTCTCGACGAGCTGCTCGTCATCGGCGTGCCAGGGCTCAGAGGCCGAGGTGTCGGTCGACATGGGCGTATCGCGTTCCTACCGAGCGGGGATGGGGGGTGGAGGCCGCACTCGGCCAGTCTTACCGGGCTTCGGGTCCGGGCGCAGAACGTGGCCGGCGGCTGCTCGGAGCGTAGCTCCCACCGTCGCGGAGCTCGGGGGCAGGCGGCATCGGAGGCGTTGCTCTCGGCGGCCGTATGATCACCCGCCGTCATCGGGCCGGCGGGCCCCGTGCGCCCCCGTCAGCTGCTCAGGGGGCGGCCCGCTGCGTCGTAGCTCGCCCGCGCCCGCTCCACCTCGTCGAGGTGGTCCTCGGCCCAGTGGGCGAGCTGCGCGAACAGCGGCGCGAGGCTCAGCCCCAGCTCGCTGATCTCGTACTCCACCCGCGGCGGGACGGTGGGGTGGTAGGTGCGCACGACGAGCCCGTCGCGTTCGAGCTGGCGCAGCCGCTGGGTGAGGACCTTCGGCGTGATCGCGTCGATGCGCCGCTGGAGCTCGACGAACCGCTGCCGGCCGTGGTGGTGCAGCGTCCAGAGGATCGGCGTGGTCCACCGGCTGAACACGATGTCGACCACCGGGCTGATCGGGCACGCCTGCGCTTGCACCAGGATAGTCGCTTTCCTCTGGGTATCCACTGCACCGATGACAGTAGCTTCCGCCCGTACCGGGTGGAAGGAGCAGATCGTGATCGTGGTGACCGGGGCGACGGGGAACGTCGGGCGGCCGCTGGTTCGGGCGCTCGCCGCGGCCGGCGAGGAGGTGACGGCGGTGGCCCGGCGCGTGCCCGATGCGCCGGACGGGGTCGCGTGCGTGCCGGCCGACCTGCTTCGGCCGGAGACCCTCGAGCCCGCGCTGCGCGGCGCCACCGCGGTGTTCCTGCTGACCTCCGGCGACTGGCACGCGGGCGGCGGCGACCTCCCCGCCGTGCTCGACGTCGTCCGGGCGGCGGGCGTGAAGCGGGTGGTCTTGCTGTCCTCGCAGGGCGTGGGAACGGGGCGGCACTCGCCGCACCTGGAGGAGGCGGTGACCGCGTCCGGGTTGGGGTGGACGCTGCTGCGGCCGGGCGGCTTCGCCTCGAACGACCTCGCGTGGGCCGAGGCGGTGCGCGCCACGAGGACCGTGCCCACCCCGTTCCCCGACGTCGCGCTCCCGGTGATCGACCCGGCCGACATCGCGGAGGTCGCGGCCGCCGCGCTGGTCGGCGACGGGCACCTGGGCCGGGTCTACGAGCTCACCGGCCCCGCGCCGCTCTCCCCACGCGAGCGGGCCGCGGCCATCGGTGCGGCGCTGGGCGAGCCGGTGCGGGTCGTCGAGCTGTCCCGCGCCGAGGCGAGGGAGCGGATGGTGCGGTCCATGCCCGAGCGCGTGGTCGAGGCGACCCTCGACGCCGTCGGCGACCCGCTGCCCGCCGAGCGCACGCCGAGCCCGGACGTGGAACGGGTGCTGGGCAGGCCGGCGCGGACCTACGCCGAGTGGGCGGGCCGCACCGCGGCCGCGTTCCGCTGACGGCGCCGGTGGGGCCCGGTGGCCCGGCCGTCAGGCCTGATGACGCTGCACGCGGAAGATGTGGGCCACGTTGCGCCACGGCTCCAGCCGCACGTAGTTGTGCTGCCCCCACTCGTAGGTCTCACCGGTGATCTCGTCGTGCACCGTGAACCGCTCGTTCCAGTCCATGCGCAGCGCGGGCATGTCGAGCGACGTCGTGCCCTCCCGTGCGTGGAACGAGTCGAGGGTGCACACGACGAGCACGGTGTCGCCGGTGGCCGGGTCGGTCTTCGAGTACGCGATGAGCGCGTCGTTGTCGACCTCGTGGAAGTGCAGGTCGCGCAGCTGCTGCAGCGCCGGGTGGGCGCGGCGGATCTCGTTGAGCCGCGTGATGTACGGCTCGAGCGAGCGGCCCTCGTTGAGGGCCCTGGCGTAGTCGCGGGGGCGCAGCTCGTACTTCTCGGAGTTCAGGTACTCCTCGCTGCCGGGGCGCACCGGCTCGTGCTCGAACAGCTCGAACCCGGAGTACATGCCCCATGTCGGCGACAGCGTGGCCGCGAGCGTGGCGCGGATGGCGAACATCGCGGGCCCGCCGGTCTGCAGCGACTCGTGCAGGATGTCCGGCGTGTTGACGAAGTAGTTGGGCCTGCACTCGTCGGCGCGCTCGGCGTGCATGAGCGCGAAGTCGGTGAGCTCCTGCTTCGTGGTGCGCCAGGTGAAGTACGTGTAGGACTGCGTGAAGCCCAGGCGGGCGAGCCCGAAGAGCCGGGCGGGACGGGTGAACGCCTCGGCCAGGAACAGCACGTCGGGGTGGCGGGACTTCACCTGCCAGATGAGCCAGTGCCAGAAGTTCGGCGGCTTGGTGTGCGGGTTGTCCACCCGGAAGATCCGCACCCCGTGCTCGACCCAGTGCAGCACGATGCGCAGCGCCTCGGCGTAGATGCCCGCCGGGTCGTTGTCGAAGTTGATCGGGTAGATGTCCTGGTACTTCTTCGGCGGGTTCTCCGCGTAGGCGATCGTGCCGTCGGGGCGCACGGTGAACCACTCGGGGTGCTCGCGCACCCACGGGTGGTCGGGGGCGCACTGCAGCGCGAAGTCGAGCGCGACCTCCATCCCCAGGTCGCGGGCGCGCTCGACGAACGCGTCGAAGTCCTCGATGGTGCCGAGCTCCGGCTCGATCGCGTCGTGCCCGCCCGCGTCCGAGCCGATCGCCCACGGCGAGCCGACGTCGCCGGGGCCCGCGTTGACGTTGTTGTTGCGGCCCTTGCGGTGGATCTTGCCGATGGGGTGGATGGGCGGCAGGTAGACCACGTCGAAGCCCATCGCGGCGATGCGGTCGAGCTCCTTCGACGCGGTGACGAACGTGCCGTGGATCGGCCTGCCCTGCTCGTCGACGCCGCCGGTGGAGCGCGGGAAGAACTCGTACCAGGAGCCGAACAGGGCGCGCTTGCGGTCGACGTAGATCTGGTACGGCCGGCCGCGCGTGATGAGCTCGCGGACCGGGCGCTCCGTCATGATCTTCTCGACGGCCGGGAACAGCGCGGGCGCCACCCGCGCGTGCAGCGGCAGCGCGGTGTCGCGCAGGGCGTTGGCGGCGCCGAAGAGCAGGTCGCGGTGCGGGCGCTCGCCGGGGCGGCGGCCCACCCGCTGCAGCAGCCGGGCGCCGATCTCCAGGTCGTTGGCGAGCTCCTCGGGGCCCTGGCCCGCCTGGAGCTTGACGGTGACGGAGTGGCGCCACGTCGACCACGGGTCGCTCCACGCGTCGACGCGGAAGGTCCACAGGCCCGGCTCGTCGGGCACGACGGTGGCGGCGAACCGGTCGGTGCCGGTGCCGACCGGCTGCATCCGGACGTGGTGGGCGGCGCCCTGGCTGCCGACCCGCCGCCAGACGACGTTGGCAGCGACCGCGTCGTGGCCCTCCCGCCACACGGTCGCGGTGATCGGGATGACCTCCCCGACGACGGCCTTGCTCGGATGACGCCCGCCGCTCACGGTAGGAGTGACGTCATCGATCCCGAGCCGACCGGTCATCGGCACACCCCCAGCTGAGCACCCCGTCGCGGAAGTCACAAAAGTACCTACCCGCTGCGCGTTCGGCGGGAACGGGGCGCGCCCGTTCACCCGATGGTCACCCGGACGACCCACACACGCCGGTGATCAGCCAGTCGAGCCCGCGTTGGAACGTCGTGCGCAGCTCGGAGCGCGTCAGCGGGCCCCCGTCGTCGCCGTCGAACGCCGCGAAGCCGATCGTGTAGACGATCAGCACCCGCAGCGCCTCGCGGGCCGCGTCGCCGGTGATCCCGGCCGCCGCGAGGTGCTCCAGCGCCACCGCGCCGAGGCGTTGCGCGTTCTCGCCGCGCGCGCCCTGGCGGGCGAGGAACGCGGGCACCAGCTGCGGGTGGCGCAGCAGGACGTCGTGGGTCGAGGCCATCAGTCGGCGCAGCGCGTCGCGCGGGTCGCCCGCGCCGGGTGCGGGGGCCTCCACCTGGGCGAGCACGCGGTCGAGCACGCCGTCGACCAGCGCGGTCCGGTCCGCCACGTGGCTGTAGAGGGCGTTGGGCGCGACGCCGAGCCGCTGCGCGACCGCGCGCATCGAGACCGAGCCGCGCTCGGCGAGCAGCTCGGTGGCCGCGTCGAGCACGCGGTCGCGGCTCAGCCCGGCGCGCTGGCCGGGTCCTCGGGAGGAACGCACCTTGTGAACTGTACAGCGTCCAGTTATATTGGACGCCGTACAGTTCGGGAGGCAGACATGATCGTCGACACCGCCATCACCGGGACGGCGGCCGGGGTTCCCTTCGTAGCCGTGCCCCCGGCGGGCGACCGCGCGACCGCGCCCGTCGTCGCCGCGTGGCACCTGATGGACGCGCCGCGCACCGAGGCCGCACTCGCGGCGGCGCTGCCGCTCGCCGGCCTCGACGCGTGGCGCATCTACCTCGGCCTGCCCCGGCACGGGGCGCGCTCGCCCGAGGGCGGGGCCGAGGAGCTGATGCGGCTCGGCCACGCCGACGCCGTCCAGAACCTGTACGGGCCGATCACCGCCGAGGCAGCCGAGGAGTTCGGGCCCGCGCATGCCGAGCTGCGCCGGCGGCTCGGGTTCCGCGACGGGCCGATCGGGCTCCTCGGCGGGTCGCTCGGGGCCGCCGTCGCGCAGCTCGTGATCGCGGGCGGCGGGCACGACGTCGCGGCCGCGGTGCTGGTCAGCCCGATGGCGCAGCTGCGCCCGGTCGTCGCGGCGATGGGCGCCCGGTTCGGGGTCGACTACCCGTGGTCGGAGCCGTCGCTCGCCATCGCACGGCGCCTCGACTTCGTGGCGCGGGCCGACGAGGTGGCCGCGTGCCCGGCCACGCTGCTCGCCGTCGGCGCGGACGACGACGAGGCCGCGTTCCGCGCGCCCGCCCGGCGGCTGCGCGACGCGCTCGCCGCGCGCTCGGTGCGCGCGGAGCTCGTGGACGTCGCCGGCATGGCCCACGCGTTCGCCGACGAGCCCGGGACCGAGCCCGCGCCGCAGCTGCCCGCCGCGGCGGAGGTGGACCGGCTCGCCGTCGAGTGGTTCGCCCGCTATCTGTGACCCACCGGCTCAGCCCGCCGTCTCAGCCCGCGCGGTCGGGGCCCGCGCGCGTGAGCTCGATCCGCAGCAGCACCCGGCGCTCGCGCTGCATCGCGGCGCGGTAGGAGTCCCAGTCGTCGTGCTCGCCGGAGACGCGGCGGTAGTAGTCGACGAGGCCGTCCATCGCCTCGGGCAGGGACACGATCTCGGCGCGACCCTCCACCTGGATCCAGCGCCCGAAGAACCCGTCGGGGAGCACGCACAGCCACGTGCGCGGGTCGCGGCGCAGGTTGCGCACCTTGAGCGCGGTCTCGCGGGTGCTCACGAGCAGCCGTCCGTCGTCGGCCACGGCGACCAGGACCGGCGACAGCTGCGGGGTGCCGTCGTGGCGCACGGTGGCGAGCACCGCGCGGTGCTGCTCGCGGACGACCGCGCGCGCCTCCTCGAGGTCCATCCGTCGGACGGTAGTCCCGTACCGGTCGAACCGCCCGCTCTCACCTGGCGGACGACCGCACCGGACGCAGCCGGGAGGCGACGGCAGCGTGACGGCCGCGAGCGCCGCCATGGCCAGGGAGGCGTCGGAGAACGCGGCACCCGCTCCGGCGGTGCAGGGGGTTGAGCGCCCCCGCGACGGCCGCGAGACCGGCCGGCACCAGCGGTCGGGTGCCGACGGCGTCGGACATGCGGCCGATCGCGGGGGAGGGGGCGGCGACGGCGATCCCCGCGGGGATCATGACCAGCGCCCCGGCCCCGGGGGCGAGCCCGCCCACGTCGACGACCAGCAGCGGCACGAGCACGAGGGCGCCGAGGTTGACCGCCATCGTGAGTGCCGCGACGAGCACCGCGGTGCGGCAGGGGCGGTTGGCCAACAGCGCAGGCGGGACGAACGGGTGCGGGGCGCGGGCGGTGCGCCACCCGAAGAGCGCCGCGCCACGGCCGCCGCCGCGAGGCTCGCCCACGACGACGGCGCGGAGAAGCCCGCGACCCGCGCCTGCGTGACGCCGAACAGGAACAGCCCGGCGCCGAGCCCGAGCAGGGCGCCGCCTGCGACGTCGAACCGGCGCGCGCCCGCGGGCGCTGCCGCGGGCAGCGCGCGCCAGGCCGCCGGCAACACGCCGGCGCCTCCGCGCCCATCAGCCAGAACAGCGCGGGCCACCCCATGAGCTGGCCGACCCCGCCGCCGAGGGCCGGGCCCGCCGCGGCGCCCGCGGCGCCGACGCCGGTGCTCGCCGAGACGACGCCGATCCCCGTCCCGCGCCGGTCGGCGGGCAGCACCCTGGTCACCGCGATGATCGACAGGACCGGGATCGCGGCCGCGCCCGCCCCATCACGATCCGCCCGGCCACGAGCACCGGCAGGGCGGGGGCGAGCGCGCAGACCAGGCTGCCCGCGGCGTAGGTCAGGAGGGCGAACCCGAAGAGCGCCGGCAGGCTCGCCCCGTCGGCGATCCGCCCGTAGCAGGGGATGCCGACGGCGAAGGCCGGCAGGAAGCCGGTGACGACCCACGCGCGCTGCGCCGCGGACGCCCCGAACCGCGCGCCGATCGCCGGGAGCACGAGGTTGACCATGGCGCTCGCGACGACGGTGGCGAGCATCGCCGGCACGAGCACGGCCGGCAGCGCGAGCCCGGAGCGTGTGCGCCCGGTCGTGGACGTCGTGCGCGCGCCGCCATGAATTGATACTGATTTGGTTGCAGTTAGGGCGGAGAAAAGCGGCGGAGGCCCCGTGGGCCCCGCCGCGGTCGGCTACCGGCGCGTCAGCTCGCGTTCCCGCGCGATCGTCTGCTGCACCAGGTCGGCGATCGTCGTACGGCCCAGCCGCTCCTCCATCGCCCGCTCCGCCTCGCGGAACTCGTGTTCGAGCACGGCCTGCATGTGCCGGCCGACCTCGCAGGCCTGGTTGGGCGGGTGGGGGTGGCGGGACAGGATCGGGCCCTCCTCGACCGCCGCGTACGCGTCGCGGAGGGTGATCTCGCGCGGGGAGCGGGCGAGCCGCCAGCCGCCGAGGCGCCCCTCGGTCGACCGCACCAGACCCGCGTCGCGCAGGCTGCCGAGGATGCGCCTGACCAGCACCGGGTTGCTCGCCAGGCTGTCGGCGACCTCCGCCGACGTGCGGGCCCGGTCCTCCCGGCGGCCCAGCATCGTGAGGGCGTGGATCGCCACCGCGCTCCTGCTGCTGAGTGCCACCCGATCTCCCCTCGAACTGCAACCAACCTAGTTCCAGTTCGATCGCGGGGCAACCGGCATCCCGGGACTGGACCGATCCCGGGATGGATTCATCTATGGTTCGGCGGGTGAAGGCACTTCGCAGGTTCACCGTCCGCGCCCAGCTGCCCGCTGCGCTGGCGCCGCTGCAGACCCTGGCCACCAACCTGCGGTGGACCTGGCACACCCCCACCCAGGACCTGTTCGCCACGCTCGACCCCGAGGCGTGGGAGCGCGCGGGGCACGACCCGGTGCGCCTGCTCGGGGAGATCTCCACCGCCCGCTTCTCCGTGCTGGCCAAGGACGCCGACACCGTGGTCACCGTGCGGGAGCTCGCCGACGACCTGGCGAGCTACCTGCAGGAGCCGCGCTGGTACCAGCTGGAGCGGGAGAACGACCCGTCGCTGCCGGCCGCCGTCGGCTACTTCTCGATGGAGTTCGGCGTGAGCGAGGTGCTGCCGAACTACTCCGGCGGCCTCGGCGTGCTCGCGGGCGACCACCTCAAGGCGGCCTCCGACCTCGGGGTGCCCGTGATCGGCGTCGGGCTGCTGTACCGGTCCGGCTACTTCCGCCAGTCGCTCTCGCTCGACGGCTGGCAGCTCGAGCACTACCCGGTGCTCGACCCGCAGGGCCTGCCGCTGCAGCTGCTCACCCACCCCGACGGCGGACCCGTCCTCGTCGAGGTCGCGATGCCGGAGGGGCGCACGCTGAAGGCGCGGGTGTGGCAGGCGACGGTCGGGCGGGTGCCGCTGCTGCTGCTCGACTCCGACATCGAGGAGAACGAGCCGGACCTGCGCGGCGTCACCGACCGGCTCTACGGCGGCGACCAGGACCACCGCATCAAGCAGGAGATCCTGGTCGGCATCGGCGGGGTCCGGGCCGTGCGCGCGTTCTGCGCGGTGACCGGCCACCCCGAGCCCGAGGTGTTCCACACCAACGAGGGCCACGCGGGCTTCCTCGGCCTCGAGCGCATCCGGGAGCTGCAGGACCGCGACGGCCTGTCGTTCGACGAGGCGGTCGCCGCGGTCCGCGCCGGCACCGTGTTCACCACGCACACGCCGGTGCCCGCCGGGATCGACCGGTTCCCGCTCGACCTCGTGCGCCACTACTTCTCCGGCGACATGCTCCCGGGCGTCCCGGTGGACCGCGTGCTCGCGCTCGGCGCCGAGGAGAACCCCAACACGTTCAACATGGCCCACATGGGTCTGCGGCTCGCCCAGCGCGCCAACGGCGTCTCCCGGCTGCACGGCGCGGTCTCGCGCGGCATGTTCGGCCGGCTGTGGGAGGGCTTCGACGCCGACGAGGTGCCGATCGGCTCGGTCACCAACGGCGTGCACGGCGCCACCTGGGAGGCCCGCGAGGTCACCGCCCTGCTCGGCGACGCGGGCTCGGCGGGCAACCACACGAAGCGCGACGTCGTCTCCGACGAGATGCTGTGGGAGCTGCGCGGGGCGCTGCGCGCCCGCCTGGTCGCAGAGGTGCGCCGCCGGGTGCGGGAGGCGTGGCTGCAGCGCGGCGCGTCGCTTCCGGAGCTGTCGTGGACCGACCACGTCTTCGACCCGGAGGTCCTCACCGTCGGGTTCGCCCGCCGCGTGCCCACCTACAAGCGGCTCACGCTGATGCTGCGCGACAAGGACCGGCTGCGCGACCTGCTGCTCGACCCGCACCGGCCGGTGCAGCTGGTCGTCGCGGGCAAGAGCCACCCGGCCGACGACGGCGGCAAGGCGCTGATCCAGGAGATCGTGCGGTTCGCCGACGACCCCGCCGTGCGCCACCGCATCGTCTTCCTGCCCGACTACGACATGTCGATGGCCCGGTACCTGTACTGGGGCTGCGACGTGTGGCTCAACAACCCGCTGCGGCCGCTGGAGGCCTGCGGCACGTCCGGCATGAAGTCGGCGCTCAACGGCGGGCTGAACCTGTCGATCCGCGACGGCTGGTGGGACGAGTTCTACGACGGCGCCAACGGGTGGGCCATCCCCACCGCGGACGGCATCGACGACCCGGCCCGCCGCGACGACCTCGAGGCCAACGCGCTCTACGAGCTGCTCGCCACCCAGGTGGCGCCCGCGTTCTACGAGCGGGTCGACGGCGTGCCCCCGCGCTGGGTGGAGATGGTGCGCCACACGCTCACCACGCTGCGGCCCCAGGTGCAGGCCACCCGGATGGTGCGCGAGTACGTCGAGGACTGGTACGCCCCGGCCGCCCGCGCCGCCGCGCGGATCTCCGCCGACGGCTACGGGCCCGCCCGCGAGCTCGCCGCCTACCGGGCCCGGCTCAACGAGGCGTGGCCGAACGTGCAGATCACCGGCGTCGACGCGTCCGGCCTGCCGGACACGCCCGAGGTCGGCGCGCCCATGACCGTGCGGGCGTCGGTGCAGCTCGCCGGGCTCGACCCGAAGGACGTCTCCGTCGAGGCGGTGATCGGCCGGGTCGGCGAGACCGACGACCTCACCGACACGATCACCGTGCAGATGGAGCACGTCGGCGCGGCCGAGGGCATGGGCGAGCGCTTCGAGTCGGTGGTCAAGCTGCCGCACGCCGGGCTCACCGGCTACACCGTGCGCGTGCTGCCGTCCCACCCGTTGCTGGCCTCGTCGGCGGAGCTCGCGAAGATCGTGCTGCCCGGCTGACGCCGTAGCGGGTTCTGCGGCGGACGGCGGATGCGGTCCGGCGCGGTCGCTGTCACCGTCGTCCTCCTGCGGAGAGGAGGACCCGATGACGACCACCGAACCGTCTCCGCCGCCGCCCGTCGACGTCAGCGCGATCCCGCAGCTGCAGGGCCCGTTCGCGCCGGTGTTCGAGGAGACCACCGCCGACGACCTGCCGGTGGAGGGCGACCTCCCCACGGAGCTCGACGGTGTCTACCTGCGCAACGGGCCGAATCCGCGCTTCACCCCGCTCGGCTCCTACGTCTACCCGCTCGAGGGCGACGGCATGGTGCACGGGATCTGGCTCTCGGACCGGCGGGCGCGCTACGCGAACCGGTTCGTGCGGACCGAGGCCCTGGTGGAGGAGGAGAAGGCGGGCCGGGCGCTGTGGGGCGGTCTCATGACGGGGTACACGCCCGGCGAGGCCGAGGTGGGGCCCGAGCTCGCCGGGCGGCCCAAGGCCCTGCCGGACATCAACGTGGTGCGCCACGGCGGGCGCCTGCTCGCGCTGGCCGAGTCCGACTGCCCGTACTGCCTGTCGCCGAGCCTGGAGACGCTCGGCCGGGAGACGTTCGACGGCGCGTTGCCCGCAGGCATGACCGCACACCCGAAGGTCGACCCGCGCACGGGCGAGATGGTCGTCTTCTGCTACCAGCTCGAGGCCCCGTACCTGACGTGGGCGACCATCGGGCCGGACGGCGTCGTGACCAGGCGGCCGACGCCGGTGAGCGGCGCAGACCGGCCGGTGATGATCCACGACATGGCGCTGACCGAGCGCTTCGTGGTGCTGGTCCTCGCCCCGCTGTACTTCGACCTGCGGGCAGCGCTGTCGGGTGGCTCGCTGCTGTCGTGGCAGCCGGAGGACGGCACCCGCATCGCGCTCGTCCCGCGCGACGGCGGCCCCGTCCGCTGGTCGCACACGGACGCGTTCTGGTGCTGGCACACCGCGAACGCCTTCGACGAGGACGGGCACGTCGTGCTCGACCTCGTCGAGTGGACCCGGCCGGGCGGGATCGTCCCAGGCCCGTCGGCGGGTGCGCTCGGCCGGGCGAGGATCGACACCCGCACCGGTGAGGTGCGGCGCGAGCAGCTGGACCGGGGATCGATGGAGCTCCCGCGCATCGACGACCGGCTCATCGGGCGCCCGTACGAGCGGATCGCGCTGGTCGCCAAGACCGGGCGCCGCGACCTGGCCGGCGGCGACCACGACGCGCTCAACTTCTTCGACACCCGCAGCGGGCAGCGGGTGCAGTGGGACGCGGGCGACCTGGCGGTGGGCGAGCCGGTGTTCGCCCCGCGGCCGGGCACGCGCGACGCCGACCAGGGCTGGTGGGTGGCGTTCGCGACGAACCGGGGCAACGGCGAGAGCTGGTTCCTCGTCCTGCCCGCGGCCGAGCCGGGGCGCGGGCCGGTGGCGCGGGTGCGGATCCCGACGCGCGTGCCGCTGGGGCTGCACGGGTCGTGGTTGCCGACGCAGGAGTGATCGGTGTGGAGAACTTCACGTTCGTGCTCGGCTTCCTGCCGTGGATCGTCTTCGCGGTCGTGGCGCAGCGGCTCGACGCCAACGGCGTGGCCTGGAGCGCGACGATCGCGGTGGTGATGACCGTCGTCGCGTTGGTCGCCGCGCACCGCAGCCACGGGCCCAAGATCCTCAACATCGGCTCGCTCGTGCTGTTCGCCGTGATCGCCGTCGTCGGGTTCGTCGGCGGCCCCGCGGTGGACGGGTGGCTGTTCGAGTGGGGGCGCCCGCTCGTCGGCGTGCTGCTCGGGCTCTACGTGCTCGCGACGGTCCCGGTCATGCCGTTCACCGAGGAGTACGCGCGGCAGGCCGTCCCGCGCGAGCACTGGGGCTCGCCGACCTTCCGGCGGATCAACCGGGTCCTCTCCGCGGCGTGGGGCGCCGCGATCCTCGTGATCGGCCTGGCGGGGTTGGTCGTCGCGGCGCTCGATGCGCACGCGGTGGACCCGTCCCGCTTCCACCCGGCCGACCTGCTGCTCAACTGGGTCGTCCCGATCGCGCTGATCTGGGGGATGGTGAAGTTCACCGCGGCCTACCCGGCGCGGGTCGGGAACGAGGCGCGCCCGGGAACCGGTGCGGCCGACTCGCGCTAGGCCGGTGGTGCGCCCCGGCCCGGTTGCAGGAGCGGGAGCACGACCTCGTCGACGATCTCGGTGATGTACTCGTCCGGGATCGGAGCCCCCCGGGTGAGGAAGTGGTTGCGCAGGAGCGCGTGCCCCGCCTCCAGCTTGCGTTCGGTCACGACGGCGGGGTCGACCTCGCCCCGCTCGACCGCGCGCCGCACGATCTCGCGGATCCCCTCCTGGCTCGCCCCGCGGGCGTAGGAGCGCACCCGGCGCGCCAGCTCCGGGTCGGTGAGGGCGTCGCTCATCACCCCGCCCATCGCCTGCCCCGCGGGCCCGGCCAGCTGCTCGGCCACCCGGCCGAAGACGGCGAGCAGGTCGCTGCGCAGGCTGCCGGTGTCCGGCGGGGTGGCCGGGTCGGGCAGCAGCTGGTAGACCGCGTCCATCACCAGCTCGACCTTGCTGGGCCAGCGCCGGTACAGCGACGCCTTGCTCGCGCCGGCCCGCTCGGCCACCCGCTCCACCGACAGCCGCGCGTAGCCGACCTCGCCGAGCACGGCCAGCACCGCGTCGAGGATCGCGCCCTCCAGCGCGGCGCCGCGCCTGCGGGGTCGTTTGCGGTGGTCGACGGCTGCGACGGGGGAGGCCACGTCAGGATTCTCCCGTGACGCGGCCGGTGTCGCCGTCGACGGTGACCACCTGGCCGTCGGTGAGCGCGGACGTGCCGGTGCCCGTCCCCATCACGGCCGGGATCCCGTACTCGCGGGCGACGATCGCGGCGTGCGACCCGGGGCCGCCGGTGTCGACGACGACCGCGACCGCCCGCTGGAAGAGCGGGGTCCACGCCGGGTTGGTGTACGGGCAGACCAGCACGTCGCCGCTGCGCAGGCGGGCGAAGTCGGCGGCCTCGCGGATCACCCGCACCGGGCCGGTGGCCCGGCCGCCGCTCGCCGGGGTGCCGGTGATGAGCGCGTCCCCGTCCTCGGCGCGGTCGGGGAACAGCGTGGACGGCGCGATCAGCGGCACGCCCGCGAGCTCGGCCCGGCGGGCCGACCGGGCGCGCACCGCGGCCCGCAGGCGCTCGGCGTCGGCCGCGGCGAGGGTGGCCGGGTCGGTGATGCCCTCCAGCTCCTCGAGGCGCAGGTGCAGCACGTCGTCCGGCTCGCGCAGCACGCCGGCCTCGGCCAACCTCCGGCCCATCTCCAGCACGGCCCGGCGCAGCGCGGGCAGCACCCGGGTGCCGTGGAAGTGCGTGTCCTCGCGGAACGCGATGCCGGCGCGGGCGGCGGCGAGCACCCGGCGCACCCGCTCCTCGGACCGGCTGAGGCGCACCAGCGGGTGCGCGAGCAGCTCCCGCTCGGCCCGCTCCGCGCGGTCGGTGACCGGGGACGCGTCCCCCGCCACGAGGACCTTCACCATGCCGAGCACGGTGGTGGGCGCATCGCTCCAGGTCGGGGTGGACATGAGCAGTGGGCTCGCGGTCTCGCGGTGGCCGTACTCGGCGAGGAACGCCGTGAGCTCCGCGCGGAAGCCGGCGAAGGCCGGGTCGTGCTCGATGCGCTCCGCGAGCGGCTCCGGCTCCAGCCCGAACACCGCGCGCAGCGCCCCGTCGGCCCGCACACGCTCGGCGAGCCGCTGCAGCTCCCGGTTGGCGTCCTCGGTGCGCGAGCGCGTGCCGAGCGTGAGCCCGGTGACGTGCCTGCGGTTCAGCAGCACCTGCAGCAGGCGCAGCCGCAGCAGGTCGAACCCGGCGCGGGGCAGGTAGTCCACCCGCAGGTCGGTGATGATCTGGGTGGCGGCCAACGCGCGCTCGGGGAGGGCGGCCAGCTCGCCCCAGGACACCGCGCGCACGTCGACGGCCGCGAGCTCGCGCACCTCCCGCTCGAACCGGGCGAACCGCGGGTCGCGGGTCCATCGCGCCGGGTGGAAGCGCCGGATCCGCGGGGTGTTGCGGAACGGCGCGGTGAGCGTCCTGCGCGTCGGTTGGGGCCGCGGCGGGACGTAGCGGTCCACCACGCCGTCGACCTCCGGGACGACGTCGGCGAAGGACAGCCGCAGCCCGGGGATCTCGCTCAGCATCCGCTCGACCATCCGCCCGATGCCGCGCGCGATCCAGCCGCTGACGTCGATCGGGTAGGGCCGCACCGGCAGGTACTCGGCGATCTGCGGGCCGATGAGGCGCTGGATCCGCGACAGCGGGATCGGGGCGGGCGGCAGCGCGGTCATCGGCCGCGCCTGCACCAGCCACAGCCTGCCGTCGGCCCACGCCCACTCGACGTCCTGCGGCCGGCCGAAGTGCTCGGCGACCTCGCGGCCGAGCGCGGCCAGCTCGGTGAGCGCCGCGTCCGGCAGCTCCTCGTGCGCGGTGTCGGCCTCGGTGACGGCGCTGTGCTCCACGCCGCCGCCGTCGGTCGCGCGCACGACGACCTCGCGCCGCCCCCTGCGCCGCTCGCGCACCCGCCCGTCGGCGTCGACGACGTAGTGGTCGGGGGTGACCAGGCCGGAGACCACGGCCTCCCCGAGGCCGCTGCTGGCCTCGACCACGACCTCGTCGCGGGCGCCGGTGACCGGGTTGGCGGTGAACAGCACGCCTGCGAACGCGGCGGGCACCATCTTCTGCACCACGACCGCGATCCGCACGCCCGCCGGGTCGACGTCGCGGCGCGCCCGGTAGGAGATGGCGCGCTCGGTCCACAGCGAGCCCCAGCAGCGGCGGACCGCGTCGAGCAGGGCGTCGGGGCCCACCACGTTGAGGTAGGTGTCCTGCTGCCCGGCGAACGCCGCACCGGGCAGGTCCTCGGCCGTGGCGCTGGACCGGACGGCCACCGGGCCGCCGCCGAGCAGCGCGTAGGCGTCGAGGATCGCGGTGCGCAGCTCGGCGGGGATCTCGACGGCGGCGAACGCGTCGTGCAGCGCGGTGCCGCCGTCGTCGGTCGCCGCGGCGACGGCCGGCGCGAGCCGCGCGTGCTCGACCACGGCCGCGTACGCGTCGGTGGTGACGACGACGCCGTCCGGCACCGGGAAGCCGGCGCGGATCAGCTCACCGAGGTTGGCTCCCTTGCCGCCCGCGGTCGCGAGGTCGTCGCGGCCGACGGCGCCGAGTGGGAGCACGAACCCGGTGGCGGGTCGGGTGGGGGCGTGGGTCATCAGGCCCTCCTCGAGGGGTCGACGTGCGCGGTGGTGCGCAGCGGAAGATCGGGCAGTGCGACGGCCAGCGCGAGGGCCAGCGCGAACAGCGGCGTGACGAGGCCGAACACCGGCGGCACGGCCGCGCCGAACGCGTCCCGCACCGCGGCGGGCAGGTGGGCGAGCCGCTCCGGGTCGAGCGTGGTGGCGATGCGCGCGTCGGCCCCCGGGGGCAGCGCCGCGGCGAACCGGGACGTGATCAGGGCGCCGATCGCGGCCACGCCGATGCTCGCGCCGATCTGGCGGACGAAGGCGACGGCGGACGTGGCCGCACCGAGATCGTGGTGCTCCGCGCCGTTCTGCGCGACCAGCACCATCACCTGCATGACCATCCCGACGCCCAGCCCGACCAGCAGCAGCGCCGCGAGCAGCAGCGGCAGCGGCGTCGTGGGGCCGACGGTGCCCAGCAGCGCGGTGCCGACCCCGGCGGTGGCCGTGCCCGCGACGGGGAAGGCCTTGTAGCGGCCGGTGCGCGTGATCATCCGGCCGGAGACAGTGGTGGTGATCAGCACGCCCGCCATCAGCGCGGTGACCACGAGGCCGGCCTGCGTGGCCGAGGCGCCCCGCGCCACCTGGAGGAACGCGGGCAGGTAGCTGATCGTGCCGAACAGGGCGAAGCCGATGATCAGGCTGATGGCCGTGGGGATGGCGACCGCGCGCGTGCGGAAGATCCGCAGCGGCAGGACGGGGTCGGCGGCGCGGCGGGCGGTGACGAGCCACCCGGCCGCGGCGAGCGCGGTGACGGCCGCGATCGGCGCCGTGCGGCCGCCGAGGCCGCTGCCGAGCAGGACGAGCCCGGTGACGGCGATCGACAGCAGCGCCGCGCCGAGCACGTCGAACGGGCGGCGCCGCTGCGGGACGGGTAGGCGCAGCGTGCGGGCGACGACCACCAGCGCGACCACGGCGAGCGGCGGGTAGAGCCCGAAGATCCAGCGCCACGTGAGGTGGTCGACCGCGAGCCCGCCGAGGAGCGGCCCGCCCACCGCGGCGACGATGTAGACGGCCCCGAGCAGGCCGAGGTAGCGGCCCCGCTCGCGAGGGCTCACGACCTCGCCGAGCACCGCCTGCGCCCCGATCATGAGCCCGCCGCCGCCGACGCCCTGCACGATCCGCCACGCGATCAGCTGCGACATCGTGGACGCCGTGGCGCAGAGCAGGGCGCCGACCGCGAAGACCACGATCCCCGCCAGCAGCACCGGCCTGCGCCCGTACCGGTCGCCGAGCTTGCCGTGCAGCGGCATCGCGACGGTGGCGGCCGCGAGGTAGGCGGTGATCACAGCGGGCATGAGGTCGAACCGGCCGAGGCTCGCGGCCACGGCGGGCAGCGCGGCGGCCATGGTCGTCTGGTCGAGGGCGCCGAGCAGCATCACCAGCATCAGGCCCGGCAGCACACGGCGCGCCATCCCGACCCCCTTAGTGAACGAATCGTTCTCTATGGAGCGTACGGGTCGCCGTTAAGAAACGCAACGTTCACTTGTGCGTCGGTCGGGCGTCAGGTCGTAAGCTCGTCTCGTGCCTCGCTACGACTTCCGCTGCCGTGAGTGCGGCTCGACGTTCGAGGTCAGCCGCCCGATGGCCGACGCGAACGATCCCGCCCGCTGCCCCTGCGGGCACGACGACACGGTCAAGCTGCTCAACACGGTTGCCGTGGGCGGCCGCAGCGGTGCGGAACCGGCGCCCGCGGGTGGTGGGTGCTGCGGTGGTGCCTGCGGCTGCGGCGGCTGAACCGCAGCACCCGCGCCGCTCAGTCGTGCGCGGGGACCACGAGCACGGGTCGTCGCTGGTGGCGGAGGACGCCGTGCGAGATCGACGGGTCCACGAGCCTGCTGATGGCCCGGCGCAGGCCCTCGCCGCGTGACCCGACGACGATCAGGTAGGCGTCCAGCTCCTCGGCCGCGGTGCACAGGGCCTTCGCCGGCTCGCCGTGGCGCGCCTCGTAGGTCCACGACACGCCCGCGTCGGCGAGCATGCCCTCGACGTGGCGCTGCTCCTCGGCCAGCGCCTCGGCCCCGCGCTGCTCCCAGTCCGGCGCGTCGACGTTGAGCGGGTAGTCGCGCAGGTCGATCACGTGCACGACGTGCAGCCGCCCGCCGAGCCGGGCCGCGAGGTCGATCGCCGCCCGCAGCGCGTGGTCGCTGGACGCGTCCCGGCCGTGGCCGACGACGAGGGTGGGTCCGCCCATCGCGCCTCCTCGCGGTCACCGGGATGGGACCAGGATCACCTTCTGGCCCGCCGGTCGGCAACCCGGTGCTGCACCCCGACTCGCGCGCACCCAGCCCTCGACTCGCGCACACCCAGCCCGCGACTCGCCGAAGCCTCCGGCGAGTCGCGCTCTCGTGCGGGCGAGTCGCGGGCTGGGTGTCGGCGAGTCGCGCTCTCGGTGCGGGTGGGTCGCGCTCTCGGTGCGCCTCGCTCAGGCCGTGCGGAGCAGCAGCAGCGAGCGCGGCGGGAGCGTGATGGTCGCCTCCCCGGGCAGCGGGCGCGTGCCGGCCGGGACGCCGTCGGGGCGGGTGCTGTCCAGCTCCGGCGTGTAGGGGCCACCGGGCGGCAGGGTGGCGGGCACCGCATCCGCGCCCGCGTGCAGGAGCAGCAGCCACTCCCCGCGCAGCAGCCCCAGCGTGTGCAGCTGCGGGTCGTGCCAGTCGCTGCCGCCCAGCTCGCGCCCCGCGGGGTGCCACCAGAGCACCTCGCCGTCGCGGTAGAAGCGGTCGGCGTGCAGCACGGGCGAGCCGCGCCGGATGGCCGCCACGCGGGCGACGTACGCGGCGAGCGCGCCGTCGCGGCGCGACCAGTCCACCCACGACGTCTCGTCGTCGAGGCAGTAGGCGTTGTTGTTGCCGTGCTGGGTTCGCCACAGCTCGTCGCCGCCCAGCAGCATGGGCGTGCCGGTGGACAACAGCAGCGTGCCGAGCATCGCCCGGGCGGTCGCGATCCTGCGGGCGGCGCGCACCGGTGAGGTGGTCTCGCCCTCCTCGCCGAAGTTCTGCGAGCGGTTGTCGTCGGTTCCGTCGCGGTTGTCCTCGCCGTTGCGCTCGTTGTGCTTGCGCTCGTAGGAGACGAGGTCGCGCAGCGTGAACCCGTCGTGCGCGGTCACGAAGTTGATCGACGCCCACGGTCGCCGCCCGGAGATCCGGTACAGGTCGGAGCTGCCCGCGAGCCGGGAGGCGACCTCCCCGATGCTGCCGTGGCCGCGCCAGAAGTCGCGCACCGCGTCGCGGTAGCGCCCGTTCCACTCCGACCAGGCCACCCCGAACCCGCCGACCCGGTACCCCTCGCCGGTGGCGTCCCACGGCTCGGCGATGAGCTTGACGCACGACAGCACCGGGTCGACCGCGATCGCCGTGAGCAGCGGGGCGTTCGGGTCGAAGGGGCCGGAGCGGGGGCGGCCCAGCACGCTGGCCAGGTCGATCCGGAAGCCGTCGACGCCCATCACCGTCACCCAGTGGCGCATCGCGTCGCACACGAGCCGGATGACGGTGGGCGAGCCCGCGTCGAGGGTGTTGCCGGTGCCGGTGATGTCGGCGTCGTAGCCGTCGCTGCGCAGCGAGTAGTAGGCCGGGGCGTCGAGCCCGCGGTAGCACAGCGTCGTGCCGCCGATCCCGCCCTCGGCGGTGTGGTTCGGCACGATGTCGAGGATCACCTCGATGCCCGCGGCGTGCAGCGCCTCCACCATCGCGCGGAACTCGGCGATCTCCTCACCCTCCCGGCTCGCGTAC
This sequence comes from Pseudonocardia sp., assembly GCF_035305885.1. Taxonomy (GTDB): domain Bacteria; phylum Actinomycetota; class Actinomycetes; order Mycobacteriales; family Pseudonocardiaceae; genus Pseudonocardia. Next base: position 94,260 of record NZ_DATGOP010000067.1, read on the forward strand.
CGGGCGGTCGGGGCGAGGAAGCCGAGGGTGGCGTAGCCCCAGTAGTTGCGACGCCCGCGCTCCAGCAGCGGCGGCTCATCGGCGATCGCCGCCACCGGCAGCAGCTCGACCGCGGTGACGCCGAGCCGGCGCAGGTGCTCGATCACGGCCGGGTGCGCGAGGCCGAGGTAGGTGCCGCGGTGCTCGGGCGGGACCTCGGGGTGCAGCTTGGTGTAGCCGCGCACGTGCAGCTCGGCGATCACCGTCTCCGACCACGGGACGTCGGGGCGAGGGCCGCGCGCCGGCTCGTCGGGCGGGGTCACCACGGACAGCGGCACGTGGCCCAGCGAGTCGACGGTGCTGGGCGGGCCGGTCATCGGGTCGTCGATCCAGCCGCGGGCGGCGTCCAGGTCGGTGACCTCGCCGGTGATCATGCGGGCGTACGGGTCGACGAGGATCTTCGCCGGGTTCGCTCGCACGCCGTCCCACGGCCGGTACGGACCGTGCACGCGGTAGCCGTAGCGCTGCCCCGGGCGCACCCCTTCGACGTAGCCGTGCCACACCCCGAAGGTGCGCTCGGTGAGCTCGACCCGCTTCTCGCTCCACGCCCCCTCGTGGCCGTCGACGAGGCACACCTCGACGGCATCCGCGCTGGTCGAGGCGACAGCGAAGCGGACACCGCCGTCGTCGGCATGGGCACCCAGCGGGAAGACCGGCACGATCGGCGAGGATATGCCCCGTGGCTGCGCCCGGATCAAGCTCTGAGCCCCTGCCCGCCGCGGGTGATCTTGCGGATACGGTCGTCCGGATGTCCGGGGTCACCGTCCGGCGGGGGACGACCACCCTGTTGCGCGACGTGGACTGGACCGTCGAGCTCGACGAGCGGTGGGTCGTCCTCGGACCCAACGGCGCCGGCAAGACCACGCTCCTGCGCCTGGCCGCCGCCGAGCTGCACCCGACGGAGGGCACCGTGCACGTGCTCGGCGAACAGCTGGGCCGCGTGAACGTGTTCGAGCTGAGGACCCGGATCGGGCTCACCTCCTCCGTGCTGGGGCTGCGCGTGCCGAACGGCGAGAAGGTGCGCGACGTCGTGGTCAGCGCCGGGTGGGGCGTGCTCGGCCGCTGGCGGGAGCAGTACGACCAGCTCGACACCGAGCGCGCCGACGAGCTGCTCGCCGCCATGGGGCTGGCCGGCTTCGCCGACCGCGAGTACGGCACCCTGTCCGAGGGCGAGCGCAAGCGCGCGCTGATCGCCCGCGCGCTCATGACCGACCCCGAGCTGCTGCTGTTCGACGAGCCGGCGGCGGGCCTCGACCTGGGCGGGCGCGAGGACCTGGTCGGCCGGCTCGCCGCGCTCGCGGCCGACCCGGACGCCCCCGCCTCGGTGCTCGTCACCCACCACGTCGAGGAGATCCCGACCGGCTACACCCACGCGCTCCTGCTGCGCGAGGGCGCCGTGGTGGCCTCCGGCCTGCTCGACGACGTGCTGACGGACGAGAACCTGAGCCGGACCTTCGACCTGCCCCTCGCGGTGCAGAAGCGGCGGGGCCGCTACACGGCCTGGCTGCGCTAGCCACAGCCAGCCGTCACCGCCGCATCGTCCCGATGGAACCGGCGCCGAGGCTCTACTGTCACGCCCGTGACCGAATTCGTGAAGCTCGACGTCGACGGTGGAGTGGGCACGATCCGGCTGGACCGGCCGCCGATGAACGCCTTCAACCGGCAGGTGCAGGAGGAGCTCAAGGCGTGCGCGGAGGAGGCGACCCGGCGCGAGGACGTGCGCGCGGTGGTCGTCTACGGCGGTGAGAAGGTCTTCGCCGCGGGTGCCGACATCAAGGAGATGGCCAACCTGTCGTACGCGGAGATGGCGCCGATCGCTCGGCGGCTCTCGGCCTGCTTCGGGGCGCTGTCCGAGGTGCCCAAGCCCACGGTCGCGGCCATCACCGGCTACGCGCTCGGCGGCGGCATGGAGGTGGCCCTGGGCTGCGACCGGCGCGTCTGCGGCGACAACGCCAAGCTCGGGCAGCCGGAGATCCTGCTCGGCATCATCCCCGGCGGTGGTGGCACGCAGCGCATGTCGCGCCTCATCGGCCCCTCCCGCACCAAGGACCTGATCTTCACGGGCCGGATGGTCGGCGCGCAGGAGGCGCTCGAGATCGGGCTGGTGGACGAGGTCGTCCCGGCCGACGAGGTCTACGCCGCGGCCCGGCGGTGGGCCGAGCAGTTCGTGAAGGGCCCCGCCGTGGCGCTCGCCGCGGCCAAGAAGGCGATCGACGGCGGGCTCGAGGTCGACCTGCGCACCGGGCTCGACATCGAGGCCGACCTGTTCGCCGCGCTCTTCGCCACCGAGGACCGGCGGATCGGGATGCAGTCGTTCATCGAGAACGGCCCCGGGAAGGCGACGTTCACCGGGCGCTGAGCGCCGCCTCGTCGGGTCGCGTCCGCGGGAGAGCGGTTCAGAACAGGACCGACAGGACCGCGGGCGCGATCTCGACGATGTCCGCGACGGCGAACCCGATCACCACGAGGCAGACGAGGCAGGCGAGCGCGATCCAGCCGCGCACGCGGCTGCCCGCCTGCGGCCAGAGCATCGCCATCAGCGCGATCGGCACGATGACCGCCGCGACCGCGAGCAGCAGCATGAGCAGCGCGATCAGACCGGTACCACCCGCCGGCCCGCTGGTGGCGAACAGCACCACCGCCAGCGCGATGCAGACCGCGACCACGACGGCGTGCCCCGCCTGCGGCGTCACCCGCTCGTCGCCGGCGCTGTACGCGCCGGGAGGCCTCACCCGCTCGCTCATCGCCGCCGATCATAAGGGGCCTAAGGTGCCTACCCATGAGTACGCCCGACCCGGCGCCCAACCCGCACGCCACCGCCGAGCAGGTGGAGGCGGCGCGGCACGACCGGAAGCTCGCCAACGTGCTCTACCACGACTGGGAGGCCGGCACCTACGACGAGAAGTGGTCGATCTCCTACGACGAGCGCTGCATCACCTACGCCGCCGACCGCTTCCGCCACGCCGCGGGTGAGGCGGGTTGGCCGTACGAGCGGGCGCTGGAGCTGGGCTGCGGTACCGGGTTCTTCCTGCTCAACCTCATGCAGGCGGGCGTGGCCACCCGCGGCTCGGTCACCGACCTGTCGCCGGGCATGGTGCAGACCGCGCTGCGCAACGCCGAGCGACTCGGCCTCGACGTCGACGGCCGCGTGGCCGACGCCGAGCGCATCCCCTACGACGACGCCACGTTCGACCTCGTCGTGGGGCACGCGGTGCTGCACCACATCCCCGACGTGGAGCTGGCCCTGCGCGAGGTGCTGCGCGTGCTCAAGCCGGGCGGGCGGTTCGTGTTCGCAGGCGAGCCGACGAAGGTCGGCGACTGGTACGCCCGCCGACTCGGCGCGCTGACCTGGAAGGCCGTCACCACGGTCACGAAGCTGCCCCCGCTGCAGGGCTGGCGGCGGCCGCAGCAGGAGCTCGACGAGTCCTCGCGCGCCGCGGCGCTCGAGGCCGTGGTGGACATCCACGTGTTCGACCCCGACCAGCTGGAGGAGCTCGCCCGCAGGGCGGGCGCCCGGGACGCCCGGGTCGTCACCGAGGAGTTCACCGCCGCGATGATCGGCTGGCCGGTGCGCACGTTCGAGGCCGCTGTGCCGCCCGGCAAGCTCGGGTGGGGCTGGGCGATGTTCGCCTACAAGTCGTGGCAGCGGCTGTCCTGGCTGGACACCAACGTGCTCTCCCGGGTCGTGCCGCGGGGCTGGTTCTACAACGCCTTGGTCTCGGGGACGAGATCTCCGTAGACCTGCGGATGGGGCGGCCGCGCCCGCCCGGCATGCTCACCCCGTGACCTTTCCCGGCGCCGACGTCGAGCACCCGCTCGAGCCGCTGTGGCGCGGGCTGCTCGTCTACCGGGTGCTGACGCTCGTGAGCTCGGTGGCGGGCGTGCTGCTCGCGCTCGACGAGTACGCGTCGCGGGCGGGCGCGCTCGCCGTGGTCGTCGCGATGGTCGCGTGGACGGCCGCGTCCGGCCACCTCTACCTGCGCCGCCCCGCCGGCCCGGACCGGCGCGGCCGGGTGGCGGTCGCCGACGTGGTCGTCACGGTCGCGGTCATGGCCGGCACCCCGCTCGTCCAGACGCCGCAGCAGATGGCGGCCGACGTGTCGGTGATGGGGTCGATCTGGACCTCGGGGGCGGTGCTGGCCTGCGCGATCGCCTTCGGCGTCGCGGGCGGGGTCGGGAGCGCGGCCGTCGTGTCGGGCGCGCTCGTGGGGTTCCAGGAGCGCATCGCGACCGAGCTGCACGACATCCAGCTGCTCGCGCTCGCCGGGCTGACCGTCGGGTTCGCCTCGGCCGTGCTGCGCCGCTCCGCCGAGCGCGTGCGCCGCGCCGTCGCCTCGGAGGCGGCCATGGCCGAGCGGGAGCGGTTGGCCCGCGCGGTGCACGACGGGGTGCTGCAGGTGCTCGGGTACGTCCGGCGGCGCGGCGCCGAGCTGGGCGGCCCCGCGGGGGAGCTCGGCACGCTCGCCGGGGAGCAGGAGGTCGCCCTGCGCACGCTGCTCACCACCGGCTCGGCGCCCGTCGACGAGAGCGGTAAGCGCGACCTCGCCGCCGCGCTGCGGGTGCTCGCCTCCTCCCGGGTCACGGTGTCGACGCCCGCGCACCCGGTCGAGCTGCCCGCCCGCACCGTCGACGAGCTCGTCGCCGTGGTGGGCGCGGCGCTCGCGAACGTCGCCGTGCACGTCGGCCCGGACGCTCCGGCCTGGGTGCTGCTCGAGGACCTCGGGCCGACCGTGGAGATCAGCATCCGCGACGAGGGGCCGGGCATCCCGGAGGGCAGGCTCGAGGCCGCCGAGGCCGAGGGGCGGATGGGAGTGGCGCGGTCGATGCGGGGCCGGGTCCAGGACCTGGGTGGGACGATCACCTGCGACACCGGGCCGGGCGGCACCGAGTGGGTCGTCGAACTGCGGAAGGACGGGTCGTGACGGACGGGATCACGGTGATGGTGGTCGACGACCACCCGATCTGGCGCGAGGGCGTGGCCCGCGACCTCACCGAGCGCGGCCTCGACGTGGTGGCCACCGCCCCGGACGCGGACGCCGCGGTCCGCATCGCCCGCGCCGTGCGGCCGCGGGTCGTGCTGATGGACCTGAACCTCGGCGCGAAGTCCGGGGTGCAGGCGATCGCGGAGATCCTCCAGGCGCTGCCCGAGACCCGGATCCTCGTGCTCTCGGCGAGCGGCGAGCACGCCGACGTGCTGGAGGCGGTGAAGGCGGGCGCTGCCGGTTACCTGGTGAAGTCGGCGAGCGCGGAGGAGCTGCTCACCGCCGTGCGGCGCACGGCCGAGGGCTTCCCGGTGTTCACGCCGGGCCTCGCCGGCCTGGTGCTGGGGGAGTACCGCAGGCTCGCCGGCTCGGAGCGCTCCGGCCCCGAGGTCCCCGCGCTCACCGAGCGGGAGACCGACGTGCTGCGGCTGGTCGCGAAGGGCCTCACCGCCCGGCAGATCGGGGAGCGGCTCGGCGTCTCGCACCGAACCGTCGAGACCCACGTGCAGAGCACACTGCGGAAACTCCAGCTGCACAACCGCGTGCAGCTGGCCCGGTACGCGATCGAGAAGGGCATCGTCGAGGACTGAGGACCCCGGTCACCGGGTGCGCCGTCCGGGTGATCGCCGCCGAACCGGCTCCGAAACGCGTCCCACTTTGGGAGGATTCGGACATGATCGTTCGGCGGAGGGCGGCGTCGGCAGGATGAACGCTCACGCCTCCGCCGTGCTCGTCGCCTCCGCGCGCGCCCTTCCGCGCCTGGTCGCGGCCGTGGAGAGCGGTGGCGTCGACGTGGCGGCCGGCACCGAGCCCGGCGGTGCGCTCGCGGCCGTGACCGAGCACCGGCCCGAGGTCGTCGTCGTCGACCTGGACGGCGCCGCGGCGCTGGAGGTGGTCGCCGAACTCGTCTCCGCGGTGCCGCAGGTGCCCCTGCTCACGCTCTGTGCGGAGGCCGACCACGGCGTCGCGCTCGCCGCCGTGCGGGCGGGGGCCACCAGCCACCTCACCGGGCCGGTCGCGGCGGGTGAGCTCGCCGGCGCCGTGCGGCGCACCGCGGCGGGCGAGGTGGTGTTCAGCCCCGGCCTCGCCGACGTCCTGCTCGAGGAGTTCGGCCGGCCCGCCGCCGAGCGGGAGCGTCCGCTCACCGAGCGGGAGTCCGACGTCGTGCGGCTGGTCGTCGAGGGGCTCACCGCGCGCCAGATCGCCACCCGCCTCGTGCTCTCCCCGCGCACCGTGGAGAACCACGTGCAGAACGTGCTCCGCAAGCTGCACCTGCACAGCAGGGCGGCGCTGGTGCGCTACGCGATCGAACGCGGCCTGGCCTGACTCCTCGAACTTCAGGAAAGCCACATTCACGAAGTGCAGCTTCGTGAATGTGGCTTTCCTGAACTCATCCGAGGCGACGCAGGCGCTCGAGGATCTCCGCCAGCACCGCGTCGGTGTCGGCGTCCAGCGCCACCTGCACCGGCGGGCCCGAGCCCTCGGGCATCCCGACGGTCGCGCCCCGGGCCGGGCCCAGGTCGCAGGCCACCGAGACCGGCCGCGGGGTGGTGCGCAGCGTCCCGGGGAGCACGGCCTCCAGCACGGCCACCGCGTCGTGGACGGCCACCGCGTCGATGCCGTAGCGCTCCCGGAACGCCGCCCGGTAGTGCGTGATCACCTCGGCGAGCGCGGCGCACCGCGGCCCGGCCGCGGCGAGCGCGTCGATCCACTCCGGCCCTGCGGGGCAGCGCAGCGTGAGATCGAGCGGCACCATCGTGACCGGCACGTCGTCCTGGGTGAGCACGCGGTGCGCGGCCTCGGGGTCGCAGTGGGCGTTGAACTCGGCCACGCCCGAGGTGTTGCCCGCGCCCAGCGACCCGCCCATCCACACGATCCGTTCGATCCGCGGCGCCAGCTCCGGGTACACCGCGAGCAGCAGCGCGACGTTCGTGATCGGCCCGATCGGCACGAGCGTCACCGGCGCCTCCGAGGCGCGCAGCACGTCGGCGAGCAGCTCGACGGCGGGCCGACCGGACGGGGCGACGGGGTCGGGCAGCGCGGCCGCCCGCCCGCCGAGCCCGTCGTCGCCGTGCCACTCCCGCGCCAGCTCGCGCTGCGGGTGCACCAGCGGCCGCGCCGCGCCCGCGGCGAGGGGGACGTCCGCCCGGCCGCAGTGCGCGAGGAGGCGCCCCGCGTTGGTCGTGGTGGACTCCAGGGCGACGTTGCCGAAGACCGTGGTGATCGCCCTGACCTCCACCTCCGGCGACGCGAGCGCGAGCATGATCGCGACCGCGTCGTCGACCCCGGGGTCGGTGTCGACCACGATCGGCCTGCTCACAGGGCGGCCTCCAGCTCGGCAGCGGTCGGCAGCGACGGCTGCGCGCCCGCCTTGGTCACGGTGAGCGCGCCCGCGGCGCAGGCCCGGCGCAGCGCCGCCTCGTCGGACGCGCCGTCGAGCAGCGCGACGGTGAGCGCGGCGGTGAACGCGTCGCCTGCCGCGGTGCCGTCCACGACGGTGACGGGCGGTGGTTCGGCGCGGGCCACCTCGCGGCCGCCGCGGCGCAGCACCGCGCCCTTGGCGCCGTAGGTGACCGCGACCGCACCCGCCGCGTCGAGCCCGTCGATCGCGGCGTACTCGGCGGAGTTGACCACCACGAGGTCGACGCGGCGGATCAGCTCGGGGTCCAGCGGTCGGGCGGGCGCCGCGTTGAGCACGACCATGCCGGTGGCGAGCCGCACGGTGTCGGTCACCGCGGCCTCGGGGATCTCCAGGACGGTGAGCACGGCGTCGGCGTCGCGCACGTCGTCCGCGGTCACCGACAGGGTGCCGTTGGCGCCCGGGATCACCACGATCGTGGTCTCGCCCTCGTCGTCGACCGTGATCAGGGCGTGGCCGGTGGGCTCGTCGGGCTCGCGGCGCAGCCGGTCCAGCCGCACCCCGTCGGCGGCGAGCAGGGCGAGCGCCTCATCGGCCGCGGCGTCGGCGCCGACCGCGGCCACCATCTCCACGTCGGCGCCGAGCCGGCGCGCGGCGAGGGCCTGGTTGGCGCCCTTCCCGCCCGGGACGCGGCGCAGCCCGCTCGCCGAGAGGGTCTCGCCGGGCTGCGGTAGGCGCGGCACCCGGGCCACGAGGTCGAGGTTGACGCTGCCGATCACGGCGATCCGGGACACGCCGCAGACGTTCGCCGATCATCGCCGTCCGCGCAAGCCACCGAGGACCGCGTCGTAGGGTCGCCCCCATGACGAGGTTCCGGGTGCGCCGCGGCCGGCCGGGCAGGAGGGACCCGCGGCAGGCCCGCTTCCTCACGTTCGCCTCGCTGCGCTGGGTGCTGCGCAACCGCGCCTTCACACCCTGGTACCTGGTGCGCTACTGGCGGCTCCTGCGGTTCCGCCTCGCCAACCCGCACGTCGTGCTGCGCGGCATGGTGTTCCTCGGCAAGGACGTGGAGCTCTACGCCCGCCCCGGCTACGGGCGGCTGGAGATCGGCCGCTGGGTGCACATCGGCGACGGCAACGCGATCCGCTGCCACGAGGGGTCGTTGCGCATCGGCGACAAGGTCGTGCTCGGGCGGCACAACACGGTCAACTGCTACCTCGACGTCGAGATCGGCGCGGCCACGCTCGTCGCGGACTGGGTGTACGTCACCGACTTCGACCACCGCACCGAGGACATCCACGTCCCGATCAAGGACCAGGGCATCGTCAAGGCGCCGGTGCGGATCGGGCCCGACTGCTGGCTCGGCGTGAAGTCGACGGTGCTGCGCGGCTCGCGCATCGGCCGCGGCAGCGTGATCGGCGCGCACTCCGTCGTGCGCGGCGACGTGCCCGAGCACTCGATCGCCGTCGGCGCGCCCGCCCGCGTGGTCCGCGACCGGAAGGCCGACTACGAGGCGGCCGCCGAACGCCGCGCCGCGCTCGCCGACATCGCCCGCAAGTCCGCCGCGGAGGTGGAGAAGAGGCTCGCCCGGATTGAATCGATGTGATGTCCGGCATGGAACGCCGCGATCCGGGAACGAAGGGGGAGCACCCGCCGTTCATCACGGTGGAATCACAACCCCGTTCCGAAAGGAAGCGTTCCGACCATGAAGGACGCCACCGTCCGCCGCCTGCAAGAGCTCGAGGCGGAGTACACCTTCGCGGTGAACGCGGCGGTCGGCGAGAACCGCGACGACCTCGTGGAGCAGCTCGCCGACGAGTTCCCCGACGCCGCGCTCGAGGTGCTGCGCAGCGACGCGGCCTAGCTACGGCCGGTCTCGACCGAAGACGTTCCCCGTCGGGATCTTCGGCCGGCCGAGCTCGGCCGCGGTCCCACGGGTCGCCGCCGCGTACACCGATGCGGTGTCGGCGGCGATCCGACCCCAGCTGAATTCGCTCCCCAGACGCTTTCGCGCGGCGCGAGCCCTGCGCGCGGCGGCCGCCGGATCGGCCAGCACCGCGCCGACCGCAGCCGCGAGGCCCCGGACATCCCCCGGCGGGAACGACAGGCCGGTCTCCCCGTCCAGCACCACCTCGCCGAGCCCGCCCGCCGTCGAGGCCACCAGCGGCGCCCCCGCGGCCGCCGCCTCGAGCGCCACGATCCCGAACGGCTCGTAGCGGCTCGGGAGCACCACCGCGTCGACCGCTCGGAGCAGGGCGGCGAGGTCCGCGTCGGGCAGGTGACCGGCGAAGGTCACGCTCCGGCGCACGCGATGGGCCTCCACCGCCTCGACGAGCTGATCGTGGGCGGTGCCGGTGCCCGCGACGACCAGCCGGGTGCCCCGGTGCGACCGCCGGATGCGGGGGAGCGCCGCGATCAGGTCGTGGACGCCCTTCTCGTACTCCAGGCGGCCGAAGTAGAGCAGCACCGGCGCATCGCCCGGGGCGTAGCGCTCCCGCACCGCCCGCACCCGCGCCGGGTTGGCCCGCCACCGCCGCGGGGTGATGCCGTTGTGCAGCACCACGATCGGGTCGGGGTCGACCTCGAACAGCTCGGCCACCTCGGCCCGCATCGCGGCGGAGCAGGTGATCAGCGTGTCGGCGCGCTGGGCGAGCCACCACTCGGCGGAGTGCACCTGCCGCGACAGCGGGGTGGACAGCCAGCCGGAGTACCGACCGGCCTCGGTGGCGTGGATCGTCGCGACGAGCGGGACCTCGAGCGCGTCCGCGAGCGCGATCGCCGGGTGCGCGACGAGCCAGTCGTGGGCGTGCACCACGTCCGGGCGCCAGTGCGGGACGAGCCGGGTCAGCGCGGCCCGCACCATCCCGTGCCCCATCGCGAGCGTCCACGCCACCAGGTCGCGCTCGAACTCCAGGTGCAGCGGGTCCTCGGCGACGCGCAGCACGCGCACGCCGTCGAGCACCTCGTCCACCGTCGGGTGCGTCGAGGCATCGGTCCCCGAGGGCTGGCGGGAGAGCACGACGACCTCGTGCCCGGCCGCGGCCAGCTCGGTCGCCAGCGCGTGCACGTGGCGCCCGAGGCCGCCCACCACGACCGGCGGGTACTCCCACGAGACCATCAGCACGCGCACAGGGGGAACCTACCGGTGGGTAAAGACCCTGGCGTCCGCGAGTCGCGCTCTGCGTGTCGGCGAGTCGCGGTCTGGAGTCCGCGAGTCGCGGTGTGGGTGTCGGCGACCCGCGCTCTGGATGTCCGCGCGAGCCGCGCTCTGGGTGCCGGTGAGTCACGCCTGAGCGCGGGGCGAGTCGCGCTCTCAGCGCGGGCGGAGCAGGCGGGCGTCGAGGTGGCCGAAGACCGCGTCGTCCCCACCCCAGCTCGCCACCCGGCGCTCGGCCGCCCGGCGGCGCCCCGCGCCCAGCAGCGCGGCGAGTTCCTCCACCCGCGCGGCGTGCCCGGTCGCGCGCTCGCGGGCGTAGCCGGCCGCCGAGTCCTTGGTGACCATGAACGCCCAGTCGCTCGACAGCGCGAGCAGCGCCTCGGTGGCCAGCGCGTCGCGGATCGGGTCGCGGGCGATCCCCCCGACGACCGCGCCGAGCAGGGCCTTCTGCACCCGTTCCTGCAGCGCCACGAGGTCGGCGACCTGCGGGCCCGCCCACACCCGCCAGTCCTTGCCCGACCCCCACGACGACGGCGGCAACGCCACCGGCTCGCCGACCAGCCCCGCACGGGCGGCACCACGCAGCGTCGTCACCCGCACGCCCGCCTCGGGCAGGGCCCGCAGCACCGCCTCCAGCCAGGCCGGGCCCTCGTGCCACCAGTGCCCGAACAGCTCGGTGTCGAACGCCGCGACCGCGAGTCCCGGTCGCCCGATCCGCGCCGCGACCGCGGTGAGCCGCTCGCGGACCACGCGCACGAAGTCGGCGGCGTCCCGGGCGACGGCCGCGGCGGCCCGGCCGGGGTCGTAGGGCCGCTTCGCCTCCGGCGGGACGCGCTTGCCGGTCACCCGCGCCGGCTTGAGCCCCGAGGCGTGGTCGAAGGTGTGGAAGTCGCGGTAGTCGCGCCCGCCGGGGTAGCCCGACCGCGGGGACCAGACGCGGTAGGTCACCTCCAGGTCCCGGCCGAACGCCAGCACGTCGGTGCCCCCGACGGGCCGGGCGAGCCCGGTGTCGCCACGCAGCGCGGGCCCGTCGACGAGGAAGCGCCGCACCCCCGCCGCCGCGTACCCCTCCTCCATGCCGGGGGCGTAGCCGCACTCCGGCGCCCAGATCCCCTCCGGGCGGACGCCCAGGCGGACCGCCGTGTCGGTGAGGCCGGTCTCGAGGGCGAACGCGCGTACGTCCGGTTGCAGCAGCGGTCCGAACGGGTGCGTCGCCGGCCCACCGAGCACCTCGATCGCGTCGGCGTCGGAGAGCGTGCGCAGCAGCGGGGACGCGCCGTGGCGCCAGTCGCGCTCGAACACCTCCAGCGCGGCCGCCGCCGCCCGGTGCTCCCGTGCGGCGAGTTCGGGCAGCCGGGCCGCGGCGCCGTGCGCGCGCAGCAGCCAGCCGCCGAGCCAGCCGTGCACGCCGCGCAGGCAGTGCGGGTCGTCGAGCTGGGCGGCGAGCACCGGCGTGACGCCGAGCGTGAGCAGCTCCGTCCTGCCCTCCGCGGCGAGCCGCCGCACCAGGTCGAGGACGGGGAGGTAGGCGTGCGCCCACGCCTGGTAGAGCCACTCCTCCCCGACGGGCCAGCGGCCGTGGTGCGCGAGCCACGGGAGATGGCTGTGCAGCACCAGGCAGAACGTCCCGACCGGCTCCGTCATCGGCTGCACGCTACGGGCGCCTCGCGAACGCAACGAGGTCGAGGGAGGCGTCGACGTCGTCGGGGCGCAGCGCGAAGTCCCCGGCGGTCACGGACGCGACGTCGCGGCGCAGCGCCTCGGGCCACCCACCTCCGGCGAGCGCGACGGCCACCTGGGCGTCGACGATCGAGCCGCCGTGGCGGGTGTCGAGCGCGCGCAGCCGCGGCCCGTGGTGCAGACCGAGCACCTCCACCCGCGCGAAGCCGGCGTCGCGCACGAGCTGCGCGACCTCGGCCGCGGAGAGCTCCCGCGTGTGGAACGGGTTCAACGGGGTCTCGCGGCCCGGGCTGAACGTGAGCCGGTTGGGCGTCGAGAGCATCAGCGCGCCGCCGGGGCGCAGCACGCGCAGGCACTCGCGCAGGAACCGCTCCTGGTCCCACAGGTGCTCGATCACCTGGAGCGAGACGACGGCGTCGCAGGCCCCGTCGCGCACCGGGAGCGCGACCAGGTTGCCCCGCGCGACGGCGACGCCCGGGTAGCGGCGGGCGGCGTGGCCCGTCGCCGCGCGGTCCAGGTCGACGGCCAGCACGCGCGCAGCGGCCTGCGCGAGGATCGCGGCGCCGTAGCCCTCGCCGCACCCCGCCTCGAGGACGACGGCCCCGGCGCACCGATCCCGCAGCGCGGCGTAGACGGCCTCGTGTCGGCGGAACCAGTAGTTCTCCTCCGGGACGCCCGGCACCGTGCGCTCGCCGGTGAGGGGGAGGGTCGGGTCCACGGGGCACACCGTGTCAGGCCGGGCGGGGCGCGTACATGATCAAGGCCACGCCGACGAGGCAGATCACCGCTCCGAGGAGGTCGTAGCGGTCGGGTCGGTACCCGTCGACCACGACGCCCCACACCAGGGAGCCCGCCACGAACACGCCCCCGTACGCGGCGAGGATGCGGCCGAAGTGCGGGTCCGGCTGCAACGTCGCGACGAAGCCGTACGCGCCGAGCGCGAGCACCCCGGCGCCGATCCACAGCAGGCCCCGGTGCTCCCGCACCCCCTGCCAGACCAGCCACGCCCCGCCGATCTCGGCCAGCGCGGCGAGGACGAACAGGGCGACGGAACGCGCGATGGTCACGGCAGCAACCTAGGTCGCTCGCTCAGCCCTGCTTGCGGGGCCCGCCGCGCACCGACAGCACGCCGCCGACGTCGTACCTGAGCCAGGCCAGCAGCGTGGCGTCGTCGAGCGTGAGCGGAACCCGCGGCCCCTGCCACCCCAGCGAGGCGGTGGCCCGGCTGCGCAGCGCGCAGCGCAGCCGCGCGGCGAGCTCGGGGGTGGCCCGCACGGCGACGCCGTCGAGGCCGACCTCGTCGCCGAGCGGGAGCCCGTCGTTCGCGTCGGGCCCGGTTCGCAGGACGTAGCCGCAACCGTGGCGGTCGTCGTAGCCGGTGACGATCATCCGATCCGTCCCCGGGCGCGCGACGCGGTGGTGTGATGGTGCCCACCGCCCGGGCTGCCGGGGTCAGCGGCGCGGCCGGCTCGCCCGGGACGGACCGAACGGGACATGGGCGGCTCCGCGGGTCGGGTGGAGGGACGGTACTCGCGCGGCGCCGCCGCGCGCGTGGCCTGAACGGCTCATCACCCGGACGCGGGGCCGCGGATCAGGGCCTGTGCAGGCGGGAGAACAGGCCGCGGGCGCGCTCGCGGGTGCGCGGGTCGGCGGCCATCCGCCTGCCGTGCTCGGTCGTGCGCCGACCCTGCGGGCTGACGAGGAAAGCGCGGATTCGCTGCAGAAGGGGCATTGGCGCGGATTACCCGCCGTGCTCGCACCCACATGTGACGGGTGAGGAGTCTCACCTGCGCGGCGTTTGCCGCTCAGATACCGGCTGGTAACAATTGCCGGAACCGGGCGTCCGACGCGCCGAACCTCGTCCGTGGTGGCATGTTTGGCAGTTGCGGCGCGGGGCGCCGAGCGTCCGACAGACCCACCGCGGCAGGTCCGCACCGGCAGGAGGTCGAAGAGGTCCGATGAACATCGTCGTGCTGGTCAAGCAGGTGCCTGATACGTACTCGGAGCGCAAGCTCCGGGCGGACGGCACCTTGGACCGCGACGCCACCGACGCTGTGATCGACGAGATCAACGAGCGGGCGGTCGAGGCGGCGCTGCAGTTGAAGGAGGCCCACGACGGGTCGGAGGTGACGGTCCTCTCGATGGGGCCGGACCGGGCCACGGACGCGATCCGCAAGGCCCTGTCGATGGGGGCGGACAAGGCGGTGCACCTGTCGGACGATGCGCTGGCGGGCTCGGACGCGGTGCAGACGGCGAAGGCGCTGGCCAAGGCGATCGGCACGGTCGAGGGTGTCGACCTGGTCGTGGCGGGCAACGAGGCGTCCGACGGCCGGATGGGTGCGGTGCCGGCGATGGTGGCCGACGTGCTCGGGCTGCCGGCGCTGACCCACGCCCGCGAGATCACGGTGGAGGGTTCGACGGTCACGGTGAAGCGGGAGACCGACGACGGCGTCACGACGCTGACCGCGGAGCTGCCGGCCGTGGTGAGCGTGGGCGAGAAGATCAACGAGCCGCGGTACCCGTCGTTCAAGGGGATCATGGCGGCGAAGAAGAAGCCGGTCACCACGCTGACGCTTGCCGACGCCGGGATCGACCCGTCCGAGGTGGGGCTGGCCAACGCGCTCACGTCCGTGACGTCGTCGCAGCCCAAGCCGCCGAAGAGCGCCGGTGAGAAGGTCGTCGACGAGGGCGACGGCGGTCAGAAGATCGCCGCGTACCTGGCGTCCCAGAAGTTGATCTGAGAGCTCATCTGAGAGGGAGACGGATCTGTCATGGCTGAGGTACTTGTCCTCGTCGACCACCTCGAGGGTGAGATCAAGAAGAGCACGTTCGAGCTGTTGACCGCGGCGCGGGCGCTCGGGGAGCCGTCGGCGGTCGTGGTCGGACCGGCGGGCACCGCGGGCAAGCTGGCCGACGGGCTCAAGGAGTACGGGGCGGCGAAGATCTACGTCGCGGAGACCGACTCGAACGAGTTCCTGGCGCCCGAGGTGGCGGTGCTGTCGTCGCTGGTGGAGTCGAAGGACCCGGCGGCGGTGCTGATCGGGGTGTCGGCCGACGGCAAGGAGATCGCGGGCCGGGTGGCGGTGCGCACCGGCTCGGGGCTGTTGACCGACGTGGTGGAGGTCTCCCCGGAGGGCGTCACGCACTCGGTGTTCGGCGGCTCCTACATCGCGCAGGCGAAGGCGAACGGCCCGCACCCGGTGATCACGCTGCGGCCGGGTTCGGTGGAGGCCGAGCCGGCGCCGGGCGCGGGCGTGGAGGAGACGGTGCAGGTGCCCGCGAGCACCGGGCGCTCGGCCACCGTGGTGAGCCGCGAGCCGATCACCGGTGGGGATCGGCCGGAGCTGACCGAGGCGTCGGTGGTGGTCTCCGGGGGCCGCGGGGTCGGCTCTGCGGAGAACTTCGCGATCGTCGAGAAGCTGGCCGACGCGCTCGGCGGCGCGGTGGGCGCGTCCCGGGCGGCGGTCGACTCGGGCTACTACCCGCACCAGTTCCAGGTCGGGCAGACCGGCAAGACGGTCTCCCCGCAGCTGTACATCGCGCTGGGCATCTCGGGCGCGATCCAGCACCGGGCCGGCATGCAGACCTCGAAGACGATCATCGCGGTCAACAAGGACCCGGAGGCCCCGATCTTCGAGATCGCCGACTTCGGCGTGGTGGGCGACCTGTTCCAGGTCGCACCCCAGCTGACCGAGGAGATCACCAAGCGCAAGGGCTGAGCACGGCCTCCCACTGCCCCGGGCGGAGCACCGCCCGGGGCAGTGGCGTGTCCGGGTTCAGGAAAGCCACATTCATGAAGCTGGGCTTCAGGAAAGCCACATTCCTGACACGCCGGCCCGCCCGCGCAGGAGCCCCGCCGCCCAGCCGGCGTCGCGGCCCCGGGCCGGCGACTATCCTGGCCCGCGGACGATTCCGACCGGGGAGGTGGCCGCTACGAGCGCGACCTACCTCGACCACGCCGCGACCACGCCGATGCTGCCCGAGGCCATCGCGGCGATGGCGGAGGCGTTCGCCCGCACGGGGAACGCGTCCTCCCTGCACACGTCCGGACGCCGCGCGCGCCGCGACGTGGAGGAGGCCCGCGAGCGCATCGCCGCCGCCGTGGGCGCCCGGCCGTCGGAGGTGGTGTTCACCACCGGCGGCACGGAGAGCGACAACCTGGCCGTCAAGGGCCTGTACTGGGCGCGCCGCGACGCCGACCCGCGGCGGACCCGCGTGCTCGTCTCGGCCGTCGAGCACCACGCCGTGCTCGACGCCGCACAGTGGCTCGGCGCGCACGAGGGCGCCGAGGTCGAGCTGCTCGCCGTCGACGGGTTCGGCCGCGTTCGCCCGGAGACGCTGCGCGCCGCGCTCGCGCGGGACCCGGACCGGGTGGCGCTGGTCTCGGTGATGTGGGCCAACAACGAGGTCGGCACGGTCAACCCCATCCGCGAGCTCGCGGCGATCGCCCACGAGTTCGGCGTGCCGATGCACACCGACGCGGTCCAGGCCGTCGGGACGCTCCCGGTCGACTTCGCCGCGTCCGGCGTCGACGCGCTCTCGCTCACCGGCCACAAGCTCGGTGGCCCGATCGGGACGGGCGCGCTGCTGCTGGGCCGCGACGTCGTGCTCACCCCGCTGCTGCACGGCGGCGGGCAGGAGCGCGACGTGCGCTCCGGCACGCTCGACACCCCCGGCGTGGTCGGGTTGGCGACCGCCGTGGAGATCTCGGTCGGCGACGCGCCCAGCCGGGCGCCCGCGCTCGCCGCCCTGCGCGACGACCTGGTGGCGAAGATCAAGGCCGCGGTGCCGGAGGCCACGCTCAACGGCGACCCGGGCACCGGTGTCATCGACGGCGGGCCGTCGCGGCTGCCCGGCAACGCCCACCTGTCGTTCCCCGGTTGCGAGGGCGACAGCCTGCTCATGCTGCTCGACGCCCAGGGCATCGAGTGCTCCACCGGATCGGCCTGCACGGCCGGGGTCACGCAGCCCAGCCACGTGCTGCTCGCGATGGGGGCCGACGAGGCGACGGCCCGCGGCTCGCTGCGGTTCTCCCTCGGCCACACCTCCACCGCCGCCGACGTCGACGCGGTGGCGTCCGTCATCGGGGCCGTCGTCGAGCGGGCCCGGCGCGCAGGGGCGGCGGTGGCGCGATGAGGGTCCTCGCCGCGATGAGCGGTGGCGTCGACTCGGCGGTGGCCGCGGCCCGAGCCGTCGACGCAGGGCACGACGTGGTGGGCGTGCACCTCGCGCTGTCGGAGACCCCCGACGCCCTGCGCAGCGGCTCCCGCGGCTGCTGCTCGCGCGAGGACGCCGCCGACGCCCGCCGGGCCGCCGACGTGATCGGCATCCCGTTCTACGTCTGGGACTTCGCCGCCCGCTTCCGCGAGGACGTCGTCGACGACTTCGTCGCCGCGTACGCGGAGGGGCGCACGCCCAACCCGTGCCTGCGGTGCAACGAGAAGATCAAGTTCTCCGCGCTGCTGGAGAAGGCGCTCGCGCTGGGCTTCGACGCGGTCTGCACCGGCCACTACGCCCGGCTCGTCGCCGGTGAGCTGCGCCGGGCCGTCGACGCGGACAAGGACCAGTCGTACGTCCTCGCGGTGCTCACCCGCCACCAGCTGGCGCACGCGATGTTCCCGATCGGCGACACCCCGAAGCCCGCGGTCCGGGCCGAGGCCGCCGCCCGCGGGCTGCGGGTCGCCGACAAGCCGGACAGCCACGACATCTGCTTCATCCCCTCCGGCGACACCCGCGCGTTCCTCGGCGCCCGGATCCCGGCCCGGCCCGGCCCGATCGTCGACGCCGAGACGGGCGCCGAGCTCGCCCGCCACGACGGCGTGCACGGCTTCACGATCGGGCAGCGCAAGGGCCTCGGCATCGGCGCCCCCGCCCCCGACGGCCGGCCCCGCTACGTGCTCGGCATCGAGCCGGCCACCGGCACCGTGACCGTGGGGTCGGCCGAGCGGCTCGACGTCCGCACCATCGAGGGCGCCGACCCGGTGTGGAGCGCCGGCGTCGCGCCGGGGCCCCGCTTCGACTGCATCGCCCAGGTCCGCGCCCACGGCGGCGTGGCCCCCGCGGTCGCGGAGCCGACGGGCGACGACGGGCTGCGCGTCGAGCTCCTGGAGCCACTGCGCGGGGTGGCGCCCGGCCAGGCCGTGGCGCTCTACCGGCCCGACCCGGACGGCGACGTCGTCCTGGGCAGCGCCACCATCACCGCGACGGCGTAGCGGCGGCGCGTCTGCACGCAGACCGCGACTCGCGGTACCGAGCCCGCGACTCGCCTGCACCGAGGGCGCGACTCGCGGACATCCAGCTCGCGACTCGCGGACATCGAGCTCGCGACTCGCCCGCACGCAGACCGCGACTCGCGGGGGGTCACCGGGCGGTGGTAGACACCGGCCGTGAGTACCGATCCGCTGGAGGCCGCCCTCGCCGCAGCCGGCCTTGCCGGGGCCGAGCCGGGGGAGACGGTGGGGGGTGGCCCGCTCGTGGTGCCCGAACCCGCAGCCGACGAGGAGCCGCCCGCCCCGCCCGCGCGGTGGCCGGACGGCGCGGCCACCGGGGTCGGCTCGCTGCCCGGCACCGACCCGAAGGAGGCCGCGGCCACGGTCGTCGGCGAGCTGCCGCTGCTGCCGCACCTGCCGGAGCTGCCCGCCCGCGGGGTCGGGGCGGACATGATCGGCCGGACGGCCGGCCTGCTCGTCGACATCGCGGTCGAGGTGGTGCCCAGCGGCTACCGGGTGACGGCGCGGCCCGGGAAGGACCACCGCAGGGCGGTCGACCTGCTCCGCGGTGACCTCGACGCGTTCGACGCGGCCTGCGAGCCCGCCCGGCCGGGCTGGGTGAAGGTGCAGGCCGCGGGCCCGTGGACGCTCGCGGCGGGCGTCGAGCTGCACAACGGCCACCGCGTGCTCACCGACGCCGGCGCGGTCCGCGAGTTCACCGCAAGCCTCCTGGAGGGCCTGCGTGCGCACGTGGCCGAGGTGGCCACCCGCACCGGCGCCCAGGTCCTCGTCCAGCTCGACGAGCCGACGCTGCCCGCGGTGCTCGCGGGGACGCTGCCCACCCCGTCCGGCTACGGCACGGTGGCGGCGGTCGGGCGCAACGAGGCGCAGGACGCGCTGCGCGAGCTCGTCTCCGGCCTCGGGGTGCCGGTGGTGGTGCACTGCTGCGCCGACCGGCCGCCGGTCCGGTTGCTCGCCGGCATCGGCGCGGCGGGTATCGGCATCGACGCCACGGTGCCCGCGTTCCGCGGCGACACGGCGGAGGCCGCCGCGCTCGACGCGCTCGGCGAGACGTGGGACGCGGGCACGCCGCTGATGCTCGGCCTCGTGCCGGCACGCGAGCCCGCCACGCGGCCGCAGCTGCGCGACCTCGCCCGCCCGGCGTTCGACCTCGCCGACCGGCTCGGGTTCGACCGCTCCCGCCTCGGCGCCCTCGCCGTCCCCACCCCCACCTGCGGCCTGGCGGGGGCGGCTCCCGACTGGGCGCGGCGGGCGATGGCGCTCGTCCGGGACCTCGGCAAGGCGTTCGTCGACCCACCCGAGGATTGGCAGGCCCCGCTCGCGCGGTGAGGGGCCACGAGCCCGCAGAGCAAGGGTCGAAAGCGCAGGAAGCCCCCCGGCACGCGCCCGCCGGTCCCGCCGCGCTAGCTCGACCGGCTCGGCCGCTCGGACGAGGGGGAAGGTCCTGCCGATGCGCCGGAAGCGGTGAGCCCGGGTTCCGGCCGGTTGTCGGGGCTCGTCGCTAACCTCTGTGCCCGTGAGCAGTGACAGTGACGTGCGCGAACGGCACGCGCGGTTGGCCGCCGAGGTGGCCGACCACCAGTTCCGCTACTACGTGCTCGACGCGCCCGTCATCTCCGACGGGCAGTTCGACGAGCTGTGGCGCGAGCTGGTCGAGTTGGAGCGCGCGCACCCCGAGCTCGTCACGCCGGACTCGCCCACCCAGAAGGTGGTCGGGAAGTTCGCCACCGACTTCGCCGCCTACGACCACCTCGAGCGCATGCTCAGCCTCGACAACACCTTCACCGAGGAGGACCTTCGCGCCTGGGCCGACCGGGTCGCGCGCGAGGTCGGCGACGGCGAGATCCACTACCTGTGCGAGCTGAAGGTCGACGGGCTCGCGGTCAACCTCCTCTACGAGGACGGCCGGCTCACCAGGGCGCTCACCCGCGGCGACGGCCGTACGGGCGAGGACATCACGCTCAACATGCGCACCCTCGAACAGGTGCCCGACCAGCTCACCGGCACCGACGAGTTCCCGGTGCCCAAGCTGGTGGAGGTGCGCGGCGAGGTCTACTTCCGGCTAGAGGACTTCCAGGCGCTCAACGCCGCGCTCGTCGAGGCCGGCAAGCCGCCGTTCGCCAACCCGCGCAACACCGCGGCGGGCTCGCTGCGCCAGAAGGACCCGAGGGTCACCGCCTCGCGCAAGCTGCGGCTGATCTGCCACGGCTTCGGCAAGCGGGAGGGGTTCGACCTCGAACGCCAGTCGCAGGGCTACGACGCGCTGCGCGCGTGGGGGCTGCCGGTGTCCGAGCGCGCCGTCGTGCTCACCGGCATCGACGAGGTCATCGAGCACATCCGCTATTGGGGCGAGCACCGCCACGACATCGAGCACGAGATCGACGGCATCGTCGTCAAGGTCGACGAGGTGGCGCTGCAGCGGCGGCTGGGGTCCACCGCGCGGGCGCCGCGCTGGGCGATCGCCTACAAGTACCCGCCCGAGGAGGCCACCACCAAGCTCCTCGACATCCAGGTCAACGTGGGGCGCACCGGCCGGGTCACCCCGTTCGCGCAGATGGAGCCCGTGGTCGTCTCCGGCTCCACCGTCTCGCTGGCCACGCTGCACAACGCGCAGGAGGTCAAGCGCAAGGGCGTGCTCATCGGCGACCGGGTGGTCATCCGCAAGGCGGGTGACGTCATCCCCGAGGTGCTGGGGCCGGTCGTGGAGATGCGCGACGGCACCGAGCGCGAGTTCGTGATGCCCACCCACTGCCCGGAGTGCGGCACCGAGCTGGTCCAGCAGAAGGCGGGCGACGTCGACCTGCGCTGCCCCAACCACCGCTCCTGCCCCGCCCAGCTGCGCGAGCGGCTGTTCCACATGGCCGGGCGCGGCGCGTTCGACATCGAGGGCCTCGGCTACGAGGCCGCGGTCGCGCTGCTGAAGTCGGGCGTGGTGAAGGACGAGGGCGACGTTTTCGGCCTCACCGAGGAAGACCTGCTGCAGGTCGACCTGTTCCGCAAGAAGGACGGCGGGCTGTCCGCCAACGGCCGCCGCCTGCTGGCCAACCTGGAGGCGGCCAAGGACCGTCCGCTGTGGCGGGTGCTGGTGGGCCTGTCCATCCGGCACGTCGGCCCGACGGCTGCGCAGGCGCTGGCGCGGGAGTTCCGGTCGATGGACGCGATCCAGGCGGCCGCCGAGGAGGCGGCCCGGGCCACGGCCGCGGCCGGGGTCGAGATCACCTCCGACGGCGCGGTCGACGAGCCGGGCGACGACGTCCCCGCGGACGCCGCCCCGGCCGCCACCGGCGCGGAGGCGGTCGCGGCGGTCTCCGAGGCGTCCGCCTCCGACGGGCGGAGCGCCGAGCAGGACGGGGCCGCCGAGCGCGCGACCCGCGACGCGGCGCGCGCTCAGTCCAAGGCGGTCGCCGCGGCGCTGGCCCCGCTCGCGGGCGTCGAGGGCGTCGGCCCCACGATCGCGGCGGCCGTGCGCGACTGGTTCACCGTCGACTGGCACCGCGAGGTCGTCCGCAAGTGGCGGGAGGCCGGCGTGCGCATGGCCGACGAGGTCGACGAGTCCGTGCCGCGCACCCTGGAGGGCCTGTCGATCGTCGTCACCGGCTCCCTGCAGGGCTTCTCGCGCGACGAGGCCAAGGAGGCCATCGCGGCGCGCGGTGGCCGGGCCGCGAGCTCGGTGTCGAAGAAGACCGCGTTCGTCGTCGCGGGTGACTCGCCGGGATCGAAGTACGACAAGGCGCTCGAGCTCGGCGTCCCGATCCTCGACGAGGCGGGCTTCCGCGTGCTGCTGGAGCGGGGGCCGGAGGCCGCCCGCGAGGTGGCCACGGTCGAGGCCTGACCGGCGCGATCACCCCCGTCGGTGGCACGTACGATCCGGTCGTTCGCGGCTACGATCGACGAGGAATGGGGGTGTCACCGTGCTGCAGGCGGCGCTGAACGGGTCGTGGCCGGCCGACGCGCATCCCCTGCTCCCGGTCACAGCGCGTCACCTGGCCCGTGATGCCCGCGCCGTCGCGGAGCTAAATGTCACCTCGGTACACGTGCACCCCCGCGACCCGCAGGGGCTGGAGACGCTCGACCCGGTCTACGTCGGCGACACGGTCGCGGCGATCCGCGCGCAGGTGCCGTCGATGGAGATCGGCGTCACCACCGGCCGCTGGATCGAGCGGGACCCGCGCAAGCGGATCGAGGCCGTGCTCGCGTGGGGCCACCTGGGCGTCGGCAAGCCCGACGTCTGCTCGGTCAACGTCCACGAGACGGGCTGGGTCGACGTGTGCGCGGCCGCCCGTTCGGTGGGCATCGGCATCGAGCTCGGCGTGTGGACCAGCGGCGACGCCGTCACGCTCCGCAACAACGGGGTCCCGCCGGGCACCACGCGCGTGCTCGCGGAGTCGACCGTCACCGACCCCAGCACCGCGGTCGCGGAGGGCCTGCGCGTGCTGCGCGCGCTGGGCTCGCTGCCCGTCCCGGTCCTGCTGCACGGCGAGGACACGGGCGCGTGGCCCGTGCTGGAGCAGGCGATGATGCTCGGGATCGACACCCGGATCGGGTTCGAGGACGTGCTCGTCACCCCGAACGGGTACCTCGCCGCGGGCAACGACCACCTCGTCTCCGAGGCGCTGGCGATCCGCCGGAAGCTGCGCAGCAGCGGGTACCGCGTCTAGGGCTCCTTCCAGCCGTTTTGGCTTTCGCCACAGAACCCGCCGCGTCGCCGTGGCTGGAGCCGTGGCCTTGTGTGCGATGCGCGCAATAGCGTCGGCCGCATGCGAGTGTTCGGCGAGATCGGCAGGCGAGCGCGCGGGGCCGCGGCGTGGTTCACCCAACCGCTGCTGCCCGACGACCTGCTCGGCACGCTGAACCCGCTGTGGTCCACCAGCGAGCCGCACGCTCGCGTCGTCGGGGTGCGCCGCGAGACGGCCGACACGACCACGCTGCTGCTGCACACGGGCCGGACGCGCATCCGGCACCGGGCAGGCCAGTTCGTCGGGATCGGGACCCGGCTCGACGGCGTGTGGCAGTGGCGGACGTACTCGGTGACCTCCCGCCCGGGCGACCCGCGGCTCGCCGTCACCGTCACCGCGGTGCCGGGTGGCACCGTCTCCGGTGCGCTCGCGCACCGCACGCCGGTCGGCGCGCTGCTGCGGATCGGCCCGCCCGCCGGTGAGTTCGTGCTGCCGGACCCGGTGCCGGAGAAGCTGCTGTTCGTCACCGCGGGCAGCGGGATCACGCCCGTGATGGGCATGCTGCGCGACCTCGCCGCCACCCGCCCCGAGGCCCTCGACGGCGCCGTCGCCGTGCACTGCGACCGCACCCCGGCCGACGTCGTGTTCGCCGCCGAGCTGCGGCGGCTCGCCGCGACGACGGGGCTGCGCCTCGTCGAGCGGCACACGGCCGCCGAGGGCAGGCTCACCCCGGACGCCCTCGCCGACGCGGTGCCCGACTGGGCGGCCCGGCAGACGTGGGCCTGCGGCCCGGCCGGCCTGCTCGACGCGCTCGCCACCCACTGGGACCGCCACGGCGACCCGGATGCGCTGCACGTCGAGCGCTTCGTCGCGCCCGCCCCGGTCGCCGACCCCGGCACGGGCGGCCGCGTGACCTTCGCGACCAGCGGGATCACCGCGGACGCCGACCCCGGCGTCCCCCTGCTCGCGGCGGGCGAGGCGGCGGGCGCGCTGCTGCCCAACGGCTGCCGGATGGGCATCTGCCACACCTGCGTCGGGCGGTTGCGCTCCGGCGGGGTGCGCGACCTGCGCACCGGTGAGGTGCACGACACCCCAGGCCAGACCGTCCGCACGTGCGTCTCCGGCGCCGCGGGCGACGTCGAGATCGAGCTTTAGGAGCCACCCCCATGACCCAGACCCAGAGCGCGGCCGCGCACCTGACCGACGAGCAGGTCGAGGCCATCGGCGCCGAGCTCGACGCGATCCGCGACGAGGTGGTGGGGAGCCTCGGCGAACGCGACGCCCGCTACATCCACAAGGTCGTCGCCGTGCAGCGGGCCCTCGAGGTCGGCGGCCGCGCCACGCTGCTGTTCGGCCGGTTCCCCCCGGCGTGGATCGCAGGCACCGCCGCCCTGTCCGTCGCCAAGATCCTCGAGAACATGGAGCTCGGGCACAACATCCTCCACGGCCAGTGGGACTGGATGCGCGACCCGAAGATCCACTCGACCACGTGGGAGTGGGACCACGTCTCGCCCGCCGAGTCGTGGAAGAAGTCGCACAACTACGAGCACCACACGTTCACCAACATCCGCGGCAAGGACCGCGACCTCGGCTACGCGATCATGCGCGTGACGCCCGAGCAGGAGTGGAAGCCGATCTACCTGCTCCAGCCGATCTACAACGTCGGCCTGTCGCTGATCTTCGAGTGGGGCATCGCGCTGTACGACCTCGAGGTCGAGAAGGCGCAGGCGGGCGAGAAGCCGTGGAAGCAGGTTCGCCGCGAGGCCAAGAACCTCTGGCGCAAGGCGCGCAAGCAGCTCGCCAAGGACTACGTGCTGTTCCCGCTGCTGTCCGGCCCGGGCTTCCTCGCGACGCTCACCGCGAACGCCACCGCCAACGCCGTGCGCAACATGTGGTCGCACGCCGTGATCTTCTGCGGGCACTTCCCGGACGGCACGGAGACGTTCGAGGAGGAGCGGCTCGAGGGCGAGACGAAGGGCCAGTGGTACGTCCGGCAGCTGCTCGGCTCGGCCAACCTCTCCGGCGGCCCGCTGTTCCACATCATGACGGGCAACCTGTCCCACCAGATCGAGCACCACCTCTTCCCGGACATCCCGAGCAACCGCTACGCCGAGATCGCCCCGCGGGTGCGGGAGATCTGCGAGCGCTACGGCCTGCCGTACACCACCGGCTCGCTGCCGAAGCAGTACGGCACGGTGGTGCGCAAGCTCGCCCGGCTGGCGTTCCCCGGCGGCGGCCGCAAGGCCGAGGTCACGCCGCTGCCGGCGCGGCGGGCACCGGCGGGCACGCCGGTCCGCCTCGCGGGCTGACCGGCGGTTCCGGGGCACCTGGCGGCGCCGCGCAACGTGCGGGGCCGCTCCTCGCCGGTCGAGGGCGCCTGCCTGCGTCGCTGCGCGACCGCTGACGCACCCTCGGCCTAGCGAACCTCTGCGGCTCCTCCGGCAGGCGTCAGCGGGCGCCCGCCGGGGCGCGCGGCGGGTGGCCCGTGCCGGTTCCGTGGAACCCCGCTACCGCCCACGCCCCGCGACTCGCCCGCGCTCAGGCCGCGACTCGCCGGCAGCCAGGCCGCGACTCGCCTGCACCGAGAGCGCGACTCGAGTGCACCCGGAGCGCGACTCGCCGGTGGTGAGCGCCTGCAGGACGTGGTCGGCGAGGTCGCGCTCCTGGTCGGGGGTCAGCGGCGGCCGGTGACGAACACCTCGACGGTGATCACGCGCGGTCCCGGGGCGCGGCCGGCACGAGCGCGAGCAGCTCGTCGACCGACCACTGGTCGTCGACGTGCACGCCGTGCTTGCTCGCCAGCACCCGCCCGTCCGGCGCGACGAGGTAGTCCGCGGGCAGCCCGAACCGCCCACCCTCCGGGCGCACCGGGGGAGCGGGGCGGCCCTGCCGGATGGCGCGCAGCTCGTGGGCGATCGCCCGGACGATGGTCGGCCAGCCGCGGGGGTCGAGCAGGGACCGCAGCCCGTACTCCACGCCGAACTCGCGGTACAGCGTGCGCTCCGGGTCGGCCACGACGTCGAGCGGCAGGTCCGCGACGTAGGGGCGCAGCGCCTCGGCGCTGGAGTGGAACAGGACCACCTCTCGGACGCCCGCCGCCTCGATCTCCGCGCGGCGCTGGACGATCGACCGCAGGTGCAGGTTGCACACGGGGCAGCCGGCGAAGCGGCGGAACTGCAGGTGGACGAGGCGGTCCGGGGCGGGGATCGGCACCTGGTCGCCCCTGACGGTGACGAGCGTGCGGGCGGGGACGGCGGCGAGAGCCATGTCGAGCTCCTTAAGAGTACAAGGTACGCCTACGGCCAGTATGCGCGTACCTTGTACGCTGTCAAGCCGTGCCCCGCCCCCGTTCGCTCACGGACGACCAGCTCGTCGCCGCCGCGCTCGCCGTCGTCGACCGCGACGGGCTCCCCGCCCTGACGATGCGCGCCGTCGCCCGCGAGCTCGGCGTGGCGACGATGGGCCTGTACCGCTACGTCTCCGACCGGCAGGCGCTCGAGGTGCTGGTGGTCGACCACGTGTTCCGGTCGGTCGACCTCGACCTGCCCGAGGGGACGTGGCAGGACCGGATCCGCGTGCTGCTCGACCGCATCCGGGTCGCCGTGGCCCGGCACCCGGGCGTCGTGCCGTTGGTGCTGCGGCACCGGCAGGCCGCGCCGAGCTCGCTGCGCCTGATCGAGACGACGCTGTCGGTGCTCACCGAGGGCGGCCTGTCCGGCGTCGAGCGCGTGATCGCCCAGCGCACGCTGATCGGCCACCTGCTCGGCTTCCTGCAGAGCGAGCACTTCGCGGCGCTGTCCGGGCCCGGCACGATCGTGCTGTCCGAGCTGCCGGAGGACGAGTACCCGCTGCTCGCGCGCACGGCCCGGGACGCGCGCTCGGTGCCGCCGGACGAGGAGTTCCGGCGCGGACTCGACGTGGTGCTGCGCGGGCTCACCGCCGGCTGATCAGCGTTCGAGCGGGGCGGCCCGGAGCGCGACGGCCAGCTCCAGCCGGGCGGCCGGGTCGTCGAGCGCCCCGCCGAACGCCTCGCGCAGCCCGGCGAGGCGGTAGCGCACCGTCTGCGGGTGCACGTGCAGCGCGGCCGCGGTGGCGGTGACGTCGCCGTGGGCGTCCAGCCAGGCGCGCAGGGTCTCCTCGGCGCGGGCCGCCGCGCCCGGTGGCAGCGCGCGCAGCGGGGCGAGCGCGCGCTCCACGAGCGCGGAGGCGAGCTCGGGCGCTGCGGCGAGCAGCAGCGGGAGCAGGTGTTCGTCGGCGCGGACCAGGGGGACGCCCGCGTCGAGGCGGCCCGCGGCGTGCAGCGGCCACGCGGCCTGGGCGAGCTCGACGGACCGGTGCGCCTGCGCCGGCTCGACCACCGGCCCCAGCACGGCGCGCCGCTCACCGGTGGCGCCGCGGACCCGCTCCAGCCACGCGGCGTCCGGCTCGCCGCGGGCCGCGACCACGACGACGCCCACCGGGTCCAGGTCGGCCCCGACCGCGCCGGGCAGCCGCGCGGCGACGGCGACGGCGTCCTCCACGGCGAGCGCCGCCACCCGGGGTGGCACGGTCCAGCCCGCGGCGGCCGCCGCCCGCTCCAGCTCGGCGGGCGTGGCCGGCCGGGCGAGCAGCTCCACCAGCGCGTGCCTGCGCGCCTGCAGCGACCCCGCCCGGCTCGCCTCCTCGTCGGCCCAGCCGGCCACGGACGCGGCGCTGAGCTGCTCGACGTAGCCGAACAGGGCCTCGGCCAGGCTGAAGATCACCTCCGGCGGGAGCTGGCGCGCCGTGGTGCTCGCGGCGAGGCGCTGCCACAGCGTCCGCGTCCCGATCTGGTACGCCGACTGCAGGGCCGCCAGCGTGCGGCCCTCCCGGTGCTCCAGCTGGCCGAGCGCGCGGTAGACGGTGGTGTCCTCGAGGGGATCGTCGCGGCCCAGCAGGTCGAGGAACTGCCCCAGCGCCACCGACACGCCCTCGGTGATCCGGGCCCCGAAGCGGCCGGTGAGCGGCCGAGCGTACTCGGGCACCTCGGCCCGGACGGCCGAGATGATGCCGTCGGTGGCGTCGGCGAGCTCGGGGCGCAGCGCGGCGCCCACCCACGTCGGCACGCGGGACCAGGGCCGATCCACTACGGGTTCAGGACCGTGACGACGATGCCTGCGAGGTGCGTGAGCCGCGCCAGCTCCGACGGGCGGAACGCGGGCCCGCCGGGCCTGCCGACGACCAGCGCCCGCGCCTTCGGCCCCAGCGGCGCCGCGGCGAGCTCGGTGTCGAGCGCGCTCCACGGTTCGGGCATCCAGTGCACGGCCGGGTCCAGCACGGTCGCCTTCTCCAGCGGCAGCCACGGCAGGTCGCCCGCGCGCGTCTCGGGCGCGGCGGCGCTCTCCGCGAGCCGGTAGGACGTGCCGTCCTCCCGCGCGGCGACCAGGGCCCAGCCCGCCCGGAAGATCCGCGGCACGCCGTCGGCGAGCAGCTGGAGGCCGTTCTCCGGGTCGCTTGCGATCTGGTCGATCAGCTCCAGCTCGCGGTGGGTCTCCAGCCGGCCCGAATGCGGCCGGACCGACTCGACCTCGACGCCGGGCACCGACTCGGCGGCCGTGATGAGCACGTCCGGCGGCCGGCCGGGCGGCAGCTCGACGGCGAGGTCGTCCACCGCGTGCCCGTTGCCGCGTTCCACCACGTCGACGCCGAGGATGTCCGCACCCGCGTTGCCGAGCGCGGTGGCCACGGCCCCGAGGCTGCCCGGCTTGTCCGGTAGCACGACCCGGAGCAGGAACGACACACCACACGTCCTCTCGCGTACACGCCCCCACCGCGGGAGTCGTCCCGCCGCAGAAGGGGCGGTTCACGCGGCGGCTCTGCTTGTGTGGATTGTGTCAGGAGTACGCCGTTTCGGCACTCGTTGCTTCTGATCGGCTCCGCTTCGCGGCGAGCCGCCGAGCGCGGTGCGGCGACTGTCCGTTTCGTCCCCGCGACTAGACTCGGCGACGTCGATGCGCGCGCTCGGCGCGGCATCGCCGATCGCCATCGTCCGCACCGGTTGCGGGCCCCCGCAGCACACCGTCCTGGAGGGACATGTCCGCCGAATCCGCGGCAGCGCACATCAGCCGGGAGGAGGTCGCTCACCTCGCCCGGCTCGCCCGGCTCGCCGTCACCGACGACGAGCTGGATGTCTTCGCCGGCCAGCTCGAGGTGATCCTCGGCGCGGTCGCCCGTGTGGGCGAGGTCGCCGCCGACGACATCCCGCCCATGTCCCACGCGGTGCCGCTGCAGAACGTGTTCCGCCCCGACGAGCTGCGCCCGGGCCTCACCCAGGAGCAGGCGCTGTCCGGCGCCCCCGCGGCGGAGGACGGCCGCTTCCGCGTGCCGCAGATCCTGGGGGAGGAGGCATGAGCGGCGCGGACCTCACGCGGAAGACCGCGGCCGAGCTCGCCGCGCTGATCCACTCCCGCGAGGTGTCGGCGGTGGAGGTCGCCCGGGCCCACCTCGACCGCATCGCGGCCGTCGACGGACGGGTGCACGCGTTCCTGCACGTCGCGGAGGAGGCCGCGCTCGAGGCGGCCACGGTGGTGGACGAGAGCCTCGCCGCGGGCACCCCGCCCGCGTCGCCGCTCGCCGGCGTGCCGTTGGCGCTCAAGGACGTGTTCACCACGATCGACATGCCCACCACGGCCGGGTCGCGCATCCTCGAGGGGTGGCGCCCGCCGTACGACGCCACGCTCACGGCCCGCCTGCGCGCCGCGGGGATCACGATCCTCGGCAAGACCAACATGGACGAGTTCGCGATGGGCTCGTCCACCGAGTACTCGGCGTTCGGGCCCACCCGCAACCCGTGGGACCTCGAGCGGGTCCCCGGCGGCTCCGGCGGCGGGTCGGCGGCGGCGCTCGCCGCGTTCGAGGCGCCGCTCGCGATCGGCACCGACACCGGCGGCTCGATCCGCCAGCCGGCCGCGTTCACCGGCACCGTGGGTGCCAAGCCGACCTACGGCGGGGTCTCCCGCTACGGCCTCATCGCCTGCGCGTCCTCGCTGGACCAGGGCGGCCCGTGCGCGCGCACCGTGCTGGACACGGCCCTGCTGCACGAGGTGATCGCCGGGCACGACCCGATGGACTCCACCTCCATCGACCAGCCGGTGCCCCCGGTGGCCGAGGCGGCGCGCCGCGGGGCCGACGGCGACCTGTCCGGGTTGCGGATCGGGGTGGTCCGCGAGCTGTCCGGCGAGGGCTACCAGCCGGGCGTCCGCGCCTCGTACGAGGAGGCCCTGCGCCGGCTGGAGAAGCTCGGCGCGGAGCTGGTGGAGGTCTCCTGCCCGCACTTCGAGTACGGGCTCGCGGCCTACTACCTGATCCTGCCCAGCGAGGTCTCGTCCAACCTCGCCCGGTTCGACGCCATGCGCTACGGGCTGCGCGTCGACAAGGGCGTCTCGGCCGAGGAGGTCATGGCCGCCACCCGCGAGGCCGGGTTCGGCCCCGAGGCGAAGCGCCGGATCATCCTGGGCACCTACGCGCTGTCGTCCGGCTACTGGGACGCCTACTACGGGCAGGCCCAGAAGGTGCGCACGCTCATCAGCCGCGACTTCACCGCCGCGTTCGAGCAGGCCGACGTGCTGGTCTCGCCCACGGCGCCGACCACGCCGTTCCGGATCGGCGACAAGGTCGACGACCCGCTGGCCATGTACCTCAACGACCTGGCCACCATCCCCACCAACCTGGCGGGCACGGCCGCGATGTCCGTGCCGTCGGGGCTCGCCGACGACGGTCTCCCGGTCGGGCTGCAGGTGATGGCGCCCGCGCTCGGCGAGGCCGTCATGTACCGGGTGGCGGCGGCGTTCGAGGCCGCTCGCGACGCCGAGGACGGCCCCGTGATCGACCGCGTCCCTTCGCTGGAGGTTTCGTCGTGAGTGCGCCGACGCTCGTGGACTACGCCGAGGTCGTCGAACGCTTCGACCCGGTGCTCGGGCTCGAGGTGCACGTCGAGCTCAACACGCAGACCAAGATGTTCTGCGGCTGCCCCACCGCGTTCGGGGCGGAGCCGAACACGCAGGTGTGTCCGGTGTGCCTCGGCCTGCCCGGGGCGCTTCCGGTGGTGAACCGCAAGGCGGTGGAGTCGGCCATCCGCATCGGGTTGGCCCTCAACTGCAGCATCGCGCCGTGGTGCAGGTTCGCGCGGAAGAACTACTTCTACCCGGACATGCCCAAGAACTTCCAGACGTCGCAGTACGACGAGCCGATCGCCTTCGACGGCCACCTCGACGTCCCGCTCGACGACGGCTCGGTGTTCCGGGTGGGGATCGAGCGCGCGCACATGGAGGAGGACACCGGCAAGTCGCTGCACGTCGGCGGCGCGGACGGGCGCATCCACGGCGCGGAGTACTCGCTGCTCGACTACAACCGGGCCGGGGTCCCGCTGATCGAGATCGTCACCAAGCCGATCGTCGGCGCGGGCGAGCGGGCGCCGGAGGTGGCGCGCGCGTACGTCACCGCGCTGCGCGACCTGCTGCGCGCGCTCGGCGTGTCCGACGTGCGCATGGACCAGGGCTCCCTGCGCTGCGACGCGAACGTCTCCCTGATGCCGAAGGGCGCTACCGAGTTCGGCACCCGCACCGAGACCAAGAACGTCAACTCGCTGCGGTCGGTGGAGCGCGCCGTCCGCCACGAGATGACCCGCCAGGCCGGGGTGCTGCTGGCCGGTGAACGCGTGGTGCAGGAGACCCGGCACTTCGACGAGTCCACCGGCACCACCTCCCCGGGGCGGCGCAAGGAGACCGCCGAGGACTACCGGTACTTCCCGGAGCCCGACCTGGTGCCGATCGCGCCGTCGCCGGAGTGGATCGAACAGCTGCGCGCCACGCTGCCGGAGCTGCCGTGGGAGCACCGCCGCCGCATCCAGGCCGAGTGGGGGCTCACCGACCTCGAGCTGCGCGACCTGGTCAACGCCGGCGCCCTGGAGCTCATCGAGGCCACCGTCGCCGCGGGCGCGCCGGCCGGGGAGGCCCGCTCCTGGTGGGTCTCCTACCTCACCCAGCAGGCGAACGCCCGCGGTGTGGAGCTCGCGGATCTGCCGATCACCCCGGCGCAGGTGGCGCGGGTGATCGAGCTCGTGGCCTCGGGCGAGCTGTCCAACAAGCTGGCCCGCCAGGTCGTCGACGGCGTTCTGGCCGGCGAGGGCGAGCCGGACGAGGTCGTGAAGGCGCGCGGCCTCGCGGTCGTCTCCGACGACGGCGCCCTGCTCGCCGCGGTCGACGAGGCGCTGGCCGCCCAGCCGGACGTCGCGGAGAAGATCCGGGGCGGCAAGGTGCAGGCGGCGGGCGCGATCGTCGGCGCCGTCATGAAGGCGACGAAGGGCCAGGCCGACGCCAAGCGCGTGCGCGAGCTGGTGCTCGAGCGCTGCAGCTGACGGACCCCCGACCGGTCGCGTGGGCAGCCGCGCGACCGGTCGGCGTGGCCAACGGGCCTACTGGCGGTTGTCGCCGCCCGCGGCGAGCGGCTGGATCCGGATCACCCGGTCGTCGGAGGGCACCGGCCGGCCGCCCGCCTTGTTGACCGTGCCCAGCCACAGCAGCCCGTCCGGCGCGAGGGTGGCCGCGGAGAGGCGGCCGTAGGTCTCCTGCAGCAGCGTCTCGGGCGCGCCCACGAACGCGTTCTTCGCGTCGGAACGGATCACGAACAGCGACTGCTGGCGCACCTGGGCCACCGCGACCGCGCCGTCCTGCGCCATGCAGCCCGCGACGCCGGGCCGGTCGGGCCAGCGCCACGCGGGCGGCGGGAGCTGCCCGGGCACGATCAGGTGCAGCACGTCCTCGCCCGCCCGCCGGTCGGTGACCCAGGCCGCGCCGCGCCGCGGGTCGACGCAGATCCCGCCGGGCGACTGCAGGCCCGAGCTCATGGTCGGCGACAGCGGGTCGGGGTTGCCCTTGGCGGGGCGGCCCTGCAGGTCGATGCGCAGCAGCTTGCCCGCGAGCGAGTCGGGCGGCGGGGTGCCCAGGCCGGCGTTGCCGGTGGCCACCAGCAGGGAGCCGTCCTCGTCGACCGCGAGCGCGCCGCCGTTGTTGATCGGGCCCCGCGGGATGCCGGTGAGCACCGGCTTGGGCGGCTCGCCCGCGGCCAGGCGCACCACGCGGTTGTCCTCGGGCGTGGTGATGTAGGCGTAGACCAGCTGGTCCTCGATGTAGGACGGCGAGAGCACCAGGCCGGTGAGGCCGCCCCCGCCGGTGGGGTCCACCGGGATGGTGGTCACCAGCCGCGGCTCGCTGCCCTGCTGGACCCGCAGCACCCGCCCGGTCTGCCGTTCCCCGACCAGCGCCGAGGTGGCGTCGGGGAGCACCGCGATGGCTCCGACCGGCTCCAGGCACGTGGCGACGACCTGCGGGTCGGGGTCCTGGCAGCCGGTGGGCGGCTCCTGGGGCCCGCTCTGGCCTTCCGGGCCGGGCGGCGCGGGCGTCTGCGGCTGAGGCGTGTCCTCCGGCACCACCGGCGGCCCGCCCAGCTCGCCCGCACCCTCCATCTGCTCGCGCCACTCGCGCGGGCCCTGCTCGGGGAAGGTGGCGCACCCGCCGAGCGCCAGCACCAACAACGCCGCGGCCGCCGCGCGTCGCACCCGTCCTCCCACGTGACCAAGGCTAGGTGGGAGCGGGTGAGCAGCCGGTGAGTAGCGTCGCCGGCCATGGGAGACATCACGGTGCTCGTCCCGGAGGACGAGGGGGAGGCCGCGCTCGCCGGGGTGGCGGGCGTCGAGGTCGTGCGCTACGACCCGGACGGCGTGCTGCCGGCCGAGGCGGCGCGGGCGCAGGTGCTCGTCCCGCCGTTCCTGGCTCCCGCCTCGGCGGTCTCCATCGTGGAGCGGCTCCCCGAGCTGCGGCTGGTGCAGCTGCTCACGGCGGGCGCGGAGGCCTGGGTCGGGCGGCTGCCCGACGGCGTCGCGCTGTCGGACTGCCGCGGCGCGCACAGCGGCGCCACCGCGGAGTGGATCGTGGGCGCCCTGATCAGCGTGTACCGGCACTTCCCGCAGTTCGTCCGGGCGCAGGACGCGCGGCGCTGGGACTACCACGTCACCGACACCCTCGCCGGGAAGCGGGTGCTGATCGTCGGGGCGGGTGACGTGGCCGAGCACACCGTGCGCAGGCTCGCCCCGTTCGAGGTGACGACGACGCTCGTCGGGCGCAGGGCCCGCCCCGGCGTCCACGGCATCGACGAGGTCCACGAGCTCCTGGGCCGCCACGACGCGTGCGTCGTGATCGTCCCGCTCACCGACGCCACCCGCCGCCTGGTCGACGCGGAGTTCCTGGCGGCCATGCCGGACGGCGCGCTGCTCGTCAACGCCGCTCGCGGCCCGGTCGCCGACACCGACGCGCTCACCGCCGAGCTCACCAGCGGGCGGCTCATGGCCGCGCTCGACGTCACCGACCCGGAGCCGCTGCCGGCCGACCACCCGCTCTGGGCGGCACCGGGTCTGTTCCTGTGCCCGCACGTCGGTGGCAGCGTGCCCGGCAGGCTGGAGCGGGCCTACCGCATCGCGGCCGAGCAGATCGCCGCGTTCGCCCGCGGTGAGGATCCGCCGAACCTCGTCGTCGACGGCTACTGATCGCCCGAAGTGCCACGCGAACGGGCCCGGTACGGCTACGCTTCGGCGCCATGACCGACCAGCCCACGTCGATCCTGCCCGGCGGGGGCGGGTTCGGCTCCCCGGAGCCTGCCCAGACGCGACCGAACCGCAGGCCGCTCACCTGGAACCCCGGCACCGACGTCGGGCTGCTCCTGCTGCGGTTCGCCGTCGGCGGCACGTTCTTCGCCCACGGGATGCAGATCGTGACGGGCATGTGGGGCGGCCAGGGCCTCGCGGGCTTCACCCGCGTGCTCGAGGGGTTCGGCTACCAGCAGGCGCCGGCGCTGGCCTGGGTCGCGGGGCTCACGGCGCTGGTCGGTGGTGCGCTGGTCGTGCTGGGCTTCCTCACCCCGCTCGCGGCGGTGGGCCTGCTCGCCCTGATGATCAACTCGGTGGCGGTCAAGATCGGCAACGGGTTCTTCATCGCCTCGCCCGCCGGGGCGGACGCGGTGGAGCTGGACGTGGTGCTCGGCCTGTCGGCCGCCGCGCTCGCCCTCACCGGGGCCGGGCGCATCGCGCTCGACCGCAACCGCACCTGGAACCTGCGGCCGGCCCCGTGGGGCGTGCTCATGCTGATCGTCGGCGTGACCGCCGCCGTGCTGGTGCTCGTGCTGCTGCGGTGACCCCGCCGCCACCGGACTCCGCGTGGCTGGGGCCCGTGGCGCGGTGGGCGGGCGCACCGGTGGTCGTCACGGCCAGGGCGCCGCTGTCCGGCGGCTACGTCGCCGACGCCGTGGAGCGGATCGACCTCGACGCGGGCGGCCGCCCGGTCTCGGTCGTGCTCAAGCGGGCGCGGGCGAGCGAGGTGGCCGCGATGCGCGCGGTCGCGGTGGTGCCGGGCGTGGACCGGCCCCGCCTGCTCGCCGCGGGCGCCGACCGGCACGGGCCGTGGCTGGTGGTGCCGCACTACCCCGGGCCCGCGCTCACCTCGGGCGACCCGCCCGCCGAGGTGTGGGACGTGCTCGGGCGGGTGCACACCCACTGGCACCGCAAGCGGCCGCGCGGCCTGCCCGTCGTCGACGCGGGCTGGTGGCGGGGGATGGTCACCGGGCACGCCCTGCCCGCGGTGCGCGCCGCCCGCGACCGCACCGGCGACGCCCGGCTGGCCGAGGTCGTCGGGCTGCTCGAGGCCTGGGCCACCGACCAGCGGCTGCGCACCGCGCTCGCCGTGCTGCCCCGCACGCTCACCCACGGCGACGCGCACCGCGGCAACGTGCTCCTCGCCCCCGACGGCGCCGTCCTGATCGACTGGGGTAACGCGCGCGTCGCCCCGGCCGGGCTCGACGTCGCGACGCTGGCCGCGCAGGGGATCACCCCACCGCCCGCGTACCGAGCCCCGGACCTCCCGCCGCCGCTGCGGGAGGTCGAGCGGCTCTGGGCCACGGTCCAGGTGCACGTCCAGTACCTGGCGTTCGCCGCCGACCACCTCGGGACGGCGCGCGTCGTCGAGATGGTCGAGACCGCCGCCCGCGCGCTCGGCGAGCTGGGCCCGGCGCTGCGGGCCTGAGCGGTTACGGGACCTGGCGGACGGCGCCCTTGTCGGCGCTCGTGGCGAGTGCGGCGTAGGCGCGCAGCGCCTTGCTCACGGGCCGGTTGCGCTCCTTCGGCTGCCACGGCCGCTCGCTGGCCTCCATCTTGGCCCGGCGCTCGGCGAGCACCTCGTCGGGCACCCGGACCTCGAGCAGCCGCGCCCTGACGTCGATGACGATCGGGTCGCCGTCCTCGATCAGGCCGATCGTGCCGCCCGCGGCGGCCTCCGGCGAGATGTGCCCCACCGAGATGCCGCTGGACCCGCCGGAGAACCGGCCGTCGGTGATCAGGGCGCACTTCGCGCCGAGGCCGGACCCCTTGAGGAACGCGGTGGGGTGCAGCATCTCCTGCATCCCGGGGCCGCCCGCGGGGCCCTCGTAGCGGACGACGAGCACGTCGCCGGGCTGGATCTGCTTGGTGAGGATGACCGACACGGCCTCCTCCTGGCTCTCGACGACCCGGGCCGGGCCCTCGAAGCGCCAGATGTCCTCCGGGATGCCCGCCGTCTTGATCACGGCGCCGTCCGGCGCGAGGTTGCCGCGCAGGACGGCGAGGCCGCCGTCGGCGGTGTAGGCGTGGGCGACGTCGCGGATGCAGCCGTTCTCGGCGTCGGTGTCGAGCGACGACCAGCGGTTCTCGGTGGAGAACGCCTCGGTGGTGCGCACCCCGCCGGGGGCGGCGTGGAACAGCTCGATCGCCCGCTCAGACGGCGAGCCGCCGCGGATGTCCCACTCGGTGAGCCACTCCCGCAGCGACGGCGAGTGGATGGTGTGCACGTCCTCGTTGAGCAGGCCGGCCCGCCACAGCTCGCCGAGGATCGCCGGGATGCCGCCGGCGCGGTGGACGTCCTCCATGTGGTAGTTCGAGTTCGGCGAGACCTTCGCCAGGCACGGCACGCGGCGCGAGATGGCCTCGATGTCGTCGAGGGCGAAGTCGACCTCGCCCTCCTGCGCGGCGGCGAGGATGTGCAGCACCGTGTTGGTGGAGCCGCCCATCGCGACGTCGAGGGCCATCGCGTTCTCGAACGCCTTCTTGTTCGCGATCGAGCGGGGCAGCACGGACGCGTCGTCCTGCTCGTACCAGCGCCGCGCCAGCTCCATGACGGTGCGGCCGGCCTCGAGGAACAGCTCGCGGCGGGCGGCGTGCGTGGCCAGCGTGGAGCCGTTGCCGGGCAGGGCGAGCCCGAGCGCCTCGGTGAGGCAGTTCATCGAGTTCGCGGTGAACATGCCCGAGCACGAGCCGCACGTCGGGCAGGCGGACCGCTCGACCTCGGTGAGGCCGGCCTCGTTGACCTGCGTCGACGCCGAGGCGGCGATCGCGGTGATCAGGTCGGTGGGCGCCTGCGCGACCCCGCCGACGACGACCGCCTTGCCCGCCTCCATCGGCCCGCCGGACACGAACACCGTGGGGATGTTGAGCCGCAGCGCGGCGTTGAGCATGCCCGGGGTGATCTTGTCGCAGTTGGAGATGCAGACCAGCGCGTCGGCGGCGTGGCCGTTGACCATGTACTCGACGGCGTCGGCGATCACCTCGCGCGACGGGAGCGAGTAGAGCATCCCGTCGTGCCCCATCGCGATGCCGTCGTCCACGGCGATCGTGTTGAACTCCCGCGGCACGCCGCCCGCCTCGCGGATGGCGCTCGCCACGAGGTCGCCCAGGTCCTTGAGGTGCACGTGCCCGGGAACGAACTGGGTGTAGGAGTTGGCGATCGCGACGATCGGCTTGCCGAAGTCGTCGTCCCCCATGCCGGTGGCGCGCCAGAGCGAGCGCGCTCCGGCGGCGTTGCGGCCGTGGGTGGTGACTCGGGACCGGAGTGCCGGCACGGTTCTTCCTCTCGATGGGCCGGAAGGTGCGCGCTGGCGCCCGAAAGCGGTGGCTCGCAGGCGCCGCTGCGCTCCGCGCGGGCGGGACCGGAGGCGTGGTCCGGCCGGGCCGCTGCGGGATCGCTCCCCACGTTACGCGCCCGGTGAACCCCTCCTTGACGGGTGGTCCGCCGAGGAGGACGCTTCCTAATCGTGTTAGGCGAAGCTACTATCGATTGGCAGAGCAAACGACGTGAGGCGGCGCGACAGGAGATCCTCTCCGCGGCGTGGGCCGTCGCGCGGGAGAACGGGCTCGCCGGGCTGACCCTGCGCGAGGTCGCGGCCCGCGTCGGCATGCGCGCGCCGTCGCTGTACTCGCACTTCGCCTCGAAGAACGCGATCTACGACGCGATGTTCGAGCAGGCGTGGTCGGCCTACGAGGAGTGGGTGGCCACCGCCGACCTGCCTGCGCACCCGCGGGCCGCGCTGCGGGTGCGCGCCCACCGGTTCTTCCGGTTCGCCACCGCCGACCTGCCGCGCCACCAGCTGATGAACCTGCGCACGATCCCCGGGTTCACCCCGAGCCCCGAGGGATACGCCCCCGCCGTGCGGGTGATGGACGAGCTGCGGGCGTTCCTCGCGGGCATGGGGGTCACCGACGACGGCGACGTCGACCTCTACGTCGCCCTCGTCGGCGGGCTCGTCGACGCCCAGTGGGCCAACGACCCGGGCGGCACCCGGTACGCCCGGCTGATCGATCGCGCCGTCGACATGTACGCCGACGCGGTCCACCTGCCGAAGGTCACCGACGACCTGGAGGAGCCATGACCGCCACCGACACCCGCGCGCCCGCGCGGCCCCGCCGCTCGCTGCTCGACCGGAACACCGCGATGCGGCTGGCCGCCACCGAGTACGGCCGCTACCTCGACCTGCTGCGCAGCCTCGACGAGGCCGACTGGGCCCGCCCCACGGACTGCCCGCCCTGGGACGTGCGCGCCATGACCGGGCACTGCCTCGGGATGGCGGAGTTCGCCGCGTCGCTGCCGACGTTCGTCCACCAGAACGCGGCGGCGACCCGCCGCGGCGGCGTGCCCGTCGACGCGCTCACCGACCTGCAGGTGCACCAGCGCCGCGACCTGACCCCGGAACAGCTCATCGCCCGCTACGCCGCCGTCGCGCCGCGGGCGGTGCGCGGCAGGCGCAGGCGCTCGCTGCTCGTCGGGCGGGTCGCGATGCCGGGGACGCAGACCGTCGGCGGGGTACCGGAGCGGTGGACGTTCGGCTACCTGTTCGAGACGATCCTGACCCGCGACACCTGGATGCACCGCGTCGACACCGCCCGCGCCACCGGCCGCGACCTCGTGCTCACGCCCGAGCACGACGGCGTGATCGTCGCCGACGTCGTCGCGGAGTGGGCGGGCCGCCACGGCAGGCCGTACGCGCTCACGCTGACCGGACCCGCCGGCGGGCGCTGGACCGCGGGCGAGGGGCCCGAGATGCAGCTCGACGCGGTGGAGTTCTGCCGCATCCTCTCCGGGCGCACCGCCGCCCCCGCGGGCCTGCTCGCGACGCAGGTCCCCTTCTAGTCGGCGTCCGGCGTCGGGTCGGGGAGGCGGCCGCCGCTCACGGCGGCCAGCCGGGGCAGGTCGCGCACGTGCACGGCGGGCAGCGCCACCTCGGAGCCGTCGGTCAGCACGGCGCTCACCCGGGCCGAGGCCGGGTTGCGGGCGCGCCCGAGGTGCACCCTCGCGATCTGGCTCCACGGCACCTCGCGGCCGCCGACCACCCTGCGCACGGCGACGGTCTCGGGGTCGGCGACGGTGCGCACCCGCAGCGTCCACACGATGATCCCGAGCGGGACCAGGTAGATCAGCCACAGGTACGGGCCGGACCACGCCAGCGGGGTGGCGCAGACGGCCAACGCCAGCGCCACCAGCACGACCAGTGGCGAGATGCGGAAGACGGCGCGCGGTGCGGACTCGGGCTCGGCGCTCACGCATCCATGGTCGCACCGCGGCGCTCATGCCCAGGCCGCGACCACCAGCGCCAGGCCGACCGCGAACAGCCCGCAGCCGGTGGCGACGACCCGGGCGTAGCGCTCCGGCCGCCGCCGCAGCGCCACGCCGAGCAGCGTGCACGCCGTCCCGACCGCGGCGATGCGCAGCCCGCGGTGGGTGACCGCCGCGCCGAGGAACGGCAGCGGGTCCACCCCCGCCCGGCCCGCCTCGGCCGCGTAGACCTTGAACGGGATGCCCGACAACGGCTGGTGGCGCACCGCGAGCGCGCCCTCGGCGGCGGTCTGCTCGGCGACCGCGGCGCGCATGCGGTCGGTGACCAGCGGCGCGGGCGGCGCGGCTCCGGCCGCCCCGAGGGCGAGCGTGCACAGCCCGCCGAGCATGCTCGCGAGCACCGCCGCCGGGACCAGGCGCACCCCCGCCCGCGGCGCGGCCACCACCAGGGCGAACAGCAGCAGCTCCGGCACGAGCGGCCAGACGACCGCCTCCGCGAGGCTCCAGGCGACGACGAGCGCGAGCCCCGTCCGGGAGCGGGCGATCCGGGCCGCGGCCCGCCGCAACGCCGCACCCGGCGGTGGGACCGGGAGGGCGGCGAGGCGCGCCACCTCCGCCCGCGCCGCCTCCGGATCCGGCGGCAGCGGGGCGCCGAAGCGGACGGCGACGTGGGCGCGCCGCAAGCGGCCGTGCTTGGGCAGGAGGTCGGCGGTCCCGGCGATGCCGACCGGGACCACCGGCACGCCCGCCGCCTCCGCCAGCCGGAAGGCGCCGGAGCGGAAGCGACCCGGTGCGCCGCGGCCGCGCGTCCCCTCCGGGTAGACGACCACCGCGTGGCCCGCCCGCAGGAGGGCGACGGCGCGCGCCATGTCGGCGCTGCCGCCCCCGCTGCGCCGCACGGGGAACGCGGCGGCGAGCGCGCGGCCGACGGCGGGCCGCCAGCCGCCCGCGAACCAGTAGTCGGCCGCGGCGGCCACCCGCGGGGCGCACCGGCCGGGGAGGGCGGCGAGCAGCGCCGCGGTGTCGGCGTGCGAGCTGTGGTTGGCGACCACCACGCACCCGCCGCGGGGGAGCTCGCCGGTGACGGTCAGCCCACCGGTGAGCGCGAGCACCAGCCGCCACAGCCGGCGCCGCGCCACCGCGGCCACGGAGGCTCCGATCCGCCGCAGCCGGGTGGCCGCGGGCCGGGTCCTGACGCCGGCCCGGTGAGCGGCGCGGCCAGGGGCGGGGTCACCGGGAGAGGGTCGATCCGGACGAGCGCGCCGCCGGAGCCGGCCGGCCCGGCGCCGGTGTCCCCGCGGCTCGCCTCCCGCGTGAGCCCGGACTCCGGCTCGTCGCTCGGCACCGAGCCGCCACGACCTCCGCCGCGCGGCCACCACGGTCCTCACGCCGGTCCCCCGAGGGGCACGACCGGCGGCCGGACCGCCGGCAGTGGGGTCGATGCGGTCGGGCGGGCCGTCGAGGCCGGGTGGCCGGGCGCCCGCGTCCTCGCGGCCCGCCTCCCGCTCGGGCATCGACGCCGGCAGGTCGGCCGGCGCCGAGCCGGCCCAGCGGCGCCGCGCGGCCACGGCGGCCGTGCCGACCCCGTGGCCCCCGCGGCCGGCGGCAACGCCGGCGGGTCGATCCGGTCGAGCGGGCTGTCGAGGCCGGGCCGCCGGGCGCCCGCGTCCTCGCGGTCCGCTTCCCGTTCGGGTGTCGACGCCGGGAGGTCTCCCCGCCCCGAGCGGCCCGGCGGCGCCGCGCCGCCGCGGCCGACGTGGGGCCACACCGAGCCCGTGACCAGGGCAGCCGGCGCCGGCAGCGAGGCGATGCGGCCGAGCGGGCCGTCCGGGGCCGCGCTCCGGCGTCCTCGCGGTCCGCCTCCGGGTCGCTCAGCGCCGGTCCGCCACGGCCGCGTGGCCACGGCCGGCCGGTTCCCCACGCCGGCCTCGTGACCGGCGCGGGAGGGAGCGGGGTCGCCGACGGCTCGGCGACCGTCCCGAGCGGCCCGTCGGAGCCGGACGGTGACGCGTCGGTGCCCGCGCGGTTCGCCTGCGGGTCGGGCAGCGGCCCGGGCGGGTCGGAGAGCGCCCGGCCGGCGCAGCGCGGCCACGGCGGTGCTCACTGCTGCACCCTCCTCGTGTCCGGGCTGTGTGATGAGAGGGTTCGGATGCACCGCTGGTGGCCACCGGGTGATCGCCCTGCTCGCTCGACCGTCGAGGTCCGGCATGAGTTCTGCGGGGCCCGGTGGTCCCGGCCACGCCGACTGGCGACAGGGCTGAGCGCCAACGAGCGCCGATCAGTGAGCGACCGGCTGCCGTGTCCGGGAACCACCGGGTGCCTTCCCACTGCTGCAACAGCGGAAAGGCAACGATGAGTGTCCTGCACGACCCTCCCCGCCCGCGACCGACCGCGGGCATCGACTGGGCCAGCGACAACCACGCAGTCGCCGTCGTCAACAGCGACGGCGCGCAGCTCGACCGGTTCAACGTGGCCCACACCGCGACCGGGCTCGGGCAGCTGTGCCGGCGCCTCAAGCGCGCCGGTGTCACCGAAGTCGCGATCGAGCGCAGCGACGGCCCGATCATCGACGCCCTGCTCGACACCGGGTTCACGGTCTTCGTGATCCCACCGATCCAGGTCAAAAACCTGCGCAGCCGCTACGGCTCGGCCGGCAACAAAGACGACCGGTTCGACGCCTACGTACTGGCCGACACCGCCCGCACCGACCGACGGCGACTGCGCCCCCTCACCCCCGACAACCCGGCCACGGTGACCCTGCGCGCGACCTGTCGGGCCCGCAAGGACCTGGTCGGACACCGGGTGGCGCTGGCCAACCAACTGCGCGCTCACCTGCAGATCGCTTTCC
Source organism: Pseudonocardia sp. (assembly GCF_035305885.1). GTDB lineage: Bacteria > Actinomycetota > Actinomycetes > Mycobacteriales > Pseudonocardiaceae > Pseudonocardia. The sequence goes on from NZ_DATGOP010000067.1 coordinate 137,150, forward strand.
CGGCCGCGGTCGGCCTGTTCGCCGACATCGACTCGAAGATCACCCTGGCGTTCCTGCGCCGCTTCCCCGGCCAGGACCGCGCCGACTGGCTCTCGCCCAAACGGCTGGCCGCCTGGCTGGCCAGTGTCGGCTACTGCGGGCGCACCGACCCGAGCGTGCTGCACGCCCGGCTGACCAGCGCGCCCCGCGGCCTGACCGGACCCGACGGCGAGGCCCGCGTTCAGATCACCCTCGCCCTCATCGCCGCGCTCGAGGCCATCCGCACCCAGATCGCAGCGCTGGAAGACCAGATCGAAGAACAACTCGCTCTGCACCCAGACGCAGACATCTTCACCAGCCTGCCCCGCAGCGGACAGATCCGCGCCGCTCGACTGCTCGCTGAGATCGGCGACGCCCGGGGCCGCTTCCCCACACCCGAAAGCCTGGTCTGCCTGGCCGGGGTCGCGCCCTCGACCCGACAAACGGGCAAGATCAAAATCGTCAGCTTCCGCTGGGCCGCGAACAAACAACTCCGCGACGCCATCTGCGACTTCGCCGGCGACTCCCGCCACGCCAGCCCCTGGGCCGCCCAGCTCTACAACCGCGCCCGCGCCCGCGGGCACGACCACCCACACGCCGTGCGCATCCTCGCCCGCGCCTGGCTGCACGTGATCTGGAAATGCTGGCAGACCAACACCCCCTACCACCCCGCCCGACACGGCGCCGCACAAGCCCTCAACCGAGATCAACACGCGACGGCTTGACACAGGGCTACTCATGCC
>NZ_DATGOP010000068.1:0-55301 GCF_035305885.1 Pseudonocardia sp.
GTCGGGAAGGCCGAGAGCTACCGGCGGGACGGCAGCAGGCACGGCCTGCCGGACGTGTCGCTGGTGGGGCACAACGCCATCCAGGGTTCGTTCCGGCTCTCGGCCTGACCCGTGTCGGGCATCGCTTCCGCGGCGATGCGCGTCCGCCGCGACCCGGGGGTCGCCCTCTGGGTCGCGGCGGGCGTGTGCTGGGCGGCGACGTTCTGGCTCGTTCTCGGCAGCGGCGGGCCGGGACACCACGCGGCGGTGGGCGGGCAGCCCGCCTGGCCGTGGCCGCTGCGGCTGGGCGCCCCGCTCGGCGCCTGGCTGGTCATGGTCGGCGCGATGATGCTGCCGACCGCCGTGCCGATGGTGCGGATGTTCGCCGTCGTGTCCGCGCGGGCCCCCGGCCCCGCGGTCGCGCGGCTGGTGTTCCTGGCCGGCTACCTCGCCGTGTGGACGGCGTTCGCCGTGGTCGCGCTGCTCGCCGACCGGGCGGTGCACGCCCTCGTGGCGTCGTGGGCGTGGCTCGCGGTCCGGCCGGGCCTGCTGCTCGGCGCGGTGCTCCTGGTGGCGGGCGCGTTCCAGTTCAGCGCGCTCAAGGACGCCTGCCTGACCGCGTGCCGCAACCCGGTCGAGTTCCTCTTCCGGCACTACCGCCGCGGGGGCGCCTGGGGATCGGGTCTGCGCCACGGCGTGTCGTGCCTGGGCTGCTGCTGGGCGCTCATGCTCGTCATGATCGGCGCCGGCATCGCCAGCCTCGCCTGGATGCTCGGGCTCACCGCGGTGATGGTGGTCGAGAAGACCGCGCCGCGCGGGGACCGGCTCGTCGCTCCGGTGGGGGTGCTCCTGCTCGTGGCCGGGGTGTCGTTGACGCTGTCCGCCCTGCTCTCGTGACGGCTCAGCTGGTGACGGCTCAGCTGGTGATGTCCTTGCGCTGGAAGCGCCAGACCGCCGCGGCGCCGAGGACCAGCGCGTAGGCCAGCGCCGAGAACGCGCCCCGGGTCATGTCGCCCCAGTCGACGGGGTCGCCGAGCAGGCCCGCCCACGCGTCGTCGAAGTGCGTGGGCAGGATGTCCCGCAGGCCCTCCAGCGCGGTGATCTGGTCGAGGATCCGCGACACGATCGACACCATGACGGCCCCGCCGACGGCGCCGAGCGGGGCGTCGGTGGAGACCGACAGCAGCAGCGCGAGCGCCGCCACCCAGCTCAGGTGGACCGCGAGGTACACCGCCCCGGACAGGATCCGCACGGTGCCCGGGCCGTAGTCGAGCGAGACGCCGGTGGGGCTCACCATGTCGCCCGCGCCGTAGGCGAGGGTGCCGACGGCGAGCGCGACGACCGGCAGCAGGAGCAGCGCGGCCAGCGACAGCACCGCCGCCACCACCGCCTTCTGCCGCAGCAGGCGGGCCCGCGGCACCGGCGCCGCGAGCAGGTAGCGCAGGCTCGACCACGACGCCTCCGCCGCCACCGTGTCGCCGAAGAACAGCGCGACGACCACGACCAGCAGGAACGACGACGAGGCGAACATCGCGAACACGGCGAAGTTGAGCCCGCTGGTGGTCGCGAGGTCGACGAGCGTGAGCGAGCCGGTGGGCGGCCCGTCGGGCGCGAGCTCGAACGCCACCCACAGCAGCACCGGCAGCAGCACGAGCAGGCCGAACACCACCTGCGTGCGGCGCCTGCGCAGCTGGCGCTCCAGCTCCACCCGCAACGGCAGGGTCCGTTCGGGCCGGAACGCGCGCCGCGTCACCGCCGACGGCGGCGTCCGGCGCGGCTCGGGCTCGGTGGTCGCGACGTCGCTCATGGCGTGCGGTCCTCCCCGACCAGCTGCAGGAACGCGTCCTCGAGGCGACGGCGTGGGCCGGCCGCGAACACCTCGACGCCCGCCGTGACCAGGGCCCGCACGGCCTCCGCCCGCGGCGTGCCGTTGAGCTCGGCGTGGACGCCGCCGTCGACCACCTCCACCGACCGGACGCCCGCGAGGTCGGAGAGCACCGACGCGGCCCGCTCCGGGGCGTCGACGGTGAACGTGGCGCCGCCGCCCGCGATGATCTCCTCGACCGTGCCGTCGGCCACCACCTCGCCGCGGTGCATCACGACGACGTGGGTGCACGTCTGCTCGACCTCGGCGAGCAGGTGGCTCGACACCACCACCGTCCGGCCCTGTGCCGCGTAGCGGCGCAGGACCTCGCGCATGGCCGAGATCTGGGGCGGGTCGAGCCCGTTGGTCGGCTCGTCGAGCACCAGCAGGTCGGGCAGCCCGAGCATGGCCTGCGCGATGGCCAGCCGCTGGCGCATGCCCTGGCTGTAGGTGCCGACCCGGCGGTCGAGCGCCGCGCCGAGCTCGGCGATCTCCAGCGCCTCGTCGAGGTGGGCGTCGGCGGCGGGGCGGCCGGTGGCGGCCCAGTACAGGCGCAGGTTGTCCCGGCCGGACAGGTGCGGCAGGAACCCGGGCCCCTCGACGAACGCCCCGATGCGCGCGAGCACCGGCGACCCCGGCCCGACCGGGCGGCCGAACGCGCTGATCGTGCCCGCGGTCGGGCGCACCAGGCCCATCAGCATGCGCAGCACGGTGGTCTTGCCCGCGCCGTTCGGGCCGAGCAGCCCGAGCACCACGCCCTTCTCCACGGTGAACGAGACGTCCTTCACCGCCTGGAACCCGTTCGAGTAGGTCTTGGCGAGGCCGGAGACGACCAGCGGCGGGCCGTCGGCGTCGGCGGGCTCGGGCTCGGTCGCCGCCCGCCGGCGCAGCCGGGTGACCAGCCAGGCGAGCGCGGCGATCGCGAGCACCACGCCGATCCCGACGAGCGGCGCGAGCGGCACGGTGGAGGCGGTGGCGCTGGCGCCGGGCACCACCGGCACGGTGAGGTCGCCGGTCACCTCGACCCGCCAGACCGCGGGCTCGGTCGGGCCGGCGAAGGCCGAGTCGGTGGTGGCGATCGAGACGACGAGCTCGTTGCCGGACTCCACGGGCGCCACCACACCGGGCAGCGCCACCGTGACCGTTGCGGGCGTGCCGTCGTCGGGGACCCTCACGCGCATCGGCGCGACCGCGCCCCCGAGCAGCGTGCGCCGCCCGTCCGGGGCCAGCTCGGTGATCCGGGCGAACAGCACGGCCTCGGCGGGCGCGGGCTGGCCCGGCACCCGAGCGACGCTCACCTGCACCCGCGGAGCGCCCGCGACCAGCAGCGACGCGGGCAGAGGGCCGGTGCGGAACGCGGCGGTCTGGCCGGGCGGGTCGGCGGCGAACGCGGAGATCCGCCCGGCGGCCGAGCCGAGGGCGCCCCCCATCCCGGGCAGCGAGGTGATCGCGGCCGGCCTGCCGCCCGCCGGGTGGACGACCTCCTGCGCCTCGCCCCGCAGCGGCAGCGGGGTGGTCAGCAGCGGCGCGGTGCCGGGCAGGCCGGGGTAGGCGGGTGCGGAGAGGGTGCGGCTGGTGGGCGTGTTCGCGCCGGCCCGCACCCCGCTCTGCACGACGTAGCTGAAGCCGGTGCCGGGGTCGTCCCCGGTGCCGGCGAGGTGGAAGGCGAACCAGTCGCCGATGCTGTCGCGGACCGCGTCGCCCGGGGCCGCGCCGTCGTGGCCGCCCGCGAACCACTCCACCTTGACGCGCCCGCCGGCCGCCGCGATCTGCCGGGCGGTCGCGTCGGCCTGGTCGAGGCCGAACAGCGTGTCCTGCTCGCCCTGCACGAGCAGGGTCGGTGCGGTGATCCGGTCGGCGACGGTGGCGGGCGACGACCGCCGCAGCAGCTCGGCGGTGGCGGGGGAGAGCTGCCCGGTGGTGGCGACCTCGGCGTAGGCGGCGCACAGCTGCGCGGTGAACCGGCCGCAGGGGGTGGCCCCGGTCGCCGGGGCGTCCGGCGTGTCCGGGGTGGCCGGGTTCTCATCGGACGGGTCGCGCCCCGCGGAGAACAGCAGCCCCGCCCAGCCGCTCTTGAACACCCCGTCCGGGGCGGCGATCCCGGCGGCGGGGGTGTCGGGCGGCGGCGGGTCGGCGGCCGCGGCGTTCGGGAAGAGCGACTGGCCGAGGTCGTTGTAGGTGATCACCGGGGCGAGCGCGTCGACGCGGGGGTCGTACCCGGCGAGCAGCAGCGCGAGCGCCCCGCCGTACGAGGCGCCGGTGACGCCGACCCGCGGGTCGCCCGGCCCGTCCTGCTGCACCTCCGGCAGGGACGCGAGCCGGTCGACGAGCGCCCGCGCGTCGGCGACCTCGTGGTCGGGGGAGTTGAGCGCGATCTGCCCGGTGCTGGCGCCGAACCCGCGCGCCGACCAGGTGAGCACCACGAACCCGCGTGCGGCGAGCGCACGGGCGTCGGCGTCGACCGATGCCTTGCTGCCGCCGAAACCGTGGGCGACGAGCACCGCCGGCGCGGGAGTCGTGGCGGGCAGGTAGAGCGAGGTGTCCAGCTCGACGCCGTCGGCGACGGCGACGCGTTCCTCGCTGACCCGGACGTCGGCCGGGGCTGCCCCCGTCAGCAGGAGCCCGGCCACGACCGCGAGGACGACGCTGAGGGCCACTGAGGACGATCGGGCGCCGCGGGCGGGGTGCACGAGACGACGTTACGGTGTGTGCGTCGGATGTGTCCTCAGTGCGCTCTCAGGGCTCCGCTCAGGGCGCCGCCGGGCCCGGGAGCGTCACCTCGTCGAAGTGCTCCACGCGCGGTTCGCCGTCGAGGAACGGGCCGATGAGGCCGCGCCAGCGCCCGAAGTTCTCCGACTCCCGGAACCCGACGGTGTGGGCCTCCACGCTGTCCCACTCGATCAGCAGCACGAACCGGCCGGGCGATTCGATCCCCCTGGTCAGGCGGGCGTTGCGGAAGCCGGGGGTGTCGGAGACGTAGCGGATGCCCTCGCGGACGGCCGCGGAGAACTCCTCCTGGGTGCCGGGCAGGACCGTGATGTCTGCGACCTCGAGGACCATCGGGGCATCTTCGCACGAGTGGAAACGCCGCGATCCGGGCACAGTTGCGGCATGGAGCACTTCGACATCGCCACCGTCGCGGAGCGCAGCGGCGACTTCCGGCGCGTTCTCTGGACGGGCAAGCACACCCAGCTCGTGATCATGACGATCCCGCCGGGTGGCGAGATCGGCGAGGAGGTCCACGAGGGGATCGACCAGATCCTGTCGTTCGTCTCCGGAACCGGCGAGGCGCGGGTGGGCGGCGAGACGAAGCCCGTCGAGCCGGGTGACCTGGTGGTCGTCCCGGCGGGCACCAAGCACAACTTCGTCAACACGGGCCCGAACCCGCTCGTGCTGTACACGGTCTACGGCCCGCCCGACCACGCCCCCGGTGCGGTGCACCGCACGAAGGAGGAGGCCGACGCCGCGGAGGAGTCCGGCGAGGACGAGCCGCCCACCTCCTGAGGCGGGCCCGTGGCGCCGCGGGGCGTGGTGGCGGCGGGCCACCCCGCGTCGGCGGCCGCGGGCGCCGACGCGCTGCGCGCCGGCGGCAACGCCGTCGACGCCGCGGTCGCTGCGGTCCTCACGTCGTTCGTCGCCGAGCCGCTGCTCACCGGGCTGGGCGCGGGCGGCTACCTGCTCGTCGCGCCGCCCGGGGAGTCGCCGCGGCTGCTCGACTTCTTCGTGGCGACCCCGGGCCGCGGCGCGGCGGGCGGTCCGGCGCCCATGACCGACGTCATCGTGACGTTCGAGGGCACCACCCAGGTGTTCCAGGTCGGCGCCGGCTCGTGCGCCGTGTACGGGACGCCCGCGGGCGTGACCGCCGCAGCCGAGCGGTTCGGCCGGATGCCGCTCGCCGAGCTCACCGCGCCCGCGGCCCGCCTCGCCCGCGCCGGGGTGCGGCTCAACGCGATGCAGGCGTACGTGTTCGAGCTGCTGCACGGCGTCGTCGGCGCGACGCCCGAGGCCGCCGCGCGGTACACCCTGGACGGGCGGCCCCCGCGGGAGGGCGAGCTGCTGCGCGACCCCGAGCTGGCCGACGCGCTCGACCTGCTGGGGGCGGAGGGGGCGGCGCCGTTCTACACCGGCGACGTCGCGGGCGCCGTCGCCGAGGAGGTGGGCGCCCGCGGCGGCGTGCTCACGCGCGCCGACCTCGCCGCCTACCGCGTGGTGGACCGCGCACCGCTGTGCGTCACCCGCGGCGAGCACGAGGTCTTCTCCAACCCGCCGCCCAGCGCGGGCGGGGCCAGGCTGGTGCGCGCGCTCGACCACCTCGGCGCGCCCGGCCGGGAACCCGACGCGGCCGCGATCGCGGCCGCGCTGGCGGCGGGGGCGGGCGACGGCCGCTCGCCGGGGTCCACCACGCACGTCTCGGTGCTCGACGCCGACGGCTGGGCGTGCTCGGTGACCTGCTCCAACGGGACCGGCTCCGGGGTGACCGTCCCGGGCACCGGCATCCACCTCAACAACATGCTCGGCGAGCACGACCTGGCCGTGCCCGCCGCCGTGGGCGAGCGGCTGTCGTCGGCGATGGCCCCGACCCTGGTCCGCCGCGGCGGCGCCACCGAGCTCGTGCTGGGCTCGGCCGGGTCGAGCCGGATCCACGCCGCCGTGCTGCAGGTGCTGGTGAACGTGCTCGACCGGGGCATCGCCCCGCAGGAGGCGGTGGCCGCGCCGCGGATCCACGTGGAACGGGGGAACGCCTACGCCGAGCCGGGGATCGACGTGGCGGCGCTGGAGGCCGCCGGGTACCCGGTCACCCGGTTCGCCGCCCCCAACCTGTTCTTCGGCGGCTGCCAGGTCGTCCGGCGCGACCCCGCCACCGGCGCGCTCGACGGGGGCGCGGACGCGCGCCGCTGCGGCGCGGTGGTCGTGGCCTGACGCGGCCTACTGCCGCTTGGCCCGCGCCCGCCGCTTCCCCTCGTGCATCGCCGCGACCCGCGCGATCGGGATCCCGTGCCCCTCCTGGAGCAGGTCGGCGGGCGGCCGCTGCTTCGCGGGCATCCGGTCCTGCCACGGGTCGGCGCTGCCGAGCAGGTCGACCGCCGTGCGGATCGTGAAGTCGCGGGGCGACACGTCGTCCAGGTCGTCCCAGGCCACCGGGAACGACACCGGCACGCCCGGCCGCACCCGCGGGCTGTAGGCCGCGACGACGGTGGCCCCACCCGACCGGGTGGAGTCGACGAACACCTTCCCGACCCGGTCCTGCTTGAGGTAGGCGGTGGTGGCGACCTCGGGGTCCACGCGCTCGGTGCGGGCGGCGAGCGCGCGGGTGGCCGCGGCGGCGTCCTCGAAGCCCACGTCGTCGGCGAGCGGCACGAACACGTGCAGCCCCTTCGACCCGCTCGTCTTCACGACCCCCTCCAGCCCGCTGTCGGCCAGCGCCTGGTGCACGAGCCGCGCCGCCCGCACGACGTGGGCGAAGTCGTCGCCCTCCGGCGGGTCCAGGTCGAGGATCAGGTACGTGGGGTGGTCCTCACCCACCCGCATCAGCGCGGGGTGGTACTCCACGGAGCGCTGGTTGGCGAACCACAGCAGCGTGCGCCGGTCGTCGGCCAGCGCGTAGCGCACCTCGCGCCGCGACGCCTCGGCCCACATCGTGGTGGTCTCGACCCAGTCGGGGGTGTACTTGGGCACGTTCTTCTGCATGAACGGCTGCTGGCCCGGCCGGATCCGGATCACCGAGAGCGGACGCTGCCGCAGCTCGGGCAGGATGCGGTCGCGCACCGCGTCGAGGTAGTCGACGAGGTCGCGCTTGGTGGCGTCGGCGCCGTCGAAGAGCGGTTGGTCCAGGTTGGTCAGCTCCACCCCGGCCCGCGTCTCGACGGTCTTCGCGCGGCTCACCAGGGCACTCAACCACGCCCGGCCCCGCTCAGCCAGGTGCCAGGTGGTGCAGCTCCACCCGGGCGAGGACCCCGTCGGCGACCTGCGCGGTCATCCAGGTGAACGTCGGCTGCCGCCGCCGGTCGGTGGGGGAGCCGGGGTTGAGCAGGCGCAGCCCGGTGTCCGCGGTGGTGTCCCACGGGATGTGGCTGTGGCCGAACACGAGCACGTCGACGTCCGGGTAGGCCCGGGCGCAGCGCTTCTCGCGGCCCGCGGCGGCGCCGGTCTCGTGCACCACCGCGAACCGGACGCCTTCCAGCTCGACCCGCGCCACCTCGGGCAGGCGGGCCCGCAGCGCGGGGCCGTCGTTGTTGCCGTACACGCCGACCACGCGCCGCGCCCGCGCCTCGAGCGCGTCGAGCAGGCCGACCGAGACCCAGTCGCCCGCGTGGAACACGACGTCGGCGGCGTCGACCGCCGACCACACCGGCGCGGGCAGGTCCTTCGCCCGCACCGGCAGGTGCGTGTCGGAGATCAGCAGCAGGTCCAGCGTGGCCCTCCGGCTCTGCGTTCAGTGCACGCCCACGAGGTCGACGACGAAGACCAGGGTCTCGCCGGGCTTGATCACACCACCCGCACCGCGGTCGCCGTAGCCGAGGTGCGGCGGGATGACCAGCCTGCGCCGGCCGCCGACCCGCATCCCGGCCACGCCGCGGTCCCAGCCCGCGATGACGCGCCCGGCGCCGAGCGGGAACTGGAACGTGGAGCCGCGGTTCCAGGAGGCGTCGAACTCCTCGCCGGTGGAATGTGCCACACCGACGTAGTGCACCTCGACCGTCCGGCCCGGGGTGGCCTCGGCGCCGACGCCGGGGGTGATGTCCTCGACGAGCAGGTCAGCGGGGGCGGGGCCGTCGTACGGGTCGACGTCGGGTCGTTGCAGGGCCACGGTCTTCCTCCTCCGGGAACGGGGCGTGCCAGCGTGCCAGACCGGCTCCTGCGCGGTAGACAGGGCTCCGTGACCAGGTCCGACGCGCCGCGATCGGTCCCCACCGCCGACGACCCCGACCCCAGGCGGTGGCGGGCGCTGTCGGTCACGCTCGTCGCGGGCTTCATGACCCTGCTCGACGTCAGCATCGTGGCGGTCGCCCTGCCGTCGATGCAGCGGAGCCTCGGCGCCGACCCGGCGACCGTGCAGTGGGTCGTGTCCGGTTACGCGCTCACGTTCGGGCTGGCGCTCGTGCCCGCCGGTCGGCTGGGCGACGCGCTGGGGCGGCGGCGGATGTTCCTCGGAGCGCTCACGGGCTTCGTGCTGTGCAGCGGGCTCGCCGGCGCCGCGTCGAACGTCGGGCTGCTCGTGGCGGCGCGGCTCGCGCAGGGGCTCGCCGCCGGCTCGCTGGCGCCGCAGAACTCGGGGCTGATCCAACAGATGTTCAGCGGCGACGAGCGGGGGCGGGCGTTCGGGCTCTTCGGCGCGACCGTGGGGGTCTCCACCGCCATCGGCCCCATCGTCGGCGGGTTCATCCTCGCGCTGGCGGACGGGCCCGACGGGTGGCGGTGGATCTTCTACGTCAACGTGCCGATCGGGGTGGTCGCGCTCGTGCTCGCGGCCCGACTCATCCCCCGCACCGCGCCGGTGGGCACGGGACGCATCGACGTGGTCGGCGGCCTGCTGCTCGGCGGCTGCGTGTTCGCGGTGCTGCTGCCGCTCGCCGAGGCCGACGCGGGTGGCCTCACCCGCCTGTGGTGGCTGTTCGTGGTCGCGGCGGTCATGGCGGTGCTGTTCGTGCGGTGGGAGCGGCGGGTGACCCGCCACCGGGGCGCCCCGCTGCTGGACCTGCGGCTGCTGTCCAGGACGCGCGGGTACGCGACCGGCGCGGCGCTCGGCACGGTCTACTTCCTCGGCTTCTCCGGCATCTGGATCGTGTTCGCCCTGTTCCTGCAGTCGGGGGTCGGCTACACCCCGCTGCAGTCCGGGCTCTCGGTGACCGCGTTCGCCATCGGGTCGGCGGTGTCGGCCGCGGTCGGCGGGCGGTTCGTCGAGCGCTTCGGCCGCCGGTTGACCGTGATCGGGCTGACCGGCGTGCTCAGCGGCCTGGGCGCGACGATCGGGGTCGTGCTCCTCGCGCCGCCCGCGGCGCTGACCGGGGCGCTGGCTGCGCCGTTGCTGGTCGCCGGGCTCGGCGGCGGCCTGGTGATCTCGCCCAACATCACGCTCTCGCTCCGCGAGGTGCCGGTGCGGATGGCCGGCTCGGCGGGTGGCGCCCTGCAGACCGGCCAGCGCGTCGGCGCGGCGATCGGCACGGCCGCGCTGCCCGGCGCGTACTACCTGGTGCTGGGCGCGGACGGGGAGAACCAGCAGGTCGCCGCGGCGGTCGCGCTCAGCGGTGCGGTGCTCTCGGTGTCCGCGGCGCTCGGCATCGCCGTGCGCGACCTGCGCAACGAGCGCCGCGCCCGGCGACGGCGGTGCAGCGAGGAGGAGACGCACAGCTTCGACCACCCCGCCCGCATCTGAGCGGTCACGCCCCGAGGGCCTGGCGCAGGAACTGCACCTGCAGCAGGAGCAGGTTCTCCGCCACGACCTCCTGCGGCGTCATGTGGGTGACCCCCGACAGCGGCAGCACGCTGTGCGGCCTGCCCGCGGCGAGCAGCGCCGAGGACAGCCGCAGCGTGTGGGCGGCCACCACGTTGTCGTCGGCGAGCCCGTGCACCAGCATCAGCGGTCGGGTGAGCGAGGGCGCGTCGGCGATCAGCGACGAGCGGGCGTACGCCTCCGCGTCGCGGTCCGGGAGGCCGAGGTAGCGCTCGGTGTAGTGGGTGTCGTACAGCGCCCAGTCGGTGACCGGCGCCCCGGCCACGGCCGCGTGGAAGACGTCCGGGCGACGCAGCACCGCGAGCGCGGCGAGGTAGCCGCCGAAGGACCAGCCGCGGATCCCGACCCGGGTGAGGTCGAGGTCCGGGTACCGCTCGGCCGCGGCGTGCAGCCCGTCGACCTGATCCTGCAGCACCGGCCCGGCGAGGTCCCCGTGGACCGCCCGCTCGAACTCCGGCCCGCGCCCCGGGGTGCCCCGCCCGTCGACGACCACGACGGCGAAGCCCTGGTCGGCGAACCACTGGCTGGTCAGGTACGAGCCGCGGGTGGCGAGCACGCGCTGGGAGTGCGGGCCGCCGTAGGGGTCCATGAGGACCGGGAGCGTGGTGCCCGGCTCGTGGTCGCGGGGAAGCAGCACCGCCGTGCGCAGTTCGCGCTCGCCGGCGCTGAGCAGCGTGACCCGCGGGACGATGCCGGGCGGGTCGGCGAACGAGGCGATGGTGCGCTCCGCCCCGTTCCGGTGGACGGTGGTGGTCGGGCCGTCGCTGTCGAGGTCCTGCCGGGTCACCACGAGCGTGCCCCCGGCGAGCCTTCCGCCGTGCACGCCGGGCTCGGTCGCGACCGCGGTGAGCCCGCCGGGCCCCCACGTCCACAGGCCGATCGAGGTCGGGTCCTCGCTCGCGCGGAACAGCACCACGTCGCCGTCGACGTCGACGACGTCGCGGACCTGCAGCGTCGGGGGCGTCACCGGTTCGCCGTCCACGACGAGGCGGTAGCCGCCGTCGACGCTGCCGACGGTCACGAGCGCGCCGGAGGCGGTGTGCACCGGCACGCCCGGGACGATGTCGACCCAGGTCGGGTCGGTCTGCTCGTGCACGGGGGTGGTCGCCCCGGTGGTCGGGTCGACGCGCAGCACGCGCAGGGCCCGCTGGTCGCGCGGCTGCACGACGATCAGCAGGCCGTGGCGGTCCCAGACCGCCTCGGCGAGGTACTCGTCGCGTTCGTGATCCCACCGAACCGGCACGGTCGTGCCGTCGAGCGAGATCACCTCGAGCGACACCCGCGCGTTCGGCGTGCCCGCCGCGGGGTAGGCGACGACGGACGGCTCGCGCTCGGGGTTGGCCGGGTCGGCGATGTGCCAGCGCCGCACCGGCGCGTCGTCGACCCGCGCGACCAGCAGGGCGTCGCCGTCGGGCGCCCACCAGTAGCCGCGCATCCGGCCCATCTCCTCGGCGGCGACGAAGTCGGCGAGCCCGTAGGTGACGTGCGGGGCGTCCGGCTCGGCGAGCGCGGTGGTGGCGCGGGAGGTGATGTCGTGGACGTGCAGCGCGCCGCCGCGGACGAACGCGATCTTGCGCCCGTGCGGGTCCGGGCGCGGGTCGATGACCCCGGCGGGGGTGTCGATCCGGCGCGTGGACAGCCCGCCGACGAAGTTGACGACGTAGAGCCGTCCGGACAGGGCGAACGCGGCCATCGTGACCGGCCGGTCGGTGGCGTAGCCGACCACGCCGCCCGCCTGCTCGCGGGTGCGTTCGCGGCGGGCGCGCTCCTCGGGCGGCAGGTCCTCCTCGTTCGCGCCCTCGAGCTCCCGCGGGTCGACGACGAGGCGTTCCTCGCCGGAGGTGAGGTCCAGGGTCCACAGGCAGGTGAGCGGGTCGGTGCCGCCGCGGCTGCGCAGGAACACCACCCGCTCGCCGTCGGGGGAGACGGTGAAGCCGCGTGGGGCGCCGAGGGTGAAGCGCCGGGTGCGGGCCTGCCGGCGCGGGAAGCTGTCGGTCACGGGGGATCAGTGTGGCCTGCGGCCCCGGTCAGTCCACGCAGGGCACGCCCTCGGCGACGATCACCGGGTGCTCGCTGGTCGGCACGGGGGTGCTCGTCTCGGGCGCGTCGGCCGGCCGCACGGTGAGGGGGTCGTCGTCGGTGACCGGGCGGGCCGAGGTGGGTGGCGAGGTGGACGGCACGGCCGACGGCGCCGAGGGGCGGGCGGTGGGCGCCGGTGCCGCCGCCGGGGCGCCCGGGCCGATCAGCCCGAGGACGAACGCGCGCACGGCGTCGCGGTCGATCTCCACGGCGATGCCGTCGACGGGGGTGCGCAGGTCGGGCCGCCCGGTGGGGATCGTGTGGAAGGCGAGTTGCTGGGTGGACAGCAGGCGCATCTGGGAGAGGACCTGGTCGAGGTCCCAGCCGCTGTCGAGCACCACGTAGCGGGTGGCGATGTCGACCAGCCGCTGCAGGCGCGCCGGGTCGGTGATGGTGCTGGGGGCGAGCACCCGCTGCGCCAGCCCGGCGGCGAACGCCTGTTGGCGGGTGATCCGGTCGAGGTCACCGTCCTCGAGCCCGTGCCGCTGCCGCACGAACGCGAGCGCGCCGGGCCCGCTCACCAGGTGGTGGCCCGCCGGCAGGTCGAGGCCGGAGTAGGAGTCGCGGACGGGGTTGTTCAGGCACACCGGCACCCCGCCGAGCGCCTCGGTGAGCTCGACGAACCCGGCCATGCCGATCTCGGCGAAGTGGTCGATCGAGACCCCGGTGAGCTGCTCGACGGTGGCGACCAGCGTGCGCCGCCCCGCCTCGCGGCCGCGCCGGTCGAGCTCGGGGCCCTCGATGCCCTGCGCGCGCAGGGCCTCCTGGGCGTCCTGCATGCCGCGCCGGTACGCCGAGTTGATCTTGTGGGTGCCGCGGCCGCCCGCGATCGGGACGAAGGAGTCGCGCGGGATCGAGATGGCGACGGCGCGGGCGCCCGGGTCGTCGGGCACGTGCAGCAGGATGATCGTGTCGGTGTGCAGCTGGCCCTCGTCCGGGCCCGCGTGCAGCGCGTCGAGCATCGCGGGCGGCAGCGGGTTGCCGTGCGCGTCCGTGCGCGCGTCGAGCCCGACCAGCAGCGCCGTGAACGGCTCACCCGGCCGGGTGGGTCGCGGGGTCGGGATGGCCGCGGTGCTGCTCACGACCCCGGTGTCGACCTGGTGCTGGAGCGACCAGGCGAACCCGGTGGCCACGAGGGCGGCCGCCGACGCCAGCGCGGTGACGGCGCGAACGATCGCGCGCGTCGTTCGTCTGGCGTCCATGTCACTCCGGGTCACTGCGATCGCACGGCGCCTCGACCGGTGCCGCGACCGCCCCGTGCTCCTGCCGCCGAGTGCGGCTGACGTCCACTGTAGTCACGCGAGGTGGGCGGGGACTGCTCCGAACGGTGCACGTCACAGGGGTCCAACGGTGCGCGTCACACGTTCGGTGACCAAATCATGATCAACACGCTATGGTCGCCGCCTACTCCACGTTCCGCCGCTCCCGGGGGGAGACACGTCGATGTCGATGCCGCGGAGGTCGCCGCGCGAAGCGCCGGTGCCGTCCTCGTCCGCGCTGCCGGGACGTGCCCGCCCGTAACGGCTCTCACCCGAAGTCGGATATGAACGGCAAGATCACAGCGCAGAACGGACGTTCCTGATGACCGCTCCCCATCAGTCTCCGCAGAAGACGGCGTTCGCGCAGCGACCGCTCCCGCAGGAGCCCCACCAGCCGCACCAGCCGGTGCGCCCGCCGGTGGTGCCCGGCCACCAGCTGCGCCCGTGGCCGGTGAACCCCGAGCAGCAGGGGCAGCAGCAGCCCGGCTATCCGGAGCAGTCCCACCGGCTCCCGGGCCGGCCGGAGCAGCACTACCCGGCGCCGGGCCGGCAGGAGCCGACGCCCGGCAGGCAGGCCGTCGAGGAGGAGCTCCGTCGGGCCCGCTCGCAGGCGCCCGCGGGCGAGGCCGAGCGGTCGCAGCCGATCTTCGTGCGGAAGAAGCGCTTCGAGGCGCTGGCGTGGACGACGGTGGTCCTCGGCGTCGTCGGCATCGTGGGCGGGGTCGTCGGCGCGCTCGTCGGCTCGCAGGTCCTCGCCCTGGACTACCTGACGATCGGGCTCGGCGTGATCGGCGTGCTGGTCGGGGTGGTCGCCCTGCTCGGCACGCGCAAGGTCGTCGCGGCCATCGGCACCGTGCTGTGCGCGGGCGCGATCGCGGTGGCCATGACCGCCCAGGTCGCGACGCCCGACGCCGAGGCCACCGGCGGCGGTGCGGACGCCGCCGCGCAGGACGTCTCGCTGCGCGACTGCGAGGTCGTCCGCCAGGACGGGGCGGTCGTCGCCCAGGCCACGATCGAGATCACCAACCGCACCGACCAGGCGCAGTCCTACAACATCAACGTGACCGTCAACGACCGGGGCGGGCCGCGCGTCGGCGAGTTCAACGTGGTCGCCACGAGCGTCGCGCCGGGCGAGACGCTGGTCCTGTCGGGGGCGCAGGCGAGCGGGTCGGTCAGCGGGCGCGCGCAGGAAGGGCCGGCCGAGTGCCGGGTCGCGAACGTGAACCGCCTGGGGCTGGGCGGCTGACGGACCCGGTCAGGCCGTCGTCGCCCGCGCGGTGTCGGCGGCCTCCAGCAGCGCCCGGGCGAGCAGGTCGGCTTCGTCCGGGCTGAACGACCAGCGCTCGTTGCGGCCCGCCGGGATGCTGTCGCCCCCGGCGGGCCAGACGACGACCTGGGCCTCCGCCGCGCCGTCGTCGTGCCGTGCCTGCTCCGGGATCGCGATCTCGACCTGGAGGTTCATCGCGAGCGTGGTGTCCTGCTGGATGCGCATCGGCCCACCATGCCCGCTCGCGCGCGTTCGCGCCCGGCCTCACCAGCCGCGGGCGCGCCACTCCCCCAGGTGCGGGCGTTCCGCCCCGAGCGTCGAGTCGTCGCCGTGGCCCGGGTAGAACCACGTCTCGTCCGGCAGCCGGCCGAAGATCCGCTCCTCGAGGTCGTCCATGAGCTGGTTGTGGTCCTCGAGGGTGGTGGTCTTCCCGTGGCCGCCCGGGAAGAGGGAGTCGCCGGTGAACAGGTGCGGGTGCCCGCCGGGGCTCGGGTCGCGGTAGACCAGCGCGATGGACCCGGGCGTGTGGCCGCGCAGGTGCACGACCTCGAGCTCGATCTCCCCGAACCGGATCGTGTCGCCGTTGTCCACCAGCTCGTCCATCGGGATCGGCAGCTCGGGCGCGTCGAGCGGGTGTGCGTACTGGCGGGTCTGGAACATGCCCGCCACCGCGCCGAGCGCCTGCCAGTGGTCGTAGTGGCGGTGGGTGGTGACGAGGTGGTTCAGCTCGGGACGGCCGTCGTCGGCGCCCACGAGGTCGGCGATCCGGTCGGGGTCGTTCGCCGCGTCGATCAGCAGCGCCTCGTTGGTGGCCCGGCACACCAGCAGGTAGGCGTTGTTGTCCATCGGGCCGACCGAGAGCTTGTAGATCGTGAGGGCATCGAGCTCGCGGCGGGCGGCGGGGCCGCCCGGGTCCACGTGACCGGTGTAGCTGTCGAGGACGTCCACCCGGCCAGACTAGTGCCGCCACGGCTCCGTCACGATCGGATCGCGGTGGGAGGCCCGGTTAGCCCGGATCGTTGACAGCGGAACGCGCGCTCGACAACGATCCGTCGACATTGTTCACCCCGGGGCATGACGAGTTCGACGAGGAGCTGTCTGCGATGGACCCCCACCCGCTCACCCGGCGACGTCTGCTCGGCCTCTTCGGTGCGGCGGCCACCGTGCCGGTCCTCTCCGCGTGCGGCAGCAGCGTCGGCGGCTCCGGCGGGGGCGGCGGGAGCGAGGGCGGCGGCACGATCAAGGTCGGGCTCGTCGTGCCCCAGTCCGGCGTCTACGCCGCGCTGGGCACGGACATGCAGCGCGGCTGGCAGCTCTGGCTGGACCAGAACGGCGGCCGGTTCGGCGACCGTGCGGTCGAAACCGTCGTCGCCGACGAGGGGGAGACCCCGCAGACCGGCGTCCCCGCCGTGCAGAAGGTCCTGCAGAGCGACGGCGTCGACGTGGTCGTCGGGCTGGTCAACTCGGCCACCGCGCTCGGCGTCCGGGACGCCATGGCCGAGGCCCGCAAGCTGCTGATCGTGACCAACGCGGGCGCGGAGGACGTCACCGGATCGGGTCGCACCCCCTACATCTGGCGGACCTCGTTCACCAACGGCCAGATCTCCGCCGCCATGGGCACCTACCTCGCCGAGTCCGGCTTCTCGGAGGGGGTCTACGCGATCGCTCCCGACTACGCCGCGGGCACCGAGGTCATCGAACACTTCAAGCGGACGTTCGAGGCCGGTGGCGGGCAGGTCGTCGGCGAGGTGAAGACGCCGTTCGGCACCACGTCGGACTACCAGCCGTTCCTCACCGCGATCCAGGACTCGGGGGCGCGGGCGACGTTCTGCTTCTTCTCCGGGTCGGAGGCCATCACGTTCGTGCGTCAGTACGCGCAGTTCGGGCTGGCCGGCTCGATCCCGCTCTACGGCTCCGGCTTCCTCACCGAGGGCAACGTGCTGCCCGAGCAGGGCGACGCCGCGCTCGGCGTGCAGAACACGCTGCACTACAGCGACCAGCTCGACAACCCGGCCAACCGGGCCTTCGTCGACGCCTACACCACCGCCCACGGCGAGGCGCCGAGCTGCTTCTCGATGGCGACCTACGACGCGGCGAACGTGCTGAACCGGGCCCTGCAGGGCGGGACGGCCCTCGACGGCGACGCCCTGGCGGCCGCGCTCGACGGCATCGGCACCGTGGACGACAGCCCGCGCGGCCCGTGGACGTTCGAGAACCAGACCCCGCGGCAGAACATCTACCTGCGCCGCGTCGAGGACGTGAACGGCCAGCTGGTCAACGCCGTCGTGCAGGACCTCGGTCCGCAGAGCCAACCACCGGCGGTCTGATGCTCGTCTCGGTCCTCAACGGGCTCGCCATCGGGTTCCTGCTGTTCATCCTCGCGGTCGGCCTGTCGATCGTGTTCGGGATGATGGACGTGCTCAACCTCGCCCACGGCGCGCTGTTCCTCGGTGGGGCCTACCTCGGCGCGGCGTTCTCCGGCAGCTGGGGCGGCTTCCTCGCCGCGCTCGGCATCGCGGCCGTGGGCGGCCTGCTCGCCGGGGCGGTGCTGTCGCTGATGACCGCGCCGCTGCGCAGGCGCTCCCACCTGGACCAGGCGCTGCTCACGCTCGGCGTCGCGTTCGTCGTGGCCGAGCTCCTGATCCTCGCGTTCGGCGACGACCCGCTGTCGGCGGCGGCCCCACCGGCCCTCGACGGGTCGGTCACGGTGCTCGGCGCGGTCTACCCGACCTACCGGCTCGTGCTGATCGGCGTCGGCGCGGTGCTGGCGGTCGCGGTCTACCTGGTGGTCGAGCGCACGCGGGTGGGCGCGCTCGTGCGCGCGACCGTCGCCGACCGGGACATGGTGGCGGCCATCGGCATCGACAACCGGCTCGTCACCACGGCCGTGTTCGCCGTCGGGTCGCTGCTGGCCACCACGGCGGGCGTGCTCGGCGGGCCGATCTACGGCGCCCGGCCGGGCCTCGACGCCACCGTGCTGATCCTGGCGCTCGTGGTGGTCGTGATCGGCGGGCTCGGCTCGGTGCGCGGCGCGCTGGTCGGGGCGCTGATCATCGGGCAGGTCGACACGCTCGGCCGGATGCTGCTGCCGGAGCTGGCCTCGTTCGTGCTGTTCGCGGCGCTCGCGCTGGTGCTGGTGCTGCGGCCGCAGGGGCTGTTCGGCGGGCCCGCGGCGGTGGGTGCGCGGTGACGGCGGTGCAGGCGCCCGCCGTCCCGGGTGGCGCGGCCGCGGTCACGCCGCGGGCGCCGCGCGGACGGGCGTGGATCGTCACGGTGGCGGTTGTCGCCGTGCTCGCGGCGGTGCCGCTGTTCCTCGCCCCGTTCGCCACCACCACGCTCACCCGCATCCTCGTGTTCGCGCTGTTCGCGGTGAGCCTCGACCTGCTCGTGGGCGTCACCGGCCTCCCGTCGCTCGGCCACGCGGCCTACTTCGGTGCGGGCGCGTACGCCGCGGGCTGGGTGTCGATCCACCTGACCGCCCAGGCGCCGGTACCGCTGCTGGTCGGGGCGGGCGTCGGGGCGCTGGCCGCCGCGCTCACGGGCTGGATCGCGGTCCGCAGCTCCGGGGTGTTCTTCCTGATGCTCACGCTCGCGATCGGCGAGGTCGTGCAGCAGCTGGGCAACACGTGGGAGTCGGTCACCGGCGGCGCGAACGGCCTCACCGGGATCCCGTCGGTGCGCGTCGCCGGGGCGCCGCTGGCCAACGCCGGGTTCACCTACTGGTACGTGCTCGCGGTGTTCCTGATCGGGTTCGCGCTGGTCTGGCTGGTGGCGCGGTCGCCGTTCGGGGCCGCGCTGCGCGGGATCAGGGACAACGAGCCGCGCATGCGGGCGATCGGCTACCCGACCTCGCTGTACAAGTACGCGGTGTTCGTGCTCGCGGGCGGGGTCGCCGGGGTCGCGGGCTCGCTGCTCGCGGCGCAGGCCCGCTTCGTCGCGCTGCCCGACATGGGCTTCGTGACCGCGGCGTTCGCGCTGCTCGCCGTGGTCATCGGCGGGGCGGGGTCGCTGTGGGGCGCCTGCCTGGGCGCGGCACTGGTGATCCTGGTCAGGGACGCGCTCGGGCCGAGCCTCGGCGGGCACGGCACGCTCGTGCTCGGCGCGGTGTTCGTGCTGGTCGTCTACCTGCTCCCGCGCGGGGCGGCGGGGGTGCGGCTGCCGCGGGGGAGGTCGTCGTGACCGCGCTGCGCTGCACCGGGCTCAGCCGCTCCTTCGGCGCGCTCAGGGCCGTCGACGGGGTGGACCTCACCGTCGAGCCGGGAGCGCGGCACGCGCTGATCGGGCCGAACGGCGCGGGGAAGTCCACGCTGTTCAGGCTGGTCACCGGCACCTTGAAGGCGCACACGGGCAGGGTGGAGCTGGCCGGGCGCGACGTCACCCGGCTCTCGGACGTGGCGCGCTGCCGGCTCGGGATGAGCCAGACCATGCAGCACGCGAGCCTGTTCGGGTCGATGACGGCGGCCGAGACCGTCGCGCTGGCCGTTGCGCGGCACGACGGCGGGCGGATCTCGCCGCTGCCGCGCCGCCGCTGCGCGGTGCGGGCGCGGGCCGACGAGCTGCTCGCCGAGGTCGGGCTCGCCGACCGCGGCGACGTGCCGGTGCCCGCCCTCTCGCACGGCGAGCGCAAGCAGCTGGAGGTGGCGCTCGCGCTGGCCTGCCGCCCGTCCCTGCTGCTGCTCGACGAGCCCGCGGCCGGGATGTCGCCCGCCGAGAGCGCGCGGCTGCTGGCGCTGCTGACCGCGCTGCCGAAGGAGATCACCGTCCTGTTCGTCGAGCACGACCTCGACCTGGTCTTCTCCCTCGCCGACTCGGTCACCGTGCTGCACCTCGGGCGGGTGCTGCTGTCCGGGAAGCCGGACGAGGTGCGCTCGAGCGAGGCGGTCCGCGAGGCCTACCTGGGCGCAGGGCGCCGGGAGGAGCTGTTCCTGCCATGAGCTTCCTCGAGGTGCGCGGGCTCGTCTCCGGCTACGACCGGGGCGTCGTGCTGCACGGCGTCGACCTCGACCTCGCCGCGGGCGCCGTGCTGGGGCTGCTCGGCCGCAACGGGGTGGGCAAGTCGACGCTGGTGATGACGCTGGCCGGCCTGGTGTCGCCGAGCGCGGGCTCGGTGCACCTCGACGGCCGGGAGCTCGCCGGGCTGCGGCCGGACCGGATCGCGCGCGCCGGGGTGGCGCTGGTCCCGCAGGGGCGGCGGGTGTGGGCGACGCTCACCGTGGCCGAGCACCTCGCGCTGGCCTCCCGGGGCCGCGGGGGCACCTGGACCGTCGACGGCGTGCTCGACCTGCTGCCCCGGCTCGGCGAGCGCCGCCGCCACCTCGCGGGCCGGCTGTCGGGCGGCGAGCAGCAGATGCTCGCCGTGGCGCGCGCGCTGCTGACCAACCCGCGGCTGGTCCTGCTCGACGAGCCGTCGGAGGGGCTCGCCCCCGCGATCGTCGACAAGATCGCCGAGGTGGTCGGCACGCTGCGCGCCGAGGGCGTCGCCGTGTTGCTCGTGGAGCAGGACCTGCACCTGGCGTTCGCGGTGGCGGACGAGATCGCGGTCATGGAGAAGGGCACCGTCGTGCACCGGGTGCCGACGCCCGATTTCCGCCGCGACCCGGACACCGCCTACCGCCTGCTCGGGGTGGCATGACCGGCGAGCAGCTCGTGGTGTTCCTCCACGCGCTCGGCGCGTGGCCAGACTCGTGGGAGCACCAGATCCGTTCGCTCCCCGACGGCTTCGCCGGCATCGCGCCCCCGATCCCCGGCGTGGCCGAGGCGGGGCAGGGCCCGTACGACCTCGCGGCGGCCGCCCGCGGCCTGCTCACCGTCCTCGACGAGCACGGCGCCGAGCGGGCCCACCTGTGCGGGCTGTCCCTCGGCGCGATGGTCGCCACCCACCTCGCCCTCGACCACCCGCACCGCGTGGCGTCGCTGGTGCTCTCCGGGAGCCAGGTCGCGCCGAACCCGGCCGTGATGGCCGTCCAGCGGACCGTGGTCCGGCTCCTCCCGCGGCGGGTGGCCACCGGGCTGGGCCTCACCAAGGCGGGGTGGCTCGCCGTGCTCCGCGCCGTCGCCGACACCGACTTCCGCCCCCGGCTCCACGAGATCGCCGTGCCGGCGCTCGTGCTCTGCGGCTCGCGGGACGTCGCCAACCTGCCCGCGGCCCGGCAGCTCGCCGCGGCCATCCCCGGCGCCGAACTGCAGGTCATCAGGGGCGCCGGCCACACGTGGAACGTGCAGATGCCCGACCGGTTCAGCGCCGTCGTCGGCGACTTCTACCGCCGTCTCGCCCGCGCCTGACCGTCAGCGCCCACCCGTGTGCAGCGCGGTGCGGATCGTGACCGCGTCGCGCAGCAGCACCGTGACCGGGGTGCTGTCGATCACCCGGGCGAGCTGTTCGCGCAGGTCCGTGCGCACCTGGCCGTCGACGGTGACGTGCCGGTCCAGCATCGGCGGGACGGTGTCGAGCACCCCGACCCGCACCGAGACCGCGCCCGGGTCGACGTGCCAGCGCTGCAGGAACGTGCGCACCGACATCGCCGTGCACGCCGACAGCGACGCGGCGAGCAGCCCGAACGGCGTGGCGCCCGGCGGCTCCGCGCCCGAGCCGTCCGGGACGGCGCAGCTCAGCTCCATCCCGTTCACGTCCACGTCGACGGCATCGGCGTCCGGGACCGGCAGGCGGGCGGTGGACCACACGCTGGGCTCTCCCACCGCACCAGCCTAGGGCCGGGGAACCCGGTGGCGGTCTCGAACGTCGATCCGGCGTGGGGGATGCGCGTGCGGTGGGAGCGGGCGAGGTGGCGCGGCGGATCGCGGCGTCGCCGGACGGGCACCGGGTGCGGCGGCCGGTGCTGCCGGACGGCGCCGCGGAGCTCGACCTGGTCTACGTGCGCACGGGGCCGCGCGGGGGCACACCCGTGCTGGTGCTGCCCGGCGGGCCCGGGATGGCGTCGGTGCTGCCCTACCGCGCCCTGCGCCGGCTCGCCGCCGCCCGCGGCCTCGACGTGATCATGGTGGAGCACCGCGGGGTCGGGTTGTCGCGGCGCGACTCCTCCGGGCGGGAGCTGCCGGTCGAGGCCGTCACCGTCGAGCAGGTGGTGGCGGACCTGGCCGCCGCGCTCGACGACGCCGGTGTCGAGCGCGCCGTCGTGTACGGCACCTCGTACGGCACGTACCTGGCGCAGGGGTTCGGGCTGCGCCACCCGGAGCGGGTGGCGGGCATGGTGCTCGACTCGCCGACGACGGGCCCGCGCGACCTGCCCGTCGTCCGCGCCCACCTGCGGCGGCTGCTGTGGGACGGGGACACCCCGGACACCGCCCGCGCGGCCGCCCTGCTGCGCGGCCTCGTCGCCGACGGTGTCGTCGCGGGGAACTCGGCGGGCCGCGTCGTGCCCATCGTGTACGAGGCCGCGGGCCCGCATGTGCTGGAGCGGATGCTCGAGCGCCTGCGCGCCGGCCGGGCCCGGCGCACCTGGGGGTGGATCGCGCGCGCCGGGGCGCGCGAGGTCGACGGCGGTGGCGTGCCGTTCATGGTGGAGCCCGACCTCGTCGCCGGCATCGCGTACGGCGAGCTCGGGTGCGGCGCGCCCCCGGACGGCCACCCCCTCGACCCGCAGGTCGTGTTCGCCGCCGCCGCGGCGCGGCACCCGCCGTTCACCGGCGAGCCCTACGACCTGCAGGCGGCGCTGCCGGGGTTCCCCTGGCCGGTGGCGGTGGTCTCCGGCGAGCGCGATCTGCGCACGCCCCGCCCGGTGGCCGAACAGGTGGCCGGCCTCGCCCCGGACGCCGTCCTGGTGCCCCTGCCCGGCCTCGGCCACAGCGCCCTGGACAGCCATCCACTGGCCGCCCTGCACGTCGCGCACGCCGTCGCCTGCGGCGGGCACCGGCGGCTGCCGGATCTCGCCCCGCGCATCGCGCGGTTGCCCCGCCGGGGGCCGCTCCACCACCTGGGGCGGGTCATCGCGGCGTCCCTCGCGGCGGAGCGGTGGGCGCCGCGCCGGTGGGGGCCGGGTGGCGGGCGGAAAGCGGCGAGCGGGTCCAGCGGAACCCTCAGGCGGTGAGCCCTCCGTCCACCGGCAGGACGACGCCCGAGACCTGGCTCGCCCGATCGCTGAGCAACCACGCCGCCGCCTCGGCGACCTCGGTGGTCGTGCCCGCCTTCCGCAGCGGGACGGCGGCGATCCGCCGGGCGACCCCCTCCGGGTCGCCCTCGCGCCACGCGGTCAGCATCGGGGTCTCGGTCGGCCCGGGCGCGATGGCGTTGACCCGGATGCCGAGCGGGCCGTTGTCGTGGGCCGCGGTGCGGGTGAGCCCGATGACCGCGTGCTTGGTGGCCTGGTAGGCGCCGAGCCCGGTGTTGCCGCGGAAGCCGCCGATGCTGCTGGTGTTGACGATGGAGCCGCCGCGCTCGCGCATCGCGCGGATCTCCTCGCGCAGGCACAGCCACGTGCCCTTGACGTTCACGGCCATGATCCGGTCGAAGTCCGCCTCCGGGACCTCGTCGAGGCGGCCGTACTGGTTCATGCCCGCGTTGTTGAACGCGCCGTCGAGGCGGCCGTGGCGGTCGAGCGCGGTGTCGACGAACCGCGCGACGTCGGCCGCCGAGCTCACGTCCCCGGTGACGTGGACGGCGTCGTGGCCGTCGGCGACGAGCTCGTCGGTGAGGTCCGCGAGGGTCTTCTCCGTGCGGGCCGCCAGCACGACCGCCGCGCCCTCCCGGGCGAAGAGCCGGGCGGCGTCGGCGCCGATCCCCGTGCTCGCGCCGACCAGCAGGACCACCTTGCCGGCGAGCAGTCCGTTCGTCATCGGGTCTCCTCTCGTCCACGCAGCCCGAGCAGGGCCCGTGCCTCGTCGGGGGTGGCGATGTCGCGCCCGAGCTCGCGCAGGATGCGCACGACCTTCTCGACCTGCTCGGCGTTGCTCTTCGCGAGGCGGCCGCGCTCGAGGTACAGGCTGTCCTCCAGCCCGACCCGGACGTGCCCGCCCGCCAGCGCAGCCGCGGTCGCGAACGCCATCTGGTGCCTGCCCGCGGCGAAGCAGGACAGCTGGTGGTCGGCGCCGAAGAGGCGCTCGGCGATCATCGCCATGTGCCGGAAGTTGTCCAGGTCGGCTCCGATCCCGCCGAGCACACCGAAGATCGTCTGGACGAGCAGGGGCGGCCGGACCAGCCCGCGGTCGAGGAAGTGGGCGAGCGTGTAGAGGTGCCCGACGTCGTAGCACTCGAACTCGAACCGGATGCCGAGCCCGTCGCCCAGCTCGCGCAGGGTGCGCTCGATCTGGTCGAACGTGTTCGCGAAGATCCGGCCGGTGGAGCCGCGGACGTACGGCCCCTCCCAGTCGTGGCGCCAGGACCTCACCCGGTCGGCGGCCCCGGCGAACACGAAGTTCATCGAGCCCATGTTCAGCGAGGCGAGCTCGGGCACGTGGGTGCGGGCGGCGGCGAGCCGGTCCTCGACGCTCATCTCGGCGCTGCCGCCGGTGGTGATGTTGATGATCGCGTCGGTCTCCGCGGTGATCTTCGGCAGGAACCGGCCGAAGACGGCCGGGTCGGGGCTCGGTCGCCCGGTCCGCGGGTCGCGGGCGTGCAGGTGCAGGATCGCCGCGCCGGCGCGGTGGGCGTCGATCGACTGCTGGGCGATCTCCTCCGGGGTGACCGGGAGCGCGTCGGACATGCTCGGCGTGTGGATGGAGCCGGTCACCGCGCAGCTGATGATCGTCTTGGTGGTCACCGGGCGACCTCCTTCGTAGCGGCCGGGGGAGTGAGGCGGTGCTCGGGGTCGCGCATGTCGACGTCCTTGGTCTCCGGGCCGGCGAGCGCGCCCGCCGTCACCAGCAGGCCGGCGACCGCGACGAGCACCACGGGCCCGAGCGCGGCCGGCAGGACCGCGGAGAGCCCGGCGAGGTAGAAGGCGTAGAACGCGGGGATGATCAGCGCGAGGCTGTAGCCGACGCCGTAGCCGCTCGCCCGCACCGCGGACGGGAACCGCTCGGTGAGGTACGCCGCGATCGGCCCGAACGCCCCGAGCGTGGCGACGCCGACGACGACGGAGAGGGCGAGGGCGGGGCCGAACGCCGGACGGGTCGTGGTGAGCACGGCGTACGCCCCGCCGCCGACCACGACCATCGCGACGCCGAAGCCGGTGTAGAAGCCGCGCCGGCCCACCCGCTGCGACAGCATCCCGTACAGCGGGAACGACGCCGCGACCAGCGCCATCGTGACGAGCATGACCA
Organism: Pseudonocardia sp.; assembly: GCF_035305885.1. GTDB lineage: Bacteria > Actinomycetota > Actinomycetes > Mycobacteriales > Pseudonocardiaceae > Pseudonocardia. The sequence goes on from NZ_DATGOP010000068.1 coordinate 25,116, forward strand.
CGCTGACCTGCGTGCTGGAGAGCCCGAGGTCGGAGGCCAGCAGGCCGGGCAGCACCGCGCTGGTCATGTTGTTGACCAGCCAGATGCCGCTCATCAGCACGAACACCTGCAGCAGTGCGCCGCGGTGGCGGCCCGCCACGAGCTCGGCCAGCGGCGACCTGGCGCCCTTGGCGGTGCGCTCGGTCGGGGGCTCGGAGACCTCGCGCAGGTACTGCCGGAAGAGCACCGCGGCGAGCAGCGCGCCCACGACGAACGGGATGCGCCACCCCCACTGCGCGTAGGCGGAGTCCGGCCCGTCCGACGGGATCACCTGCAGCAGCGCGAGCGTGATCGCGGCGATCAGCGCGTAGGCCCCCGGCGAGGTGCACGTGATGATCCCGCCGATGAGCCCGCGCCGGTGCCGCGGGCTCCACTCCATGGCGAGCGGCACCGCGGTGGTGTACTCGCCGCCGAGGAAGAAGCCGTCGACGAACCGCAGCGCGATGAGCAGCCCGACCGACCAGAGCCCGATCGAGGCGTAGCCGGGCAGGCACGCGATCAGCAGCGTGGTGATGCCGAACCCGGCGACCGCCACGAGCGTGGTCTTCTTGCGGCCGGTCGTGTCGGCGAAGTGGCCGAACACGGCCGCGCCGAGCGGCCGGGCGATCAGCGTCGAGGCGAACACCAGCGCGGTGAGGATCGCGGAGGTCTGCGGGTCGAGGTCGGTCGACTGGAAGTACGCCGTCGCCGGGGCGAGCACGACGATCGGCAGGTAGATGTCGAACTGGTCGACGAAGTAGGCGAGCACGCCCGCGCGGACGGCGGCCCGGGCCTTCTCCGGGTCGTCGGCCGGTGCGGGGCGCGACGGGGTGGGTTCGGACATCGTCGTCCTCGGCTTTCGGTGGCTTTCCGGAGCGGCATCGGTCGGCCCGCGCGCCGGCACGCCGGACGCGCGGGGGCGGAGGGGCGCCGGTGGAGCCGGGTTCAGCCCGCCGGGGGCTCGGCGCCCGTCTCCTTGGCGCCCATCTCCTTGGACAGGGCGCGGGCGGTGTCGACGATGGCGCGGACGGTGGACGAGTCCGGGGACGTCGAGACCGTGCGGTCGGTGCCGACGCCCGCGATGGCCGCGCAGATGCCGTGCTCGTCGAACACGGGGGCGCCGACGGCGACGATGCCCGCGCTGTCGACGGCGGCCGCGTAACCGCGCTCGCGCACGCGCTCGAGCTCGGCGGAGAGCTCGTCGCGCTGGGGCGCGGGCAGGTTGCCCAGCAGCCGCCCGATGGACAGCTGGTCGCGGTGGTAGGCGAGGAAGACCTTCGCCTGTGCGGTGTCGAACGACAGCTGGGTGCCGACCCGGACCGTGACGAGCGCCGTGCGGGTGCTGTCCTCCTCGACGCGCGTGACGACGGGCCCGGACGAGCCCCAGAGGCTCAGCACCGCGGTGAGGTGGGTGCGTGCGGACAGCTCGCGCAGGAACGGCGGGGCCAGGTCGACGACCTTGCGCCGACCCAGCGCGAACGCGCCGACCTGCAGGAGCAGGCCACCGGGCACGAACGAGCCCGGGGCCACGCCGCGGTCGAGGAGACCCGCGGCCACGAGGGACGTGCAGTAGCGGTAGGCGGTGGTGCGGTTGAGGCCGAGCCGTTCGGCGGCCTCGCTCGCGGTGATCTCCGGCGTCTCCGGGCCGAAGAGCCGCAGGATCTGCGCGGCCCGGCTCACCGACTGGATCTCCGCCGGTTCCGCCACCGGGTCCGTCGGGTCGGGCCCCACCACGTGATCACCACCTCCTCTTCTGAACGCGACGTTCGCGATACGAACACCTCGGACGGTAGCGATGCGCGTCGCGGCGCACAACCCCGACCACTTATCGCGTCTCGTTCACATCGAGGTCTTGACGTTCGCATTCCGAACTCGCACTGTGGGATGTGAACGCGAGAGCGAGGAGTGCTCATGACCGACACCGCCGTCGCCCGAGCCCTGCACGGCCTGGTGGACCTGCACTGCCACTCCGGGCCCAGCCCGTTCCCCCGCCGGTTCGACCACGTCGAGGCGGCCCGCGACGGGGCGGAACGGCTCGGGATGCGGGCGATGGTCGCCAAGTCCCACCACCACAACACCGTGATGGACCTGCTCGCGATGTCAGGACGGCTCGCCGAGGTGAGCACCCAGGTCTTCGGCGGCGTCGCGCTGAACAGCATGGTGGGCGGGATCAACCCGCACGCCGTGCGCATGTCGCTGTACATGGGCGGGCGGGTGGTGTGGTTCCCGACGATCTCCTCGGGCCGCCACATCGACTGCCACCCCTCGGGCGACCAGTTCCCGAGCGCGACCGTGCCGCTGACCGTCGACCGGGTGGAGATCACCCGCGAGGACGGCGAGCTCCGGCCGGAGGTCCACGAGGTCCTCGACGTCATCCACGAGACCGGCGCGCTGATGTCCGCGGGCCACATGCACCCCGACCGGATCCGCCAGCTGTTCGAGGCGGGCCGGGAGCGCGGCGTGCGGCGCATGGTGATCAGCCACCCGAACTTCGTCATCGGCGCCGACCCCGAGCAGTGCCTCGAGTACGTCCGGCTCGGCGCGTTCATCGAGCACGAGGCGGTGATGTACCACCCGGAGGGCCCCATGAAGTGGGACCCGCGCTCGCTCATGGAGTGGATCGAGAAGATCGGCCCCGAGCACACCGTGCTGGCCTCGGACATGGGGCAGCACAACAACCCGAAGCCGGTCGACGGCTTCCTGCACGTCGCAGGCGCCCTGCTCGACCTCGGCCTGTCGGAGAAGGACCTGCGCCTGATCGTGCGCGACAACCCCAGCTACCTGCTCGGCCTCGACTGATCCCGCGACGACCGACACCGCGAACGAGAAAGGCACCGCCGTGTACGACCCGTCCGACCCGCGCTCCGCGCTGGCCACCGCCACCGCCACCGCCGCTCCGCCGCGCCCCGCCGCGGTGGCGGCGCCCGAGTACCACGACTTCTCCCGGCTCGCGCCCGACGAGGTCAGCGCCGCGGGCAGCCGCAGCTGGATCGTGCGCGCGCAGAACGTCGTGCTGGTCCACGTCCGACCGGTGGCGGGCGACGCCCTGGAGCCCACCGACCTCGACAGCGAGCAGGTGGTGATCCTCGCCCACGACTCGTCCGCGGCGCGGTTCGCCACCGCCGCGGGGGAGGGGGAGCTGCGCGGGCGGGGCGTCGTGATCCTGCCGCCGGGCCGCTGCGAGATCACCGCGCTCGGCGACGGCGACCTGGTGCGGCTGGTCGAGGCCGGCACGCCGTGGGCCGAGCGCGCCCGCAACGCCGCGTCCTACGCCGAGCCGCACCCGAACGTCGCCCCGCTGGAGCCGTGGCCGGAGCCCCCCGCCGGGCCCGCGCTGCGGATCTACCCGCTCGCCGACGTGCCGGACGAGCCCGGGCGGTTCGGGCGCATCTTCCGGTCGCGCTCCTTCATGGTCAACTTCCTGGACCACAACGACGGCCCGCGCGACCGCACGAAGCTCTCCCCGCACCACCACGACGACTTCGAGCAGATCTCGCTCGCCGTCGAGGGCGAGTTCACCCACCACATCCGCACGCCGTGGGGCACCGACGCCACCCAGTGGCGCGACGACGACCACGTCACGGTGGGCAGCCCATCGGTGACGATCATCCCGCCGCCCACCATCCACACCACGGAGGCGGTCGGCAGCGGGCGCAACCAGCTGATCGACATCTTCTCCGGGCCGCGGACCGACTTCTCCGCGCGCCCGGGGTGGGTGCTCAACGCGAGCGAGTACCCGGCCCCCGACGCGCGGTCGTGAGCGCGCTGCTGGCCCTGCCCGGCCGGCCCGCGCCCGCTCAGGCCCCGGTGGGGACGTGGCTGAAGATCCCCGCGGTCGAGCCGGCGGAGATCGCCGCGTTCGCGGGCTTCGACTTCGTCGTCGTCGACCTCGAGCACGCGCCGCTGTCGGTCGAGACCGCCGCCCGGATGGTCACCGTCGCCGCGCTCGCCGGGGTCGCGCCGCTGGTGCGGGTGCCCGACCACGGCGCCGCGACGGTGCAGCGGGTGCTCGACGCCGGGGCGCACGGGGTGCTCGTCCCGCACGTGGACACCGTCGACGAGGCCGCCGCGGTCGCCGGGGCCGCCCGCTTCCCGCCGCGGGGTCGACGGGGCGCGGGCGGCACCAGCCGGGCGGGGCTGTGGGGGATGCGGCCCACCGCGGAGTACGTGGCGTTCGGCGACGAGCAGGCGCTCGTCGTGCCGCAGCTGGAGAGCGAGCGGGCCGTGGCCGCGGCCGCCGACATCCTCGCCGTCGACGGGGTGGACGCGGTGTTCGTCGGCGCGGCCGACCTCGGGCTGTCGGCCGGGCTCGCGCCCGGCGACCCGGCGCTCGCGCAGATGGTCGACCACGTGCTCGCCGCGGCGGCGCGGGCGGGCAAGCCGTGCGGGCTCGCGGTCGGCGCCGACGCGCGGGCCGGGGCCGCGGCCGCCGCGCGCGGGGCCGGCTTCGTCATGCTCGCCAACGACTCGACGCTGCTCGCCCACGCCGCGCGGGAGATCGTGCGGGAATACCGGGGTGCGCCCTCGCGCTGACCGGTCGGGCGCTGACCGGGCGGGCGCTGACCGGTCGGGGGCTGACCGGGCGGGCGCTGACCGGACGGCGCCGGGTGGCCCCCGGTGGGCGGCGGTTCGAACGTGTGTGCGATCCTCCTCCTGGCCGTCCGGCCCCGCCGGGCGGCCGTTCGCCGGGTCGCCGGCCGTCGCACCGGTTCTGTCGGTGGCCGCGCCTAGCATGGATCGAGGGCCGCCCTCGGCTCTCCACCCCGCATCTGGAGGAGGCTCTCCACCGTGGCCGACCGTCTGGTAGTACGCGGCGCCCGCGAGCACAACCTCCGTGGCGTCGACCTCGACCTGCCGCGGGACAGCCTCGTGGTGTTCACCGGCCTGTCCGGGTCGGGCAAGTCGAGCCTCGCGTTCGACACGATCTTCGCCGAGGGCCAGCGCCGCTACGTCGAGTCCCTGTCGGCGTACGCCCGGCAGTTCCTCGGCCAGATGGACAAGCCCGACGTCGACTTCATCGAGGGCCTGTCGCCCGCGGTCTCGATCGACCAGAAGTCCACCAACCGCAACCCGCGGTCCACGGTCGGCACCATCACCGAGGTCTACGACTACCTGCGCCTGCTGTTCGCCCGCGCGGGCGTGCCGCACTGCCCCGTGTGCGGGCACGTGATCGAGAAGCAGACGCCGCAGCAGATCGTCGACCAGGTCCTCGCGATGGAGGAGGGCAGCCGGTTCCAGGTGCTCGCCCCCGTGGTGCGCACCCGCAAGGGCGAGTTCGTCGACCTGTTCGCCAACCTGCAGGCGCAGGGCTACTCCCGCGTGATGGTCGACGGCGCGGTGCACCAGCTCACCGACCCGCCGAAGCTCAAGAAGCAGGAGAAGCACGACATCTCGGTCGTGGTCGACCGGCTCACGGTCAAGCCGTCGGCCAAGCAGCGGCTCACCGACTCGATCGAGACGGCGCTGCGGCTCGCCGACGGGCTCGTCGTGCTCGACTTCGTCGACCTCCCCGACGACCACCCGCAGCGCGAGCGCCGCTTCTCCGAGCGCATGGCCTGCCCCAACGGCCACCCGCTCCAGCTCGACGAGCTCGAGCCGCGCACGTTCTCGTTCAACTCGCCCTACGGCGCGTGCCCCGAGTGCACCGGCATCGGGATCAAGAAGGAGGTCGACCCGGAGCTGGTCGTCCCCGACCCGGACCTCTCGCTCGCCGAGGGCGCGATCGCGCCGTGGGCGGGCGGGCAGTCCGCCGAGTACTTCGGGCGGCTGCTCGAGGGCCTGTCGCGCGCGATCGGGTTCCGCATGGACACCCCGTGGCGCAAGCTGCCCGCCGCGGCGCAGAAGGCGGTGCTGCACGGCACGCAGGAGCAGGTGCACGTCCGCTACCGCAACCGGTACGGCCGGGAGCGCTCCTACTACGCCAACTTCGAGGGCGTCGTCCCGTTCCTCGAGCGGCGCCTCGACCAGACGGAGTCGGAGTCGCAGCGCGAGCGCTACGAGGGCTACATGCGCGACGTGCCGTGCCCCGCCTGCAAGGGCGCGCGGCTCAAGCCGGAGGTCCTCGCGGTCACCCTCTCCCACCGCACGCGGGGCGAGCGCTCCATCGCCGAGGTCGCGGCGATGTCGGTGGCCGAGTGCGCGGAGTTCCTCGACGGCATGGAGCTCGACGAGCGGCAGGCGATGATCGCGGGCCGGGTGCTCAAGGAGGTGCAGGCGCGGCTGGGCTTCCTGCTCGACGTCGGCCTCGACTACCTGTCGCTCGACCGGGCGGCGGGCACCCTGTCCGGCGGCGAGGCCCAGCGCATCCGGCTGGCCACGCAGATCGGCTCCGGCCTGGTCGGCGTGCTCTACGTGCTGGACGAGCCGTCGATCGGGCTGCACCAGCGCGACAACCGCCGCCTCATCGACACCCTCACCCGGCTGCGCGACCTGGGCAACACGCTCATCGTCGTCGAGCACGACGAGGACACCATCCGCGCCGCCGACTGGGCCGTCGACATCGGCCCGGGCGCGGGGGAGCACGGCGGGCAGATCGTGCACAGCGGCCCGGTGGCCGAGCTGGAGGCGCACGACACCTCGCTCACCGGGGCCTACCTGTCCGGGCGGCGCTCGATCCCGGTGCCCGAGATCCGCCGCCCGCGCGACCGCAAGCGCCAGCTCACGATCGTCGGGGCGCGCGAGCACAACCTGCGCGGCATCGACGTCGACATCCCGCTCGGCTGCCTCGTGGCCGTCACCGGCGTGTCCGGCTCGGGCAAGTCCACGCTGGTCAACGACATCCTCGCCACGGTGCTGGCCAACAAGCTCAACGGCGCGCGGCAGGTGCCCGGCCGCCACACCCGGGTCACCGGGCTGGACGGCCTCGACAAGCTGGTGCGGGTCGACCAGTCGCCGATCGGGCGCACCCCGCGGTCCAACCCCGCCACCTACACCGGCGTGTGGGACAAGATCCGCACCCTGTTCGCCTCCACGACCGAGGCCAAGGTGCGCGGCTACCAGGCCGGTCGGTTCTCGTTCAACGTCAAGGGCGGGCGCTGCGAGGCGTGTTCCGGCGACGGCACCATCAAGATCGAGATGAACTTCCTGCCGGACGTCTACGTGCCGTGCGAGGTGTGCAAGGGCGCCCGGTACAACCGCGAGACGCTCGAGGTGCACTACAAGGGCAAGACCGTCGCCGACGTGCTCGACATGCCCATCGAGGAGGCGGCCGAGTTCTTCGCGCCGATCACCTCGATCTCGCGCTACCTGCGCACGCTCGTCGACGTCGGGCTCGGCTACGTCCGGCTCGGGCAGCCGGCGCCCACGCTGTCCGGCGGCGAGGCCCAGCGCGTCAAGCTCGCGTCCGAGCTGCAGAAGCGCTCCAACGGCCGCACGATCTACATCCTCGACGAGCCCACCACCGGCCTGCACTTCGAGGACATCCGCAAGCTCCTCGGCGTGATCAACGGCCTGGTCGACAAGGGCAACTCGGTGATCGTCATCGAGCACAACCTCGACGTGATCAAGACGGCCGACTGGATCATCGACATGGGCCCCGAGGGTGGCTCGGGCGGCGGCATGGTGATCGCCGAGGGCACCCCGGAGCAGGTGGCGGCCAACCCGGCGAGCTACACGGGCCGGTTCCTGCGGAACCTCGTGACGCCGGAGGAGGCCCCCGCCCCGAAGGCGACCCGTCGGAGGAAGGCCGCGGCGGCGAGCTGAGGGTTGCCGCCCGGGGTGGCGCGCGGACCGGCGCCGACCCTGGTACCCTTCGGAATGCGACCACCCTGTCGTGCGTTGTGTAGTACGCCAGGGCGACAAGCGGAGCCCCGCTCCCACCCGACACCCCCAGGGTGCCCGGGTCCTGGTCACCGGCGTGCCGCACGGTTCGTCGGCTCGGCCAACGGGTCTCCGCTTCGTCGCATCCCACGACGTCGATACGAGGAGACCCCATCAGCACAGAGACGCGCATCAACGACCGCATCCGCGTTCCCGAGGTTCGCCTGGTCGGACCGAACGGCGAACAGGTCGGAATCGTGCGCATCGAGGACGCCCTGCGCCTTGCGCAGGAGGCCGAGCTCGACCTCGTCGAGGTCGCGGCGCAGGCCCGCCCGCCGGTCTGCAAGCTCATGGACTACGGCAAGTTCAAGTACGAGAGCGCGCAGAAGGCCAGGGAGTCCCGCCGCAACCAGCAGCTCACCACGATCAAGGAGCAGAAGCTCCGGCCGAAGATCGACACCCACGACTACGAGACCAAGAAGCGCAACGTGGTGCGCTTCCTCGAGGGTGGGAACAAGGTCAAGGTCACGATCATGTTCCGCGGCCGCGAGCAGTCCCGCCCCGAGCTGGGATTCCGGCTGCTCCAGCGCCTCGCAGAGGACGTGGCGGAGCTGGGTACGGTCGAGGCCGCACCCAAGCAGGACGGGCGGAACATGACGATGGTGATCGCTCCGAACAAGAAGCCCAGCGCGCGCAGGTCGGCGGCTCAGCAGCAGGGCTGACGGCGTCCGCGGATACGCGCAGGACAACCCATCGACGCCCCCGGGAACGGGGGCGTCATCGTGAACGGACTAGGCATGCCCAAGAACAAGACGCACAGCGGGACCGCCAAGCGGGTCAGGATCACCGGCAGCGGCAAGCTGCGGCGCCAGCAGACCGGCCTCCGGCACCGCCTCGAGGTCAAGTCCAGCAAGGAGACGCGCGACCTGGCCGGCATCGTGCCGGTGAGCAAGGCGGACGTGAAGCGCGTCAAGAAGCTGCTCGGTCGCTGACCGTCACGCCCTCCCCACCCGCCTGAGCCGGCGCGGACACCCCGCAGCCGGCCCGACACGTAAGGAAGACCCCCATGGCACGCGTGAAGCGCGCGGTCAACGCTCAGAAGAAGCGCCGCACCACCCTCGAGCTGGCCAGCGGCTACCGCGGGCAGCGGTCGCGCCTGTACCGCAAGGCGAAGGAGCAGGTGCTCCACTCGCTCAACTACGCCTACCGCGACCGGCGCGCCAAGAAGGGCGACTTCCGGCAGCTGTGGATCACCCGGATCAACGCTGCCGCCCGCGCCAACGGCATGACCTACAACCGCTTCATCCAGGGCCTCAAGGCCGCGGGTGTCGAGGTCGACCGCAAGAACCTCGCCGAGATCGCCGTGAGCGACTCGGCCGCGTTCACCGCGCTCGTCGAGCTCGCCCGCGCCAACGTGCCCGCCCAGAACGGGAGCGCCGCCTGAGTCCTCGCGCGGCGCACGCCGAACCGCCCGGCACCGAACGCACCCCGCGCGTCGTCGCAGCCCGCAAGCTGCTGCGCCGCTCGGGCCGCGATCGGGCCGGGCGGTTCCTCGTGGAGGGCGCCCAGGCCGTCCGCGAGGCGGTCCGGTACGCCCGGGTGCGCGAGCTGTTCGTCACCGACGCGGCCGCCGACCGGCACCCCGACCTGGTCGCGGCCGCCGCGGACGCGGGCGCCCGGATCAGCCCGGTGACCGAGCGGGCCGCGGCCACCCTGTCGGACACCGTCACCCCGCAGGGCCTGATCGCGGTCTGCGACCTGCTCGACGTGCCCGTCGCGGCGGCGCTCGGCGAGCGCCCGTCGCTCGTCGCCGTGTGCGTCGGGATCGCCGATCCGGGCAACGCCGGCACCGTCATCCGGGTCGCCGACGCCGCGGGCGCCGACGCGGTGCTGCTGGCCGGCGACACCGTGGACCCGCACAACGGCAAGGCGGTGCGCGCCTCCACCGGCAGCGTCTTCCACCTGCCGCTCGCCCGCGACCGCGACCCGGCCGCGGTGCTGGACGCCTGCGCCGCCGCCGGGCTCACGCTGCTCGCCGCCGACGCGCACGGGGAGCTGGACCTGCACGAACCCGCTGCCGGCCCGGTGCTCGCCGGGCGGGTGGCGTGGGTGTTCGGCGGGGAGGCCCACGGCGTGCCCGCCGAGGTCGCGGCCCGCGCCGACCACCGCGTCCGCATCCCCATCCACGGCCGCGCCGAGAGCCTCAACCTGGCCACCGCGGCCGCCGTCTGCCTCTACGCGAGTGCCGCAGCACGTCGCCGATAGGATCGCCTGCACCATGACTGAGAGCACGGACCTCGACGTCCAGAGCCTGCTGGACCCCGACGCGCTGAAAGCGGCGGTCGCGGCCGCCGAGCGGGCGTTCGCCGAGGCGTCCGACCTCGCCGAGCTCGCCGCCGTGCGCCCGGCGCACCTCGGCGACCGCGCGCCCATCCTGCTCGCCCGCCGCGAGCTCGGCTCGCTGCCCGCGTCGGAGCGCGCCGAGGCGGGCAAGCGCGTCAACGCCGCCCGGCAGCAGGTCCAGGAGGCCTACGAGGCCCGCCGCGCGGTGCTCGTCGAGGAGCGCGACGCGCGCGTGCTCGCCGAGGAGGCCGTCGACGTCACGCTGCCGTGGGACCGCATCCCGCGCGGCGCCCGGCACCCGGTCACGCAGATCGCCGACCGCATCGCCGACGTGTTCGTCGCGATGGGCTGGGAGGTGGCCGAGGGGCCCGAGGTCGAGTCGTCGTGGATGAACTTCGACGCGCTCAACTTCGGCAAGGACCACCCCGCGCGCACGATGCAGGACACCTTCTACCTGGGCGAGTCCGAGAGCTCCGGCATGGTGCTGCGCACCCACACCTCCCCGGTGCAGGTCCGCGCCCTGCTGGAGCGGGAGCTGCCCGTCTACGTGGTGTGCCCCGGCCGCACGTTCCGCACCGACGCCCTCGACGCCACCCACACCCCGGTGTTCCACCAGGTGGAGGGGCTCGCGGTCGACCGCGGCATCACGATGGCCCACCTCAAGGGGACCCTCGACGCGTTCGCGCGCGCCATGTTCGGGCCTGCGTCGCGCACCCGGCTGCGGCCCTCGTTCTTCCCGTTCACCGAGCCGTCCGCCGAGGTCGACGTCTGGTTCCCGGAGAAGAAGGGCGGGGCCGGCTGGGTCGAGTGGGGCGGCTGCGGCATGGTCAACCCCAACGTCCTGCGCGCCTGCGGCGTCGACCCCGAGGAGTACTCCGGGTTCGCGTTCGGCATGGGCCTGGAGCGCACGCTCCAGTTCCGCAACGGCATCCCCGACATGCGCGACATGGTCGAGGGCGACGTGCGGTTCAGCCGCGCGTTCGGCGTCTGAGTCTGCCCAGGAGGGCGAAAGAGTGCGTGTTCCGCTGTCCTGGCTCGCCGAGCACATCGGGGAGCTCCCGCCGGTCGACGAGACCGCCGAGGCGTTCGTCCGGGTCGGCCTCGAGATCGAGGACGTCCACCGGCCGCCGGAGCTGACCGGCCCGATCGTCGTCGGCCGGGTCCAGGAGTTCGAGACCCTCGAGGGCCTGAAGAAGCCCATCCGGTGGTGCCAGGTCGACGTCGGCGACCAGGTGCGCGGCATCATCTGCGGCGCCACCAACTTCGCCGTCGGCGACCTGGTCGTCGTCACGCTCCCCGGCGCCGTGCTGCCCGGCGGGTTCACCATCTCCGCGCGCAAGACCTACGGGCACGTCTCCGACGGCATGATCGCCTCGGCCCGCGAGCTCGGGATCGGCTCCGACCACGCCGGGATCCTGGTGCTCCCGCCAGGCACCGCCGAGCCGGGTGACGACGCGTTGCCGCTGCTGGGCCGCGACGACCCGGTCGTCGAGCTCAACATCACCCCCGACCGCGGCTACTGCTTCTCCGTGCGCGGGCTCGCCCGCGAGCTCGCCGGCTCGCTCGACGTCGACTACACCGACCCGGCCACCCGGGTCGAGGTGCCCGCCGCCGAGGGCGACGCCTGGCCGGTGGAGCTGCCCGACCCCGGCTGCGCGCGGTTCGTCGCCCGGCGCGTCGACGGCGTCGACCCCACCAAGCCGTCCCCGTGGTGGATGCAGCGCAGGCTGCTCGCCGCGGGCATGCGCCCGATCTCGCTGGTCGTCGACGTCACCAACTACGTGATGCTCGAGCTCGGCCAGCCGCTGCACGCCTACGACGCGGGCCGGGTGTCCGGCCCGATCGTCGTGCGGCGCGCGAAGCCGGGGGAGAAGCTCGTCACCCTCGACGACGTCGAGCGCACCCTCGATCCCGACGACCTGCTCATCACCGACGACTCGGGGCCCATCGGCCTCGCCGGCGTGATGGGTGGCGCGTCCACCGAGATCGGCGAGCCCGGCGAGGACGGGCGCATCGACGTCCTCATCGAGGCCGCCCACTTCCGGCAGGCCGTGATCGCGCGGGCGGCGCGCCGGCACAAGCTGCCGTCGGAGGCGTCGAAGCGGTTCGAGCGGGTCGTCGACCCGCAGCTGCCGCCGATCGCCGCCGAGCGGGCCGCGCAGCTGCTCGTCGAGCACGGCGGCGGCCGGCTCGCCCCGGGCCGCACCGACGCGGGCGCCGCGCCGCAGCAGGCGCCCGTGCAGATGCCGATCGACCTCCCCGACCAGGTCGCGGGGCTCACCTACCCGCCGGGAGCCACGGTCCGCCGGCTCACCCAGATCGGCTGCGCCGTCGACCTCGTCACCGGCGACGACGGCCGCGCCCGCGTCGTCGCGCAGCCGCCGTCGTGGCGGCCCGACCTGGTGCAGCCCGCCGATCTGGTGGAGGAGGTGCTGCGGCTGGAGGGCTACGACGCGATCCCGTCGGTGCTGCCCGCCGCGCCCGCAGGCCGCGGCCTCACCCCCGGCCAGCAGCGCCGCCGCACCGTCTCCCGCGCCCTCGCCGAGGCCGGCTACGTCGAGGTGGAGCCGTTCCCGTTCGTCGGGCCGTCGGTGTGGGACGCGTTCGGGCTGCCCGCCGACGACGCGCGGCGCCGCACCGTGCACGTGCTGAACCCGCTCGACGCCGAGCGCGCCGAGCTCGCCACCACCCTGCTGCCGGGGCTGCTCGACACGCTCGTGCGCAACCGCTCCCGCGGGGCCACCGACCTCGCGCTGTTCCACGTCGGCCAGGTGGTGCTGCCGCACGCCGAGCCGAAGCCGATGCCCGACCCGGACGTCTCCGGCCGCCCGTCGGACGCCGAGCTGGCCCAGATCGAGGCCGCCTTGCCGGCGCAGCCGCTGCACGTCGCCGTCGTGCTCGCGGGCGAGCGGGAGCGCCGCGGCTGGTGGGGGCCGGGCCGCGCGGCCGGGTGGGCCGACGCGATCCAGGCCGGCCGGCTCGTCGGGCAGGCCGCGGGCGTCGAGCTGCGGGTCACCGCGGCCGAGCTGCCGCCGTTCCACCCGGGCCGGTGCGCCGCCCTGCGCGTCGGCGACTGGGTGGTGGGCCACGCCGGTGAGCTGCATCCGAAGGTCGTCGAGGCGCTCGGGCTGCCGGAGCGCACCTGCGCGATGGAGCTGGACCTCGACGCGATCCCGCTCGCGGACAACCGGCCGGCGCCGAAGGTGTCGCCCTACCCGCCGGTCTCGGTGGACGTCGCGCTGGTGGCCGACACCTCGGTGCCCGCGGCCGACCTCGCCGAGACCCTGCAGGACGGCGGCGGCGACCTGCTCGAGGACGTCCGGCTGTTCGACGTCTACACCGGCGAGCAGGTGGGGGAGGGGCGCCGGTCGCTGGCGTTCACGCTCCGGTTCCGCGCCCCGGATCGCACCCTCACCAGCGAGGAGGCCAACCAGGCCCGCGACGCCGCGGTCGCGCTCGCCGCGCAGCGGCACGCGGCCGAGCTGCGCGGGTAGGGCTCAGGCCGGGAGGCGGGCGAGCGCGGCGCGGGCGGCGGCGCGCCACTCGTCGTCGGTGGGCACGCTGCCCGACACCAGGATCGTGACCAGGTGGCGGTCGCTCGCCAACTGCAGGGTGGGGCCGGCCGCGGTGCCGATCACCGCGGCGCCGGCGCCGACGCCGGGCAGCGCGCGCCGTCCCCCGGTGTCGGCGACCCGGACGTAGTCGGACGGCGTGCCCTCCCGCACCCCGTAGACGTTCACGAGTGCCACCGGGCCGGACTCCGCGCTCACGACGCAGCCCGCGCTGCGGGTGCCGTCGCCGCGCTCGACCGTGCCCTGCTGCGGCGGCCCCACCGGCACGTCGACGAGCTCGGCGAACTCGGCGGCGGTGAGCAGGCACTCGTCGGCCAGCACGTCGGCCACCAGCCCGTCGACGCCGGGGCCCGCCGCGGCGGGGGACCCGGCGACGGTCGTCGTGCAGCCGGCGAGCGCCAGCGCGAGCACCTGCACCGCCCCGCAGACCCGCATCCGCAGCACGGCGCCGACGGTATCCGGCGACCCCCGGTTCCCGGGGCCGTTCCGCGCGATTCGCCGGGCTCAGGCGCCGATGCGGCGCAGCGCCTCGCGGCGCGACAGCGGGGAGAGCCCCGGGTGCTCGGCGACGAACCGGCGGACCCAGTCCGGGTCGGTCCGCGCGTGCTGGCGCAAGGCCCAGCCGATGCCCTTGCGGAGGAAGAAGTCCTGGTCGTCGAGGTTGGCCTCGATGGCCTCGGTGAGCAGCGCGAGGTCGGTGGCGGGGCCGGCCTTGAGCTGGCAGATGACCGAGGTGCGGCGCAGCCAGCGGTCCGGGTCGGTGATCCAGGAGCGGACCACGGGGCGGAGCTCGTCGGGGTGCGCGCGCAGGAGCGGGCCGATCCGGCGGGTCGCGATCTCGTCGGTGAAGTCCCACCAGGCGCCGGTGACGATCCAGTGCCGCAGCAGCGGCAGCCACGACGGGTCGAGCCACGGCTGGTGGCGGCGGTGGCCGGTGAGCGACAGGGCGAGGTAACGCTCCTCCCGGAACCGCGCGCCGTCCCAGAGCTCCCGCACGACGGCCTCGAGCTCGCGCGCGTCCGCGATCGCGTGCGCGGCGACGGCGGCCTTGAGCAGCCGCTCCCGGGCGGGCTTCGGGACGCCGCGGAACGGCATCGCCGATTTCATGTACCGCTGCATCTCCGCGGCGGCGGCCGGGTCGGCGTGCGCGGCGAGGTCGGCGCGCAGCCGCTCGACGATCGGGTGCACGGGCCCAACCTACGGCGCGCTCAGGCGGCCCGTGTCGAACGTGCGGGCCCAGCCGCGCACGTGGTCGAGCAACTCCCGGGGTGACACCACCTCGAACTCCGCGCCGAGCGCCCCGAGCAGCATGGCGGGCCAGTCGAGTGAGTCCACGCGCATCCGCAGCCGGCACCGCCCGCCGCCCGCGTCCTCGGCCGTCCCCCAGCGGCCCACCATCGGCTGGACCCGATCGGCGGGGGCGGAGATCAGCACCTCCACGTCCCAGCCGAGGGCCTGGTCGGTGGACGCCCGCACGAACTCGGCGGCGTCCGCCGCGGGCAGCGTGCGCGGCAGGAAGCGGGCGCCGGTCCGGCGGGGTGCGTCGATCCGGTCGACCCGGAAGCTGCGCCAGTCGTGCCGGGTGAGGTCGTAGGCGACGAGGTACCAGCGGCGGCCCAGCGACACCAGCCGCAGCGGCTCGACGTGCCGGTCGGTGCGCTCACCGGAACGCGCCGTGTAGCCGAACTCGACCCGCTCGGTGTCGCGGCACGCCTGGGCGAGCGCGGTGAGCACGCCCGGGTCGGTGTTCGGTGCCGACCCGCCGAACGTCGCCGGCACCGTCATGGCCCGCAGCGCGTCCACCCGGCGCCGCAGCCGGGGCGGCATCACCTGGACGACCTTGGCGAGCGCCCGCACCGACGACTCGGCGATCCCGGCCACCCCGCCCTGCGCGGCGGCCTGCAGCCCGACGGCCAGCGCCACCGCCTCCTCGTCGTCCAGCACGAGGGGCGGCAGCGCCGCGCCCGCGGCGAGCTGGTAGCCGCCGTCGACGCCGCGGCTGGCCTCCACGGGGTAGCCGAGCTCGCGGAGCCGGTCGATGTCGCGGCGCAGCGTCCGCACCGACACCCCGAGCCGGTCGGCCAGCGCAGGCCCCGGCCAGTGCCGGTGGGTCTGCAGCAGGGACAGCAGCCGCAGCGTTCGCGAGCTCGTGTTCGCCATGCCGTCGAGATTCCCGTGGATTGAGGTCAAGAAGTGGCACTTGTGCTCCGTAACGTAACCCCGGAACCGATCGAGACCGACCCCCGAGGAGGCTCTGATGAGCACAGCCACGCTGACCGGCGAGCGCGCCGACATCCTGGAGACCCTGACCACGCACCGGTGGTTCCTGCGCCACACCGTCCAGGGCATCACCGACGACCAGGCCCGGCAGCGCACCACCGTCAGCGAGCTGACGCTCGGGGGCCTGATCAAGCACGTCGCCGAGACCGAGAAGAGCTGGGCCGACTTCATCCTGGACGGACCCGCCGCGATGGGCGGCGGCACCGACTGGGCCGAGCCGACCCCGGAGCAGATCGCGCAGTACCAAGCGGGCTTCACGCTGCTGCCGGACGAGACCCTCGAGGGCGTGCTGGCCCGCTACGACGAGATCGCCCGGCGCACCGACGAGTTGGTCGCCACGGTCGACCTGGACCTCACCCACCCGCTGCCGGAGGCGCCGTGGTTCCCGAAGGGGGCGACCTGGTCGGCCCGGCGGGTGTTCATGCACATCGTCGCCGAGACCGCCCAGCACGCGGGGCACGCGGACATCATCCGCGAGTCGCTGGACGGGCAGAAGACGATGGGGTAGCGGCTGGGTTCTGCGGGACCTGCCTCTGGCCTCCTGGCGGCGCCGCTTTCAGCGGCGCGAAAGGGTCAGACCCGGGTGTCATCCTCGCCTCACACCCGGTGTGGAGGAGCCCCTGATGTCCGGCGCTGTTGTTCCGTTTCCCACCCCGTTCGAGGCTCTGAGCGATCGCGACGTGGAGGTCGGGTTGCTCGCCCGCACATCGACCACAAGACGATCACACCGAACCGGGACGGCGACTCCCTCTCGGTCGAGCAGTGCGCGACCGCGGCGGGTTCGTCGCGGACCGGCGTCCCCCCCCAAGCCGGGTACGCCGCCCACGCAACCGCGCTTCTCGGTGGTGCACCCGACGCAACCACCCACCCCCCGCGACCTGCCACACCCGCCCGACCACTCGCAGCCGAGGCAGCGCCGAGGCGACCGGACGCGCCAACCGGCAGCCGGGTCAACCGGGGTCGCGCCCCACGGAACCCACCCACGCCGCGAGCCCGCCGCCAGATAACCGGATTGCATTAGCTTGCGCTAGCGTGCATAGTCATGCGCATGGCGCGGGTAGCGGTTGCGGGTGCGAGCGGGTACGCCGGGGGAGAGCTCCTCCGGCTGCTGCTCGGGCATCCGGACGTGGAAATCGGGACGTTGACGGCGGGCGGGAGCGCGGGCACGCGACTGGGGGCGCACCAGCCCCACCTGTTGCCCCTGGCCGACCGAGTGCTGGAGGACACCACCCCCGAGACGCTCGCCGGGCACGACGTCGTCTTCCTCGCGCTCCCGCACGGGAAGTCGGCGGAGCTGGCGGCCCGGATCGGCGACGACACGGTCGTGATCGACTGCGGGGCCGACCACCGGCTCACCGACCCGGCGGCGTGGGAGCGCTGGTACGGCGGCACCCACGCGGGGAGCTGGCCGTACGGGCTGCCCGAGCTGCCCGGTGCGCGCGACGTGCTGCGCGGCGCGAAGCGGGTGGCGGTGCCCGGCTGCTACCCGACGGCGGTGAGCCTCGCGATGGCGCCCGCGTTCGCGGCCGGGATCGTCGAGCCCGAAGTGGTGGTCACGGCGGTCACCGGGACGTCGGGTGCGGGCAAGTCGCTCAAGCCGCACCTGCTGGGCGCCGAGGTGATGGGGTCGCTCTCGGCGTACGGGGTGGGCGGCGTGCACCGGCACACCCCGGAGATGGTGCAGAACCTGTCCGCGGCGGCCGGCGCTCCGGTCTCGGTGAGCTTCACCCCGGTGCTGGCGCCGCTGCCGCGCGGCATCCTCGCCACCTGCACGGCGCGCACGCAGGTGTCGGCGGCCGAGGCGGTCGAGGTCTACGCGAAGGCCTACGCCGACGAGCCGTTCGTGCACCTGCTGCCGGAGGGCACCTGGCCCGCCACGGCGTCGACGCTCGGCGCCAACACGGCGCAGCTGCAGGTCACCGTCGACCCGAACGTCGGACGGCTGGTCGTCGTCGCCGCGATCGACAACCTGACCAAGGGCACCGCGGGCGGCGCGATCCAGTGCATGAACCTCGCGCTCGACCTGCCCGAGACCGCGGGCCTGCCCGTCACGGGGGTGGCCCCGTGACCGTCACGCAGCCGAAGGGGTTCCGGGCGGCCGGGGTCGCCGCGGGCATCCGGAACGGCGAGGGCCCCGACCTCGCGTTCGTCGTCAACGACGGCCCGCAGTTCGCGGCCGCGGGGCTGTTCACCCGCAACAAGGTCAAGGCCGCCCCCGTCCTGTGGTCGCAGCAGGTGCTCACCACGGGGAAACTGCGCGCGGTCGTGCTCAACGCGGGCAACGCCAACGCCTGCACCGGGCCCCAGGGCTTCCAGACCGCCCACGCCACCGCGGAGAAGGCCGCCGAGCTGCTCGGCTGCGGCGCCATCGAGGTCGCGGTGTGCTCCACCGGCCTGATCGGGTCCCAGCTACCGCGCGACAACGTCCTCGACGGGGTCGCGGCCGCGCACGCCGCCCTCGGGGCGGACGCCGCCGCCGGCCGGGCCGCGGCGACCGCCGTGATGACGACCGACACCGTCCCCAAGGAGGTCGCGCACGTCGACGCCGCGGGCTGGAGCATCGGCGGGTTCACCAAGGGCGCCGGCATGATCGCGCCGTCGATGGCCACGATGCTCACGGTCATCACCACCGACGCCGTGCTCGACGCGGCCGCCCTGGACGCGGCCCTGCGCCCCGCGGTGCGGGTGAGCTTCGACCGGCTCGACATCGACGGCTGCATGTCCACCAACGACACGGTCCTGCTGCTCGCGTCCGGCGCATCGGGGGTCGTCCCGGACACCGACGCGTTCGGCGCGGCGCTGACCGACCTGTGCAAGGACATGGCGCGCCAGATGCAGGCCGACGCCGAGGGCGTCACGAAGCGGATCACGGTGCGGGTGGGCGGGGCCGCCTCCGAGGACGACGCGGTCACGATCGCCCGCACGGTGGCCCGCGACAACCTGGTCAAGGCGGCGCTGTTCGGCTCCGACCCGAACTGGGGCCGGATCGCGGCCGCCGTCGGGTACTCCGACGCCGAGGTCGACCCCGACAAGATCGACGTCACGATCAACGGCGTGCTGCTCTGCCGGGGCGGCGCGGCCGCGGGCGACCGGTCCGCGGCCGACCTGAAGGGCACGGACATCCTCGTCGAGATCGGCCTCGGCCTCGGCGACGGCGCCGCGGAGATCCTCACCACCGACCTGTCGTACGGCTACGTCGAGGAGAACAGTGCGTACTCCTCTTGAGGACCGGCTGGCCCGCGCCGGCGAGAAGGCGGCCGTCCTGGCCGAGGCGCTGCCCTGGCTGCAGCGGTTCCACGACCGGATCGTCGTCGTCAAGTACGGCGGCAACGCCATGGTCGACGAGGAGCTCAAGCAGGCCTTCGCCCAGGACATGGTGTTCCTGCGCCTGGCCGGCATCCGCCCCGTCGTGGTGCACGGCGGCGGGCCGCAGATCACCGCGATGCTCGACCGGCTCGGCCTGCCCGCGGAGTTCCGCGGCGGCCTGCGCGTCACCACCCCGGAGACGATCGACGTCGTGCGGATGGTGCTGGTGGGGCAGGTCGGCCGGGAGCTGGTCGGTCTGATCAACAAGCACGGCCCGTACGCGGTCGGGCTGTCCGGCGAGGACGCCCACCTGTTCACCGCGGAGAAGCGCACGGCGCTCGTCGACGGCGAGGAGGTCGACATCGGCCTGGTCGGCGACGTGGTGCACGTCAACCCGGACGCGGTGCTCGACATCGTCAACGCCGGGCGGATCCCGGTGGTCGCGGGCGTCGCCCCGGACGGGGACGGCACCGTCTACAACATCAACGCCGACAGCGCGGCCGCCGCACTGGCCTCGGCGCTCGGCGCGGCCAAGCTCGTCGTGCTCACCGACGTGGCGGGCCTGTTCGCCAACTACCCCGACCCGGAGTCGGTGATCAGCTCGCTCACGGCCGACGAGCTGGAGCCGATGCTGCCCGGGCTGGCGAGCGGGATGGCGCCGAAGATGGAGGCCTGCCTGCGCGCCGTGCGCGGCGGGGTGCCGCAGGCGCACGTGATCGACGGGCGGATCCCGCACTCGGTGCTGCTCGAAGTGTTCACCAGCGAGGGAGTCGGAACGATGGTGGTGCCCGGATGAGCGAGCTCGCGAGCGGCCTGACCCAGCGGTGGCGCACCGCGATGATGGACAACTACGGCACGCCGCCGCTCACCCTCGTGCGCGGCAGCGGCGCCGAGGTGTGGGACGCCGACGGCAACCGCTACCTCGACCTGGTGGCGGGCATCGCGGTCAACGCGCTCGGCCACGCGCACCCGGCCGTGGTCGAGGCGGTCACCACGCAGCTGCAGACGCTGGGCCACACCTCGAACCTCTACATCACCGAGCCGCCGCTCGAGCTGGCCGAGAAGCTGCTCGAGCTCATCGGCCACCCGGGCCGGGTGATCTTCTGCAACTCCGGCGCCGAGGCGAACGAGACGGCGTTCAAGATCGCCCGCCGCACCGGCCGGCCGAAGATCATCGCGTGCGAGAACGCGTTCCACGGCCGCACGATGGGCGCGCTCGCGCTCACCGGCCAGGAGCCGAAGCGGGCACCGTTCCACCCGTTGACGCCGGGGGTCGAGCACGTCCCCTACGGCGACGCGGCCGCGCTGGAGGCGGCGGTCGACTCCGACACCGCCGCGGTGTTCCTCGAGCCGATCCTCGGCGAGGCCGGCGCGGTCAACCCGCCGGAGGGCTACCTGCAGGCGGCGCGGCGGATCACCGCGGAACGCGGGGCGCTGCTCGTGCTCGACGAGGTGCAGACCGGTATCGGCCGCACCGGCTCGTGGTTCGCCTTCCAGCAGGCCGGGATCGAGCCCGACGTCGTCACGCTGGCCAAGGGCCTCGGCGGGGGCCTGCCGATCGGGGCCTGCATCGGGCTCGGCGCCGCGGGCGAGCTGCTCAAGCCGGGCCAGCACGGCACCACGTTCGGCGGCAACCCGGTCGTCGCGGCCGCGGCGCTGGCCGTGCTGCGCACGATCGCCTCCGAGGGCCTGCTGGAGCACGTCACGCAGCTCGGCAAGGAGATCACCACGGCCATCGAGGGGCTGGGCCACCCGCTCGTCGCGGGCGTGAGCGGCGCGGGCCTGCTGATCGGCATCGGGCTGCGCAAGCCGGCGTCGGCCGCGGTGGCGACGGCCGCGCGGGCGGGCGGGTTCCTCATCAACAACGCCGTGCCCGACCGGCTGCGGCTGGTGCCGCCGCTCGTGCTCACCGAGGCGCAGGCCAGGGAGTTCCTCGCGGCCTTCCCGACGTTCCTGGACGCGGACGATGACTAGGCACCTGCTGCGCGACGACGACCTCACCCCCGACGAGCAGCGGGAGATCCTGGACCTGGCCGACGCGATGAAGGCCGACCGGTTCGCCCACCGCCCGCTCGCCGGGCCGAAGGCCGTCGCCGTCCTGTTCGACAAGCCCTCGACCCGCACCCGGATCTCGTTCGAGGTGGGGATCGCCCAGCTCGGCGGCACCCCGCTGATCGTCGACGCGCAGGTGAGCCAGCTCGGGCGCGGCGAGACGATCGCCGACACCGCCCGCGTGCTGTCCCGCTACGTCGACGCGATCGTGTGGCGCACCGGCGACCAGTCGCGCATCGACGAGATGGCCGCGGCGGCGTCGGTCCCGGTCGTCAACGCGCTCACCGACCAGTTCCACCCCTGCCAGGTGCTCGCCGACCTGCAGACGATCCGCGAGCGCTTCGGGCGCCTGGCGGGGCTCACGCTCACCTACCTCGGCGACGGCGCCAACAACATGGCCCACTCGCTGTTGCTGGGCGGCGCCACCGCCGGGCTGCACGTGCGGATCTGCGCCCCGGCCGGGTTCCAGCCCGACGGCGGGGTGGTGCGGGACGCGAAGAGCCGCGCCGCCGACACCGGCGGCGGCGCGGAGCTGATCGCCGACCCGCACGCCGCGGTCGACGGCGCGGACGTGGTGGTCACCGACACCTGGGTGTCGATGGGCCAGGAGAACGACGGCCTCGACCGGGCAGCCCCGTTCCGGCCGCTCCAGGTCAACTCCGCCCTGCTGGAGCGGGCCGCGCCGGGCGCGATCGTGCTGCACTGCCTGCCCGCGCACCGGGGCGACGAGATCACCGACGAGGTGCTCGACGGGCCGGCGAGCGCGGTGTGGGACGAGGCGGAGAACCGGCTCCACGTGCAGAAGGCGCTCCTGACATGGCTCCTCCGACGATGACGCGCGCGGCCCGCCAGGCCCGGATCGTCGAGCTGATCCGGGACCGGGCCGTGCACAGCCAGACCGAGCTGCTCGGCCTGCTGGAGGCGGAGGGCATCGCCACCACGCAGGCCACGCTCTCGCGCGACCTGGACGAGCTGGGCGCGGTGAAGGTGCGCGGCGCGTACGTGGTGCCCGACGACGGCAGCCCCGTCCGCGCGGTCGAGGGCGGAACCGGCCGGCTCGCGAAGCTGCTGGGGGACCTGCTCGTGTCGGCGGACGCGAGTGGGAACCTTGCTGTCCTGCGCACCCCGCCGGGCGCGGCCCACTACCTGGCGAGTGCGCTCGACCGCGCCGCCCTGCACGACGTCGTCGGCACGATCGCAGGTGACGACACCGTCCTGGTGGTGGCCCGCGAGCCGCTCACCGGGGCCCAGCTCGTCGCGCGATTGCGCGAACTGTGACGAACCCCGCGCGGCACGCGCGGGTGAGAAGCAAGGAGATCCCTCTCGTGAGCAAGGTCCTGACCTCCCTCCCCAAGGGCGAGCGCATCGGCATCGCCTTCTCCGGAGGCCTCGACACGTCCGTGGCTGTCGCCTGGATGCGTGACAAGGGCGGGATCCCGTGCACCTACACCGCCGACCTCGGCCAGTACGACGAGCCGGACGTCTCCGGCATCCCGGACCGGGCCAAGCAGTACGGCGCCGAGATCGCCCGCGCGATCGACATCAAGCCGCAGCTGGTCGAGGAGGGCCTCGCGGCGCTCGCCTGCGGTGCGTTCCACATCCGCTCGGCGGGCCGGACCTACTTCAACACCACGCCGCTCGGCCGCGCGGTCACCGGCACGCTGCTGGTGCGGGCCATGCAGGCCGACGGCGTCAACATCTGGGGCGACGGGTCGACGTTCAAGGGCAACGACATCGAGCGGTTCTACCGCTACGGCCTGCTCGCCAACCCCGAGCTGCGCATCTACAAGCCGTGGCTGGACGCCGACTTCGTGCAGGAGCTGGGCGGCCGCCACGAGATGAGCGCGTGGCTCACCGCGCACGGGCTGCCCTACCGGGACGCGGCCGAGAAGGCCTACTCCACCGACGCCAACATCTGGGGCGCCACCCACGAGGCCAAGACCCTCGAGCACCTCGACGTCTCGCTCGAGACGATCGAGCCGATCATGGGCGTGAAGTTCTGGGACCCGTCGGTGCGCATCGACCCCGAGGACGTCTCGATCACGTTCGAGGCCGGGTACCCGGTGGCCATCAACGGACGGCACTTCGACGACAAGGTCGCCCTCGTGCGCGAGGCCAACGCCATCGGCGGGCGGCACGGCCTCGGCATGTCCGACCAGATCGAGAACCGCATCATCGAGGCGAAGTCGCGCGGCATCTACGAGGCGCCCGGGATGGCGCTGCTGTTCATCGCCTACGAGCGGCTGCTCAACGCGATCCACAACGAGGACACCATCGCCAACTACCACCTCGAGGGCCGCAAGCTCGGCAGGCTGCTCTACGAGGGCCGCTGGCTGCACCCCCAGGCGCTGATGCTGCGCGAGTCCATCCAGCGCTGGATCGCCTCGCTGGTGACCGGCACCGTCACGCTGCGCCTGCGCCGCGGCGACGACTACACGATCCTCGACACCACCGGGCCCGGCTTCTCCTACCACCCGGACCGGCTGTCGATGGAGCGCGTCGAGAACGCCGCCTTCGGGCCGACCGACCGGATCGGCCAGCTCACCATGCGCAACCTCGACATCGCCGACTCCCGCGCCAAGCTGGAGGCCTACGCCGGGCAGCCGCACGAGCAGGGGACGGTGCTCGTCGAGCACGGCACGCTGTTCGGGGAGCTGCCCGCGGGCGGCTTCGACCGGATCGCGGCGGCCGACGGCGCCGAGGACCGGGACTACGCCTCCTCGCTCGACGAGGCCGCGCTGGAAGCGGGTACCGACTGATGGCCCTGTGGGGTGGCCGGTTCGCCTCCGGACCCGCCGACGCGCTGGCGGCGCTGTCGAAGTCGACCCAGTTCGACTGGCGCCTCGCGCCGTACGACGTGCGCGCGTCGATGGCGCACGCCCGCGTCCTGCACCGGGCGGGCCTGCTGTCCGACGAGGAGTTGGCCGGGATGCTCGACGCGCTCGCCAAGCTCGCCGCCGACGTCTCCTCCGGCGCGTTCGGGCCCGCGCCCGACGACGAGGACGTGCACTCGGCCCTCGAACGCGGGCTCATCGAGCGGGCCGGGCCGGAGCTCGGCGGCAAGCTGCGCGCCGGGCGGTCCCGCAACGACCAGGTCGCCACGTTGTTCCGGATGTGGCTGCGCGACGCCGCCCGCCGGGTCGGCGCCGGCGTGCTCGACGTCGTCGACGCCCTCGTCGCGCAGGCGGAGGCCCACCCCGACGCGCCGATGCCCGGGCGCACCCACCTG
This sequence comes from Pseudonocardia sp., assembly GCF_035305885.1. Lineage (GTDB taxonomy): Bacteria > Actinomycetota > Actinomycetes > Mycobacteriales > Pseudonocardiaceae > Pseudonocardia. Next base: position 49,674 of record NZ_DATGOP010000068.1, read on the forward strand.
CAGCACGCCCAGCCCGTGCTGCTCGCCCACCACCTCGCCGCGCACGCCCACGCCCTGCTGCGCGACGTCGACCGGCTCCGCGACTGGGACCGGCGCGCCGCCGTCTCCCCGTACGGGTCGGGCGCGCTCGCGGGCTCCTCGCTCGGCCTCGACCCGGAGGCCATCGCGGCCGAGCTGGGCTTCGAATCCTCGGCGGCCAACTCCATCGACGGCACCGCCTCGCGCGACTTCGCCGCGGAGGCCGCGTTCGTGCTCGCGATGATCGCGGTCGACCTGTCGCGGATCGCCGAGGAGGTGATCGTGTGGGCGACCGCCGAGTTCGGCTACGTCACGCTCGACGACGCGTTCTCCACCGGCAGCTCGATCATGCCGCAGAAGAAGAACCCGGACGTCGCCGAGCTCGCGCGCGGCAAGGCGGGCCGGCTCATCGGCAACCTGTCCGGGCTGCTGGCCACGCTCAAGGGGCTGCCGCTCGCCTACAACCGGGACCTGCAGGAGGACAAGGAGCCGCTGTTCGACTCCGTCGAGCAGCTGGAGCTGTTGCTGCCGGCCGTCGCCGGGATGGTCGCCACGCTCACCTTCCACACCGACCGGCTCGCCGAGCTGGCCCCGGCCGGCTTCACCCTGGCCACCGACGTGGCCGAGTGGCTGGTGCGCAAGGGCGTGCCGTTCCGGGTGGCGCACGAGGCGGCCGGAGGCTGCGTCCGCGCGGCCGAGGCCCGCGGCGTCGGCCTGGAGGACCTGACCGACGCCGAGCTGGCCGCCGTCCACCCGGCCCTGACCCCGGACGTGCGCGAGGTGCTGAGCGTGGCAGGCTCGATCGCGTCCCGGGCCGCCCGCGGCGGCACCGCGGGGGAGCGCGTGGCCGAGCAGCTCGCCGAGCTGCGCGCCACCGCGGCGGCCGCGCGCCAGGCCCTCACCGACATTGGAGGATCAGCATGACCACGCCCGGGCGGGAGGACGCCCGCACCGCCTACGAGAAGCTCCAGGCCGAGGGCATGAAGCTCGACCTCACCCGGGGCAAGCCGTCGGCCGCGCAGCTCGACCTCTCCACCCCGATGCTGAGCCTTCCCGGGGCCGAGGACTTCCGCGCCGCCGACGGCACCGACACCCGCAACTACGGCGGCCTGATGGGCCTGCCGGAGCTGCGCGAGATCTTCGCGCCGTTCCTGCAGGTCCCCGTCGAGCAGCTGATCGCGGCCGGCAACTCCAGCCTCGAGCTGATGCACGACCTGCTCGTGCACGCCCTGCTCAGCCCGCTGCCGGGCGGCGAGCGGCGCTGGGCCGACGAGGAGCGGGTCGTGTTCCTCGCCCCGGTGCCCGGCTACGACCGGCACTTCGGGGTGTGCGAGCGGCTCGGCATCGAGCTGGTGCCGGTCCCGATGCTCGACGACGGCCCGGACATGGGCGTCGTCGAGCAGCTGGTGGCGGCCGATCCCACGATCAAGGGGATCTGGTGCGTGCCGAAGTACTCCAACCCCACCGGCGCGGTGTACTCGGACGAGACGGTGCGCAGGCTCGCGTCGATGCCGACCGCGGCGCCCGACTTCCGGATCATCTGGGACAACGCCTACACGGTCCACCACCTCACCGACGACGAGGTGGAGATCGCCGATGTGCTTGCGCTCGCCGCCGAGGCGGGCAACCCGAACCGGCCGTTCGTCGTCGGGTCCACGTCGAAGATCACCCTGGCCGGGGCGGGGGTGGCGTTCCTCGGCGCCTCGCCGGAGAACGTCGACTGGTGGGTCCGGCTCACCTCGAAGCGCACCATCGGGCCGGACAAGGTCAACCACCTGCGGCACGCGCGCTTCCTGCGCGACGCCGACGGGCTGCGCGCGCACATGCGCAAGCACCGGGAGATCATCGCGCCGAAGTTCGCGGCCGTGGACGAGATCCTCACCCGGGAGTTCGCCGACACCCCCGGCGTCGAGTGGTCGAAGCCGTCCGGCGGGTACTTCGTCACGCTGACCGTGCCGGAGGGCACCGCCACCGAGATCGTCCGGCTGGCCAAGGAGGCGGGCCTCGCGCTCACGCCGGCCGGAGCGACGCACCCCTACGGCGAGGACCCGCAGGACAGCGTCATCCGGCTCGCCCCGACGTTCCCGCCGCTGCCGGAGGTGCGCAAGGCGATGGAGGGCGTCGCGGTGTGCGTGCGGCTGGCGCTCGCCGAACGTGACTGAGACGGACGTGACCGAGGGCGCGACCGGGCTCCTCCCCCGGGAGGAGCTGGCCGTCGATGTGATCGAGGCCGCCGTGCGGCTGCTCGGTTGCACGGTCGCCGCGGACACGCCGGAGGGCACGGTCGCGGTCCGCCTCGTCGAGGTGGAGGCCTACCGGGGCGCCGACGACCCCGCGTCGCACAGCTTCCGCGGCCGCACCGCGCGCAACGCGGTGATGTTCGGGCCGGCCGGGCACCTGTACGTCTACTTCGTCTACGGCATGCACTTCTGCGCCAACATCACGGCGCTGGAGGACGGGGTCGCGGGGGCGGTGCTGCTGCGGGCGGGCGAGGTGGTGTCCGACCTCGCCGTGGCGCGGGCGCGCCGCCCGACCGCGCGCCGGGACGCCGACCTCGCCAAGGGGCCCGCGCGGCTCGCCGCGCTGCTCGGGCTGGGCCGCGAGCACAACGGCGTGGACGTGACCGACCCCACGTCACCGGTCCGGCTGCTGGCCGCCCCGCCGGTGGACCCGGCCCTCGTGCGCAGCGGGCCACGGGTGGGCGTGGCCGCGGCCCACGAGCTGCCGTGGCGGTTCTGGATCGACGGCTCGCCCGCGGTGAGCCCGTACCGGCCCGGGCGCGGCGCGCCGGTCACGTCGACTGGACGCCGGGGGTAAGGCCAGCCTAGCCTTCCTGCGTGATCGTCCGCCTGCGCGCCGTCGTGGCGCTGCTCGCCGCTGCCGTCCTGCTCACCGCGTGCGGGGGAGGGGGACCGGCCTCGGCCGGCCCGGCGCCGACCGAGGCGGGCGACGGCGCGTTCCCGATCACGGTGCAGCACGCGCTCGGCACGACGGAGATCCCCGCGGCGCCGCAGCGGGTCGTGTCACTGGGCTACACCGATCAGGACACGATCCTGGCGTTCGGGGTGGTCCCGGTCGGGATCCGCGAGTTCACCGGCAACCGGCCGTCGGCGACCTGGCCGTGGGCGAGCGACCGGCTGCGGGGTGAGCAACCCCGCGTGCTCGTCGGCGAACAGATCGACGTTGAGACGGTGGCGGCGCTGCAGCCCGATCTGATCGTGGCGGTGTCGGCCGGGCTGGACCAGCAGCAGTACGACACGTTCTCCCGGCTCGCGCCGACCATCGCCCACCCCGTCGGCGCCGACCCGTTCCAGGCCGCGTGGCAGGACACCACCCGGCTGATCGGCGCCGCGCTGGGGCGCGCGGAGGAAGCCGAGCGGATGGTCGCCGACCTCGAGGCGCGGTTCGCCGCGGTCCGGGAGCAGTACCCGCAGTTCCAGGGGCGGCGGGCCGCGATCGCCGCCGCCAGCTCGACCGGCACCGGCTACTTCGTCTGGGCCTCCGACGACAACCGGGGGCGGTTCCTGACCTCGCTCGGCTTCACGGTCCCGCCGGTGTTCGACGAGCTCGCCGGGGACAGCTTCTACGCCGACATCAGCCACGAGCGGCTCGACCTGCTCGACGAGAACGACGTCGTCGGCTGGCTCGAGATCCCCGGCAACGACAACGCCGCCCTGGACGCCCAGCCCGGCTACCCGGCGCTGCGGGTCGGCCGGGAAGGACGGGTGGTCGAGCTCACGCAGGAACAGGGCGTCGCGCTGTCGTTCAGCAGCGTGCTCAGCCTGCCGGCGCTGCTCGACGAGCTGCCCGCCGAGTTCGCGGCGCACCTGGGCGGCTGAGGGCGCTCCCGCGGGGTGGGGGAGGATCGGGGCGTGGGAACGAACATCCTCGACGAGCTGGAGTGGCGCGGCCTGATCGCGCAGAGCACCGACCTCGACGCGCTGCGGCGCGACCTGGAGGGCGGGATGCTCACCCTCTATGCCGGGTTCGATCCCACCGCTCCGAGCCTGCACGCGGGCAACCTGATGTTGTTGCTCACACTGCGGCGGTTCCAGCAGGCGGGGGCGCGGCCGATCGTCCTCGCGGGCGGGGCCACCGGGCTCATCGGTGATCCTCGCGACACCGGGGAGCGCACGCTCAACAGCGCCGAGACCGTGAGCGAGTGGGCCGGCCGGATCCGCGGCCAACTGGAGCGGTTCGTCGAGTTCGACGGCCCCAACGGCGCGCTCGTCGTCAACAACCTCGACTGGACCGGCAAGCAGACCACGCTGGAGTTCCTGCGCGACGTCGGGAAGCACTTCTCGATCAACGTGATGCTGAACCGGGAGACGGTCCGGCGCAGGCTCGCGGGCGACGGCATGTCGTACACGGAGTTCAGCTACCTGCTGCTGCAGAGCCAGGACTACCTGCACCTGTACCGCGAGTACGGCTGCAAGCTGCAGATCGGCGGCTCCGACCAATGGGGCAACATCGTCGGCGGCGTCGACCTGATCCGGAAGGTCGAGGGCGCCGCGGTGCACGCCCTCACCACGCCGCTCGTCACCGACTCCGAGGGCCGCAAGATCGGCAAGTCCACCGGGGGCGGGAACGTCTGGCTCGACCCGGAGATGACCACGCCGTACGCCTGGTACCAGTACTTCATCAACGTCGCCGACGCCGACGTGATCCGGTACCTGCGCTACTTCACGTTCCTGTCCCGCGAGGAGATCGACGAGCTGCAGCGGGAGGTCGACGAACGGCCCTTCGCGCGCGCCGCGCAACGCAGGCTCGCCGAGGAGCTCACCACGCTCGTGCACGGGAAACGGGCCACCGAGCAGGTGGTCGCGGCCAGCCAGGCCCTCTTCGGGCGCGGTGACCTGCGCGAGCTCGACGCGGGCACGCTCGACGCGGCGCTGGCCGAGGTGCCGCACGCGGACGTGAAGATCAGCGAACGGCCGACGATCGTCGACCTGCTGCTCGCCACCGGCCTGTCCGAGAGCCGCAGCGCGGCGCGGCGCACCGTGGCCGAGGGCGGGGCGTACGTGAACAACACCAAGGTGCCCGGGGAGGACTGGGCGCTCGGCGAGGAGGACCTCCTCGCCGGGGGCTGGGCCGTGGTGCGCCGGGGCAAGCGGAACCTCGCGGGCGTCCGCGCGAGCTGAGCCCTCGGCGGGGGCGGGTTGCGGCCCGGCCCCGCCCATCCGCCCGAAACCGGCATCTGACCTGCGACAACATCACAAAGGGACCCCCCGGTGAAAGGGCCTCCGACGGGGGTGTGTAACTTTCTCCTCGTCGCCGACGGCGGGCAGCACGACAGACCGGGACGGATCTCCGGCCCAGAGTCAGCCCCCGGGTCACGGCGGCCGCCCCGGAAGGCCCCGGCACCACGGTGCTAGGCTGGACGGGTGTGGGCCTGGCGGAGCGCTTGACTCCGCGAGCAGGACCACGTACCGTGTGAAAGTTGCCCCGGCCCGGTCCGCGAGGACCGAAATGGTGTGCGGGTGTCTCTTGAGAACTCAACAGTGTGTCGAGCTTGTTCATGGACTGGTTTTGTGCCAGTTTGATTTTTTGTCGAGGCCCCGTCCTCGACGTTTTGCCAGGTTTTTGTTGGAGAGTTTGATCCTGGCTCAG